>NZ_BAAGXF010000003.1:0-541975 GCF_054779975.1 Hymenobacter arcticus
AAGCCTGGCTGCTCATTGCCAACATGACCATGTGCCTCAACCGCTTAGCGCCTGCTTAATTCCCTAACACCCTCTTAGACCGTCGCAGTCGGCTTATTAGCGGTGAGCAATTAGTTGGCTTGGCTAATGCCAATGAGATATTATCCGATTTAGGTACGCCTAATTTTTTAGCCAGAATGAAGAGGTGGTTTAGGTAGATACCTAATAGAATTAGGTATCCCTAAATCTACCATACTTTCACTCTGAACTTGTGCCCACACTCAAGTTTCGCGTGTTGTTACTGCGGGTGCAGGCTGGCATTTTGGGCAGATGTACGTAGCCCGGCCGCCCACGTAGAATTTTTCGATTTTTACCTTGGGGTGACGTGGGCAAAAGGTGTGCGCATCGCTGCCCGGCGTGGCCGAATCGTCCCACTCGCGGGCGTGGATGAGAAACGACTTGGGAAAGTGTCGGTAGTTGGCCTCGTGCTGAATAGCCGTGGTGAGTACCAACTGAATGGCGGCGTACAGGGCAGTGGTTTCTTTCTCAGAAATGGAATTGCCCAGTCGCTCGGGGTGGATTTTAGCCTGGAATAATACCTCGTCCACAATCCAGTTGCCGAGGCCGGCGGTGAGGCTTTGGTCAAGTAGCAGCGGCTTTACGAATACCCGGCGGCGACTAAGTTTCTGGTGCAGCTCGGCGGCGGTGATGAGCAGCGCGTCGGGGCCCAGCTTCTTGGCTTTTTGGTAGGCTTCGACGCTCTCGGCCAGCCGAATACGACCAAATTTGCGCGGGTCAATAAACGCTAGGTTCAGGCCCGAGTCGCCCAACTGCCAAGCCACGCGGGTGAAGCGCGGGGCGTCGGGCGCATCGCGGAAAGCGCCGATATCGCCGGTCATGCCGAAGTGCAGTACCAGCAGGTGGCCGTCGTCCAGCTTCACAAAACAGTTTTTGCCCAGCCGGCCGGTGCCGGTAATGATGCGACCCAGCAGGGCGGTGCGCAACTCGTCTTCGGGCACGGCCAGCACGTGCTTGTCGCGCACATCGAGGCCGGTAATCTGTTGTCCCACAGCCACTTCCTCAATAAAGCGGCGGTAGGTTTCTACCTCGGGTAATTCGGGCATTTTTTACAGTTATCAATTAGCAGTTAGCAGTCATCATATGGGTTAACGGCTTTCACCGGCTAAGGATACCAGCCTAAAAGGATGATAACTGCTAATTGTTGACTGATAACTGAAATCAGTCGTGCAGCTTGGCTACACGCTGGCCCTCCTGGTTGTACACGTCGCCGCGGGGCGTCACGAACAGGGAGTGCTGCTGACTGTCTTCGAGCACGAAGGGGAAGGCGGCGTTGCCGGTGCGGCGCAGGTGGCCCACCACCTGGGCGTCGCGCACGCGGTCATTTTCGTCCTCGTCGTTGCTGCTTTCGTCGGCCAAGCGCACCACGTTGAGGGTGCTAGTGAGGTAAAACGGCACCTCGGGGTTGTCGCGGAAAGTGAGCTGGCCCACCACGCGCACCGGCGCGTTGCTGTCGGCCCGCGTGAGCGCCACGGTGGTAGCTGAGCTGTTATCGGCGCTAGTTGGCTCTTGGTAAACAGGATAAACTGGCTGTGGCTGCTGCACCGGGCGCGGGGCTATGGCAATGGGCTGGGCCGAGGGCTGCGCGCGGCCGGTTTGGTTGCTGGCCATAATCTGGGCGGTGGCGCGGCTCCAGCCGCGGCCGATGGCAGCCAGACGCGGGGCGCGGCCGGGGTGGGTAGCCGAGCCCTCATTGGGCGACACGGTAGCCATGGCGGCCTGCGCCTGGGCCAGGCTGGCCCCCAGGCGGCGCAGCACGAAGCCCGAAAACTCGTCGGCCTCCAGCTCGTCTTCGGGCTGCGAGCCGCCAGCGCGCAGCGTGTGGCCGTTGAGGTGGTGGCCCATTTCGTGGGCCAGAATGCTAATGCCCGCCCAGTCGGTGTGGCCGGCGCGGTTCACGGCTGCCAGAAAGGCGGGGTTATAAAGCAGGTAGCGCCGGCCGCCATACACCACGGCGGCGGCGTTATCTACTTGGGTAGTAGCGCGCAGCTCGAAGCGCGGCTGCAAGCCTACGGCCTCGGTAATCTCGCGGATGATGCCCGCAGCCTGGCTGGCCGGCAGGTCGGTGGCGGGTGTTTGGGCCGCGGCGGGCTGCGCCAGTGGGCTGAGTAAAAATGCCGGCAGGGCCAGCACAGCGGCTAGCCGACGAAAAGAGCGGGGAAGCATAGGCATGGAAAAGCGGGGCAAGGACAAGTGTACTAGGCAATTTCAGCGCCAGAAAAAAGAGCCGGCGGGCGGCGGGCGGGGGCACACCTACACAACGCTAGCCAGCACCTTTTTCGTTTAACTAATCGGCGGCCGGCGTTGGCCGTTTTTTTACGATTTTCCTATGGCATCAGCCACTCCTCCCGCCACGCCGGCCGTGCGCGTGCGACCCAGCACTCCATTGCGTCTTGCCGACATCGACCCGGCTAGCAACAAGCCATTCGACCACAAAAAGAAGGTGGAAAAACGCCTTGAAGAGCTGCGCGAGCAACTCAGCGAGTACCAAGACCGGCTCTATGCTGAGCACCGCCAAAGCCTGCTGCTGGTGTTTCAGGCCATCGACACGGGTGGTAAGGATGGCACTATTCGCAACTTGCTCACGGGCGTGAACCCGGCCGGTATTGAGGTAACGGCTTTCAAAGTGCCTAGTAGCGAAGAGCTTAACCACGATTTCTTGTGGCGCATTCATCAGCACACGCCGGGGCGGGGCCACATTGGCGTGTTCAACCGCTCGCACTACGAGGATGTGCTCGTGACGCGCGTGCACGGCCTCATCGAGCCCTTCACCTGGCAGCAGCGCTACCAGGACATCAACCACTTCGAGCAGCTGCTCACGCACAGCGGCACGCGGGTGCTCAAGTTTTTTCTGCACATTTCGAAGGATGAGCAGGCCCGCCGGCTGCAAGCCCGCCTCGACAACGCGAAAAAACGTTGGAAATTCGAGCCCGGCGACCTTAAGGAGCGCCAGCACTGGGACGCCTACCAGATAGCCTACCAGGAGGCGCTGGCCGCTACCTCCACGCCCGAGTGCCCGTGGTACGTCATCCCGGCCAACGACAAGCGCGCCCGCGACCAAGCCATTGCCGAAATTGTAGTAGCCGCCCTGGCCGAAATGAACCCGCAGCCGCCCGCCGCAACGTTTGATGTGGCTGCGCAAATTATTGAGTAAGCACTTATTATTAATTTGTCATGCTGAGCTTGCGAAGCATCTTATCACGTTTGAACGGCTTGTTATAGGGTGATAAGATGCTTCGCAAGCTCAGCATGACAAATTAAAAAAGCCCCTTCTGTTAGTGCAGGAGGAGCTTTTTATCAAAAAAAACTGAGCGTTAATTCATCCACAGCGTGGCTACTGACTCGAAGCGGTGGGAGGCAAATGCGCCGTAGGGCCGCTCGGCATAAAAGCCCAGCACGTGTACGTGGGGCTGGCCGGTGCGCACGTGGGGCAGCACCTGCACCGGGTACACGCGGCCGGCCGTGGGCCAGTCGCCGATGTAGCCGGCGGGGCGGGCAGTATCGTCGATGCAGCGGGCAAACTGCTGCACGGGCAGGGGGGTTGGGAGCTGGGTCTTACGCATAGCCAAAGATACAAAAGAAAGCTTGAAAAACTAAAAATATTGGCAACTAAAACTAGGCGTAAAATAGGGCAATAGACGGGCTTTAAGCAACAACGAAGACTTCCCAGGCACTGGCATAAGCACGGCGGGCGGCACTACTAAAAAACAAGGCTAACAAGTGTTTGTTTAGGCCCCTATTTACGTTGCGACTGTACCTGTCGGATTGGGGGTAGCGCCCTGGCCTGGCCGCCCCGGTGGGTGCCATTGCGCGGGGGCAGGAGCTGGTTCTGAGCCACCGCCAGGGCAATGGCTTAGGCGACGCTGCGCGGCAACTAAGCGCTTACCTTGCAGGGAATAGGGCCAGCCGGCAGTTTCAACTAACTGCCCGATAGCTTTATTTTCTCCCCTATCTACACTGGAGCTAATTTTTTGCACCGGAGCCGCCCCGCCAAGTGGTGTGGACCCTGTCGCCCGCACCCTGCTTGCCCATGAGTATTAAAAAACTAGTTACCGGCATCACCGCTTTCGACCACATTTCGGCCGGTGGCCTGCCCTACGGCCGCACTACCCTAATTTCGGGCAGCTCGGGCTGCGGCAAAACGCTGTTTGGCGCGCAGTTTCTGGCCATGGGCATTCAGTTGTTTGGCCAGGCGGGGGTGTTTGTCACGTTTGAGGAGCAGGTGGAGGATATTCGCATCAACCTGCGCACCCTGAACTGGGATATTGATGCCTGGGAGCGCGACGGCAAATGGGTATTCGTAGATGCCTCCCAGAAGGACGACGACACGCTGACCGTGGGCGACTACGACCTCAGCGGCTTTCAGGTGCGGCTGGAGCGGGCCATTACCAAGTGCCAGGCCAAGCGCGTGGTGCTCGACTCGATTGGCAGCGTGTTCAGCCAGTTCCAGGAAATAAACTCCATCCGGCACGAGCTTTTTAAGGTGACGCTGGCGCTGGGCCGCCTCGATACTACCTCCATCATTACCACCGAGCGCACCGAGGAGTACGGCAAGGTGTCGCGGCTGGGCGTGGAGGAATTTCTAACTGACAATGTCATCATTCTGCGCAATGTGCTGAGCGAGGAAAAGCGGCGGCGCACCATCGAAATTCTTAAGTTTCGGGGCAGCGCCCACGAGAAGGGCGAAAATCTGTTCACCATTCACCCCGAACAGGCCATCGTCATCATCCCGCTCTCGGCCATGGACCTCAAATACCGCTCGTCGGGCGTGCGCGTGACCTCGGGCGTGGCCAAGCTGGATGAAATGTGCGGCGGCGGCTTCTACCGCGATTCCATCATCTTGGTCAGCGGCTCCATCGGGGCGGGCAAAACGCTGCTGGTGGCCAATTTTATCGACGGCATTCGCGAAAAAGACGAGCGCTGCCTGCTGCTGGCTTTTGAGGAAAGCCGCGAGCAATTATTTCGCAATGCTACCGGCTGGGGCCAGGACTTTGCCAAGCTCGAAGACGATGGCTACCTCAAGGTGGTTTGCCTCTACCCGGAGGTAGCGTCGCTGGAAGACCATCTACTTAATATCCAAGAGATTGTGCGGGAGTTTAAGCCCGACCGCATTGCCATCGACAGCCTGTCGGCGCTCTCGCGCACGAGCACCGACAAGGCGTTTCGCGAGTTTATTATCGCCCTCACGTCCTTCCTCAAGCACCAGGAAATCACGGGCATGTTCACCGTCACCACCACGCTGCTCTCGGGCGGCACCTCCGACACCGAGGGCAACATCTCGCCGCTCACCGACACTATTATTTTGCTGCGTTACGTCGAAATGTCGGGCGAAATGCACCGTAGCCTATCAGTCCTCAAAATGCGCGGCTCCAAGCACGATTCCTCCATCCGGGGCTTCACTATTGATGATAAAGGTATCAATATCGGCGAGCCGTTTACTGGGGTCAGCGGTATTTTAACTGGTATTCCAATTAGAGGATAATTGCTTGATTTACTGATAGTTAATAAACAAATAAATTAGCCTTAATTCTACTTATCCATCATGAGTAAATACGCGTTGCAGCTTTATATCAACGGCAAAAATCATATTTCGGTGGAGGCCGTCGATATACTGACTACTATTTGCCGGGAAAAATTAAACGGGGAATATTACCTGGAAATAATTGATATCCAAGAGCAGCCCGACCGCGCGGAGGAGGCGGGCATTATGGCCATTCCCACGCTAATCCGCAAATGGCCCCTGCCCGTGACGCGCCTGATTGGGGCGCTCACAGTGCGCTCGCGGGTGCTGGCCGGCCTGGGCTTGTCGAGCTTGGAGCCGGCGGCCTAGCACTTGCTAACGCTTATTCAGGTCGAGGGCCTGGTAGGCGATGAGCAGGTCGGTGCGGGTTCCCGGCGGGCGGTAGTACACCAGCAGGTCGTACTGGTTTTCGGTTTCCTGGTGGGTACCCTCAAAGTACACTTCGTCGGGGGCGGCGCCGGCCCGCTTAGGAGCCACGGCGTAGCTGTAGTTGTAGTAGCCCTGCTTGAGTAGCGCCCGGCCCGTATAGCGCTGTTGCAGGGAGTCATACGTCAGCCGAAACTCCTCCTTGAGCTGCCAGTCGCTGAGCGCACCCAGCACGTACACCGGGCCGGGCGCGGGCTTGTCGGCCTTCAGGTTGAAGGTGACCATGGCGTAGTCGCCGTTGTACGCACCGTTGCCAAACTCGCGGTTTTCGAACACGCGCTGGCCGTTGGCATCCACGTACTGGTTGTAGGCCAGGCCGTTGCGGGTGGTTTCGGGCAGCAGCTCTACCTGCACGGGTGCGGCCTGGCGCAGCAGGCGGGCCACGCCCAGGCCGTTGGCTTGCAGCGAGCGCATATCGAAGTAGCGGTACTCGCTGAGGCCGGCAAAGGCGTTTTCGTAGTTGATGTACTGGTATTCGAGCACGCGCTCGGCATCGCGCACGAAGGTGGGCGCCAGGTTGTAGTGGGCATTGTCCCAGCGGTAGTTTTGGCGCAGCACCACCTTCACCTCCGCGGCCGGATTTACCAGCTGCACGGCGCTGTAGTTGATGTTGAAATTGAGCTGCTGGTAAGCATAGCGGGCATCGATGCCACCGGCCAAAATGCCTTGCTGCAAGTTGGCAACTACCTGACTATCATAGACCAACATGCGGCGCGACACCAGCGGTACACCGGCCGCGTTTTGCACCACCAGCACGTAGTTGCCGCTGAGCTTCACGCGCGGCACTTGCAGCGCGTAGTGGTAATAGGGCGTTTTGGTATTGACCGAGATGCGGTAGTTGGTGAGCGTAAACTCGTTTATCTCGCTCAAAAACTGCATGTCCGTAATCTGCGAGGGCGTCCAGCCCAGGTCGCAGTGCACGAGCTTGGCCGTGAGACGCGGAGCCTGCTCGCCGAGCACGTCAAACTCCAGCGTTACGGACTGCTCCTGGCTCAGGGGCACAATGGGGGGCAGCAGCACGTCGTTGGCCTGCGCGGTGGGCACGTAGCACTGCACGCTGCGCACGCTGGGGTCATAGATGTAGTCCTGGTAGCGCAGGGTGCGGTCGGCGTAGTATTCGGCGGGCCGCTGCTGGCTCACGGGGGCGTTGGGGTTGGTGATGGGCGTGCCCAGCGGCACGCAGCCGGTGGCAAGTAGCAGCAGCGGGTAGGAGAGGAGGCGAAAGCGCATGGGGCGAAAGTTACGGCTTAGCCCGTCGGTGCGTATCCGCTTAGCCAGTACTTTCGCCCGGTGGCAAGCGCCTAGTAAGTGGAGGCTCACTGGTAGTTTACTAAAAGCCCGGCCAATAACCAGAAAATAAAGCTAATGCCCGATAAAAATATAACCCCCGAGTTTCTAAAGACTAAGAAGCATTTTGAAATCCTGGATAGCTTAAGAGGTTTGGCCGCGGTGCTGGTAGTTGTTTATCACTTTGCGGAAATTGCTATTACTGATGTAAGTAAAAATTTCATCTGGCACGGCTTTTTAGCAGTAGATTTCTTCTTTTGTTTGTCTGGTTTTGTAATGGCGTATGCGTATGATAATCGGATAGCTAGTATGGGGATAATGTCTTTCATTAAGCTGCGATTAATTCGCTTGCATCCGCTTATTATTATTGGCTCGGTCTTGGGGCTACTTACTTTTTTGATTGACCCTTACAGTAATCTCTATGCGGTGTATGGCTTTAGGCAAACAGCGTTGCTATTTATAACGTCGTCTTTTTTAATTCCTTACCCCATAATGCCCGAGCGGTTTTTTAATCTGTTCAGTTTAAACGCACCCGTTTGGTCATTGTTTTGGGAGTATGTTGCTAACATACTGTATGCGACCATTTTAATAAAAGCCACCAAAAAAGTGCTGGTGTTATTGATTTCAGTAGCGGTAGGGGGCATTTGGTATGTGGGCGTGCACGCTGGTAATGTGAGCGGCGGCTGGGCTGGAGCGAATTTTCTTGATGGCTTCGCTCGGGTTTCGTTTTCCTTTTTAGCGGGCATGTTGATTTACCGCTCCAACTGGATAATTAGCAATAAGCTGGGTTTGCCGGGCATGAGTGCTTTATTAATAGGGGCGTTCTTAATACCTTATAGCGCACAGTGGAATTGGCTGACGGAACCAATCCTGATAATCGTTTATCTGCCCCTGCTAGTTTCCTTAGGCGCGGGCGCAAGCTTAACGAACAAGTATCAAAAAATAAACAGGTTTTCCGGTAGTATCTCTTATCCGCTCTACATGGTTCATTACCCGTTTGTATGGGTATTTTTGACGTATGTGGCAACGCAAAAGCCCAGCGTAGCGCAGTTGAGCTGGGTAATTCCCGTTTCCATTCTTCTCCTCATAGGTTTTGCCTACCTGGTTTTCAGGTTTTTGGATTTTCCAGTGCGGCGCTATCTAATGAAGAGGTTAAAGACTAACATAATTAAGTTGCATTAAGCTTATTGTTAAGTAAAACGGATAAACTTAAGCGGTGAGAAGCGGAAATATGGCCCTGGCTTAGTCGGGGCCGCGCCGGATGCTACTTTCGCCGGGCCAGCCAACCCGTTCATCGGCGCCGCGAGGCGGCAACCCGGCGGGGCTCTGCGGCTAGCGTCGGGCAGGGGTAGCAACGCAGGGCCCCGCCGTTGCCCAGTCCTACTACTCACCCTATAATGAGCGCCGCAACCCGCCGCTCCGTTACCTATGAGCCTGCTACCCTTTATAAAACAGCTCGACCATCAGCCCAACGCCACGCGCCGAGCGCTGATTACGGAACAGCTCAATGAGCTAAACGTCAATTATATAGAGCAGCCGTATGCCACCGGCACCAACCTGGTGGTAAACCTGGGCCAGGTTGAGCACAAAATTGGGGTGGGCACGCACTTCGACCGGGTAACGGACTCGGGCGGGGCCAACGATAATGGCTCGGCCATCGCCGTGGCCCTCGATATTATTCGCCGGCACCAGGAAAGCGGCAGCGCGGCTGGCGTGCGGGTGTTCTTTTTCGACGAGGAAGAAACGGGCCTGAAGGGCTCGCAGGCCTACGTGGCGCAGTATGGCACCCAGGACCTGGCGGGCTTGCTCAACCTAGAGCTGGTGGGCATGGGCGATAAGCTGGCGCTGTGGCCCGTAGAGGCGGCGCGGCAGGGGCCGCTGCTCAGCGCGTTCGAGGCCACGGCGCGGCGGCAGCACGTGTGCGTCAGCCGGTTTGGCCAGCTCGTGACGAACACTGCCGACCACGTACCTTTTCGTAGCGCCGGGCTAGCCGATGCCTTTACCATCACCTGCATCACCGACCAGGATGTGGCAGTTGCGCAACGCTATTTTGCGGCGATGGCGAAGCAGGCTCCCCTGCCGGCCCTGTACGAAATATTGGTGCAGGCTCCCCTCTTTCAGCACTACCACCAGCCCACCGATACCTACGAAAAGCTGAGCGAAGCCGCCTTAGCCATGACCTCGGCCGCCGTGTGGGATACGATTCAGGCGATGCAATAAATGTCGCGCAGGCCGCGACGCGCCTAAGCAGACCAAGCCGCTGATTTATAAGTACCCATTACCGCTTAGTAGTTATCCTGATTATCACCAATAAACGGAACTCAAGCCTTCGCTGTATGAACCAAAAAACGCTTTTCTTAAGTCTGGTTATTTCGGTAGCCTGTAGCTCCTGCTCCGTTAAAATAGCTTCGCTGGTTGATAAAACTCCCGAGCAAATTCAAGCTGCTTATAAAGTAACGAAGGATGTAGCCTATGGGGCTGATAAGGAGCAGGTGATGGATATTTACCTGGCGGACAATACCAGGAAATTAAAGAATAAAAATTACACCATCGTTTTTCTGCACGGTGGTGGATATTACATCAGTGATAAGGCGCGGGAGGAACGCTACATTCAGCCTTATTTGAAAAAGGGGATGAATGTAATCAACTTGAATTACCGAATTAAACGCGGTATTCCTGTTGCCACGGAAGATTTAACCTACGCCCTGAATTTCCTGAAAGCGCACAACGACACGTACCACCTGAATTTAGACCGGATAATTCTGACGGGCTTTTCGGCCGGCGCGCACATTGCCAGTATGGTAGCAGTTACGGCCAACGACCCGACTTATCCCAACAAGCTGGACGCGGGAATCAAGATTGCCGGGGTTGTCAACTTCTCTGGCCCGGTTGATGGGCTAGACGTGGTAGAGAAGGTGTTTATGAGCAACGAGGTGCCCATTATGAAGGAAATCGGTTTTGCGCTTTTCCCGGCGACCACCGAGTATGCGCCCAAGGAGTTTATTCGAAAATATGAGCCAATAACGTATTTCGATAAAAACGACCCGCCATTTTTTATCTGGCACGGCGGCAAAGACGACCAGGTGCCGCCCGAAACCTTTGAGAAATTTGTGGGGCTGCTCAACGAAGACAAGCAAAAGAACGAAGTGCTTTTTTTGCCTGAAGGTCTTCACAGTCCTAACTCCAATGAGTTGAAAGACGCTTACGTGGAGATATTTAAGTTTCTGGACAAAAAATAGCGCACAATTAGAGGTTGTAGAAAAATTAATTCCACGCAAAAGCCCCGTTAGAAACGCACGGTTTCTAACGGGGCTTTTGCGTGGAATTAATTTTTCTACATCTCGGCTAGCATTTCCCAGCGGTCGTTCAACCGCACCAGCTCCTTTTTGACTTGCTCAAATTTCATGGTCGCGTCTTTGAGCTGCGCGGTATTCTGGTAGATTTTGGGGTCGGCCAGCTGCTTTTCGTACACAGCCAGTTCCTTCTCCGTTTTGTCGATGCTGGCCTCGACCTCGGCTAGCTCGCGCAGGGCCTTCTTCTGGTCGGGCGAAGCGGTTTTAGCGGGCATCGCTTCGGCTTTGGGCTCGGCTTTAGGGGCGGCCTTGGGGGCTTTAATAGCGGGGCCGCCGGCCAGCTTCTCGGCCTTGGCGCGGTCGTCCTGCCAGCGCTCGTACTCGTGGTAGGTGCCGGGGTATTCCTTGAGTTGGAAATCCTCGATAAACCAGATTTTGGTGGCCACGTTCTCCACGAAGTAGCGGTCGTGGCTAATCACGATAAACGTGCCCTCGTACTGCTCCAGGGCCTGAATGAGGATGTTGACCGACTGCATGTCCAAGTGGTTGGTCGGTTCGTCGAGCAGCAGGAAGTTGGCTTCCGAAATCAGGGTTTTGGCCAGGGCCACGCGGCTTTTTTCGCCGCCGCTCAGCACCTTGATTTTCTTGTACACGTCGTCGCCCGTGAACAGGAACGAGCCGAGCACGCCGCGCAGCTCCATCTCGTTGCGCTTGCTGCCGGCGTTGTTCATCTCCTGGATAATCTCGTTGTCCACGCTCAGGCTTTCGAGCTGGTGCTGCGCGTAGAACGCCATGATGACGTTGTGACCCAGCTGGTGGCGGCCGGCGGTAGGCTCCTCGGCTCCGGCCACGAGGCGCATGAGCGTCGATTTGCCCTTGCCGTTGGCCCCAATGAGCGCGATTTTATCGCCCCGCTCGATGTGCACGTTGGTGTCGCGGAAAATGAGCTTGTCGCCGTACTGCTTGCCCACGTGCTCCATGCGCAGGATGTGGCGGCCGGGCTGCTGGGTGAAGGTGAACTTGAAGTTGACCTTGGCGGCGTCGGGCGCTACGGCCTCGATGCGGTCCAGCTTATCGAGGGCCTTCACGCGGCTCTGGGCCTGCTTGGCCTTGCTGGCGCTGGCCTTGAAGCGCTCGATAAAGCGCTCGGCCTGCTTGATGGCCGCCTGCTGGTTGTCGTAGGCGCCCTGCTGAATTTCGGTGCGTAACACCTTCTCTTCCTGGTAGAACGAGTAGTTGCCGGCGTAGGGGTTGAGTTTGCCACCGCTCACTTCCACGGTCGTGTTGGTGGTGCCGTCGAGGAATTCGCGGTCGTGGCTCACGATGATAACCGCGCCTTCGTAGCCGGCCAGGTAGTTCTCAATCCACTTGATACTCGGCAGGTCCAAGTGGTTGGTGGGCTCGTCAAGCAGCAGCAGCGAAGGCTGTTGCAGCAGGATTTTGGCCAGCATCACGCGCATGCGCCAGCCACCCGAAAACGTCTTGAGCGGCTTCTGCAAGTCGTCGGTCGAGAAGCCCAGGCCTTCGAGAATTTCCTCGGCTTTCGACTGCATGGTGTAGCCGCCCAGCGCCTCAAACCGCTCCTGCAAGGTGGCCAGCTTATCGGCCAGCTCGTCGCGGTAGTCGGTTTCAAACTCCAGCAATACCGCGTCGATTTTCTTCTGCAGCTCCAGCGCCTCGGCAAAGGCCTGCATGGCCACTATCAGGATGGACTCGTGCGAATCATAGCTCAGCAAGTCCTGGTTCAAAAAGCCCAGGCTCACCTCTTTGCTCATCGAGATGGAGCCGCCGTCGGGGCGGTACTCGCCCACGAGCAGGCGCAGCAGCGTCGATTTGCCGGTGCCGTTGAGGCCCACCAGGCCAATTTTATCCTTGGGTTTGATGTGCAGGCTGGCCCGGTCGTAGAGGGTGCGGGAGCCAAAATGGAAGTCGAGGTCGGAAATTGAAATCATGGCGGGGCCGGCTGCGGCCACTGAAAGCGAAGGGAGGCGTGCGGAGGCGCGGCGCTAAATGCACCGCGGGCCAGACACTAATGGCCGGGCAAAGATACGGACGGGCCGGGGGTGGCCGAATACCCAATAGCAGGCGGCTGGGCTGATGTTCGATGGGAAAGTCAGCCAGACCTTATGCATAATAGCTTTCCCGCTGAGTTACGCGGAAGTAAAACGCTGAAGTTTGCTGAGCTTTATTGCCGAACTCAGCGAACCTCAGTGCTTTACCTCCGCGTAACTCAGCGGGAAAGCTATCTCGCGCAAGTGCCGGTGTAAGTCCTGTCAGCATGACAAACGTGAGCATCCCCCACCTTTGCCCCATGCAAGCCGCTACCAGCCCCGAAACCATCCTGCTCATCGACGACGAAAACCAGCTGCGCGGCATCACGGCGCGGCTATTAGAGTTGGAAGGCTACACCGTGCTGCAAGCCCCCGACGCCTACCGCGGCCTGGCGCTGCTGGCCGAGCACGCCGCGGATATTATCCTCATTCTCTGCGATGTAAAGCTGCCCGATGCCCACGGCGTAGAGCTGTTGCCGCGCTTCAAGCAAAAGGCTCCGCTGGCCGAAGTAGTGCTGCTGACCGCCTACGGCACAGTGCCCGACAGCGTGCGCGCCATGAAGGCCGGGGCTTTCGACTACCTCACCAAGGGCGACTCCGACGACCAGCTGGTGGTGGTGGTAGACCGCGCCGTGGCCAAGGCGCGCCTCCAGCGCCGGGTGGCCGAGCTGGAAAAGCAGGTGGGCCAACGCGCTACGTTTGAGACGATTATTGGTCACGCGCCGGCCCTGGAAGCGGCCAAGCACCTGGCCCGCCAGGTGGCGCCCACCGAGGCCACCGTGCTGCTCGAAGGCCCTACCGGCTCGGGCAAGGAGCTGTTTGCGCAGGCTATTCACGAGGCTAGCGCGCGGCGCGCCAAGCCCTTCGTGGCCGTCAATTGCAGCGCTTTTTCCAAAGATTTGCTGGAATCGGAGCTGTTTGGCTACAAAAAGGGTGCTTTTACCGGGGCGATGGCTGACAAAAAAGGTCTGATTGAGGAGGCCAGCGGCGGCACCCTTTTCCTGGATGAAATAGGGGAGTTGGAGCTGAGTTTGCAAGCCAAGCTACTGCGAGTGCTTGAAAGTCAAGAATTTATCAAGGTGGGTGATACCAAGCCCACCCGCGCCAACGTACGCGTGGTGGCTGCCACCAACCGCAGCCTGCGGCAGGAGGCCGAGCAGGGCCATTTCCGGCCCGATTTGTACTACCGCCTCTCGGTGTTTGTGGTGCCGGTGCCACCGCTCAGCGCCCGCCGCGCCGACGTGCCCGAACTGACGGCCAGCTTCTTGCGCTACTTTGCCGGCAAGCTGCGTCGTGGCGTGCTGGTGCCCACCGAGGCCGCCTTGCAGCTGCTGCAAGCCTACCCCTGGCCCGGCAATGTGCGCGAGTTGCGCAACGTGCTGGAGCGCGCCGCCATCCTCACGCCGGCCGGCCAGCCGCTCGACGTGGCCGGCCTGCCCTTAGAGGTGCAGCTGGCCGCCGCGCCCGGTGCCAGCGCCAGCCTGGCCCTCGAAGACGAGCGCAGCCTGCGTAACGCCGAGATGCACCACATCCGGCGCATCTTGCTGGAAGTGAGTGGCAACAAGGCCGAGGCGGCGCGGGTGCTGGGCATTGCGCACACCACACTCTACCGCAAAATTCAGGAGTACGGGCTGTAGGCGCGGGCCCTGGCCAGTCTGCCAGCGCAAGCCCGCCCAATGGCACCAGCTGGCCGCTTAGCGCTGCACCGCGTGCACGGGCAGGTCACCGTTGAACTCGCCGTGGGCGGCCCATAGGTCGTAGGCCGCCACCGATAGGCGCTCGGCCATGAAGGGGCGCATGGCATAGCCCCGGCACTCCAGGCAGTAGCGCAGAAAATCGGGTTCGGCCTGGCTGGTGGTGAAACCGCGGGCCAGCACGTCGGCCTGGCGGGCCTGGGGCAGCGCGCCCAGCCAGTCGTAGAAGTCGGTGGCCGTGAGGGGGAAGTCGCTGGTTTGGGCGTAGTACGCCTTGGCGGCGTGGGTGATTTCGGTGAGCAGGTCGGACATAGAGCAAAGGCCCCGGCTTAAGTAGGGGAGGGGCACGCACAACCTGCCCAAATGCGGGGCCAACCGCCCCAAAAGGCCGCTAGCGGGCCCGCCAGGCCGGTTGGCGGCGGGCGCGGGGCCTAGCACTTTGCACAATGCACTAGCGAAATGATAGCCCGCCAGGGGAGGCTATGTGGCTGCTGAAAAGCCAGCGTTTTACATAAGTAGCTAGCTAAAAAATAGTTGTGTAAGGCCGGGTAGGCCCACGGCCCCGCTGGCCCCGGCCTTGCAATGGTAGGGCAGGCCAGTTGCTGGCCACTGCTTAACCCCTTACCCAAATGACTTCCCTAGAAACGGCCGACTTGCTCACGGCCGAATTCCCCGAGCTTTCCGCCGATTTGCACGCGCCCCACATGCTGGGCAGCGTGTACCGCCAGCTCGACTGCTTTGCCGCCTTCACCCGCCGCGCTTTTGCCGCCGGGCGGCTGGAGGTGCTGCGCCACTGCTTTGCCGTGGCCGACAGCCTGCTGCGCCACGCCGACCGCTACCTCACCAACGCCCTCCACAACGTGTACCTGCACGGCCTGCACCTCGACGGCAGCACTGCCGATACGCACCTGGCCCGGCAGCTCATGCCCGCCCACTTGTACGCGGCCTACTGCCACCCTCACACCAATATGCTGCCCTAACTGCGCCTCACGCCGGGCTAGCGTTTTGCAAAGCACCCTAGCAAAACGCTAGCATCGGGCCCGCCCGGCGGCACCTTGCAAACGATGCTGTTGAAAATTATTTACTTGTAAAGCAGTTAGTTAGGTTAGTTGCGTGGTGGTTGCCCCCGCTTCGGGCCGTGGCTTGCCACCGCTGTTACCGCCGCTGCTGCTAGCGGCTTAGCCACTCTTTCCAACCAATGACACCGCTCCTGATGATTCCCCTGCTCACGGCCGCCGGCCTGGCCGGTTTCTGGCTCTTCCGCCGCTCGGTTGACTTTTTCGACCACATCTAACCCCCATTTTCTGCCATGATGCTCGCCCTATTGCTGCTATCGATAGCCACATTTGGCTACTTGTGCTACGTGCTGCTGAAGCCGGAAAAATTCTGAAAAACAGTTGGTAGTTGTGTGTCGGTAATTATCAGATTTTTAAGGTTTTATCTCTGAAAATTCAATTAATAACCCCTGCCTGCCAACGACCACCTGACAACTAGCAACCATGAACAAAGAACTACTCGGCATCCTGGTCATTTTTCTGACTACGGTGCTGCTGGCCGTGCCGCTGGGCCGCTACCTGGCCACCATTTATAGGGGCGATAAAAGCTGGTCCGATTTCCTGCTGCCCTTCGAGCGCCTGCTCTACCGCTTGGGCGGCGTGCGCCCCGAGCGCGAAATGAATTGGCAGCAGCACCTGCTGGCGCTGCTGGCCATCAACCTGGTGTGGTTTGGCTGGGCCATGTTCGTGCTCTGCACCCAGGGCAGCCTGCCCCTCAACCCCGACCACAACCCCAGCATGACGCCTGACCAGGCGTTTAACACGGCCATTTCCTTCCTGGTGAACTGCAACTTGCAGCACTACTCGGGCGAGTCGGGGGCCACGTACTTCTCGCAGGTATTCTGCCTGATGTTCCTGCAATTCGTGACGGCCGCTACCGGCATGGCTGCTTGCGTGGTGGTATTCAATGCGTTGCGCGAAGGCGCCGGCGACAAGCTCGGCAACTTCTATGTGTATTTTGTGCGCAGCATCACCCGCGTGTTGCTGCCGCTGTCGCTCATTGTAGCGCTAGTGGTAGCTTTTCAGGGCACGCCCATGACGTGGCAGGCCAAGGCCCCGGTAATTACCATGCAGGGCGACAGCACCTTCGTGAGCCGCGGCCCGGCCGCCGCCATGATTGGCATCAAGCAAATCGGCACCAACGGCGGCGGCTACTTCGGCGTGAACTCGGCCCACCCGCTCGAAAACCCGACTTACCTCACCAATGCCGTTGAAAACATTGCTATCATCCTCATTCCCATCGCGATGGCCCTGGCCTTCGGCTACTACCTGCGCCGGCCCAAGCTGGGCTGGATGGTGTTTGGGGTGATGACGGCCGGCTACTTGCTGCTGCAATTGCCCACTGTGTACCTCGAAATGCACGGCAACCCGGCTATCACCCACATGGGCGTCGACCAAAGCCTGGGCTCGCTCGAAGGCAAGGAAATGCGCCTCGGTGCGCCGGCCTCGGCGCTCTGGGCCATCACTACCACCGTCACCAGCAACGGCTCGGTCAACGCCATGCACGACTCGCTCACGCCCCTTTCGGGCATGAACGCGCTGCTCGGCATGATGACCAACGCCTTCTACGGCGGGGTAGGGGTGGGCTTCCTCAACTTCTTCATCTTCATCATTGTCGCCGTGTTTATCTCGGGGCTGATGGTGGGGCGCACGCCCGAGTTTTTGGGCAAGAAGATTGAGGCCCGCGAGATGAAAATTGCCATCCTCATTGCGCTCTTGCACCCGCTGCTCATTCTGGCGGGCACGGCCCTGGCGGCCCACCTCTACACCGGCAACCCCACCGAGTACGCCGGCTGGCTGGCCAACCCCGGCTACCACGGCTTCTCCGAAATGCTCTACGAGTACACCTCCTCGGCCGCCAACAACGGCTCGGGCTTTGAGGGCCTCGGCGACAACACGCCCTGGTGGAACATCAGTACCGGCGTGGTGCTGCTGCTCTCGCGCTACCTGCCTATCATCGGCCCGGTGGCCATTGCCGGCCTGCTGGCCCGCAAAAAATTCATTCCCGAAAGCGCCGGCACCCTGCGCACCGACACCGGCACCTTCGGCGTGATGGTCTTCTTCGTGATTTGGATTATCGCCGCGCTCGCCTTTTTCCCGGCCCTGGCCCTGGGCCCGCTGGCCGAGCACTTCACGCTGTACGCCAGGTAAGCTGTTAGCTAGCAGCTGTTAGCTGTTAGCGCTCTCGTCTGGCTTTCAATTTATTCTCTGTTAAGAGCTGGCAGCTAATAGCTGCTAGCTAACAGCTCAAGAAAATGGCAACCCAATCCCAATCCCTCTTTCAACCCGCGCTCGTGGCCGAGGCCACCAAGCAAGCCTTCGTGAAGCTTGACCCGCGCATCATGTTCCGCAACCCGGTGATGTTCACCGTGGAAATCGGCACCGTGGTGATGTTCCTGGTCACAGTCGGCTTGCTGCTCAAGCCCGATGCGGCGCAGGGCAGCTTCGGTTACAACTTCACGGTGTTTATCGTGCTGTTTCTCACCCTTTTATTTGCCAATTTTGCCGAGGCTATTGCCGAGGCGCGCGGCAAGGCCCAGGCCGATTCGCTGCGCAAAACCCGCCAGGATACGCCCGCCAAGGTGCGCCAGCCCGACGGCAGCATCACGAGCGTGAGCTCGGCGCAGCTGCAAAAAGGTCAGGTATTCATTGTGGAAGCCGGTGAAATCATCCCCACCGATGGCGAGATTATCGAGGGCCTGGCCACCATCGACGAGTCGGCCATCACCGGCGAGTCGGCCCCGGTTATCCGCGAGTCGGGCGGCGATAAGTCGTCGGTCACGGGCGGTACCAAGGTGCTCTCCGACCGCATCGTGGTGCTGGTGACCACCGCGCCCGGCGAGTCGTTTCTCGATAAGATGATTGCGCTGGTCGAAGGCGCGTCGCGCCAGAAAACGCCCAACGAAATCGCCCTTACGATTCTACTGGCCGGGTTTACGCTGGTGTTTGTTATTGTGTGCGTAACGTTGCAGCCGTTCGCGGCCTACTCGAACACGCCCATTGCGGTGGCCTCGTTCATTGCCCTGTTTGTGTGTTTGATTCCGACTACCATTGGCGGGCTGCTCTCGGCCATCGGCATTGCGGGCATGGACCGCGCCCTGCGGGCTAACGTTATCACCAAGAGCGGCAAAGCCGTGGAAACGGCCGGCGACATCGACGTGCTGCTGCTCGATAAAACGGGCACTATCACCATCGGCAACCGCCGGGCCACGCACTTCTGGCCCGCCCCCGGCGTGAGCGAGCGTGAGCTGGTAGAAGCCGCCACGCTCAGCTCCCTGCACGACGAAACCCCCGAGGGCAAGAGCATTGTGGAGTTGGCCCAGCAAGTACGCCGCACCGATGCCGCCGACCTAAAGCTGCGCGCTGAAGGCAGCGAGGCCATTAAGTTCACGGCCGAAACGCGCAGTTCGGGCGTGACCCTGGCCAACGGCCTACGCATCCGCAAGGGGGCGTCCGATGCCATCCGCATTCTGGCCAACGCCGCCAGCCAGGAGTTTCCCAACGAAACCACCCAGCAGGTGGCGGCCGTGGCCAACAACGGCGGTACCCCGCTGGTAGTGAGCGAGAACGACCGCATCCTGGGCGTGGTAGAACTCCAGGACATCATCAAGCCCGGCATTCAGGAGCGCTTCGAGCGGTTGCGCAAAATGGGCATCAAAACCGTGATGGTGACCGGCGATAACCCCCTCACCGCCAAGTTTATCGCCGAAAAAGCCGGCGTGGACGACTTCATCGCCGAGGCTAAGCCCGAGGACAAGATGCAGTACATCCGGGCCGAGCAGCAGGCTGGTAAGCTGGTGGCCATGATGGGCGACGGCACCAACGACGCCCCCGCCCTGGCCCAGGCCGACGTGGGAGTAGCCATGAACTCGGGCACCCAGGCCGCCAAGGAAGCCGGCAACATGGTAGACCTCGACAACGACCCCACCAAACTCATTGAGGTAGTGGAGATTGGCAAGCAGTTGCTCATGACGCGCGGCACGCTCACCACCTTCTCCATCGCCAACGACGTGGCCAAGTACTTCGCCATTGTGCCCGCCTTGTTCATGGTGGCCATCCCGGCCCTGGGCGCGCTCAACATCATGGGCCTGAAGTCGCCGCAGTCGGCCATTCTCTCGGCCGTTATTTTCAACGCCCTCATCATCCCGGCGCTGGTGCCGCTGGCCCTCAAGGGCGTGGCCTACACGCCGGTGGGTGCGTCGGCGCTGCTGCGCCGCAACCTGCTCATTTACGGGCTCGGTGGGGTAGTGGTGCCATTTATCGGCATCAAAGTCATTGACCTGATAGTGGGCGTGTTTATGTAAAACGGAGTGGCACTCCGTTTCCGTTCGCGCCGGTAGCGCCTTGTTAAACAACGACAAACGGAGTACCACTCCGCTTCACCTTTTGAAACCATGAAATCCCAATTCTTAACCGCCCTGCGCCTCACGCTCACCATGATGGTGCTGTGCTGCGGCATTTACCCCGCCATTGTGTGGGCCGCCGCCCAGCTGGCTCCTGGCCATGGCGAAGGCGTGCAAGTCACCCAAAACGGCCGCCTCGTGGGCTTCGCCAACGTGGGCCAGCGCTTTGATAAGCCCGAGTATTTCAACTCGCGGCCCTCGGCGGCCAGCTACCACGCCGACGGCTCCAGCGGCTCCAACAAGGGGCCGTCTAACCCCGATTATTTGAAGGAAGTGCAGGCCCGCCTCGATACTTTTTTGGTGAAAAACCCCGGCGTGCCGCGCGCCAACGTGCCGGCCGAGCTGCTCACGGCCAGCGGCTCGGGCCTCGACCCCGACCTCTCGCCCCAGGGCGCGCTGGTGCAGGTGGCGCGGGTGGCCAAAGCCCGCAACCTAGCCCCCGCCCAGGTGCAGGCGCTGGTGCAGCAGCACGTGGTGCCCAGCCTGCTTGGGCCCAGCAAAGTGAATGTGCTGGCCCTCAACCTGGCCCTCGACGGGCTGGGCAGTGCCCGCTAGGTTTCTTTAGTTTTTATTCGTTGGTAGCTTAGTTTAAGCTGCGTTTTTAGTCATGCAAAAATTGTTATTGGCCGGCTTGCTGGCTTTCCCCGCCGGGGCCGTACTGGCTCAGGTTACCCCTACCACCACCGACCCCGCGCTGGCCGTGCCCGCCCCGGCGGCCCCAGTAGCCCCCGCTCCGGCGTCCCCCGGTCCGCTCACCTACTACGCCTTCGTGGATGGTTACTACGGGTTTGATTTCAACCACGCCAGCACCAACGTGCGGCCGGGCTTTCTGTACTCGCACAACCGCCAAAACGAGTTTACCGTGAACCAGGGCCTGGTGGGTGTGCGCTACGACGATGGCCGCGTGCGCGGGGCCGTGGGCCTGCACGCCGGCTCCTACGTGAGTGCCAACTACGCGGCCGAGGACCAGGTGTTCAAGCACATCTACGAGGCCTACGCGGGCTTCCGACCCTTCAAAAAGGCCTGGCTCGACCTCGGTATTTTTGGCTCGCACATCGGGTTTGAGTCGGCCATCTCGAAGGACAACTGGACGCTGACCCGCTCGCTGATGGCCGAAAACTCGCCCTACTACGAGTCGGGCGCACGCTTCACCTACGAGGTAGACCCCAAGCTGACGCTAATGGCGCTGGTGCTCAACGGCTGGCAGAACATTCGGGAGAACAACCAGGCCAAGTCCCTGGGCACCCAGATTCAGTGGAAGCCCTCGGCTAAGCTCCTGATTAACAGCAGCACGTTCTACGGTAACGAGCAGCCCACCGACTCGGTCATTCGCCGCCGCTACTTCCATGATTTTTATATCACCTACGCCGCCACCGAGCGCCTGAGTCTGGCCGCCGTGTTTGACGTGGGCAAGCAGCAGAGCGCCCAGCGCCGCGGCTACGACACCTGGCACACGGGCTCAGCCTTCGTAAAATACAAGCTTAGCGACCTGTTTTCGACCACCCTGCGCGGCGAGTACTACAATGCCGACCGGGGCGTGATTATCAGCAGCATTATGCCCGCGGCTACCGATGCCCGCTTCTTGGCCGGCGGCACCTCGCTCAACCTCGACTACCTGCCCACCCCCAACGTGGCCTTTCGCGTAGAAGGGCGTTACCTGCGGGCCCAGGACGCTATTTTTCAGCACGACACCGGCAACTCGCGTAATTACGGCAACCTGACCACAAGCGTCGCGCTGTCGTTTTAAGCCCTCGCTTTTGCCATGACAGTACCCGGCGCTACCCCCGATTTGGCTTTGGCCGCCCCCGTTTCGTCGGCCCACAGCCGCATAACGGCGGCGGGGCTACTGGTAGCGCTGGGCATTGTGTATGGCGATATTGGCACCTCGCCGCTCTACACCGTGCGCGGCGTGTTTGTGACGCAGCCCGTGACCGAGCCGGTGGTGCTGGGTACCATCTCGTGCATCATCTGGACGCTCACGCTGCTCACCACCGTGAAGTACGTGCTCATCGCGCTGCGCGCCGACAACCACGGCGAGGGCGGCATACTGGCGCTGTATGCCCGGCTGCGGCGGCTGCCACTGCGCCGGCTCTACCTGCCGGCCCTGGTGGGGGCGGCGGCGCTGCTGGCCGATGGCCTCATTACGCCGCCCATCTCGGTGGCCTCGGCGGTGGAGGGGCTGCGCATTCTCAAGCCCGACCTCGACACGGTGCCCATTGTGGTAACGATTCTGGTCGGGCTGTTTGCGTTTCAACAGTTTGGCACTCAAGTTATTGGCAAGCTATTTGGGCCGGTGATGATGCTGTTTTTTTCGATGCTGGCCGTGCTCGGCATCACGCACCTGGTGCAGGAGCCCAGCATTCTGCGTGCCTTCAGCCCGCACTACGCCATCATGATGGTGACGCAGGTGCCGGGCGCGTTCTGGCTGCTGGGCTCCATTTTTTTGTGCAGCACCGGGGCCGAGGCCCTGTACGCCGACATGGGCCACGTGGGCCGGCAGAACATCTACGGCTCGTGGACTTTTGTGAAAACCTGCCTCATCCTCAACTACCTGGGGCAGGGGGCTTGGCTGTTGCGCCACCTGGGGCCGCCGCTGGGCGAGCAAAATTTGTTCTTTTTGCTGATGCCCAAGTGGGCGCTGCTGCCGGCCATCGGGCTGAGCACGCTGGCTACCATTATTGCCTCGCAGGCGCTCATTTCGGGCTCATTTACGCTCGTTATTGAAGCGTTGCGGCTGCGCTTCTGGCCTAAGGTAAAAGTGCAGTACCCCACCGAATTGCGCGGGCAGGCCTACGTGCCCAGCCTCAATTGGCTGCTGTGCGCGGGCTGCGTGGGCGTGGTGCTGTATTTCCGCGAGTCGGGCCGCATGGAGGCGGCCTTTGGGCTGGCCGTGACCGTAACCATGCTCATGACCACGCTGCTGCTGGGCTACTACCTGCGTATGCGCCGCGTGGCGGGCTATTGGATTGCGCTGCTGGTGGGCACCTACGTGCTCATCGAGGGCTCGTTTTTGGTGGCCAACCTGGCCAAATTCACCCACGGCGGCTGGCTGAGCGTGCTGCTGGCGGGCCTGCTGCTGCTGGTGATGCTGAGCTGGGTGGCTGGCCAGCGCATCCGCAACGAGCTCACCGAGTTTGTGCCGCTGGCCGAGTGGCTGCCGCTGCTGCAACAGCTGAGCCAAGATGGGTCGGTGCCTAAATACGCCACCCATCTGGTGTACCTCACCAAGGCCGAAAACGCCAAGGAGGTCGAGAACGCCATCATTCACAGCATCTTCCGCAAACGCCCCAAGCGGGCCGACGTGTACTACCTGGTGCACGTGACAACCACCGACGAGCCCTACACGCGGCGCTACCACGTGACGCACGTGCTCCCCAACGAGCTGGTGCGCATCGACTTCTACCTGGGCTTTCGCGTCGACCACGCCCTCAACTACATGTACCGCCAGGTGGTGGCCGACCTGGTGAAGAACCACGAAGTGGACATCACGTCGCGCTACGCCTCGCTGCGGGAGCAGGAGGTAGTGGGTGATTTCCAGTTTGTTATCATCAATAAAACGCTGCCCTACCAGTACCTGCTACGGGGCTGGCAGCGCCTGGCCCTGCGCCTGCACGCCGGCCTGAAGTGGCTGGGCTCTTCCGAAACCGAGAGCTTCGGCCTCGACAACAGCACCTACGTGGTCGAAAACGTGCCCCTGCAAATGCCCCCGCGCCCCGAGCTGCTGCTCACCCGCGACTAGCCGGAGCCGTAGCCCGGTCCGCCGGCATAAGCCGGCCGACCGGTTGACTCTGTTAAATCCGCGCCGCTAGTGTGCAACGATAACCGGTCGGTCGGCTCGCGCCGGCGGACCGGACCAACGTCCTAAAATTCCTCCCTACCCCATGCCTCCCGCCGAAAACGACCTGCGCGACCAATCGGCCGAGCGCTTCCTGCGCCTGGTGCGCGAGAAGCGGCGCGGCACGCTCAAAATATACCTGGGCCTGGCCGCCGGCGTGGGCAAAACCTACCGCATGTTGCAAGAAGCCAATGACTTGCACGCGTACGGCGTGGATGTGCTGGTGGGCTACATCGAAACCCACGGCCGCGCCGGCACCGTGGCCCAGCTCAGCAACGTGCCGCTGCTGGCCCGCAAGCAGGTGTTTTACAAAGGCCACGCGGTGGAAGAAATGGACCTCGACGCCATTGAAAAGCGCCGCCCCCAGGTGGTGATTGTCGACGAGCTGGCCCACTCCAACGTGCCGGGCTCGCGCCACCAAAAGCGCTGGCAGGACGTGGAGGAGCTGGTGAAAAGCGGCATCTCGGTGATAACCGCCGTGAACGTGCAGCACCTGGAAAGCCTGCACGACCAGGTACTCAAAATAACGGGCACCGACGTGACCGAGCGCATTCCGGACCAGCTGCTGCGCGAGGCCGACGAAGTGGTGAACGTGGACCTGACCGTGGGCGAGCTGCGCGGCCGCCTGGAGCAAGGTAAAATCTACGATGTAGCTAAGGTGCCCACCGCGCTGGCCAACTTTTTTCAGCCCGAAAACCTGCTGCAGCTGCGCCGGCTGGCTGTGCGCGAGGTGGCCCAGCTGCTGGGCCGCCAGGTAGAGAACGAAAGCGGCGGCGCATCGGCCGTGCCCGCGCAACGCCGCAACGACGACCGCCTGCTGGCCTGCATCAACTCCAACGCCGAGGCCGCCAAGGAGATTATCCGCAAAACCTCGCGCCTGGCCGACCGCTTTGGGGCCGCCGCCTGGTACGTACTCTACGTGCAGACCGGTCGCGAAAGCGCCGACCGCATTGGGCTGGCCACGCAGCGGCATCTGCTTAATAACCTGCAACTTGCTACCGAGCTGGGCGCGCAGATTCTGCGTGTGAAGGACGACGACGTGGTGGCCGCCATCCGGCGGGTGGCGCAGGAAAAAAGCGCTACGCTGCTCGTCTGCGGCATCACCCGCGAAAAGGGCCTGTGGCAGCAGCTCAGCCGCAGCGGCGTCACGCACGACCTGCTTACGGCCGTGGCCGGCGACGGCAGCGACTTGGATGTGTATTTAGTAACGTATTGATTAATAGAATATAAGCCGCCTGTCATTGCGAGCGCAACGCAGTGGAGCGCGGCAATCGCCCCAGAACTATACCCACGCCGGCCGTTCTACTAATCGTTCTGGTGCGATTGCTGCGCTCCACTGCGTTGCGCTCGCAATGACAGGCGGTTTGCAAGAGCTTTCTCCCCCTCCCCATGACCCTCAAGACCAAAGTAACGCTCGGCTTCCTGGCCATGCTGGCGCTGCTGCTCAGCATCGGCGGCTACGCCTTTTACACGGTGCGGCAGCTCGATTTGAAATCGCGCGATATCCTGAAGGCCAACCTCTACTCGGTATCGCTGGGGCAGCAGATGCTGCGCGGCCTCGATGCCCTGAGCCAGGAGCCAGGCAATGCCGCCGGGCTGCGCCGATTTCGGGAGAACCTGACCAGCGAGGCCGGTAACATCACCGAGACTGGGGAGCGCGAGCTGGTAGATTCGCTAACCCAGCAACTAGCTGTGTATGAGCAGGCAATGAACCGTGATGCCCGCACCTTACCCGCTGCGTGGCAGCCCCTGCGCGCCCAAACCCTGCGCATGATGGATATGAACACGGCCGCCCTCACCCGCAAAAACACGCTGGCCAACCGCTACGCCGAGCAGGCCAACCGCAACCTCATCCTCTTCATCACGCTGGCAGCGCTGCTGGGCTTGGGCTTCGTGGCCAGCGTGCCCGAGGCGGCGGTGCAGCCCTTGCGCAAGCTGAGTGCGGCCCTGGCCCACGCCACGGCCCGCGACTTTGCGGCCACCATTCCGCAGGAAAGTAACGACGAGTTTGGGCAGGTAGCCGGGGCTTTTAACAAGATGCTGAGCGAGTTGCGCGAGTTTCGTAGCTCCACCGCCGCCGAGCTGCTCACGGCCCGCAACCGCGCCTCCAGCATCATCAACACCCTGGACGAGGGCCTGCTGGTACTCGACGAAAGCCGCCGCATTTTGCTGGCCAACCCCGTAATGTGCGAGCTGCTGGGTTTGCCCGCCGACAAGCTGGTGGGCCGCCCGGCCAGCATCGTACGCCTCGAAAACGACCTGTTTCAAACCCTTCTCAAGCCGCTCGACTCGCCCAACCGCGAGCAGGCCGTGGCCGAAGCGCCGGTGCTCACCATTACGCAGCGCGGCGAGGAGGCCTTTTACCGGCTGGCCGTGCAGGATTTGGTTTCCTTCAACGAGGCCAGCGACAAAACCGAGTTTGTGGGCCAACTGCTAACCCTGCGCAACGTGTCGGATTTCAAGAAGCTCGACCAGGTGAAGTCAAATTTCCTGGCCACCGTGTCACACGAGTTCAAAACGCCGCTTTCCAGCATTAACCTCAGCCTGAAGGTGTTGCAAAAAGACAACCTGCCCGAAGAAGAGCGCCAGCACATCACCGACGGCATTCGGCACGAAACTCAGCGCCTCCAGCGCCTGGTAAGCGAGCTGCTCGACGTGTCGCGCCTCGACTCAGGCGAGGGCATCCAGCTCAATTTCGTCCCCACGCAACTAGCTGACGTAGTGCGCTTTGCCGAGGCCACCGTGCAGGCCCAGCTGGCCAACAAGCAGCTCACCCTGCGCCTCGACCTGCCCGCCGACCTGCCGCCCGCCCGCGCCGATGTGGAGAAAACCACCTGGGTGCTTATCAACCTGCTGGCCAACGCTATCCGCTACTCGCCGGCCGGCGAAAGCATTGCCGTGCGGGCCGTGCGGGCCGGTAAGTTTGTGCAGGTAACCGTTCAGGATGCCGGCCCCGGCATCGCGGCCGAGCACCATGACAAAATATTCCAGCGTTTTGCCCAACTGCCTGATAAAGCGGGCTATACCGGCGGCTCGGGCCTGGGCCTGAGCATCGCCCGCGAGTTCATCACCACCCAGGGCGGCCGGCTGTGGGTCGAAAGCGAGCTGGGCAGCGGCAGCGCGTTTCACTTCACGCTGCCGGTGGCCGGGGTGTAGCGTGGACTCTGTGAGTCCGCGCGTGGGAACATTAGCTTGTGTCAGGGTACGGGCACCGGTCCGCCGGCGAAGCCGGCCGACCGGTTGACGGGCGCGCCGCTTGGCCAGTCGTTCACCCATCGTTCCCGCGACAACCGGTCGGCCAGCTCCGCCGGCGGACCGGTGCCCGTACCCTAACGCCCCCATGCGCGGACTCACAAAGTCCACGCTACCTCGCAACGTAACCTTCGCGTAATCAGAAAATCATGCGCCGCGCAGACCTTTGCGCGTTACTGATTTTACCCGATGTTATGAAGCGCTTACTCGCCCTTGCGGCCCTCACCCTGGTGGCCGGCGTGGCCCAGGCCCAGCGGCCCACCAACGACCCGGCCGCCGCCAAAATCCTGCTGCCCAACGGCTGGAGCCTCACGCCGGCCGGTACCGCGCTGCCCCTCGGCGACCTGCCGCTCAACATGCAGCTCGCGCCGGGCGGCAAACTGCTGGCCGTCACCAACAATGGCCAGGGCAAGCAGCAGATTCAGCTCATCGACCCCGTTACCGAAAAGCTGCTCGATGAACAGCCCATCGGCAAATCGTGGTACGGGCTGGCGTTTAATGCGAAGGGCGATAAGCTCTACGCCTCGGGCGGCAACGATAACATCATTCTGGCTTACCCCGTGGTGGCGCGCAAGCTGGGCGCCCCCGACACGCTGCGCCTCGGCCCCGGCTGGCCCAAGGCCAAAATCAGCCCCACGGGCCTGGCCGTGGCCGCCACCGGGCAGCGCCTCTACACCGTC
Organism: Hymenobacter arcticus; assembly: GCF_054779975.1. Taxonomy (NCBI): domain Bacteria; kingdom Pseudomonadati; phylum Bacteroidota; class Cytophagia; order Cytophagales; family Hymenobacteraceae; genus Hymenobacter; species Hymenobacter arcticus. Next base: position 27,555 of record NZ_BAAGXF010000003.1, read on the forward strand.
ACGAAGGAAGACAGCGCCCTCTACGTGCTCGACACCCAGACCAAGCGTACCCTCAGCAAGGTAAAGCTGGGGGCCGAAGCTTACGCCTGCCTGCTTTCGGCCGACCAAAAGACGCTCTACATTACGCTGTGGGGCGGCGATAAGCTGCTGGCCTACGACCGCGCCACGGGCCGTATCCGGGCCGGGCTGGCCACCGGCAGCCACCCCAACGAGCTGATACAGAGCCGCGACGGCCGCTACCTGTTCGTGGCCAATGCCAACGATAACTCCGTGTCGGTGGTGGATGCTAAGGGCTGGAAAGTGCTCGAAACCATCGCCACCAGCCTGTACCCCACGCGCCTCACCGGCTCCACCACCAACGGCCTGGCCCTGGCCCCCAACGGCAAAACCCTCTACATCGCCAACGCCGACAATAACTGCCTGGCCGTGTTCGACGTGGCCACGCCCGGCCACAGCGCCGCGCGGGGCTTCATCCCCACCGGCTGGTACCCCACCTGCGTGCGCACGTTGGGTAATAAAGTATTGGTAGCCAATGGGAAAGGCTTTTCGAGCCTGGCCAACCCCAACGGCCCGCAGCCGATGAAGAAAACCGACAACAGCGGCTACCAAACCGGTAGCACCGAGCAGCGCGAGGTGCAGTACATCGGCGGGCTGTTCAAAGGTACGCTCTCGTTCATTGCGGCCCCCGATGCGGCGCGCCTCAAAGCGTATTCGGCGCAGGTGTACGCCAACTCGCCCTTCACCAAAGCCAGCGAGACGCTGGCGCTGGGGGCGGCCGGCAATCCGGTGCCGCGCCGGGCCGGCGAAAAGTCGCCCATCAAGCACATCTTCTATATCATCAAGGAAAACCGGACCTACGACCAGGTGCTGGGTGATGTGCGAGAAGGGGAGGGCGACTCGTCACTTTGCATTTTTCCGCGGAAGGTGACGCCCAACCACCACGCGCTGGCCCGCGAGTTTGTGCTGCTCGACAACTTTTATGTGAATGCCGAGGTGAGCGCCGACGGCCACAACTGGAGCACCGCCGCCTACGCCACCGACTACGTGGAGAAGTCGTGGCCCATCAGCTACGGCGGGCGCGGCGGCACCTACGACTTCGAGGGCACCCGCAAAATCGCCTACCCCCGCGACGGCTTCATTTGGGACTATTGCCAGCGCGCCGGCCTCAGCTACCGCACCTACGGCGAGTTTGCGGAGGATGGCAAAACGTCTCTCAAGTCGCTGCGCGGGCACGTGTGCCCTAAAGCGCCGGGCTTCGACATGGACGTGACCGACGTGGTGCGCACCCGCATCTGGGCCCAGGACTTCGACTCGCTGCTGGCCCGCGGGGCGGTGCCGCAGTTCAGCACCATCCGGCTCAGCAATGACCACACCAGCGGCCAGCGCCTGGGCAAGGTGAGCCCCACCGCGGCCGTGGCCGACAACGACCTGGCCTTGGGCCAACTCGTGGAGCACATTGCCGCCAGTAGCATCTGGGGCGAGTCGGCCATTTTTGTACTGGAAGATGATGCCCAGAACGGCCCCGACCACATCGACGCCCACCGCTCGCCGGCCTTCGTCATCAGCCCCTACGTGCGCCACGGCGCCGTAGACCACACCCTCTACACCACCGCCGGCGTGATGCGCACCATCGAGTTGCTGCTCGGCCTGCCGCCCATGAGCCAGTACGACGCGGCCGCCCGGCCGCTGTTCGGCGTGTTTCAGGCCGCCCCCAACCTAGCCCCGTACCGGGCCAAAGCCGCTAACGTGCCCCTCGATACCCGCAACACCGCCTGGAACCGCAGCGCCGAGCGCTCGGCCAAGTTCGACTTTGCCCACGAAGACGAAGTGCCTGATTTAGACCTCAATGAGGTGGTTTGGAAATCGGTGCGCGGCGAGGAATCCACCATGCCCGCGCCCCGGCGCGGCGCGTTCTTGCAGCTTATGCCCAAGCGCAAGGACGACGATGACTAGCCAGCTTTGCCCGGGAGTGCTGGCGGGCCGTGAGGGAGCGCCAATGCCTGCTCAAATTCCTTCGTATTTGAGCAAGCGTTGGCGCTGGCTTCCCCGATTCTTACTCGAATAGCCGCTAAGGCGCAACCGCCCGCCCCACCCGCTTACCCAGCTTTTTCACGCGGCGAATAATCTTTTTAGCCCACCGCATAGGCTTGTGCAGCAGCCCTTTGCTAGCGGGCTCACTAGGCTGGGCGCTGGCCGGTATTGGCGCGTGGGGCCCCGGTGGCAGGGCCGTGCCACCGTCTGAGTGGCCCAGGCTGGTGGCTAGTTTCTTAGGCACGCCCACGTTGTGCAAAAAGCCGCTGATGAGCCCCTGCCGCCAGGCCGTGAACGCGGAAAACTCCAGCTCGCGGCGCGAGTCGATTTCGCCCACTACCAGGCGGCCGCCGGGCCGAGGGTTCTGGTCGCGCACCACCAGGTTCACTGCCCCACTCTTGAGGCGGCCAAACAGCGTTTTCTTGACTTCGCCCTCATCGTAGCCTAAGAAATTGATGCGCAGGTCGGTATAATAGGCCCGCACCTTGCCACTGATGCGTTGGCGGTCAATTCGCTCATCAAAATCAATGTGCTGCACCTGCCCGCTCTTAAAGCTGATGAGCTTGGTGGGCTTCATCGTGGGATTGAGAATGCTGAACGGGGCCGGCCCAAAACTGCCCCACAAGTGCTGGCGGCCGCGCGGGTCGAGCAGGGAAGTGGTAAGTTGAATTTCGGCCCGGCAGGTATTCTGCAAATACCCGGTGGCCGTGCCGGTGAGGGGGTGGGCCAGGCTCATGCGGGCGGGGTCGTTGCTGACGTTGCGCAGCGTGGCATTCAGGCGATTAATGCTAAAAGTGCCCAGCAGCGGCGTGCGGGCACTGCGAAACTGCGCCACAATGGTGCCATTGCGCAGCTCCAACTGCTGCACCTCTATATGCGCCCGCAGGCGGCGCATCGCCTCGGGGGTAAGGAAAGAGGGCTTGTGATTGATGGGCCCGCGGCCGTCGCTGTTGGTCAGTAAGTAGGGCTGCTCGGCCGTGACGCGCGCAATGCGCAGGTGGCTATTGGCCGAAAGCTGCTGAAAATCAAAGCCCTGTGCCCGCAGCTCGGCCATGCGCACGGTGAGCTGGGTGGCTTGGTAGCCGCTGCGCCGGTTGAGCTGCGCCGGCGTGAGGGTAGTGTGCATGGCCAGCGCGGTGAGGCGCAGCACCTGGGCATCGGTATTGAGGAAGGCCCGCTCGATGCTAACCGGGTACACCGGAGCCACAAACGTGCCCGTGATGCGTCCCGCCCGCCCGGCCCAGGCGCGGGCGTACAGCACCCGCCGGGCCGTGGGCTGCTCGGCCACCGAATCTACGCGTAGGCTGCGGCCCACCAAAAACATGTGCCGCACGGCAGGTGCTTCGCTCACGCCCGCCACGGCAATGTAGCCATCCTCGATAACCACCTGCCGCATGTCGGCCCGCCGAAACAAAGGCCGCAGCAGCTGCCACAGCGGCGGCGGGGCCTTGGCCGGCGGCTTAAATGTGAGGCGGGGCCCAATGAGCTGGACCGAATCGGTGCGCAGGCGGTGCTGGTGCTGCCAGGTGGCCGCTTCCAGGCCCTGCATTCGCGCGCGCGGCATCGTAAACGCCACTTGCAATGCCCCCGGCTTGGCTTGCCCCGGCGCGGGCGGCGCAATACGCAGGGAGTCAATGCCTAGCAGCTGTTTATCGCAGGCAAAGTACAGCTTCTGCGTGGTGATGGTGTGCCCGCCCAGCTTCGCTTGGGCTTTGTGCAGCGTGGCCTGCCAGTCGGCGGCAAACGCCAGCCGTTGAGTATCGGCTTGGCCGGCGGGGCTCAGCAGCAAGTCACGCGCCCGGATGGTAGCCTTCGCTAGCTGGGCCACCGGGGCCTGGGCGGGCCCCAGGCGGCCGCTCGCCCGGCGCAGGGCCAGGTAGCCCAGCCGTAGCGGGTGCTGCTGGTAAAAGGGGACGCCAGCGCGGGCCGGGGCCGGCCGCTTGGCCAGGGCCGCCACGTCGAGTTGCAGCGAGTCGAGGGTGAGGCTGTCGATGGGGGCGGTGGTGCCGCGCCACAGCGCCAGCAACCCCACGCCGTGCAGGTCGAGGCGGGCCAGGCGGGCCGTGAGGCGGGGCAGGGTATCGGCTAGGGTGGGGGTGGTGGGGCGCAGGGCCACGCCCCGCAGGTGCAGGCTGCGCGCCAATAGCTCGGTGCGCAAGTTGCTCACCACCAAGGCGTACTGGCCGTGGGTTTGGCTGGCTACCTGCTGCGTAAGCTGGCGGCGCAGCCAGGGGTCGAGGCCCCATTTCAGCCAGCCCAAGCCGGCCAGTAGCACTAGGGCTAGTCCGGCCAATAGCCAGCGACCCCAGGGGCGGCCAGGGGCAGACGAGGTGCGAACAGGAGAAACGGAGGCAGTGGAAGTAGACACGGCGTTAATACTGAAGCGCTGCTAACGAAAAACAGCCGGCTCAGGGTTGCACCAATTCAGCCCTAAGCTGGTTTTTTGCCGTAGAGCAGGCGACCTTTACGGGGTATTTGATTCTTCTAGATTATCCGCTGGCTTATGCAGTTTTCTTCCCGCCCGCTCGCGGCGCGCTTGGGTGTCCTCAGCGGCCTGCTGCTGCTGGCCGCCTGCGAAAAGGACAGTGATACCCGAATTCCTCCGGTGACGCCTACTGCCGTTACATTCTCCCAGGCCGGCCTCTACCCCGAGGGCACGCAGTACGACGACCAGCAGGGGCGCTTCTTGGTAAGCTCCGAAACGGCCGGCCGCATTGGCCAGGTGCGCGATAATGGCCGGAACGACAGGGGCAAGGATGGGAAGGATACGACTTATGCCACGGGTGCCTACTCCGTTTTTACCAATGATGATTTGCTGATTTCGAGCATCGGCCTCAAGCTCGATGTGCCGCGGGGCCGGCTGCTCGTGGCCGTGTCAGACCCCGGCTACAACCCCGACCGCACCAGTGCCACTACCCTGAACAAGCTGGCTCGCCTGGTCGTATTCGACCGCAGCAACGGCACCAGAATCAGTTCCGTGGAGCTCAGCGCCCAGGCAATGAGCTACCCCAGCCACTTCGCCAACGACATTGCCATTGACAACCAGGGCAGTGCGTACGTAACCGACAGCTTCGCCCCGGTTATCTATAAGGTTACGTTCGATAGCAAAGGCGTGGGCGCGGGGACCATTTTCTCCACTGCAACCGATACGGCCACCGTGGCCGCCCTGACGGCCCCCGCTGGTAAGTTTGGCCTCAACGGCATTGTGTATCACCCCAATGGCTACTTGCTGGTGGCCAACTCCGCGAAGGGTACGCTCCTGAAGGTGACCGTGCCGACCCTGCCCACCCCCAGCCAGCCCAACCCGCTTCCCATCCGGGTTACCAAAGTGACCCTGCCCGCCGGCCTCAGCCTGCTCAACGCCGATGGCTTGCAGCTCATCGCCAACACCACCCTGCTGGCCGTGTGCAACACCCAGGGCAAGGTGTACCAACTCACCTCAACCGACGATTTTGTGACCGTGGCTAGCCCCAAGAGCTACGACACGGGTGGCGGCTACCCCACCACCCTGGCCCGCCGCGCCGACAACACCAGCTACGTGCTACAAGCGCACCTCGACGCCTTACAGGCCACCCCCCGGCAAACGCCCCCGGTATCGGATTACGCCCTCAAAAAAGTAGTTTTTCCATAACGGCCCGGCTTGGGGGGCGTCGTTGGCTTGCGTTAGTAGCCAGTGGACCCGCCGCCCGGCCCCCGAACAATTGCTGCGCCCCGTAGCTTTAGGGCCGGTAGCGTCCTGCTAGTCTGCCATCCTTTTCCCCCGACCCGCTTTCCGCGTTATGCTCGCCATTACCTCGCTGCTGCCTTCGCCGTCTTCCGACCATATCAACGCTCTCATCAAAAGCCTGGAAAAGGAATTCGGCCTGACTGATGTGCAGGCCACCCCTGAGCCGCACCTCACCTACCAGATTGTGGAGCCCGCTGACCTGGAAACACTGAAGGAAGCGCTGCACGAAATAGCCCATACCACCGCCTCGTTCATTGCCCACACCACTGGGTTGGGTATGTTTCCGGGCGATAACCCGGTCATTCATATCCCGGTGCTGCGCTCCGACGCGCTCAACCTACTGCACCACCGCATTCTCGAAGTAGCGGCCCCGCTCTGCTCGCGCACCGACAAGTTCAGCGCCCCCGACCTCTGGCTGCCCCACATTTCGCTGGCCCTGCACGATACCACGCCCGAGCTCCTTGGCCCGGTAATGCAATTTCTTAATAATCAAACGTTTAACCTGGAGCTGGAAATTAGCAACCTCGCCATTCTTCAGCCGCAGGGCGACATGTTTGTGCGCGAAGTAGTGTTTGAGTTTGGTAAATAAGCTGCTCCGAATAAAGTAAAAGTCGGTTGTCATTGCGAGCGTAACGAAGTGAAGCGCGGCAATCTTTCCTGCACGTTAGGGTCACTAACCCAACGAAAAAGGAAGGATTGCCGCGCTTCACTTCGTTGCGCTCGCAATGACAAACGGTAGTCTAGCGGTTCAGAATCGTCTTATTCCGGTTCAGCTTCAAGTCTTGCAGCAGGCTGCTTTTGGCGGCAATGGTGAAGTTGTAGCCCCGGTAGGGCCCCACGGGTATCCAGAGGCCCGAAATCTGCCAGCAGTGCAGGTCGCGGTAGAAGTTGACGGTGGGGTACACGAAGGTGTTTTCCCGGAAATCGTAGTTGAGGCTGGTGCTCAGGCGCAGGTTGGGCGTGAGCTTCACCGAGCCGCTGGCCGTGATGGCGTTGCCCGAGAGCAGGGGCGTCACGCCATATAGCGAGGGCCGGATGGGGGCCGCCGACGTGTTGTAGGAGGCTGTGTACTGCACCGTGGCCTCCCACGGAATGTCGAAGTCGATGTAGTCGGCGTAAATCTGCTGTTGCAGCGGCGAGCCCAGCACCGGGTCGTTGGCTGGGGCCACGGCCCGCGGAATGTTCGCTTTGCTCTTGGGCCGGGCGGCGGGGTTAAACTGGTAGCCCAAACTCAGGTTGGCATTGAGCAGGCGCGCCAGGCGGAAGCTGTTGTTGCCCTCCCACAGGTAGTGGGCCTTGAGAACCCGGCCTTCTGGCCCGCGCTCCCGGAAAGAAGTGTTACCAGTCGAGTCACGCTGGTAGAATGAGAACGCGCTGCTAATTACAATGTTAAGCTTCTTGGCTACCTGCACCCGGTAGCCCAGGTTGAGGTTAGACAGCTGTTGCGGGGCCAGCGAATCGGGCGAGAAGTTGTAGGACAAACTCAGGTCAATACCATCGGCCAGGCTCACCTTTTTGTAGGGGTTGGTGCCGGTGGTGTCCTGGTTATTGCGCACCTTCATCTCAATCTGGTTTTGCAGGCTGAACGAAATCTGGCTCACGCGGGCGCTAGTGGGCGTGCCGTACACCGAGCCCTGGTAGCGCGAAAACTGGCGCGGGTCGAGGATACGCCCACTGTAAGCCTGGCGCAAATCATCGTACGTAGAGCCCTGCGCAGCAGAGAAGGACTGGAATTGCGAAGAATTCGACAAGTCAGGCGAGTACGAGTAGCTCACGCTCGGCGACACCTTGTGCCGGATGGCTTTCACGTAGTGGTTGCCCTTGAAATTGGCCGTGCCGTAGAAGTTGGTCGAAGCCGACACGCTACCCGAGTAGGAGTAGGCCCGGTTGAAGCTCGGCGAAATAGTATCGATGCGCACCGCCCGCGGCACCGGCTCGAAGCTGTATTGCAGGCGCTGCAAGTACCAGGTTTCGCCGTAGCTGACGGAAGGCTGAATCTGGATGTGGCGCGCCAGCAGCGTGGCCGAGGGCAGCGTAATCTGAAACTGGTGCTGCAAGCCGTTCTGGGCGTTGCGAAGCAAGTTGTTGAGATTCTTGAGGTTAACCGGAATGTTGTAGGGCGTGCTGCTGCCGCCTAGCAGCGGCACGTCGCCGGCCAGCGTGCGGGCCGGCACCAGGCTGCTGATGCGGTTTTGAGCTACCAGGTTGTAGCTGATGGCAAACTGCTCGTAGAACTTGCCGCTCGGCTGAATGCCCAGCCACTGGTAGGGGTACTGCCGCGCCACGCCCAGGTTGAAGTTGGGCAGCGTGAAGTCCATCACACCAGTTTGCGTGTTCTGGCTCTGGGCCAGCTGCACCGAGTAGTTGATGGGCAGCGTGCGCAGCTGCTTGCTATAGCTCACCGTCGAGCTGAACGTAGCTGACAGCAACTGGCGGGCGTTCAGCGTATTAATGCGGTTATACGACGAGCTGCCCGCCTGCACGCTGGCCGAGAACACGCCGCCACCCGGCAGCGGGGTAGGCGAGTGGGCCCAGCTTATCCAGAACGTATTCTGCGAGTTGGAATATAAATAATCGGTGTTGGCCACCGTGGTGGTGGTGAGAATGGGCGATATCGGCTGGTTGGAATACGTGAACCGGAAGCTGCCCTGGTACTTGTAGCGCTTGCGGTATGTGAGCTCCGTGGCAATGCCGTAGCCACCCAGCCGGTCGGCGTTGCCGGCGTAGAGGTCGCCGGTCACGCGCAGGCCGATGTAGTCGTTGGGGGCCCAGTAGTAGCCGCCATTGGTGAGCGAGTAGCCCCGCTGCGCGCCCTGCCCAAACGTCGGAATGATGATGCCCGACCCCCGCCCCGCCTTTGGCGTGGGGAAGTAGCCAAATGGCAGCCCCACCGGCAGCGGCACATCGGCAATCACCATATGGAAGGGCCCGGTGATGACCTTGGAGCCCGGTATCACCTTCATCTTGCCCGCCTCAATGTAGAAGTGGGGGTGCTCGAGGTTGCAGGTAGTGTAGCGGCCGTGCAAGCCAAAGAACTCATTATCAGGCAGTTTCTTCACCACCTCGGCATGAATGTAGCCCTCGCCCTGCTGGGTCACTACCTCGCTGATTTTGCCCTTCCTGGTTTTGAAGTTGTAGTTAATCTTGCCCGCCGCGTAGGTGCCCGCATCATCTTTGAGCAAGGGCTGGTCGGCCATGCGGTGCTTGATGGTGTCGCGGCGGCCGGCGGCCTGCACCGTATTATCACCATAGTTCACGGTGATGAGCGCCGCCTTGAGGCTCATCTTGCCGTAGTCAACCGTCGACTTATTGTAAAGCCGGGCCACTTTCTGCGTCACGTCGAACTGGATAGAGTCCTTGGCAGCGTATTTCACCGTGGTTTCGACCTGGCTGCGGCGGCGCAGCACCACCAGGTTGAGCGAGTCGCGCACGCGGCGGCTGGTGTCGGCCAGCAGGCCGGTGCTGTCGGGCGTGAGGCGCGGGGCCGCCTTGCGCGACACGGCCGGCACGGCGGGCTGGCCCACGTTTTTTTCGCCGGGCGGCGGCGGGCTCTGGGGCGCGTTGCGGTCGTAGTTGAGGTTGCGCACCGGCTGTGTGGGCACCGAGCCGGCCCGACGCCGGTTGCCGCTGGTCGAGTCGGTGGTGGTCTGGGCCTGGGCCACGGTAGCGCCGCCCAGCAGCCAGAGCCACAAACCCAGTACGCCCGCCAGCGCCCAGCGGCGGCGGTGAAAAAGACCCGAAAAGAGAGCGTTGAAGAAAAGCAAGTTACCTAAAGCCACCGGGTGAATTACTTTTGAGGCTTACTACAAAGATAAGAGGCCGCTACCCCTGCCAAAGGTTGCTAGTTGCCTGGTTTTTTCACCCAACGACCATCGTGCGGATTATTGCGCTGACCTGTATCCTGCTGAGTGCCCTCTGCCCGGTGCTCAATGCCCAGGACTCACTCACCAGCCCCCGGCCCCCGCTGCCCGCGCGGCAGCCGGTAGTAGCTACCCCCACTGCCCCCGACTCGGCTGTCGATGCCGATATGGACCCCACCCGCTACCGCCTGCGCACGGTGGTGCTCGATGCCGGCCACGGCGGCAAAGACATTGGCTGCAACGGCGCCAGCGCCCACGAGGCCGACGTAGCCCTGGCCATCATCCGCGACCTGGGCCGCCAGATTGAGGCCAGCTCGCCCGGCGTGCGGGTCATTTACACCCGCAAAACGGACGTGTTTATCGAGCTTGATGAGCGCGCCGCCATTGCCAACCGTAATCACGCTGACCTCTTCATTTCGGTGCACTGCAACGCCGGGCCCAAGGGCGCGCGCGGCACCGAAGTCTGGACCATGGGCCTGCACAAAACCGACGCCAACCTGGGCGTGGCCCAGCGTGAAAACTCGGTTATTCTGCAAGAGAAGGACTACAAGCGCCGCTACGACGGCTTCGACCCACGCTCGCCGCAGTCGCACATTTTATTTTCGCTGTTCCAAAGCGCCTACCTCACCAATTCGCTGCGGCTGGCCCAGCGCATCGACCGCCAGTTTCGCACCAGCGTGGGGCGCAGCTCGCGCGGCATCAAGCAAGCCGGCTTTATTGTGCTTTGGAAGTCCACAATGCCCTCTGTATTAGTGGAAGCGGGCTTTCTCACCGACCGTGGTGAAGAAAATTACCTCGACGATAAAGTGGGCCAGCAGGCCATTGCCAACGGCATTTACCGGGCATTTCGCGAGTATAAGCACGACCTGGAGGGCACCCGCGGCGAGTGAGCTAATACTGGGGCTATTCACTAGCCTAACATCTGGCCCGCATTTGCCGTTAAGGGCGCTAGTACGGCCGGCCGACGCAACCATTGGCGGCCTGGCATCCATCTTCTAGTTGGCCCATCTTAGCTTAAATCTACCTTCCTGTGTCTAAAGAAATAAAAGTTGGCCTGTTGGCCGTAGTGGCGCTCATTGCCTTGGCCGTGGGGTTTAACTTTCTGCGGGGCAGCAACTTGCTCTCCAGCGACCGTACCTACTATGCTATCTATCCCAAAGTAGACGGCCTCAACGTGGGCGCCCCCGTTATCCTCAACGGTATCAAAGTGGGCCAGGTGAAAAACCTGGAGCTGCAGCCCGATAAAAATAACTCGATTAAAGCTTCGCTGGAGTTGGCTAAGGGCATTGAGCTCGGCGACTCTACCAAGGCTGGCCTCAGTGGCTCCCTGCTGGGCTCCAAAACCATTACCCTGCTTTTGGGTGCTGACTCTAAAAAGTTTAGCGGCGGCGAAACGCTGAAAACAACCACCGCCGTGAGCATCACCGACATTGTGCAGGCCCGCGCCACGGTGCTGCTTGATACCGTGAACTCAACGCTCTCGCACATCAATGGCTTCCTCAACAAGGATGCCCAAACCAACATCCAGGGCACCCTAGTAGGGGCCCGCGAAAGCACCGTGGCTCTTCAACGCCTCATTGCTTCCAACCAGGCCAACATCAACCAGATTACCCGCAACTTTGCTCAAATGAGCGCCGCCCTCAACAAGAGCACGGTAAAACTCGACCGCATCGCCAGCAACTTCAGCCAACTGTCTGACTCGTTGAAGAGCGCGCCTGTAGGCCCGGCCCTGCGCAACCTCAACGCCACGCTCACCGAAGCCCAGACGTCGCTGAAAGGCGTGAGCACTGCCCTGAACGACAAAACCGGCTCGCTCGGCAAGCTCATCAATGATACGTTGCTGTATAATAACCTGAATGCCACGGCTGCTAGCTCCAACGCGCTGATTTCCGACATGAAGGCCAACCCCAAACGCTACGTGCACTTCTCAGTATTTGGCGGCGGCAAGGACAAAACCAAGAAGGAAACCACCAAAAGCCCCGACGGCACCGTGACCACCGAAACCAAAAAAGTGACCACGGCCCCGGCCATTACCAATTAAGCAGACCTGTTGCCGCACCTAGTATCTTTGAAGCCCGCCCCGCAAGGGGCGGGTTTTTTTGTAGCGTGGACTCTGCTGAGTCCGCGCGCAGGAACGTTGTTCAATGCTACCACGCGCGGACTCACAGAGTCCACGCTACACCCTATCCCACCCAGTACCAGGTTATGAATATCGAGTTTAATCGCAACGAAGACCAGCTCAAGCAACTTACCTTTCAACTGCGCCAGAAGCTGGCCAAAGTGGCCCTCGGCGGCGGCGAAAAGCGCATTGCTGCCCACAAAGCAAAAGGTAAGCTCACCGCCCGCGAACGCGTTGATTACCTACTTGATAAAGGCGCGGCCCAGGTTGAGATTGGTGCCTTCGCTGGCGAAGGCATGTACCAGGAGGAGGGCGGCTGCCCCGGCGGCGGCGTAGTCGTGGTAATGGGCTACGTGCAGGGCCGCCAGTGCGTGGTAGTGGCCAACGATGCCACCGTAAAGGCCGGCGCGTGGTTTCCCATCACGGCCAAAAAGAACCTGCGGGCTCAGGAAATCAGCATCGAAAACAAGCTGCCCATCATCTACCTCGTCGATTCGGCGGGCGTGTACCTGCCCATGCAGGACGAGATTTTCCCAGACAAGGAGCACTTCGGCCGCATTTTTCGCAACAACGCGGTGATGAGCAGCCTGGGCATCGTTCAGATTTCGGCCATTATGGGCCCGTGCGTGGCGGGCGGGGCCTACCTGCCCATTATGAGCGACGAGGCCATGATAGTGAATGGCACCGGCTCGGTATTCCTGGCCGGTTCGTACCTGGTGAAGTCGGCCATCGGCGAAACCATTGATAATGAGGCACTCGGTGGCGCGGCCATGCACTCCGAAGTATCGGGCGTGACGGACTACAAGTTCGACACCGACCAGGAGGCGCTCGACCACATCCGCAACATCTTCGACAAGTTGGGCGCGCAGTCCTCAGCCGGCTTCAGCCGCGCCACGCCCGCCGCACCCCGGCTCGACGAAAAGGAATTGTACGGCCAGCTGCCCAGCGACCGCGCCAAGCCCTACGACATGATGGAAATCATCAATCGCCTGGTCGATAACTCCGAGTTTGAGCCTTACAAGGACCTCTACGGCCAGACGCTTATCTGCGGCCTCGCCCGCATCGACGGTTGGGCGGTGGGCATCGTGGCCAACCAGCGCAAAATTGTGAAGAGCAAGAAAACTGGCATGCAGATGGGCGGCGTCATCTACTCCGACTCGGCCGACAAGGCCGCCCGCTTTATCATGAACTGCAACCAGAAGCGCATCCCGCTGGTGTTTCTGCACGACGTGTCGGGCTTCATGGTGGGCTCGGCCAGCGAGCAGGGCGGTATCATCAAGGACGGCGCCAAGATGGTTAATGCCATGGCCAACAGCGTAGTACCGAAGTTTACCGTAGTGGTGGGCAACAGCTACGGCGCGGGCAACTACGCCATGTGCGGCAAGGCCTACGACCCGCGCCTCATCGTGGCCTGGCCCACCGCCCAGCTCGCCGTAATGAGCGGCGCCGCCGCCGCCAACACCCTGCTGCAAATCCAGGTCGCCTCGCTAAAAGCCAAAGGCGAAGTGATTACGCCCGAAGCTGAAAAGGAACTGCTCGACCGCATCAAAGCCCGCTACGAGGAGCAATTATCGCCCTACTACGCGGCCGCCCGCCTCTGGGTCGATGCCGTTATCGACCCGCTCGAAACGCGTAAGGTCATTTCGGAGGGGATTTCGGCCGCCAATCATGCGCCGATTGAGAAAGCGTATAACGTGGGCGTTATTCAAGTGTGAGAATTGCCCTGAGAAGAGCATTAGTACATTTACCCTGAAAATTTAGTGTAGGACTTACGTAATGTGCCCTCTGCGCGCAGTGCGTAAGTCCTATTAGTATAAGCTGCTGATTTCATGGAAGCTACCTTATTTAAAGAAATAGTTTCCCAATACATCTGTCCTATTCTGACGGGAGCTGAGGTGGGAAGCATACTAGGAATTACCGACGGTGATAATCAGTGGTCGGATTTAGTTGCGATACAACCCAATGCGCAGCTTATTCATATTAGGCCTGAAAAGGAGGCTACTTATAAGCTGGAAATTAAAAGAAGCCAGATTTTTGCAGGTATAGATAAGGAGATAATTCAAGCAATCATAAAGGAGCTCTTCGAGAATTACGCTAAGCTTGATAGCCCGTACCGTGAGCGGGTCATAACGCATTCGGTTGAAGTTGGGATTTGTAAATACATCTCCTCTACTGATTACAAGGTTTTGTTCGATATCCTGGACGGTTTTGACAGATGGGCCGCCCGAACGTACGAAGGTCGTAGGGTAACCTTTAGCTTTATTGTTGATTTTACAAAGGCGCAAGTATGCACCAGTAAATTTCCTGGTATCGATAAAATACTGGAAGAGGATTTTTGCGCGCTGCTTTCCGGTAGTATAGAAAGTTGCTTGCTGCTTTCTTCGAAAGGGGCCTTGCTGGGCCACGTGAACTTATCTGATAATGTCGTAAAGAATTCGTATTCTCCTCTGAAGTTCAACGCGTTCGCGGATTACGCTGACAAGGAGAAAATTTGCCTGGCCCTTACAAACAATGGGGAAATTTTGATTTTCAAAAATCAAAAAATTCTTTTCTCCAAAAGACGGGGTATCTGGAATTATTATAACCATCTGCCAGTAATTAGCCGAATATCCGGTCATTCTGGAAATACGGATAAGATAGCCAAGAATGCTATCTACGAAACAATTCTCGACGTGTCATTCGCAAAAACGGGTGGGTGCATTGCGTTTGTGCGTAGCACCGACGTGAGAGGAATGATAGCCGATGAAACGATAAAAGAAAGCGATTTAATAGCTGCTGCCACTTCCGTGAAAAGCCAGTCTGTCAAGCGATTGATTGACGGAAAGAAGTTTCAAGACCTTGACAGAGTGCTCCGAAAAGAGCTGCTTGGGATAGATGGGGCAGTCATCATAAACCATCAGGGAGATGTAATAGCCGCCGGAGCTATCATAAAAATAGCCGCTGGCAGTACCGGGGGAGGCCGCCTAGCAGCAACCAAAACGTTAGCCAGATACGGGAGTGCAATCAAAATATCAGCAGACGGTATGGTGGCCGCCTATGTTATGGATAACGAGGAAATTACGGAGCTTTTTTCTTTTGGTTAATGGTCTGTGTCTTATGCCCCTATGGTACTTCCCCGCCAGTGTGATTCTAGCGAAGAGTAACTCGTGCCAGTGCAGGAAAATAGCCTGCTGGAAATAAATAAGGTAATTTCGAGAAGGATAAGTGGGGCTAATCATTCGCCCATCGAGCGAGTGGATAATGTGGGAGCTACTTAGATATGAACTACAATTTTTTGGCAAATGCAGTGGATAAAATGCAAGTTTTTGAATTCATTTTCGAGAATACGGACTTGCAGGTTTTTGATTTGGGTTCCGAACCTAGTCAGGAAATTTATCGATATAAAAGTACCGCTGAGATAGCATCAAAATTCGATTTGGAAAACGGTGGGCAATTTGCCGTAACGCTCCAATTATGGAGTCCGCGTTTTGGGGGAGAAGTAGTTTTTAGAAAAATTAATCTGAATCCGGACTATTGTAATGGCCATACTTTTCGCTATGCAACGGTCGGATGGGGGCTAATTCACCTATACTTGGGCGGGCATCAAAAAAACTGTTTTCATCATTCTAATATCGGGCATTTTAACGAGAGAGGGGCCTTAGTAAGAGCGGATGATGACAAAGAATTATCTGAGGTAAAACGATGGAACTGGAAAGAAATAGTATCGATTTCGGGTCGCTTGAGGCGACAAATTCATAAAGTAGCTGTTGGGAATTTTAATGGTATGGACGTAATGCCTGGAGCTGATGTATTAAGTAAGACGGGAGTAGAGCTACGATACTAATCCCTGACTCGCGTTAGTATCAGGCCAACAAAACCGCTGAGCCGGCGTTATTTTGCGCACCTCGTACTGCGCACTTCTTATGGCTAAAAAATCAGTTGCTCCCAAAGTGCAAATAGTTCATATTCAAGCGGCTGGCACTGATACTAGCGCGCTTGGTAAGGCGCAGAAGGAGTTTAACCGCCTCACCAAGCGCATTGCCAAGCTCGAAAAAGAGGCGCACGATTTCCGCGAAGCCGCCACTCGGCTGCGTCAGCGCGTGCAAAACGAGTATCGCCCCTTGCAGCACCAGCACAACGAGGTCCGCGTCCGCCTAGTGCGCGTGCTCGACTTGGCCCACGATACCTATAAGCTCACTAAGGGCGAGCGCGGCAAGGTGGCCGACCTCATCGCCAACGGTTGCCACGACTTGCCCCCCAAAGGCTTTCCCGACTTGCAGGCCGTCATCGATAAGTACGCCGCTCCGCCGCCCACCGCCGCCGAAGAAGCTGTTGTGGACGAGGTGGCGGCCGACATGATGAAGCAGCTTTTTACCCTGCAATACGGCATTGAGTTTGACCCTGCCGTGGATGTAAGTACGCCCGAAAAATTTCATGCCTACGTCGACCAGGTGATGGCCGAGCGCGAAGCTGCCTACGAAGCCGAGGAGCAGGCCCGCGAAGCCCAACGCGCTAAGCGCAAGAAAAGCCCCAAGCAGCAGGCCGCCGAAGACAAGAAACAGGCCGAGGAAAAAAACATCACCAAAGCCGTGCGCACCCTCTACATGGACCTGGTGAAGCACCTGCACCCCGACCTAGAGCCCGACGAAGCCGAAAAAGACCGCAAAACCGAGCTGCTGAAGCAAGTAACCACCGCCTACGAGGCCAACGAGCTGCTTACCCTGTTGCGCCTGCAGCTGGAGCTCCAGCGCATCGACCAAAGCCACCTCGAAAGCCTGGCCGAAGACCAGCTGCGCTACTACAATAAGCTCCTCAAAGAGCAGGTGCAGGAGCTGGACCAAACGCTCTTCAACGAGCAGCAGGACCTGGCGGCCTTCACGGGCCGCTCGTTTTTTTACACCCGCACGGCAACCGGTATCGACTACGACTACCAGCAGCAAAAGCAGCAGCTCGAAGCCAAAACCAAGCAGTTGGCCGCCGAAGTGCTGGCCTTCGAGCATGACCCCGCCGCGCTGAAAGCCTGGCTCAAGCTATACCGGATTTCCAAGAACGTGCCGATAAGGCTGAGTTTTTAAGGGGAATTAGGACTACGCTGGCAGGGAATGGCTTGGGCAACGCGCATTTTTCCTGAGCGTAGGCTGTTAGGCAGATAAAAAACTGACTAAGAGCACGTTGTAATATTTATCGGATTGATGCAGAAAAGCGCATACCCTCTCCGGCCGGCTAGCGCCGGCCGGCTCCGCTAGCTGAAACTTGCCAGTGCGGCGCGGTGGTCTGCAACTTGGGTTATTCAGGTGATGCCGTGCGCGCGTGGGCAGCCCCGAGCGCTTGCAGCAAGCTGGCAATGGAGCTGTGGGGCAGCGCTGGCTGCCCGGGCACCTGGCTCAGCCAAGTGCCCAAGGGTGATTCGGAAGAAGCGGGCGCGGTGACGCGCCAAGTGGCGGGGCTATCGGTGGGCACGAAGCCGGCGCGCAGCAGGGCCCGGCGCGTCCAGAACGCGGCGGGGCCATCGCCGAGCAGCTGTACGGCCGGGCCCGTGGGCGCGTGCAGCTCAAAGGTGCCGGTAGCGGGGTCAAAAGCCAGCCCCTCGCGCTGAAACGCGGCCGCAAACGCTCCGTTGAGCACCAAGTCTTCGGGTGGGCCAGCCAGCAGCTCGCCGGTGGCGGGCAGCAGCCACACCCGGTCGGCGGCCTGCAGGGCCAGGTCCAGCTCGTGGGTGGAGAGCAGGATGGCCTTGCCCAGGGTGCGGGCCAGCAGGTGCAGCAGGCGCAGCAGCGCCACGCGGTTGGGGAGGTCGAGGTGGGCGGTGGGCTCGTCGAGCAGAATCAGGGGCGTGTCCTGGGCCAGCGCGCGGGCCAGCATCACTTTTTGGCGCTCGCCGTCGCTCAGCTCACCCACCGGGCGGTGGGCAAACTGCGTGGTGCCAGTGGCCGCCAGCGCGGCGCGCACCTGCGCATGGTCGTGCGCCGAGAGGCCGCCCAGCCAGCCGGTGTGGGGGTGGCGGCCTAGGTTCACCAGTTCCTGCCCGGTAAGATACCCAGCGTCAATGCGTTCGGTAAGGACGATGCTGAGCTGGCGGGCGCGGGCCTCGGGGCTGAGGCTGGCCAGGGGCCGGCCGCCCACGGTGAGGCGGCCGCCCAGCGGGGCCTGCACCCCGGCCAGCGTGCGAAGCAGCGTCGATTTGCCGGCTCCGTTGGGCCCCAGCAGGCACACCAGCTCGCCGGGCCACAGGGTGAGATGCAAGGGGCCCGCCACCAGCCGGGGTGCACCTTTGCGCCCGGCGTAGCCTATTGTCAGGGCGTCGGCAGTTACTACCGGGGTAGGGGCGGCGGGGAGTGGGGTGGCGCTCATGCGGCAGACCGAATGGGGCGGCGCAGCACCACCCACAGTACCACGGGCGCGCCCAGCAGCGAGGTTACTACGTTGATGGGCAGCGTTATCTGGCTGCCGGGCAGCTGGGCTAGGCAGTCGCAGGCCAGCACCAGGGCCGCGCCCAGCAGGCAGGCCCCGGGCAGCAGCAAGCGATGGTCGGCGGTACCCAGCAGGGCGCGGGTGAGGTGGGGCACAGCGATACCCACAAACCCAATGGGCCCGCAAAAAGCCGTGATGCTACCCGCTAATAAGCTTGTGCTCAGAATAATAAGCGTGCGCGAGCGGCGCACGCGCAAGCCCAGGCTGCGGGCGTAGTTTTCGCCCAGCAGCAAGGCATTCAGCGGCTTGGCCGAGGCCATGGCTAGTACCAAGCCGGCCCCAACCACCGTGGCTAGCACCGTCAGGTGCGGCCCCGTGACGCCGCCCAGCGCCCCAAACGTCCAGAGTAAATACTCCTGAATTTGCTCGGGGGCGCTGAAATACTGCCATAGGCTGACGATGGCCCCGGTCACGCTGGCCACCATCAGGCCCACAATGAGCAGCACCACATTGTCGCACACCCGCGCCGCCAGGGTTAGCACCAGGGACATTACCAGGGCCGCGCCGGCCGTGGCCGCCAGCACCAGCGCCCAGCTGCCGGCCAGCCCCAGCTGCCGCACGGCCAGGGCACTCGTCACGCCGCCGCCCGTGAGCATTACCAGGGCCACGCCCAGCCCCGCGCCCGCCGTGAGGCCCAGCGCCGACGGCCCGGCCAGCGGGTTGCGGAAGAGCGTCTGCATCTGCAAGCCGCTCACGGCCAGACCACTACCTACGGCTAGCGCCGTAAGTGCTTTGGGCAGCCTGATTTGATGCACAATGAAAGCCGTGGCCGTGTCGGCCGCCGGACCGTAGCCCAGCAGGTGGCGCGCCACCGTGCCCACCGGAATGCGCACCGGCCCCAGCGCCACATCGAGCACGAAGGCCACCACAACCAGCACAACCAGCAGCAGGAGCCCCTGCACCAGCCGGGGGCCGGGCCGCGCAGCGGGGCCCGGTGCAAGCGAGGGCTGGCTCATCGCAGTGGTTGGTAATAGCGGAGCGTCCAGGTGGGCAGCAGCTCGGGGTGTAGAATGTGGAGCAGGTCGGCCAGTAGCAGGTCGGGGTGCATGGCCCCCGATTCCCAGTAGTCGTTGGAGCCCTGGGCGTTGGTACGCAGGGTGTTATTGAAAATCCGGTTGTTCCGGACGGGGGCGAAAGCGGCGTAGCGGGCATCCTGCGCCAGCAGGCCGGCTTTGGAGGTAAGCGTGCCAATGTGCAGCCAGTAGTCGGCCGCCAGCGCCACCGGGGCTACTGCCTCAAACGACAAGGCTACGCTGCCACCGGGGGCCTTGGTGCGGTCCCAGTGGTAGGTGGCACCCGCGTCGCGCAGAAACTGGGCCATGTAGCTATCCGCATCGGGCACGTACCACACGTCTTTAAAGGGCAGGCCGACCACTACGCTGGGTTGCCGGGTGGCCTGCTTGCCCAGCGCGGCCAGGCGCTGGTACTCGCGGGCCACGGCGTCGAACTTTTGGTTGACCACGACTTCCTTGTTGAGCAGGGCGGCCAGCACTTTCACCCACTCGGCGCGGGCCAGGGGCGTGGTCTCGACCCACTCCGAATTGATAATGACCGGGATACCCGCCGCGTGCAGGGTTTGAAATTGGTCGGCGCGCTCGCCGGGCCAGCCGGTGGTCATTACCAGGTCGGGGTGGTGGGCCACCAGCAGCTCGTTGTTCAGCTCCTTGCCCTGGCCTACCTCGTAGAGCTGGCCGGTGGCAATGCGCTGCCGCACCCGCGCCGCCGACACGTACTGCAAGCTGCCCACGCCCACCAGCACATCGGCGGCCCCCAGAAAATCGGCCAGCGCCACGTGCATCGACGACAAGCCTACGAGGCTGCGAATCGGCGTTTCGATAACCTGCGCATCGGGGTAGCCGGCCGGGCGCGCGGCCCCGCGCGGCACCAGCAGGTAGCGCCTGGCCGTGGCCGCCGGCTCGGTGGGGATTTGAATGGTGATTACCTTGTAGTTACCCGCGTACGCCAGGCGAAAGCCCTTGGCGTATTGCACCGAGGTGCGCCCGGGCGCCGGGGCCGGGCGGGCGGGCACGGCGGGGCGAGCTACTGGCACCGCCGTGCCCGCCCGGGCGGGCCGCACTTGCCCCAGCCCAACCAGGTGGCTCGTTAGCAAAGTAGCTAGTAAACAACTAGTTCGCCAGGTAAAAAAAGGGGAAGCTAGGCCCCCGGCGCGGCCGGGGGTAGGCGAGGAGTGGGGCATGGTACGGCGCGCTTTTCTACCGAAAGCGGTGGGTGAAGGAGGCAACGGCAGGTCTTCTGACTTCCCCCCGGCCGATGGCCTTCCCATTCCCGCAAGAACAGTGGCGCCACGTATCGGCCGGTTGGCAACTGGGGTCACAGCAGCGGCGACTGTCTCGGTTTCGCACCGAATTCCCTTTTAAAGCCGCCCCGCACCGCGGAAGCGACTACCCTTGCTCGGTTGCAAAGGTAGCACTGCCCGCCAGTGGCTGGCCCCTTGGCCCCAGGGCTGCCCGCGCCACCGTTCGGCCCCGCGGCCTACAAGTGGTCGAGGCGCCCGCCATCCACGCGCATCTCGGCGCCCTGCACAAAGGCGGCATCGTCGGAGGCGAGGTAGGCCACGGCGGCGGCCACGTCTTCGGGCTTGCCCACGTCGCTGGGGTTGATTTTTTCGACGCCCGACTTCACGTTGGGGTTGTTCCAGAGCATGGGCGTGTCGATGGCCCCCGGCAGCACTACGTTGGTACGCAGGCCTTTGGGCTTGCCCTCAATCACCGATGAGCGGGTGAGCGACAGTACGGCGGCCTTGGCGGCGGCGTAGGGGGCCACCAGCGCCTCGGTGGCCACGGCGTGGATGCTGGCTACGTTCACGATGTTGCCGCCCGGCTTCATGTGCAAAAACGCCTGCTTGGTGAAGTAAAACGCGCCCAGCAAGTCCACGCCCAGCACACGCAGCCAGTCGTCGCCGGTGAGTTCTTCGAGGGGCTTAAAATGCATGAGGCCCGCGTTATTCACCACCACGTCGAGGCGGCCAAACTTGGTGAGCGTGGCGGCCACGGTAGCAATTACCTGGTCTTCCTGGGCTACGTTGCAGAGGCTGGTGAGCACGTCGGGCGCGCCGGCATCTTTCAGCACGGGGGCGGCCTGGTCGAGGTTGGCCTGGTTGATATCGGCCAGCACGAGGCGGGCGCCTTCCGAAGCCAGGCGCTTGGCAATGGCCAGGCCGATGCCGCTGGCCCCACCCGTAATTATGACTACTTTATCCTGGAAACGCATGATGTAGAGCGGTGTAGCGTGGACTCTGCGAGTCCGCGCGTGGGAACGTTAGGGTAAGAGATTGGCAAGTGGCGCAACGCGCGGACTCGCAGAGTCCACGCTACCTCCTTACTTAATGGTTGGCTTGCAGCGGCGCGTTGGCGGTGGTGGTAGAGGGCTGGGCCTGGGCCTGCTGGCTGGCCTCTTTTTGCTGCCGGGCCCAGGCGGCGTTGCTTTCCTGGGGCATGATGAGGGGCACTTGCAGGCAGGCCGTTTGGGTGGGCAGCACCTGCTTCCACTGGCTGATGAGCTTTTTATAGGCCTCGCCCACGGGACGGATATTACGATTTAAGTCGTAGAGGCCCAAGGGGTTGAGGTTGCCGTTGTTTTCGCGTAGGGCGGTGTCCCAATCCACTTGGTCGGTGAGCGAATACCAGGTAAAGCCCAGGATAGGCACGCCGTCGTTGCGCACGCGCAGCACGTTGGCCCACTCTTTCCAGAGCCAGTTCACGGCTTCGTCGCCGTTGGGGCCCTGCCAGAGGTTGGTTTCGGTGTGCATCACGGGCAGCTGGTAGCGGTCGTGGTACTGGGTGGTAATAACGTGGTAGCCAAATACTTCGCCCGAAGCCGTGGTGCTGCCGTCGGGTCGCACGCGGTGCTCGTTGGTGCGGTAGTAGTCGTTGCCCATGATGCACTGGTGGCGCAGGTCATTGTCCAAGAAGTAATGGTACTCGGCCCGCGTCATGCCGTTATCGAGTAGGTACTCATACATATCGGAGTCCACGCGGCGGCCGTAGTTCAGGTCCAGCGACAGAAACCGCTTGGCATTCAGCAACTCGGCGGGCTTGATGGCCTGGGGGTTGGAGGCGTGGAAGTACTCGCTCGACTCGCTCTGGATGAACAGAGCATCGGGCCGCACCGCCAAAATAGCGTGCATGGCCAGCACGTTGGCCTTCACAATGTACTTAAGAGCCGTTACAAAAGCCTGGTCGCTAGCTAGTTGCTCGTTCCACCAGCCGTAGAGGGCCGAAAACTCGGCGCAGATGTACATCTCATTCACGGGCGTGTAGAGCTGCACCCACGGAAAGCGGCGGGCAAAATCGCCCGCATACTGCGCAAAAAGCTGCGGAAAATCGGGGTTCTGGAAGTTGCCTAGCCAGTCGGGCACCCCAAAGTGACACAGGTCCACGATGGGGATGATGTTGCGCCGCAGCAAGTCGTTGAACGTAGCATCGGCAAAGTCCCAGTTGTACTGGCCCGGCCCCGTCCAGGTGGTGTGGATGGGCGGCCCGTAGCGCAGCACCTCAATGCCCAGCTCCTGCACCAGGTCAAAGTCCTTCTGCCAGAACTTGTAGTGGCCGCATTTTTCCATCTCATCCTGGCGCACGCGGCCGTTTTGGATGGTGGGATAACTGTTTTCGATGCCCGTGGCGAAGAGAAATTGCGGCGCTGCCATACGTGGAAATGCGTGGGAAATAAGCCGAGCCGAGCCCCAAAAGCTGGCCGCGGCAGGAGGAAGAATGGGGTAGCCAGTCATACGAAAATCGGGGCCTACCTGGCGAAATAACTATCGCTTTTCTTTGTTTATGAAGGGTTTATGAACAAACAGTGGGCAGCTTCCGCTTCGCCTGGCAATGCCTGCCCCTAAAAAATGAGCGGTTTTTTGTAGCCCCAGCACCGCGGAAGTAAAAGTCACCTACATTTGTGGTGTACTAGTTAAGTAATACACTAAAGCACTTCACTCATGGTTCGCATCCGTAACCTGCATTTTGGGTACTCGCGCCGAGTACTTCAACTGGAAAACCTGAACCTGGACTTGCGCCGGGGCCACATCTACGGCCTGCTGGGCAAGAATGGCGCGGGCAAATCCACGCTGCTCAAAAACCTGGTGGGGCTGGCCTTTCCGCTCAGCGGCACCTGTGAGGTAGACGGCCACGCCGCCGCCCGCCGCCGCCCCGCCACGCTGGAGAACTTGTTCTTCTTGCCCGAAGATGTGCAGGCGCCACCCGTATCGGCTACCCAGCTGGCGGCCAGTACCGGCGTTTTTTACCCGCGCTTTGATGCGGTAGCCTTCCACGAGTACTTGCGTGAGCTGGACGTGCCCGCGCTGGCCCGGCTCACGGCGCTCTCCTACGGCCAGCAAAAAAAGGCGCTCATCGCCTTTGCCCTGGCCACCAATACCGGCCTGCTGGTGCTCGACGAGCCCACCAACGGCCTCGATATTCCCAGCAAGGCGCAGTTTCGCAAGCTGGTGGCCGGCGCGCTGGGGGAGGAGCGCTGCGTCATCATTTCGACCCACCAGGTGCGCGACCTCGATAGCCTGATTGATACCGTGCTGGTGCTGCACCAGCGCCGCATTGTGCTCAATGCCAGCCTCGACGACCTGGCCGAGCAGCTCAGCTTTGGCACCGCGCCGGTGGGCGCGGCCGTGCCCGAGGCGCTCTACGCCGCGCCCTCGGTGCGCGGGCAGCAGGTCATTCGGCCCAACCACGGCGGGGCCTTCGGCAAGGTCGATTTGGAGCTGCTTTTCAATGCCCTCACCGGCCCCGAGTCGGGCGTGGCCACCTACCTCACTAAACGCAATAGCCAATATGAATCAGTACGTTAACTTACAGCGGTTTGGGCGGCTGGTGCGCAAGCACAGCGCCGAATATGGCAAAACCTACGCGCTGGGCGCGGCCGTGCTGCTGGGCGGGCAATTGCTGCTGCTGGCCCTCGTCACCTACGCGCAGCGCCAGCCGCTGAGCGAGTCAGGGCAGGCGGCACTGTTTGCGCTGCTGCTGCTGGGCGCGGGCAGTTTTTTTGCCAGCCTGGCCTTTGGGCAGTTTGGCGAGGGGCGGCAGGCGGCGCTGGCGCTCACGCTGCCCGCCTCGCAGCTCGAAAAGTACCTGCTGGCCTGGCTGGTGTCGCTGCCGGTATTTCTGGCGGTTTTTGTGACCAGCTTTTACCTGGCCGACTGGCTGGTGATGCGCTTTGTGAGCCCGCAGCCCGGCCCGCTGCTGAGCCTGCTCACCAAGAACGGTGTGCCGGGCCTGGGGCTGCTGCTGGTGCTGCACGGGCTGGCGCTGTGGGGCAGTATTTTCTTCCCCCGGCTGTCGTTTGTGAAAACGGCCAGCCTAGCCTTTGCGGGCACGCTGGTGGTGGGCGTGGCCAATTTTCAGCTCCTCAACTACTGGGTCGATGGCAGCCTGGGCATGGCCGTGCCCTTCACCACGGCGGCCATTAAGGGCGTGGGGCCGCTGAACCTGCCCGATACCCAGCTGCCGTGGCTGGCCGCGGTGCCCCTGGCCCTGGCGGCGCTGCTGTGGGCGGCGGCCTACGCCCGCCTCACCGAAAAACAGCTTTAACGCATGGAATTCTCCGATAATGAAGCCATTTACCTCCAGATAGCCAGCTACGTGGGCGAGCAGGTGCTGCGCCAGCAGTGGCCGCCCGACCAGAAAATCCCGTCGGTGCGCGAGTTGGCCGCCGAGCTGCAAGTCAACCCCAACACCGTGATGCGCACCTACGAATTATTGCAAACCCAGGGCGTGGTCTACAACCGGCGCGGGCTGGGCCTGTTTGTGGCCCCGGCGGGTGCCGAGCAGGTGCGCGCCGGCCGCCGCGAGCGCTTTTTGCAACACGAGCTGCCCGCCTTTTTCAACACCATTTCGCTGCTCGACATCGGCCTCCCCGAGCTGAGCCAGCGCTACGAAGCCTTCAAGGCGGCGCAGGCCGCCCTCACGCCCACTACCCATGAAAACTAGTACCACCTTCCTGCTGGCCGCCCTGCTGGTGCTGCTGGCCTCCCTCACGGCCTACAACATGGCCTTGCGCACCGAGTACCGCTCGGGGGCCTACAAAGACCCGCTGCGCAACTTTGAATTGTTTGCTTTTAAGAATTTTACTGACGTCGACATTCCGGCCGGCAGCGCGCTGAGCGTGAAGGTGGTGGCCGGGCCGTTTGGGGTGCGGGTAAACCCGGCGGCGACCAAATTTGTGCGCGTGAGCCAGCAGGGCGGGCGGCTGCGCCTTGCGCTGGCTTTTCCCCACGAGCCCGAGAGCCTGGGCTGGGGCGAAACGGTGGTGGTGAGCTGCCCCCGCCTAGCCACCCTCACCACGGGGGCTGCGTATGAAGCCGCCGGCCAGCCGCACCACGACCTGACCCTGACGAGCCGCCGCACCCTGGTGCAGGGCTTTGTGCAAGACAGCCTCACGCTGCGCGCCGACCAGGGCAGCCAGATTGAGCTGATTAACAACACTGTGCGCTACTTGCGCGCCGTGGCTGGGCCCACGCCCGGCAGCCGCACCAAGCTTCAGCTAGACCCCACCAACCGCATTGCCGCCGGCCACCTGCGCATGCAAGGCCAGAGCCAGCTAGTGCTGGGCGCCCGCGCCACGCCGCAGCTGCGCTACGAGCTGGCCGATAGCGCCCAGCTAACGGTGAGCGGTGCGGTGCTGGCCAGTATAAAGCGTTAGCTGCTTGAGGATTGGATGTCTTATAATTGCACTTTTAGAAAGGCTTATGACTATGCAAGCGCTTCGGGAGTGGGCGTGGCTGCGGCTTGCCATCGTGTACACGCGCTACTTGCTGGGCGGCGCGTTTGTGTTTGCCAGCATCGTCAAAATCAAGGGGCTGCGGTTTACGCGCCTTAGTGGGGCGGCCGAGGCTATTCACAGCCCTATGCATTTTTTTGAGACCATGTACCAGTCAGGGTTCTACTGGCAGTTTATTGGGGTGGCGCAGTGCGTGGTGGGGCTGCTGCTGCTCACGCAGCGCTTTGCCACGCTGGGGGCGGTGCTATTGCTGCCCATTATGGCCAGCATTTTCGTCATCACTGTCTCCTACGACTTTGCCGGCACGCCCGTCATCACGGGCCTCATGCTGCTGGCCAACTTCATGCTGCTGGCCTGGGACTGGCCCACCTTGCGGGTGCTGGTGGGCCTGCCGGTGCAGGCCGTGCCTGCCCTGCCGCGCGCCACCACCCGGCTGTGGGAGGGCGTGGGCGCGGTGCTGTTCGCCTACACCGCAGGCTACCGGGCCTACACCGAAGCCTATAATTTTCTGCTGTGGGCGGGCATTTGTGGGCTGGTGGGTGGGCTGGGACTGCTGGTAGCCTGGCGGCTGCACCGCAAGGCAGCCGGCCCCGGCGCGAGCACCGACGCAGCAACTACTCTGGGCTCCGTCGCATGAGCCCGCTGCCCACGACCACCCGCGAGCGGCTGCCGGATTATGTTGTGCTAGCGGCGCGGCTGTTGCTGGCGTTCACGTTCATCAGCTACGGCTACGCCAAACTGAACGGCGGGCAGTTTGGTCTTTCGACCACGGAATTGGCGCGGCCCGCGGGCCAGCTGGGGCTGTTTAAGCTGGCGTGGTATCTATTTGGTCAGGAGCCCTTTAAGTCCTTTGTGGGCTATTCGCAGATACTGGCGGGCGGGCTGCTGCTGTGGCACCGCACGGCGCTGCTGGGGGCACTGTTGCTGCTGCCCATTGCGGCCAACGTGCTGGTAGTTGATGTCACCTACCTGCCGCACCTGCCGGCCTTTCAGTGGCGGCTGGCCTATTACCTGGGGCTTATTGGGCTGATAGGCTGGCACTATCGCAGCCGCATGGTGCTGGTGTGGCGCGCCCTCACCCACGGGCTGCGCCCGCGGTTTCGCTACCCGTGGTGGGCGTATGTGCTGCTGCCGCTGGCCGCCGTGGCCCTCGACCTAGTGTGGGTGCTGCCCCGGCTGGCTTATGCGGCCCTCACGCAGCCCACCCAAACCTGGCGCGGCCTCACCGCGCTACTGCCAAGCCTGGCGCGGCTTTTTCACTGAGAAAAGCCCGGCTGCCCCGGCGGGTCCGGTACCTTTGTGAGCGGAGCGTGAACACCAGTTCCGGCCCCGTTTTACCCATGAGCACGCACTATTGGGGTGCCGCGCTGCTGGCCCTGCTGGCGGGCCGCGCCGCCGCCCAAGCCCCGGTTTCTCTCAACCCCGTGCAGCCCTGGGGCAGCTGGGTAATTGCCACGGTGCAGCTGCCGGGCACTACTGAGCACCGCTGGGGCGGCTACGCCGAGCTGCAAGGCCGCTCCAATGCCCTGGCCCGGCAGTTTTTTTACTACGAGCTGAAGGCCGGCGCGAGCTTCGATATCGACCCCAACTTTACGGTGCTGGTGGGCGCTACTCTACCTCCGACTACAAAGACCTGGGGGCCGGCGCGCTCAACATTGAGAAGCGCCTCTGGCAGCAGTTTACGCTCACGCAGTACTCGCACCGCCTCAAGCTGGAGCACCGCTACCGCATTGAGCAGCGCTGGTTTCGGTTTCGCGATGATAGTACGGCGTTTCGCCAGCGGTTTCGCTACCGGCTCAACGCCTTTTTTCCGCTCAACAAAAAGACCATCACCGCCGGCACGCTCTTCTTTTCGGCCTACGACGAGATTTTTCTGAACCCCCGCGGCCCGGTGTTTGAGCGCAATCGCGTGTACGGTGGCATTGGGTATCAGGTTGATAAACACCTGATTGTGCAGCTGGGTTACGTCAACCAAGCCAACTATAACTACGCCAACGACCAGGGGCAGTTTGTGCTGCAAAACACGGCCGCCAAAAACAACGTGGTGCTGGCCCTCACCTACAAGCTGGCGCACCGCGCCGTGCCGCCGGGCCAGGAAAGCTTGCCTTCGCAGCAGGACTAGCGGCACAGGGTTAATCAATTGGTTGACAAAGGGTTGTTTAGGGTGCCTATGAATAGGCGCGGCACTTTTGGGCTCCCAAACCCACCGTCTTGGGCTAGCTGTCGTAAACCAGTAGAAAGCGTTACGAGCCCATGTCCAAGAAATCAGTCTCCGAAATCATTATCGATACCCTGCAAGCCGCCGGCGTCAAGCGCGTGTTTGGCTTGGTAGGCGACTCGCTCAACGGCATCACCGATGCCATTCGCACCAGTGAGGGCATCGAGTTTGTGCAGGTACGCCACGAAGAAGCCGGCGCGTTTGCGGCCGGGGCTGAGGCCTTTCTCACCGGCGACCTGGCCGTGTGCGCCGGTTCGTGCGGACCGGGTAACACGCACTTAGTCAATGGGCTATTCGATTGCCACCGTTCGCGGGTGCCGGTGCTAGCCATCGCGGCCCACATTCCGAGCGTCGAAATCGGCACTGGCTACTTCCAGGAAACGCATCCCGAGCGGCTCTTCCAGGAGTGCAGCCATTATTGCGAGGTGATTTCGACACCCGACCAGGCCGTGCGCATGGTGGAAAGCGCCATTCAGGCCGCGCTGGGCATGGGTGGGGTAGGGGTAGTCGTTATTCCCGGCGACATTGCTCACCTCGAAACGGAAGCACCCACGCCGCGCCTGGCTTCGCTGGGCCACGCCAGCGCCGTGGTGCCGGCCCCCGGCAAGCTAGCCGCCGCCGCCGCCCTGCTCAACGACTGCCAGAAAGTAACCATCCTGGCCGGCGTTGGCTGCGCCGGGGCCCACCCCGAACTGCTGCAAGTGGCCGCCGCCCTGCAAGCGCCCGTGGTGCACGCCCTGCGCGGCAAAGAGTGCATTGAGCCCAATAACCCCTACGACGTGGGCCTGACTGGCCTGCTGGGCATGCCCGCCGGCTACCACGCCCTCATGGACGCCGACGCCATCCTGATGTTGGGCACCGACTTCCCGTACCGCCAGTTTTTCCCCGAAGATGCCCGCGTAGTGCAGGTCGATACCCGCCCCCTGCACCTGGGCCGCCGCACCCGCGTAGAAGTGGGCCTGCACGGCACCGTGGCCGAAACCGTGCAGCAATTGCTGCCCCTGCTAAAAACCCGCACCGACGACGCCCACCTCAAAGAAGCCCAGGAGCGCCACCGTGCCGATGACAAGGGCCTGGCCGAGCTAGCCACCGGCGACGCCGGAGCCGCCACACTACACCCCCAGCACGTGGCGCGCCTGCTCGATGAGCTGGCCGACGACGACACCATTTTCACCTGCGACGTGGGCACGCCCACCATCTGGGCGGCCCGCTACCTGCATATGAACGGCTGCCGGCGCCTGCTGGGCTCCTTCGTGCACGGCAGTATGGCCGGCGCGCTGTCGCAGGCCATTGGCGCGGCGCTGGCTTATCCCGGCCGGCAAGTGGTGGCGCTGTGCGGCGACGGCGGCTTTGCCATGCTGATGAGCGAGCTGCTGACACTGCGCCAGTTGAAGGTGCCCGTGAAGGTTATCATCTTCAACAACAGCGCCTACGGCTTTGTGGAGCTGGAAATGAAGGCCGCCGGTACCCTCGAATATGGTACCGAGCTCGACAACCCCGACTTTGGCCAGCTGGCCCAGGCGGCCGGCGTGCAAGGCTTCCACGTGAGCGACCCCGCTCACCTCGAAAGCATCCTGCGCCAGGCCCTCACCCACGACGGCCCCGTGGTAGTCGATGCCGTGGTGAACCGCCAGGAGCTGAGCATGCCGCCCCACATCGAAGCCGCTCAGGCCAAAGGCTTTAGCCTCTACGCGCTAAAAGCCCTGATGAATGGCCGCGGCAGCGAGCTGGTAGATTTGGCCAAAACGAACCTCCGCCAACTCGTAGACTAAGGAGCCTGCGCTGCTTTCGCAGATTCAAACCGCATATTCGCAAC
This sequence comes from Hymenobacter arcticus, assembly GCF_054779975.1. Classification (NCBI taxonomy): domain Bacteria; kingdom Pseudomonadati; phylum Bacteroidota; class Cytophagia; order Cytophagales; family Hymenobacteraceae; genus Hymenobacter; species Hymenobacter arcticus. Next base: position 57,522 of record NZ_BAAGXF010000003.1, read on the forward strand.
GGGCTAACTGACTGTCTATTGAATAATAATACGGCAATCTTGCCACGATAATGAGCCTGTAAGCAAGTGGTGTTTCGACCTTTGGTGGCCGGAGCACCACTTGCTGTTTTATGCCAATAACGGGAACGATTTGGACCCTGTTTGTTTAATAACAAGGGCAGCGCGCCTGCGCCGCGCTACTCCGCCGATGCTTGCCAAAGAACAATCAGCGCAATCCGCAAAATCTGCGATTCATGACGACCAACGAAATCAAAGCCCTCATCTCCCTGCTCGACGACCCGGAAATCGCCCCCCAGATTCAGGGCGAAATTCAGGGTTTGGGCGAAGCCATTATTCCATTTCTGGAAGAATCCTGGGAAGAAACCCTCGACCCGCAGCAGCAAAGCCGCCTCGAAGACCTCATCCACCAGCTCCAGTTTGATGGCTTGCAGCAGCGCCTGCGCGTGTGGCGCGATGCCGGTGCCCAGGACCTGCTCGAAGGCATGTGGCTGCTCAACTCGTACCAGTACCCCGATGCTGACCTGCAAGCCCTTAACCGCGCCATTGAGCAGCTGCGCTTCGAGGCCTGGACGCTGCTGCGCCCCGAAATGCACCCCGCCGACCAGATGCAGGTGCTCAACCACGTCATTTTCCGCAATCATAAGTTCGCGGCCAATACCCAGCACTTCCACTCGCCGGCCAACTCCATGCTGCACCGGGTGCTCGAAACCAAGCGCGGTAACCCGCTGTCGCTCTGCGTTATCTACCTGCTGGTAGCCCAGCGCCTCGACCTGCCGGTGTTTGGCGTGAACTTACCTAACTTGTTTGTGCTGACGTACTTAGTAAAAAAGGACGACGACGACGAGGTGGTGCTGCCCTTTTACATCAACTGCTACAACCGGGGCGTCATCCTCTCCAAGGCCGACATTGAGCACTATGTGGGCCAGCTCGGCATCACCTCGCAGCCCGGTTTTTACGAGCCCTGCACGCACCTCGACATAGTGCGCCGCGCCATGCGCAACCTGCAAGTAGGTTTCGAAAAGCTCCAAGAACCCGCTAAGGCTGAAGAAGTTGCGCAGCTACTAGCCATTTTGCTGGAGCAAGACGAGCCGGGCGAAGAAGCGGAGGAAGAGTAGAAATTTAGGCTGAACTGAAAAAGACCGTCATGCTCAGCATGACGGTCTTCTTATTGCCTGTCACTCTTATAAAAACTACCGCTTAATCAAGCAGCCGGCGGCACGCTTATCGGCTACGCCGGCGGGGCGGCTGGCCAGCACGTTGTCGAGCACCTGCTGCAAGTAGTGCTGCTGCACGCCGCTGGCTACCTGGGGGTTATCGTCAATGGCACCGCGGTAGCGCACAGCAAAGCCCGAGCCAGCGGGCTGCAACACCACGGCCTCGGTGGTTTTGCTCACGCCGAGGGCCGCGCTGGCCGCGCCATCGTCGGTGAAGGTGGCTAGCGAGCCGCCGCTGCCCTCGGCCCCGTCGAGGTTGATGGGCACGTTGACGAACATGAACTGCACGCCTTTACCGCTGTACGCACTATTGAGGGCCGCCAGGCGCTCCTGGTAGAGGCGCGTGTAGGCGCAAGCGGGGTTCATAAATACCACTACCACTGCCTTTTGGCCATTGTAGGCGCTGAGCGAGGCGCTGCCGCCACCGGTTTTTTGCACCGTGAAGTCGCTCACGGTGCCTTGGGCGCGGGCCATGCGCACCGTGACGGTAGCTAGCAGTAGCGCGGTAGCCAGCACAATGGAGATTTTGCGAAAAGACATGACGGGGGTAGAAAGAGCCAAAGAGAAGATGCGGCGCGGGCCGCGGGCTAGACGTACGAAAAAACTAGTAGCAGTAAGTGAGCACGTAGCCCGCTGCCGGCCGAAGATAACAAATCTGGTGCCGGGAAATATGATTATTCAGCCACAGCTGGGCGGGTAAGGTGCCGGGCATTGCCCAGGGACCCGCCGGCAAGTCGAGCAGCAGGTTATCGCGGAAGATGATGCCGCGCTGCCCGGCCAGCTTATACAGCGTTTCCTTGGCGCTCCAGAGCAGGCTGTATAGCTCCTGGGGCGCAGTGTCGGGCGTAGTATCTGCTAAGGTAATATGCTCTAAAACAGCTAGTTCTTGTTCGTTTAGAAACTTGCGGGCAATGCGCTGAGCTTTATCGCGCACCACTTCCACGTCGATGCCCAGAGCCGTGCCGGGCGGGGCCAGCAGCGCCGCCACCCACTCGCCCGAGTGCGAGAGCGACACGGCCGGTTGCTTGAAACCAGTCAGAAAAGGCCGGCCGGTTTCGTCGTTGCGTAGCACCGCAAGCGGCCAGTCCGCTGGAACGATGCTGCTCAGCAACTGCTGCACCAGCACCCGGCCAGCCAGCCACTGCGCCTGGCGCGGGCCGTCGGCGCGGGCGGGCAGCAGCGGTGCGTAGGCGGGGGCATCGGCGAGCTGGGGCCAAAGGTCGGCCGGGGCTTCGGTGAGGTGCCACAGGCCCAGCAAAGGGCCACCGGGTAGGGGCGTGAGCGAGTGGAGCGGCATAAACTAAACGTGGGCGGCGAAGGTAGGGGGCGGCGCTTTGGCAGCATTCTGCCGACCTTTGGGGCCTTATGCTTGCTACCACGCCGCCGCCCCGCCCCACTGCTACCCGCCTCGGCACCCTGGCCGGGCACCGCGACGCGGTGTACGCGCTGGCCGGCCGGGCCGGTTCCGACCAGGTGTTTTCGGGCAGTGCCGACGGCATGGTGGTGGCCTGGGACGCCGCCCACCCCGAGGCCGATGGCAAGCTGCTGGCCCAGGTGGAGGGTTCGGTATATGCCCTGCTCGAATTACCGGCGCGCGGCCTGCTGCTGCTGGGGCACAATTTTCAGGGCGTGCAGGCGCTTGACTTACAGACCCGGACGCTGGCCTTTGCCACGGCGCTGCCGCCGGTGGCCATCTTCGAGATGGTATTTTCGGAAAGCCGCCAGCGCCTGTACTGTGCCTTGGGCGACGGCACGCTGGCGGTGCTGCGCGGCGACGATTTTCGGGTGGAGCACCTGCTGCGCCTCAGCGACAAAAGCCTGCGCTGCCTGGCCCTGCACGAAGGCCGGGGCGAGCTGGCCGTGGGCGCGTCAGACTGGAAAACCTACATCTTAGACCTCGACTCGCTGGCCGTCAAAACCACGCTCACGGAGGCTACCAATTCGGTTTTTACGCTCACCTACTCGCCCGATGGCCAGCACCTGCTGGCGGCCGGCCGCGATGCCCACCTGCGCCGCTACGCCGCCACCGACGGCTACCCGCTTTTCGACAGCGTGGTGGCCCATATGTACACCATTAATCACCTGGCTTTCAGCGCCGATGGCCGCTATCTGGCCAGCTGCTCGCTCGATAAAAGCATCAAGCTCTGGGACCCCGCCACCCTGGCCCTGCTGCGGGTGCTGGACAAGGCGCGGGCGGCCGGCCACGGCACGTCGGTGAATAAGCTGGTTTGGCCGGGCGCGCAGCATCGGCTAGTTTCGTGCAGCGATGACCGTAGCCTGGCCGTTTGGCAGATAAGTCCAGCTGTTAGCCAGTAGCTGCTAACTGTTAGCTTTCGGTCAAAATACAATTTTTGCGCAGGACTTTCGCTGAAGTCAGGCACTCGCTATTTTTATACTACAAAAAGCTAACGGCCAACAGCTAGCAGCTACCAGCTTAAGATAATGAAAATTACCGCCCTCGATATTCGGCAGAAAACGTTTGAAAAGTCCTTCCGGGGCGTGGATAAAGAAGAGGTGCAGGCCTTCCTCAACACGGTGTCGCAGCAGTGGGAGCGCCTGGGTGATGAGAACCGCGAGCTGCGCCTCAAGCTGGAGCACGCGCTACACGACGTGCAAAAAATGCGCGAAGTAGAGTCTTCGCTCTACCGCACCCTCAAAACGGCCGAGGACACCGGCAACTCCATCACCGAGCAGGCCCAGCGCGACGCCGACCTGCGCCGCCGTGAGGCCCAGCTCCTGGCCGAGCAAACCCTGTCGGAAGCCCGCCAGCGTGCCCGCACCATTGTGGACGAAGCCTACCAAACGGCCGAGAAAACCGTGGCCGACATGCAGAAGGAAGTAAGCGGCCTGGGTCAGGAATGTCAAAACCTTGAGCAGCAGCTCGATACCTTAGTGCGGGGCCTGCACCACCTGGCTTCCGATGCGCTAGAGAAAGTGGAGCGCGCCCGCACGCGCCCCAAAAACGGCCCCACGGCCATCCTTTCGCGGGCGGCGAGCGTACAGGTAAAGCGGCCGGCCGATGCGCCGGCCCCCGAACCTAGCCCCGCCCCCGATATGAACGTTACCACTGCTTCTTCCCGCGCCACGGCCGCCGCCGTTGCGCCCACGCCCGCTACCAGCGCTGACTTTAGCGGCCCCGCGGCCCGCGCTACGCAGCCCACGCCCGGCGGCGCGCCCACTGGCTACAACCCCAAGCCCGGCCAGCAGCCCGACCCCCGCAACCCCGACCAGGCGCCCGGCCCCGACATTGAGCGCCCCCAGGCCCCGCGCGAAAACCCCGGCATTGCGCCCGCCCCGCACATCGACCAGCCCGGCCCCGAAACGGTGCCCAACCCGCCCGCTCCCTACGTGGAGCCCACCCGCCCCGAGATTCAGCCCATCGGCCCGGACCGCCCCGAAATTCAGCAGCCCGAGCCCATGACGCACCCCGGCATGAACCCCGGCATGACTACCAAGCCGCAAGCTGAGACAGTAGGAGAGAAGTCGTTTTTTGACGAAATCTAGACCGCGGATTTATCGGATTCTTCGGATTAGTCGGATTTTGGTGACGTGATTCGGATTAAGATATTAGGAGGAGGGTTGCCCAGTAGGCAGCCCTTTTTTGTGCGCTTTGGGCGATGGCAGTCGGCGCATAGTTCGTCAGCTCAGCACCAGGTTTGTGTACGTAAGGAGGGCCGGCCGGCGGCCAACCCGTTACTTTTGCAACCCACTACGGCCCGCGTTCGTCACCAAAATCCGATAAATCCGACGAATCCGATAAATCCGCGGTTCAGATATGATGGGCCAGATTGCGCTTGAAGGACTCGAATTCTTTGCCTTCCACGGCTATTATGACGAGGAGCAGAAAATTGGCAATAAGTACGGCGTCGACCTGCACCTCAAAACCGACCTGCACGCCGCCGGGGCTTCCGACAAGCTGGCCGAAACCGTGAACTACGAGGTGCTCTACCGCCTGGTGCTGGCCGAAATGCAATTGCCGGCCCGCCTGCTGGAGCACCTGGCCCACCGCATCCTCGACCGTATCATGGGGGAGTTTCCGCAGGTGCGGCGGGCGCAGGTGAGCGTGTCGAAGTTCAACCCGCCGCTGGGCGGCATTTGCGACCGCGCGCGGGTAACGCTGGTGCGTAAGCGCAAGAAAACCAGCTAACTACTTAGCTATTGACCGGCGAAAAACTGGCCACCGTTTCGGGTGGTAGCTGGGTGAGGAGTAGCTGCTGAGCGCGCCGAAAATGCTGGGGCTGGTTATCCTTGATGAGTAGCTGAAATACCTCGTCGGCCTTGATGCGCTGCGGGTTGTAGTCGGCCAGCTGGGCGGCGGTGGTACTGCCTGAGAGCAGGCGCACAGCGTGCAGCGCATGGTTGCGCACGAGGTACTCCTTATTGGCCAGCAGGGCGAAAATGAGCGGCGGAATAGATGGGCCCAGCTGCGGTAGCGTGAAGTATTCGCGCAGCCCAATCACTAGGTCCATATATTGATGCTGCTTGGCGGGGTCAGCCAGCAAGTCGGCCACTACGGGCGGGTAAAAACCGGCGGGGTTTATCTGCGCGATGGCTTGCAGGGCGTAGTAGGTAGCAAAGCTTTGGCGCAGGCATTGATGCAGTAGGGGCAAGGCGTTGGCGTAGCGCAGGTAACCCAGGCCCAGCATGGCGCGGGCATCGGCCGTGCCGGCGCGCAGGCCGGCGAGCAATTCTTCGGCCGCTTGCTGCTGCTGGGCGGGCGTGAGCGCAGCCAGGCAAGTCAGGTCGGTTTGGTATTGGAAGCCGTCGTGCCAGGCCAAGTAGTTGTCAATGGGCCCAAAATAAGCTTGGCGGAAGGCGGCCAGCGAACCGTTGGGCGAATCCATAAAACAACAGGGTAAAAAATATAATTGCTGATTATCAGCTAGTTGTTGCATTATACGATTTATTTCGTACTTTGCAATTGCAACTACGAAGGTTGTCGTACAATCTTTGACCTACGAAATCATTCGTACGAAACTTTTTTGCCTCCTCCCATGCCTAAAGCGCCCCCTAAACCTACGGATTCTGAGCTGGAAATTTTGCATGTGCTTTGGCAGCATGGCCCCGCCACGGTGCGCACCGTGAACGACCAGCTCAGCCAGCACCGCGAAGTCGGCTATACTACGACCCTGAAAATCATGCAGCTGATGCTGGAAAAGGGCCTCGTGCAGCGCGACGATGAGGGCCGCAGCCACATTTACCGGGCGGCCGTGCGCGAGCAGGACACCCAGGGGCTGCTGCTCGACAAGTTTGTAGCTGCCACCTTCGGCGGCTCGGCTATGAAGCTGGTGATGCAGGCATTGGGCAACCGTAAAACCTCGCCCGATGAGCTGGCCCAGATTCGCCGCCTGCTCAATGACATTGAGATTCAGAATGCCACTCCCTCACCCTCTAAACCTAACGACAATGCTCCCGTTGCTTGAAGAAATGGTATCGCCCGCGCTGGTGCGGGGCGTGGGCTACGCGCTGCTGCACTCGTTGTGGCAGGGCGGGGTGCTGGCGCTGTTGCTGGCGGGCGTGCTGCCGCTGCTGCGCCGCCACCGGGCCGAAGTGCGCTACGCCGTGTCGGCCGCCGCGCTGGGCACGCTGGTGCTGGCGGCGGGGCTCACGTTTGGCTTTTATTACCAGACAACCCCGGCTGTTTCGGCAGTTGAAAACCACGCCATGGCTGCGCCAAAAGCGAATGCTGGGCTGGTCGCAAAAACCACCTCTATAAACTCCGCGTCCGCCACGATAATAGCGCCGTCCGCTGCTCAGGCTGCCGTGGCTGCGCCTGTTACCGTAGCCGCGCCGTTGGTTTGGCTGCGCGCAACTAGCCGAATAATAGAAGCTTACCTGCCCCTGGTGGTGGTAGCCTGGCTGCTGGGCCTGTTGCTGATGAGCGGCCGGCTGGCGGGTGGCTTGCTCTACGCGGGCCGGCTGCGCCGGGCGGGTACCCAGGCGCTGGGTGCCGAGTGGCAGCAGCGCCTGGCGGCGCTGGCCGCCCGTGCGGGCCTGCGCCGGCCGGTGGCGCTGCTAGAGTCGGCCCGGGTGGCGGGGCCGCTGGTGCTGGGGCACTTACGGCCAGTGATTTTGCTGCCGCTAGGCGCGGTGGCTGGCCTGAACCCAAGCTTGCTGGAGGCGCTGCTGGCGCATGAGCTGGCCCACATCGTGCGCCGCGACTACCTGCTCAACCTGGGCCTGGCCGTGGCCGAGGTGCTGTTTTTCTACCACCCCGCCGTGTGGTTTATGGCCCATTGCCTGCGCGCCGAGCGCGAAAACTGCTGCGACGACCAGGCCGCGGCCCTCTGTGGCGGCGACCGCCTGCGGGTGGCCCGCGCCCTAGCGGCCCTGGCCGAGCTGGAAACCACGTATGCTCCCACGCCCCGCCTAGCCTTGGCCGCGGCGGGCCCCGGCGGCCGTGGCTCGCTGCTGGCGCGGGTGCGCCGGCTGGCGCTGGGCCGGCCCGAATCGCCTACTATGAGCGAGCGCTTGTTGGCGGGTTCGCTCACGCTGCTCGGCCTGCTGGGTTTGAGCACGGGCGTGGTACTGGCCGCCAGCCCCCTGCCGCAGCAAGGCACTCGCCCGGCCGCGGCCGCCGACACTACCCGCCGCCAAGTGGCAGCCGTGCCAGCAGTGCCGCCCGTGGCCGAAACATCACGCCAAGTAGAGCGAATCGTGCGTGCAGAAGTACTTACTGGTGAGCAACTAAGCATGGCGCGCCCGCGCCCTCCGCGCCGGGGGCCGGCCAGCACGGTAGTTATTGAAAAGGATAAAAAAGGCCGCGTGGTGAACCTGACTGTCAATGGCGAGCGCGTCGAAACCAGCACCGGCAAGAAAGCCAAGCGGTCCAAAGCCGTGCGCACCGTTGAAGTAGTGCGGGTGCCCGACCAAACTATGAGCTTCGAGCGGCCGGAAAAACCCGAGCGTACCGAACGCCCCGAGCGCCCCGGTAACTCGTCGTTTAGCTTCGGCTTCTCGACTACTGTGGTGGAGGATGAGGCGCTGCGCGCCGCCCGCCAGGGCTTGGCCGAAGCTCTCCGCAGCCCCGACCTGACCGCCGAGCAACGCCAGGAAATGGAAAAAGAGTTGCGTAAGCTGGAGGAGCAGCGTATCAGCACACGCACCTTCGGCAACGGCAGTGCGTTTCGCGAGTTTCACTTCAATGTGAAGGGCGCCGCCACGGCCCACCGCCCTAACGACCCGCGCTTTTACATCAAAAACAACCGTTTGAAAATCTATAAGTCGAGCCCTGACAAGGCTGACCGTGATGCCATGCAAGCCGACCGCGATGCCGCCCAGGCCGACCGCGACGCCGCCCGGGCCGACCGCGATGCCGCCCAAGCCGACCAAGAAAACAGCCGCGCCGAGCTGACCAGCCGCCGCGCCGAGCTGCGCGCCCGCATAGTGGCCGATGCCGCCGAACTGCGGGCGTTGGAGCAGGAAACTGGCCGCTCGGGCGTGCCCGCATCGCCCCGCGCCCCGCGGGCACCCCGCGCGCCCTTCGCGCCGCAAGGCCCGGTGTCGCCGCAGGTGCCGCCCGCGCCCCCGGCCCCGCCCGCACCCAAAACCGAAAAGCTGCGCGCCGCCCTGCGCCAGGATGGCCTGCTTGATAAGGACGAGCGCAGCTTTTCCTTTCAGCTAAATGACAAGGGTGGGCGCGTGAATGGCAAGGCCCTCACGCCGGCCCAGGTAGCGCGCTATCGCCAGTTGCTGGACCAGCCCGCCAGTGGCAAGGGCAAGTCGTCGAGCTTCAATATTAACATCAGCGAGAATTAAGTATTTGTAAATGAGTTGAATAACGAGCGGGTCGGCCGGCTGAGAACCAGCGTGCCGACCCGCTTTTTTGTGCCCGGCGTGGTCGGCGGCGGGCTTTTTACAAACTATTTTTCCCCCCGCTGTAACGTATGGACACGCTGCCGGTACTCCCTGTAAATCCCGCTACCCCTGACCTTTTACCCACTGCCCGGATGCCCGCCGTCTCCGCCCTTACGTTCAGCGACGAAGCCCTGATGGCCCAGGTGCAAGCCGGCGACCTCGACCAGCTAACCGGGCTGTTTGAGCGCTACCAGAGGCCACTGTTTGGCTTCCTGGCCCGCCTGGCCAATGGCGACCGGGAGGTGGCCCAAGACCTGACCCAGAACGTGTTTGTGCGGGTGCTACGCTACCGCGCCAGCTTCCAGCCGGGCCAGGCGTTTCGGGCCTGGGTCTACCAGCTGGCCCGCCACGTGTGGGCCGACCACTACCAGCGCCAGCGCCCCACCGCCGACCTGGAAGAAGTGGAAAAAACCGCTTCCCACGGCCGCGCCGCCCAGGCCCAGCGCGCCGACAAAGACCAAAATGAAGCCCTGCACGAAGCCCTGGCCCTGCTGCCCGCCGCCCAGCGCGAGGTGCTGGTGCTGCACCGCTTCGAGGGCTTCGACTACGCCGAAATAGGCGAGCAGCTCGGCTGCACCGCCGGCGCCGCCCGCGTAAAAGCCCACCGCGCGCTCGACGCACTGCGCAAGATTTACCTGAGTTAACCTATTGATATAAAATACTTTATAAATCATAACTTCTGCTTCTAACCTACCAATGAGCCACGCTAGCGATTCCCACCTTATTGACCCCACCTGCGCCGCGCTGCGGCCCTGGCTGCCCGAGCTGGCCGATGGCCAGCCGCTGCCGCCCGAGGCCGCCCACTTGGCGGCGCACCTGCCCGCTTGCCCCGCCTGCCAGGCCGAGCTAGCCGAGCTGCGCCTGCTTTTCAGCGACCTCGACGCGCTGCCGGCTGAGGTGCCCCCGCTGGCGCTGCGCGATAATTTTCTGGCCATGCTGGAAGAGGAAAAGGCGAAGCTGGCCGCGGCTTCGCCTACCGGCTTGACGGCCGCCCGCGGTGGCCAGCCACTGGCGGCTCCTGCTCAGGAGCAACTAGTTGTTAATCAAAAAAATAGCAATCATCAACAGTGGCTGCGCGTGGCGGCCAGCGTGGCGCTGGTAGCCATCGGCGCGATGCTGGGTTTGCTGCTGCGCGGCGGCCAGCCGGCCACCCAACTGGCGCAAACCGCGCCGGAGGCGGGCCCCACGCTGTCGGCGCAGCTGGCGGCGGCGCGGCAGCTGCCGGCCACGGCCAGCCAGCGCTTGCAGCTGGTGAGCCAGGCCCCGGCCGCCGTGGTGGAGCCCAACGACCCGGCCGTGCTCACGCTCATTCACACCCTCGACACCGACCCCAACCCCAACGTGCGGCTGGCCGCCTGCGAGGCCCTGTTTCGGCTGCGCGCCGACCCCCGCGTGGGCCCGGCGCTGGTGGAGGCCCTGCCCCTGCAAACCGACCCCAACGTGCAGATTACCCTCATCGAAACCCTGGTGACGCTGCGCGAAAAGCGCGCCGTGCCCGGCCTCGAAGAACTGGCCAAGAAGCGCGATGCCTTGCCCGCCGTGCGCCAGCAGGCCGAAAGCGGCCTGGGCCAACTGATTTAATTACCCCAAATCGAGTACCAAGCGGCGTGGCACGCCGCCTCTGGAAAATCCCACCGCGAAGGTTTCGGCAGCGGGTGGGGGAGTGCTGTGCCACAGCGCTTTGCAGGCTGCCTTAGTTTTTCTTTCGCTCTTATTTTATCATGAAAAAGTTTGCTTTACTTCCGCTGCTGGCCTGCGCGCTGGCCCTGCCGGCGACGCTGCGCGCCCAGGAGTTTAAAATGAAATTCAACAGCCCCACCAACCGCAAAGTGGTGCTCGACATGCGCGGCAGCGACGTGACGGTGGAAGGCTACGACGGCGACGAGCTGCTGATAAAGGGCACGGGCGGCTACGAGGCCCCGCCGGCCCTGGCCATGGGCCTGCGCCCCGTGTACAGCGGCGGCACCGACAACACCCGCCTGGGTTTATCCGTGACGCCGGCCGGCGACAACACCATCCGCATTGGCAAGGCGGGGCGCCACGAGGGGCACTACACAGTGCGCCTGCCGCGCCTCACCGACGTGTCGTTTGCCCAGGGCGGCTGGGGCGGCTCCGACGACCTGACGATGCGCGACCTGGCCGGGCGCATCGAAATCAGCCTGCAATCGGGCGATTTACGGCTGCTGAACGTGAGCGGCCCCATTGTGGCCAACACCATCAGCGGCGACATTCAGGTGAAGTTTAGCGCCACGCCGACCCAGCCCAGCGCCATCTCGTCAGTGAGCGGCGACGTGGACGTGAGCCTGCCCGCCAGCGCCAAGCTGAGCCTCTCGATGCGCTCGATTTCGGGCGAAATCTACACCGACTTCGACCTCAACCTGGGCGGCGGCAACGGCCTCAAGCACGTGGGCGGCCAAACCGTGGAGGGCCGCGCCAACGGCGGCGGCACCACCTTCTCGCTGAAGACGATAAGTGGCGACATTTTTGTGCGCAAAACCAAGTAAATCAGTAAATTAACTGTTAATTCGTCAATTTAACGCCCTTTTTTATGAACCGCTTTTTACTCGCCGCCGGGCTGCTGCTCGGTAGCTGCGCCCCCGTCCTGGCCCAGCGCCTGGTATCGCAAACTGCCACGCTGACCGCCGGCCAGGCGGTGGTGCTGGACCTGAAATTTGCCCAAACCATCCGGGTGCGGCCGGGCACCGGGCTGAGCGTGCAAGCCAAGGTGAGCATCAACAACAACCAGCAAAACGACGCCTACAGCCTGGTGCTGGACAAAGCTGGCGACGAGCTACGGGTGGAAGAAAAGCTGGATGATAACCTGCTGCGCCAGAGCCAGTTCACGGGCGACTGCGACGGCGGCCACTTCAACAGCAGCTCGCAGGGCGTGAACGTGAACCGGCCCGGCAACCGCCCCGCTACTCGGGATGCGGGCCGCCACGGGTACGGCTACTGCGCCCGCATCGACTACGAGGTGACGCTGCCCGCCGGCACCGACCTGCGCATCAAAACCATAACTGGCGACCTGGACCTGAGCGCCTTGCGCGGCACCATCTCCGTGAACACGGTGAGCGGCAATATCTTACTGAGCGCGCTGGCTGGCCCCGTTACGGCGCGCAGCGTGAGCGGCGACGTGAAGCTGCAACAATCCGGCGCCGCGCCAGTGCGCGCCGCCAGCGTGAGCGGCAACGTGGACGCGAGCTGGCCCGCCGGCCAAAGTGCCGACCTGAGCCTGCACACTGTGAGCGGTGAGGTGTACGCCGACCCGGCCGTGACCTTCAGCAACCTCAAGGAAAAAAGCTACGTGGGCTACGAGCTGCACGGCAGCTACGGCCCCGGCGGCGGCCCGCTGGTGAAACTGGAGTCGGTGAGCGGCGACGTGTTTTTCCGCAAGCAGCAGTAGGATGTAGCGCGAAGCTCTGCTTCGTGCGCGAGCGCAGCGAGCAGCTCGCGTTTGGGTCATTCGGGTCGTCCGGCCCCGCCTGCTCGCTGCGCTCGCGCACGAAGCAGAGCTTCGCGCTACTAAAAATACCTGGTGCATCAGACAACGGCCGCGCTAATGTGCGTGTCTATGGCCCTGCTGCACTCTTACTCACCCATCCCTCATGTTTTCCTTACTAGCCAAGCAGTGGCCCGTTGGCCTGCTGCTGTGCTGTCTTTCCCTGATTGGGCTGGCCCCGGCCGCGGCCCAAAAAAGCCTGCCTGGCGCGCCTGCCGCCACGGCCGCGCCGCGCCGCCAGCTGGCCGCCCAGCGCACGGCCGCGCCCCTCAAACTTGATGGCCTGCTCGACGAAGCTGCCTGGGTCACGGCCCCGGTCACAGGCCAGTTTACGGAGCAGCGGCCGCGGCCGGGCCGCCCCGAGCGCCTGCCCACCGAGGTGCGCGTACTCTACGACGATGCCGCTATGTACGTAGGAGCCAAGATGATAGAGGCCAGTGCCGATAGCATTCGGCACGAGCTGACCCAGCGCGACGACGCGGGCAACACCGACTTTTTTGCCATTTTTATCGACCCCTACCGCGACCACCTCAACGGCTACGGCTTCATTGTGCTGAGCACGGGCGTGCAGATGGACAGCCGCTACTCGCCCGCCAACGGCGAGGACTTTGCCTGGAACGCCGTGTGGGAAAGCCACGTGGCCCCCCTGCCCGGCGGCAAGGGCTGGAGCGTGGAGCTGCGCATTCCGTACTCGGCGCTGCGCTTTGCAGCGGCCGACGTGCAAACCTGGGGCGTCAACTTTATGCGCCAGCGCAAAAAGGACAACCAGCAGCTGTTTTGGAACGAGGTGAAGCCCGCCGTGGATGGCTTCGTAAACCAGTGGGGCGAGGTCACCGACCTGCGCGACCTGCACCCGCCGCTACGCCTCTCGCTCACGCCCTACGTGAGCAGCTACGTCAACCACTACCCCTACAACGAGCAGGGCAAGCAGAACACCAGCACCAGCTTCAACGCCGGGGCCGATATAAAGTGGGGCATCAACGAGAGCTTTACCCTGGATGCCACGCTAATCCCGGACTTTGGCCAGACTATCAGTGATAACCAGGTACTTAACCTGTCGCCGTTTGAGGTGCAATACCAGGAAAACCGGGCGTTTTTCACCGAAGGCACCGAGCTATTCAACAAAGGCGGCTTGTTCTACTCGCGGCGGGTGGGGGCGCAGCCGTTGGGCTTTGGCGACGCGGCCGGGCAGCTGGCGCCGGGCGAAGCGTTGTACCACAACCCCGGCGTGACGCGGCTCATCAACGCCACCAAGGTGTCGGGCCGCACTAGCAAGGGGCTGGGCGTGGGCGTGTTCAATGCCGTGTCGGCGGCCAGCTACGCCACCCTGCGCGATAGCGTGGGCGGCCGCGAGCGCGAACTGATGACCCAGCCGCTCACCAACTACAACATTGTGGTGCTCGACCAGAGCCTGCCCCACAACTCGTACGTGTCGCTCATCAACACCAACGTGACGCGCGCCGGCACGGCCTACGATGCCAACGTGACGGCCGGCCTGTTTCGCTTTGCCGATAAGAAAAACGAGTACGCCCTCAAAGGCCAGCTCAACTACTCGCAGCGCCGCGGCCAGAACATGTTTTCCGAAACGCCGGTGAGCGACCGCAACGGCTACAAATACTACCTCAACTACGGCAAAATATCGGGCAACTGGACTTGGAACGTGGACCACGGCATCGAGTCGGACACCTACAACCCCAACGACCTCGGCATCCTGTTTGGCAACAACAACGTGAGCCAGTCGGCCACCGTCAACTACAACAAGTACCAGCAGTTTTGGAAGGTCAATAACCTGTATACCACGCTGGGCGCGTACCAGTCGCTGCTATTCAAGCCGCTGCTCTACCAGGATGCGGGGCTCTACGGTAGCCTCAATACCACGTTCACCAAGAGCTTCTTATCCACGGGCTTTAACGTCAATATCGACCTCGCCAAGCACGACTATTACGAGCCGCGCACCGCGCCGCTGGGCGGCTACTACGTGCTAGTGCCCACCAGCTACAACCTGGGCTACTACGCCTCGTCGGACTACCGCAAGAAGCTGGCTTACGACGTGAACGCCGGCATCCGGCTCTACGAGCACGACAGCCGCTTCGAGCGCCCGCGCCGCGCCGGCTACGGCCTCACGCTGAGCCCCCGCTACCGCGTGAGCGATAAGCTGAACTTTCGCTACACGTTTGATTATAACCTGAAAGTGAACCAGATAGGCTACGTCAACGACGGCCTCGACCCCAGTGTGCCCATCGACCAGCTCTATGGCTTCATCCTGGGGCCCGACCCGCTGCTGGGCCGCCGCAACGTGTCCACGTTCACCAACACTGTGAACGCTAACTATACGTTTACCAACAAGTTATCGCTAACCGTGCGGGTGCGGCACTACGTGAGCACGGTGCACTACTACGACTTTGCCCGCCTGCACCCCGGCGGCCCCGAAGAGAACCTGCCCGGCTACCAGCGCAACCACGACAACAGCTTCAGCGCCTTCAACGTGGATGCCGCCCTGGTGTGGTGGTTTGCGCCCGGCTCGCAGGTGAGCCTGGTGTATAAGGATGCCACCGCCAGCTACCTGCAAGGCAATGAAGCCACCCCGCTTTATTTCGACAACCTAACCAACGTGGCCAACACGCCGCACAATAATAACGTGTCCATCAAGGTGTTGTATTACCTGGACTACCTGAATATCCGCCGCCGCAAAGCCTAAGGCCGGCTACCCGGCTTTCCTGGCCAAAAGCCGCTACGCTGAAAAGCTGGCCGCCTGGTAGGAGGGAGGCCGGGGCGCTACGCAGTACCGCGCACCCAGCGGGCGGCCCCGGCCAGCGCCAAACTCAAGCCGGCCGCCGGCAATAGCGCCATCTGGGGCAGGTGGTGCTGCCCCGCCGCCCCGCCCAGCGCCCCGGCCAAAAACGCCAGCCACAGCGTAACGGGCCACAGCCAGTCGTGGGCCGGGGCCGCGCCGCTGAGCCAGTCGGCCAGCCCTGCGCCGAAGCGCACGAGCGTGCCCGTCACGAACGTGAGGCTGACCTTCACGCGGCCCACTTGGTGCACGCTGGCATTGAGCACGCCCATGGCCAGCACGAGGCTGGCAATGGTGGTAGTGGGGATGGTGGTGGCCAGTACCAGTAGGTTAGCTATCATAATTAAAATCAGGATGTTGCCCCACTGGCCGGCCCAGCGGTGCAATAGGCTGCCCGCTACTACGCCCGTCACAAACAGCGCCACCACGCCGGCCAGCTCGCTGGCCTTGGCCGCGTCTTCGTGGGCCACGGCCACGCCCAGCGAGGTGGTGTTGCCGCTCATAAACGACACGAATAGCCCCGTAAACCGCAGGTAGCCCACGGCATCGACGTAGCCGGCCAGCGCCACCAGCGCCAGCGTGAAACTAAGTGCCCCCAGGGGCGCGGCGGGCGGAGCAGGAGAAGCAGTGGCCATAGCTAAAACGCGCCGCGCCCGCGCTGCCGCTGGCAACGTTGCCGACAACGATTGCGCAAAGAAAAGCCCGCCGCCGCGCGCATTCGCTAGGTTAATGGGGCGTATTTGCGGCGTTCTGCTTCTTCCCACCCTTTTTGATTCTGAGTTTATGCTGCTAGGTTTTGGGTTGCGCCACGGGTTTTTACTCGCCACCATGGCCACCGGCTGGGCCCTGCGCCTGGGCGCACCGGCCGCCCCCGCGCCGCTGTTGGCCTACCCTGGCGCCGAGGGCGCCGGGCGCTTCACCACCGGCGGGCGCGGCACGACCGCGCTGCCCACCACGGTGCTGGAAGTAACTAATTTACTGGATGATAACCAGCCCGGTAGCCTGCGCTACGCCGTGCAGCTGAATGCCAAAAAGGCCCCGGCGCGCACCATCGTGTTTCGGGTAGCGGGCACCATTCACCTGCTTTCGCCGCTCACCATCAACAAGGCCAACACCACCATTGCGGGCCAAACGGCCCCCGGCGGCGGCATTTGCCTGGCCGATTTCCCGGTGCAGGTGCACGCTAATAACGTGGTAGTGCGCTTCGTGCGCTTTCGGATGGGCGATAAAAACCAGAACAAGGGCCAGGTAGATGGCGCGGGCGGCGACGATGCCTTCGGCGGCAACCGCAACCACCAGCTCGTCATCGACCACTGCTCGATGAGCTGGAGCACCGACGAGGCCTTTTCGGTGTACGAGGGCGACAGCACCACCCTCAGCTGGAATCTCATTGGCCCGCCGCTCAACTACTCGTACCACTTCGAAACCGGCGACAAGGACTACGAGCACCACGGCTACGGCGGCATCTGGGGCGGGCAGCACGCCAGCATGCACCACAACCTGTTTGTGCACTGCAACAGCCGCACGCCGCGCTTCAATGGCAGCCGCTACACCCACCCGGCGGGCTTTGAAAACTGCGACTTCCGCAACAACGTTATCTACGACTGGGGCGAGAATAACGTGTACGCCGGCGAAGGCGGTAACTACAACATTGTCAACAACTACTACAAGCCGGGCCCCAGCACCAAGCCCGCCGTGCGCGCCCGCCTGCTGAATCCCTACAAGCTCACCAAGGGCAGCAACCCGCTGCCCTACGGCAAGTTTTACCTCGCTGGCAACTACCAGGAAGCCAGCGCCGACGTAACCGCCCACAACTGGCGCGGCGTGGACATGGACGGCGGCACCCGCGCCGACACCATCCTCTCCAAAGTCACCGCGCCCTTCGACTTGGGCCCCGTGGCCACCCAGCCCGCCCCGGAAGCCTACAACCTGGTGCTGGCCAGCGCCGGCGCCAGCCGCCCCCTGCGCGACACCCTCGACCAACGTATGGTGCGCGAGGTGCGCACCCGCACCGGCCGGATTATCGACGTGCAGGGCGGCTACCCCCACGGCACGCCCTACGAGGTGTCGCAGAAAGCCTGGCCGGTGCTAAAAGCCGAGCCCGCCCCCGCTGATACCGACCACGACGGTATGCCCGATGCCTGGGAAACCGCCCACCAGCTCAACCCCAAAGACGCCGCTGACCGCAGTAAAACCGGGGCCGGCGGCTACCCCATGCTGGAAGTGTACCTGGCCGAGCTGGCGGGGAAGTAGGCCCACCCCTTATCCCTGAGCGGTTAGGTTCTAATCATCGCCCTCCGCGTTAACCCCACCCCCTAGCCCCCTCCCCTCCGGGAGAGGGGGAACTAGCAGTAGCGCTAAAATGCTGGTGATTAGGTTTTATGACTATATCTAATTCCCCTCTCCCGGAGGGGAGGGGGTTAGGGGGTGGGGTGCACGTGGAGGGCGATGACTAACTCCCAGGGTCAGCGAGCTGCCTACCCCTCCTGCCACAACCCGTGAAAACCCAGCGGAATATTGTGCGGCAGCCGCAGGCGGGCCAGGGTGCGCAGGTCGGCGGCATCGGCCACGAGCAGGTCGGTGGTGCTGGTGGTGGCATCGAAGCGCAGGTAGGCGAGGTAGCCGTCGTCTTCGGCCTGGCTGTTGGCGCGGGGCACCACTACGGGCTCGCTGCACAGGGTGGCGGGCGCGTGGGCGTGGCGCACTGCGCCGGTGTGCACGTCGAGCTTGAGGAGGTGGTCGAGCAGGGGTTGGGGCGAGCTGGCGGGCCGCCCGATGGTCCAGGTGTAGCGGTAGGGCTGGCCCAGGTGGGCGGGGTGAATCTCGGGTAGCTCGCCCTCGCAGTCGGCCAGCGATTGCCGGGTTACGGTGCCCGCTGCCAGGTTGAGCCGGAAGCGCACAAACCGCGCCTGCGGCTGGTCATCGGGCAGGTTGCCAGCTAGATACGCCTTAATGCTGGCCGAGTCGGGGTAGTTGCCGAGCAGCAGCGCATCGACCACCAGCTTGCCATCGGCGGGGTCCTGGTAGCCATTCACAAAGTGGAAAGCGAAGCCAAACTCGGTGTGTAGCCGGTGCACCGTGCCATCGGGGGCCACCACCACCACCTGGGTCGGCTGGCTGGCATCGACCTTGATGGAGGCCGCCGGCGAAGTCAGCCCCGCGAAGGCCCGAAACACATCAAACGCCACCGGCGTGAGGAAAAAAATCTGGTGCCCGCTGGCCGTCAGCACAAAGTCGTGGGCAAAGTGGGCGTCGGTCAACGGCAGCACGTGGGCCACCCGCGCCACGCCGGCGGGGCTCACCTCATACAGCACCAGCCGGTGCTTGGCACCCGCCACGGTGCCAAAGTTGTGGAGCACGCCCGTGGTGGGGTGCACCTTAGGATGGGCCGAAAACGGCATTTCGGGCGTGATGCGCCGGTCGAGCCAGCCAAACGGGTTGCGCAGCACCCCGCCGTAGTCAAAGCGCCCCAGCGTGGCCAGCGAGTCGGGGGCCAGGGCGTGGGGCAGGCCGCCTTCCCACAGCGCCAGCAGGTGGCCGCCGTGCTCCACCAGGCTGGTATTGGCGGTGTTTTTAAACTGTGTTTTGCCAAAATTGGCCCGCAGCCCGCCGGGCAGGTTGGTGCCAAAGCTGCGGTAGAGCATCTTATCGGCCGCCTCCTCGGCCACAAACTCGTCGGTGCGCACGTAGCGGTTGCGGTACGTTACGCGCTGGCCATCAAAGCGAAAGCGCGCCACCATGCCATCACCGTCGAAGAGGTGGTCGTAGAGCACGCCGTGCTGCTCGAAGTGGCCGTTGCCGTTGCGCAGCAGCGTGCCCATGAGGTCGGGCGGCAGGGCGCCTTCCACCAATTCTAGGGCCACGTCGTCGTATTCGGGCGTGCGGCGGCGGTTGCCTTCCAGGTACGTGAGCAGGGTAGGGTAGTGGCGAACGGGCATGGGCGCGGTAGGGCAAGGTGCGCGCAGCTAACGCGCGCCGGCCGCAATAAGTGACAGGCGCGCCCGTACTTCGCGCCATGCAGCTTCTCTCCGTCAACGTCGCCCAGCCGCAAGACCTGCTGTGGCAGGGCAAAACCGTGCGCACCAGCATTTTTAAGCAACCCATAGCCGGCCCGGTAGCGGTGCTGGCCGAGCACCTGGCCGGCGACGGCCAGGCCGACCTGCGCGTGCACGGCGGACCCGACAAAGCGGTGTATGCCTATCCGCAGGAGCACTGGGACTACTGGCGGCAGCTGCTGCCCGCCGCCCAGCTCGTGCCCGGTGCCTTCGGCGAAAACCTAACCACGCGGGGCATGCTCGAAACGGTGGTGCGCGTGGGCGACTGCTTCCAGCTGGGCACGGCCGTGCTGATGGCTGTGCAGCCCCGCCGGCCCTGCTTCAAATTGGGTATTCGCCTGGCACGGCCGGGCATCGTGCGCGAATTTGAGCTGGCGCGCCGTAGCGGCATCTATTTTCGGGTGCATGAGCCGGGGATTATTCAGGCTGGCGATGCCATTACCCTGGTGCAGGCCTCGCCCTACATAGCTACCATTCAAGACATGGTGGATTGCCTCGCGCCCGGTCCGCACGACCTGGAGAAGGTGCGGGCGCTGTTGGCAATGCCCTATTTATCAAGCTCCTGGCGCGAGCGCCTGACCGCTTTGCTCACTCAGGCTACTACGCCCGACCAGTAGCCGGGCTGGGCAGTTGGGGTAGCTAATGGGTGGCACGCCAAGGACTGGCGATGGATAAGCCGCAAGGGGGGCGGCTTGCTAGCCCCGGGGCGTAAACATTAGCGCGGCGGAAGGGCTTTGATTTCAAACGTTTACCCTGCGCCCGGCCCGAATAACGGCGCGGCGTGGTCCCTGGCAACCCGTGCCAGGGCGACAAAACAACTGGCCATCGGTGGGCCCCAACACAAATCAGCATGACCAACCTTGTCAGTATTGCGCAACTTGTCGTCGCCCTCGCGGTCATCTACGTGTGGGTATTCCGCTTCGATAATATCGTGCTGGAATTCAGGCAATATGGCCTGAGCGACCAAACCCGCACGCTGGTGGGGGCCACCAAAATCGCCCTGGCCACCCTGCTGATTGCCGGCATCTGGTACCCGGCCCTGGTGCTGGTACCGGCCCTGCTGATGGGCGCCCTGATGCTGGCCGCGCAGTATTTTCACCACAAGGTGCGCAACCCGCTCGTCAAGCGCGCGCCTTCCTTCATCTTGCTGGTACTGTGCGCGTTCATCGCCTACGCTGCCCTGCACCCCGCCGCCTGATGTACCTGTTCACCGCCCTGGTTTTGGTTTCGAGCCTGTCCTTTTTGGGCTACGGCATTGCCTATTTCGTGTCGCCCAACATGAAAAACGAGTTCAAGCGGTTTGGGCTGGGCAAGCTGGGGCTGGTGGCCATCATCTTCGAGCTGCTCGGGGCCGTGGGGCTGCTGGTGGGCCTGAGAAGCTACCCCATCCTGCTGATTTCTTCCGGTGGCCTGGCTCTGTTGATGTTCCTCGGGGTAGTCTACCGCATTAAGCTGAAAGACAGCCTGCTGGTGTCACTGCCCGCCCTGTTTTTTATGCTCCTGAACGCCGGCATCTTCGCCTGGGCGCTGTAAAGCTTGGAGTTTGGGGCCCGGTTGGCCCGGATTGAATAAAGCGCGGCTTTTATTACATAAAATACTGTGCATTAGTATTTTATGTAATAAAAGCCGCCTTTATTTGCTGCGTAAGAAGCAGCTGAACTACCGCGAGGCTAAGGCCGCAGCCAATGCTGGTTGGTAGCAGACCCACCGAGCTATCTAGAAAAGTGGCCGGCGCAACAAGGCTATGCGCCCAGGGTAGCGCGTACCAGGCTTAGCCCGATGCAGTGTTTCCCCCAAAAGATGCCGCCGACTGTGGTAAAATCGGTCCCACTGGCTACCCTGTGCGGGAAATCTATTTGGCAGAGTTGAAAGAGAATTACGATTAAGCTAGTTGTTGGTTTCCAGGGTTTTATCAATTACCCACGGAATAGTTGTTTCAAACTCAACCTGTACCAGACCATTCTTATCCTCAAAATAAGTCAGCGCGCTGCCTTCAGCGAAGCCGATAGAAAAATTATCGGTAACACTAGTCAGGTTAATCGTGTGGCCCCCGTTTGGCAAAGGTTCCCGGTAGTCGGGGCCCGCCAGTACCCGTCCTTTGAAGTGAAACCAGCCAGCTATATGGTGCAGCCCGTTAGGCAATTGCTCGTATGTGAAAATTTCCACTTCCTTGCGGTAGTCAATCCCCAAGTCAGCCAGCAGAAGGGTGATTTCGGCCGGAAAAACGCGGTCGCGGTAAGCAACATAATTCTTGCAGTCGTTGCATACGCAGGTATCGGACCCGCTACCAGTGACGGCGGCGTAGGTTTGCTGGGTCAGATAATGGTCAAATTCAAAAGCCCAGCTCCGGTAGTGTAATGTTGAAGTAGCCATATAATGAATGCAAGCTGCAATCGGATTGATATTCGTAGGGAGGGTTACAAAGCTCACGCTACTGCCCCAGCAACTGCCCCGCCGCCGCCCACGGCGTGAGCTGCCCAGCCGCCACAGCGGCCCGCACGCCCGGCAGCGCGCTCTGCACGCCTGCCCGCCCGTAAAATTGCGCCTCCAGGGCCTGGCGCACAGCCTCGTCGAGCCACTGGAGCTGCTGCTGGGCGCGGCGCTGCTGCCAATAGCCGCTGGCCTGGGTTTGGGCGGCGTAGGCTTCGATAAGCTGCCAGGCTTCGGGCAGGCCCGCGCCGCTCACGGCCGAGCAGGTGCGCACGGGCACCGCCCAGCCCGAGGCGGCGGGCGGGAACAGGTGCAGCGCGCCCTCGTAGTCGCGGGCGGCGCGGCGGGCGGCTTGCTCGTTGCCGGCATCGGCTTTGGTAATAAGCAGAGCATCAGCCATTTCCATGATACCGCGCTTCACGCCTTGCAGCTCGTCGCCGGCCCCGGCCAGCATGAGGAGCAGAAAGAAATCGACCAGGCCGTGCACTGCCACTTCGCTCTGGCCCACGCCCACGGTTTCGACGAAGATGACGTCGTAGCCGGCCGCCTCGCACAGCAGCAGGGCCTCGCGGGTGGCGCGGGCCACGCCGCCCAGGCTGCCGCTGGCCGGCGAAGGCCGAATGAACGCCCGCGGGTGCAGCGTGAGCTGGGGCATCCGGGTTTTATCGCCCAAAATGCTGCCGCCGCCGCGCGGCGAGCTGGGGTCCACGGCCAGCACGGCCAGCTTTTTGCCCAGCTTCTCCACCAAATACAAACCCAGCGCCTCAATAAACGTGCTTTTGCCCACGCCCGGCACGCCCGTGATGCCTAGTCGCAGCGCGCCGCCGGTGCGGGGCAGCACCGCTTGCAGCACTTCTTGCGCTAGTGCCTGGTGCGCGGGCAACGTGCTTTCTACCAGGGTAATGGCGCGGGCCAGGGTGCCGCGCTGGCCCGCGGCGAGGCCCTGGGCATAGTCGGCGGCGGAGAGAACGGGAGTCGGCACGGCCGCAAAATACGCACCCGGTGCGTGGCGCACCCCGGCGGGCCGGTGGCAGGCAGGCGCGCCGGCCAAGTGAGCGAGGCGGCGTACTCAGTCATTTTATTAGATGAATGACAGATTAAATTGACTCATTGGCCGAATGCCAGGGCCTGCCCGCCGTCCGGTGGCCGTAATTTTGTGGGCAGTACGCCCGCGTTTCCGGCGTTGCCCTCTCCTATGAAAACCCGACTTGCCTGGCTGCCCGCCGCCTTGGGGCTGCTGGCCACCGTGCCCGCGCTGGCCCAAAATGAACTGAGCAACTTTTCGGCCACCGGCCGCGGCGGCGTGGTCAACACGTTTGCCCTCGACTACCAGGCGCTGGGCATCAACCCCGCCAACCTGGGCCGGCAGGGCACCAGCCTTATTTCCTTCACAGTGGGGGAGGTGGGCGCGGGCGTGGGCTCGCAGTCGCTGACCAATAGCCAGTTCAAAAAGCTGCTATTTCACGCCAACGACGCGCTTTCGGCCGCCGAGCGGACCTCGCTGGTAGCTAACCTCAACAGCCAGAACGCGCTCAATATCAACGCCGATGCCACCGCTTTTGGCTTGGCTGTGACCCTGCCGCCGGGCCTGGGCGGCCTGGCCGTATCGGTGCGCCAGCGCCTGAGTGGCCACGTGGCCCTCAACCAAAACAGCGCCGACATCATCGTGAACGGCCAGCAGGCGGCCATTGTGCAGCAGTATTACGACTTTGCGGGCAACCCGCGCGGTGGCACGCCGCCGCTGCTCTCGGCCGCGCTCGACGGCACGCAGTTGCAACTGGCGCTTACCAACGAGTTCAATATCGGCTACGGCGTGGAAGTACTTGATATACCGGGCGTTATTAGGCTAACGGCCGGGGTGGGCTACCGCTACATCCAGGGTATTGGGGTGGCCGATGTGCGCATTGGCGGGGGCAGCCTCTCGGCGTACTCGTCGCTCTCGCCGGTGTTCGATATTAATTATGGTAGCCTGGCCAGTAGTCCGTCATTTAACTATCAGAGCGGCAGTAAGTTGCAACCCGTAGGCCACGGCAATGGCTTCGACCTGGGCCTGGCGGCCGAGGTGGGCAAGGTTATCCGCCTGGGCGCGTCGGTTACCGACCTGGGCTCCATGACCTGGACCGGCAACGTGGTGACGGCTACCGACCAGAGCCTGACTTTCCCGCAGTACAGCGGCCTCGCGACCTACGACGTGGTGCAGAATATCGTGAACCAATTCGGAGCCAGCGGCAAAACGCTTTTTACCTACCAAACTGCCCAGAAGCGCCGCGCCGACCTGCCCACCAAGCTGCGCCTGGGCGGCGGTGTGCGCATCTCCGAGCTGTTTGAGGCCGGCCTCGACGTAACGGTGCCGCTCAACAAAGTGGCTGGTAACCTGCCCACTACGTTCATCGGCGCGGGCCTCGACTTCAAGCCCGTGCGCTGGGTGCGCCTGAGCACCGGCGTGAGCGGCGGCGCGGGCTACAAGCTAAGCGTGCCGCTGGGTGTCACCTTCGTAACGCCCGTGTGGGAGGCCGGTATTAGCACCCGCAGCGTGGCGGGCTACTTCGCTGACAACAACCCGTATGCCTCGGTAGCCCTTGGTTTTCTGCGCTTTAAGATTGGCAAAAGCTAGCTAATACTCTGCATACTCCTCTGCCCAATGGGCATAAGAAAGGAGCCCTGGCGTAGCAACTTGCTACGCCAGGGCTCCTTTCTTATGCGTAGCATTTACTTCACGTCCACCACTTCTACATCGAAGGTGATAACCGCGTTGGCCGGAATGGAGCCCGAGCCCGAAGCTCCGTAGGCTAGCGCCGAGGGGATGAGCAGCGTGGCCTTTTCGCCCTTACGCATCAGGCTAATGCCTTCGTCGAAGCCGGGAATTACTTGCTTGGGCATGGCCCCCACCACGAAGGTGAAGGGCGCATTGTTGCGCTGCGACGTAGCATCGAACACCGTACCGTTCAGTAACTTACCGGTATAAAGTACCGAAATGGTTTTGCCGGCGGCGGCGGGCACGCCAGTGGGGTTGCTAACGGTGGGCACGAAATAAAGGCCCGAAGCCTGCTTCTGGGCCGTAGTGATGTTGTTCTTAGCTAGGTAGCGGGTAATGAGGTTGTCGTCGGGGATGGCGAAGCTCGTGTTGATGTCCGTCAGCTCTACCTCGAAGCGGATAACGGCGTTGGCCGGAATGGCGGGCGGCGAGCCGCTTGTGCCGTAAGCCAGCCCCGAGGGAATGAGGAACACGGCCTTGTCGCCCTTGTGCATCAACGAGATGCCTTCTTCCAGGCCCGGAATTATCCGGTTGACGCCCAAAATGAAGCTCAGCGGCGTGTTGTCGCGCTGCGACGTGGCGTCGAACACCGTGCCGTTGAGCAGCTGGCCGGTGTAGAGGATGGATACCACCTGGTTGGCCGTGGGCTTGGCCGCGCTGGCGTTGGTTGTTACCGGGATGTAGTAGAGGCCCGACGTCTGCTTCTGCGCGGTAGTTATCGCGTTGTCAGACAAGTACTTCTTAATGGCGGCATCGTCTACGGCCGTGTAGTCGGTCGTCGTTTCGTCATCCTTTTTGCAAGCCGTGGTAAGTAGGCTCGCCGTTAGCAACCACAAGAGCACCGTGGGCAAGCGGTGCATTTTCCCCCAAAAAAATGATTTCATAGATTGGTTTTTGTGCAAAAATAACCCCGCCGCCCCACACCTAAGAGCTGGACCTAGTAATAAAGGTTGCGTGGGCGGCGTAAGCAGTCGGTCCAGCGTCCGGCAGCCCGCTAAGGCTCCACCACAAAGCCCGGCAGCCCGAGCTTGCTGCGCCGCCCACCCAGCTTGAGGCCATCATCGACGTAGCCGCAGGCCGCGCCGCTGGTATTGGGCTGCGCAATCACGCCCAGGAAGGAATTGTCCTCGCGGGCCACGTAGATTTTACCATCGGGCCCGCGCTGCAAGGCCCCGATTTTGTGGTTGGAGGAGTGGCCCACCGGCACGGCCGCCTTGGTTTTGAGGTCGAATTGCAGTATCTGCGTTTCGCTCATGCCGGCAGTTAATTTTTGGTCCTTGGTATCGCCGTTGCAGGTGCCGTAGAGCAGGCGGCCATCGGGCGAAAACTCGACGCCGTAGGCCTCCTGGTAGGGCCCGAAGCTGCGCGGGTTGCTCACCTTGCCGGTATTCCGGTCGAAGTCATACACCTCAAACCGGTTGTTTTCGCGCCACAGGGCGGCGGCCAGCTTGCTGCCATCGGGCGAAAACTTGAGCGCCCCAATGGCGTTGCGGCCGGGCCCGGCATTCATGCTGCCCACGTTGCTGAGAATGGGCTTGCCCGAGCCCACACCGTCGGCCGTGACGAGGTAGCTCACGAACGCGCTGGAGTTCCAGCGGTGGGCCACCACCCACACGTCGCGGCCGTTGGGGTGGCGCACGGCGGCCAGCTTCTCAGCTACCGGTGTGATTAGCAAGAGGTTGGCGCGGGGTACGTCGCCGAGGCCGTTGGCGCGGGTCATGTCCACCACCGAGTAGCGCAGGCCGTCGGGGCTGCCCTGCGGGGCCACTGTGAAGATGTAGAAGATGTTGCCCGAGCCGGGGTCGGGCACAATGAGGGCCGACTGCGTACTGCTGCCGCTGCCCATGAGGTGCCGCCCACCCGGCATGGGCTGGTGCTGGCGGTTCCATACGGTTTGGCCATCGGTGTAAAACAGCAACTCGCCGCGCTTGGTGGTGGCCGTGGCGCAGCCCTCGTAGGTGGTCATGGCCCCGTCGAGCAGCGGTGTAGGCGCGCCGCCCGCAAAGTTGAGCCCGGCCTGGCGGCCAAAGTACCACAAGTCGGTGGGCCGCTGGGCGCTAGCGGGTTGCGTAAAAAAAGCAAAAGCAAAAAGGGCAAGAAGGAGCCGGCGCATGGGCAAAGCAGGGAAGGATGAGTACCTGCTTCAACGAAAAAACCGTGCCGGGTGGTGTAAGGATGTAGCGCGAACTTTCCAGTTCGTGCGTGAGTGCAGCGAGCATCCTGCGTATGCTGGCAGCTGGTCCCGGATGCTCGCTGCGCTCGCGCACGAACTGGAAAGTTCGCGCTACGGCGCTACGGCCCATTTCGTGCCTTTGCGGGCTCTTATGCCCCCTTCCTGACGCTTATTTTCAAGCTCACCCCACCCTGAGTACCGGCCAGAAATGCTGTTGCCGCCGCTTCTTAGCCGAAGCGTGCGGCTTTTATTTTGCCTATACCTCAGACTTTTATGCAGTTTTCGTCAGCTTATTTTACTCAATACAAACTTAACGGTAAAAACGAAGCGCTGGCTGGCCTTACTACGGCCCTGGCCTTGGTGCCGGAGGTGGTGGCCTTCGCGCTGCTGGCTCACATCAGCCCGCTGGTGGGCATTGGCTCGGCCTTTGTTATTTGCCTTATTACCAGCGTGTTTGGCGGACGGCCGGGCATGATATCGGGCGCAGCGGGCTCGGTGGCGGTGGTTATTGTGAGTTTGGTGGCCCAGCGGGGCATCGAGTACCTGTTTCCGGCCGTGGTGCTGATGGGGATTATCCAAGTGGTTATCGGGCTGCTGCGCTTCGGCAAGTTTATTCGGCTGGTGCCGCAGCCGGTGGTATATGGGTTTGTTAATGGCCTGGCCATCATCATTTTCCTGGCCCAGCTGGAGCAGTTTAAGGTACATGATGCGGCTGGGGCCGCGCACTGGCTCACGGGCTCGGCGCTGCTGCTGATGGCGGGCCTGGTGGCGCTCACCATGGCCATTGTTTATGTTTTACCCAAGCTCACCAAGGCCGTGCCGGCCTCGCTGGCGGCCATTGTAGTGGTGTCGGCCCTCGTGATTGGCGGCGGGCTGCATACCAAGTCGGTGGGTGACATTGCCTCCATTGCGGGCGGGCTGCCCCGGCCGCACCTGCCGCAGGTGCCCTACACCTGGCACACACTGGGCGTGGTGCTGTCCTACGCCTTCATTATGGCGCTGGTGGGCCTCACCGAAAGCCTGCTCACCCTAACCGTGGTGGACGAAATGACCGATACCCGCGGCCGCGGCAACCAGGATTGCGTGGCCCAGGGCCTGGCCAACATCGCCTCGGGCCTGACGGGTGGCATAGGCGGCTGCGCCATGATTGGCCAAACGATGGTGAACCTCGGGTCGCGCGGGCGCGGGCGGCTCTCGGGCGTGGTGGCGGCGCTGGCGCTGGCGGGCTTCGTGGTGGCCGGCTCGGGGCTGATTGAGCGCCTGCCACTGGCGGCGCTGGTGGGCGTGATGTTTATGGTAGTGATTGGCACGTTTGAGTGGGCCAGCCTGCGCATTTTGCGCCGCATGCCGCTGCCCGACGTGCTGGCGATGCTGCTCGTGACGCTCGTAACGGCCATTTCGCAAAACCTGGCCCTGGCCGTGCTGCTGGGCGTGGTGGTGTCGGCCCTGAACTTTGCCTGGGAAAACGCCCAGCGCATCCGGGCCCGCCACCACCTCGACGCGGCCGGCGTGAAGCACTACGAGCTCTACGGCCCGCTGTTCTTTGGCTCGGTGCAGGCCTTTGGCGAAAAGTTTGACGTGGCCCGCGACCCCGCCGAGGTCGTGCTCGATTTCCGCGAGAGCCGCGTGGCCGACATGTCGGCCCTCGACGCCCTGCATAAGCTCACCGGGCGCTACGCCCGCGCCGGCAAAACCCTGCACCTGCGCCACCTCAGCCCCGACTGCCGCAAGCTTTTAGGGAACGCCGGGGCTATTATTGACGTCAATATTCAGGAGGACCCCACGTACCTGGTGTCGGGGGCCAATGCCATTTATTAGACAGGTTACCAGTAGGTTAATTGCAAAGTTAAGACTTACGCAAACCCCGTTTGTCATTGCGAGCACAGCGAAGTAATCGCACCGAAACGATGCCCGAACGACTCGTTCTGATGCGATTGCTTCGCTGTGCTCGCAATGACAAACGGGGTTTGCGTAAGTGCCTAAAAACAGAGCGTCACTAACGCGGGTCAACCGCTAGCGCGTGGTGCGTTTCGAAATAAGCGTAGCCCGGCACCAATCCGCGCCAAAAAGCCGCGTGCGGACTGGCCGAGCGATGGCGCAACTCGCTATCTACCAAAGGAAACGGGAAAATATGCACCGCCAGGCTGCTTTGCCCAGCCGCCCGCGCCGCCACGGCCAGCAGGTACACCTCCTCAATGCCCGCGTCGGTGAGGGGCAGGCAGCCCACCGTCACGTTGGAGCCGTGCAGGAAAATGTCGCCGCCGGGGTCGCCCAGGCCGGTGGCCAGCAGGTCGTCGGCCGTGGGGTAGTCGAGGCCCAGCGAGAGGTGAAAGGCGCTCTGCGGCTGGAAGCGGTCGATAGTGTAAAAGCCTTCGGGCACCTGCCCGTCGCCGGCCCGGCGCTTGGGCCCCAGCGTGCCCGAAGTAGCTGCCAGCGGGTAGCCGCCCAACTGCCGAAAAGCCGCGTCGCCGTGGTTGCGGGCCCACACTTCCAGCGTCCGGCTGGTTTTGATGAGCCGAAAAAATACCTCCAGCCGGGCCGAGTCGAGGTGTTGGGCTTGCAGGCGGGCGGCCAGCGTGGGCCAGCAATGGGCATAGGCTGCCCGCACGCGTGGAAAGGCCAACTGCTGCTGCCAATAATCGGCCGGGGTAGGTGGCTGGCCCGGCTGGGCGCTGGTTGGGCTCAATAGGCCTAGCCAAAGCCAAGTAATTAGTAGTGCGCGCATAAGCTGCCAATAGGGTTGCGCTTGCCCAACGCCGCCGCCCCCGCGGCCAGTATAAGGGCGGCGCGTTCGCCCTGGCGCGCCGCATCTTTGCGGTCTATGAATCCTGCTACGCTCTTCCAATTCCTCGAAAACCTGGCCCAGCATAACGACCGTGACTGGTTCCAGGCCAACAAAGAAACCTTCGACCAGCTTCGGGCCGATTTTGAGCAAGACGTGGCCTACTGGCTGCGCGAGTTGGTGCAGGATGAGCCCGCCCTGGCCGGCCTGGAGCCCAAAAAGTGCGTCTTCCGCATCTACCGCGACGTGCGCTTTTCCAAGGTGAAGGTGCCGTATAAAACGCACTTCTCGGCCTACTTTGCCGTGGGCGGCAAGCAAAGTGAGGGGCCGGGCCGCTACATTCAGGTGGGCCCCCACGGCCAAACGCTGGTGGCCGGCGGCATCTACGAACCCACCAAGGAGCAGCTAGCCGCCATCCGCCAGGAAATCGACTACGCGGCCGAAGGCTTGCATGCGCTGCTGGCCATGCCCACCGCCCGGCAGCTCTTCCCGCAGGGCATGGGCGGCGCGCAGCTCAAGAAAATGCCGGCTGGCTATGAGGCCACCCACCCCGAGGCCAACTGGCTGCGCCATAAGCAGTTCTTGCTCATGCAACACCTGCCCGATGCCGAGGTGCGGCCGCTTAGCCCCGAGGCATTCCGGGCGCAAGTGCTGGCTGCGCTGTGCGGCCTGGGCCCGTTTTGCGAGTGGCTGACTGACGCCACAGCCAAAGAGTAAGCTTCAATAAGTTAAGCGTAGCCTTAAGGGGCGGTCGCCGGTCCGCCGGCCGACCGGTTGACGCGTGTGCCGCTTGGCTAATTGGGCTGTCACCGCTCACGTAATAATCGCTCGGTTGGCTTTGCCATCGAGCCAGTAGGTGGGTGGGCTGCTTGGCCAGCCGTGCGGGTATCGTTCAGGTGTCAACCGGTCGGCCGGCTTCGCCAACGGACCGGCGACCGCAGTCTACTTTGACTATAATACCAGGATGTTACTCCAGAGCCTTAAAAATTCAGTACTTCCTCTTCGTGGCCGCTGCGGAGCAAGGCGCTGATTTTCTTGCCGTTGCCTTCGGCATTCACAATGTTCATCTGGTCGGAAAACAACTCCAGCAGCATGTCTTGCTGGATGAGCAATTCCTTGGTGGAGCGGGGCAGCGGTACTTTGGCGTAGAGCCAGTAGGCGTCTTTTTCGGGTTGCAGGCCCAAAAACTGCACGTCGAGCGGGCGGCGCGGCTGGCGCGGGGCGGCCGGCAGGCTTAGCTTAAGGTGCTGGTGCAGGTAGAGTTCGGCCAGCGGCAGCGCGCCCGGCGAGCGCAGGTCCACGGCCTTGGCCTGGCCCTGCGAGAGCGCCCGGCTAAAGTCGTCGGTAAAGACCTTCAGGGCCAGCTCTACCTGTTGCTTCTGGGGGTTAAGCTTCAACTCCAGAATGCTGGTGTGGTAGGCGTGGCGGGTGCCCGCCGCGCCCGGCAGCCCCAGTAGCACGAGGGAAAAGAGAAGAACGCGCCGCATAGTAGTACAGTAGGAGAGGTAAGGAGCCCTAAGCCGTTTGTCATTGCGAGCGCAACGCAGTGGAGCGCGGCAATCTTTCCTTTTCCGTTGGGTTGGTACCCCTGACGTGAAGGAAAGATTGCCGCGCTCCACTGCGTTGCGCTTGCAATGACAACTGTTTATGGTAGTAAAATTAACTTAAAACAGCTTCATAACCTGCTTAATCACAATAACATAAGCCATGAGCGCCAGAATCAGCATGGTGCCCACGCGCTGGGCGCCCTCCAGGAATTTCTCTGACGGCTTGCGGCGCAGAATTATCTCGTAGAGCAGGAACAGCACGTGGCCGCCGTCGAGAGCCGGAATTGGCAGCAGGTTCATGAAGGCCAGCACCATGCTCAGCGTGCCCACCAGGCTCCAGAAATGCGGCCAGTTCCAGACGCCCCCAAACTGCTGGGCAATCTCTACGGGACCACCCAGGCTCTCGGAAGCTGACGCCTCGCGCTTTAGAATTTTGCCAAACGCCTTGGCTTGCAGTGTGATAACGCTAAAGGCCTGCTTGGTGCCCTGCGGTACCGACTCGCCGACGCCAAAGTAGCGGGTGCTGAAGTTCAGCTCCGGCTTGGGGCGCACGCCAATTTTGCCGGCGGCGCTCACGGCCACGGGCAGCGCCACCGACTGGCCATCGCGGGTGACCGTGATGGGGATGGTCTGTCCTTTGTAGCGGGGCAGGGTGTGCAGCAGCTCATCGTAGTACCGGATGGGCGTGCTGCCAATCTGGGTGATGCGGTCACCCACCTTAATGCCCGCTTTGGCGGCGGGGTTGCCGGCCACTACCTCGGCCAGGGTGAAGGGCGAGCGGGCTTCTACGAAGAGGCTGTCGCCCTGCTTGTTGAGGCGGTCAAAGAAGTTTTTGGGCAGCTTGGGCAGGTCGAGGAGCTGGCCGCCGCGCTCCACGGTGTAGTACGTCTCGTTGCTGAGCAGCACGTTGGGGTCGTACACGTCGTTGAACTCGGTGAAGGGCCGGCCGTTGATTTTCACAATCTGGTCGCCGTCGCGGAAGCCGATGTCGCGGCCCAGCTTGGTGGTGACCACGCCGTAGCGTGCCTCGGTGGCGGGCAGGTAGCTTTCGCCCAGCTTGTAGGTGAGGGCCGAGAAAATGACGATGCCCGTAATCACGTTCATAATGATGCCGCCCAGCATCACCAGCAGGCGCTGCCAGGCCGGCTTGGCCCGAAACTCGTCGGGCTGCGGTGGGCCGGCCAGCGCGTCGGCGTCCTGCGTTTCGTCCACCATGCCGTGGATGGCCACGTAGCCACCCAGCGGAAACCAGCCGATACCATATTCCGTGTCGCCTACTTTTTTCTTGAGCAGACTGAAATTCCAGACGTGCGGTAGCGGAAACAGGAAGTCAAAAAAGATGTAAAACTTCGTGACCTTAATCTTAAAAAGCTTGGCGAAGGCAAAGTGCCCAAATTCGTGCAAGCCAACCAACAGCGAAAGGCCCAGCACCAGCTGGCCAATCATAATGAGAATTTCCAAAGGGGAATGTTGCGTTAAACTGTCATCCTGAGCTTGCGAAAGGTCTTATCACGCACGCGCTCAGCTATTTACTAAATCTGACGAAAGGCAGCCGTGATAAGATGCTTCCTTTGTCAGCATGACAACGATTTTTTTAGAGCAAACTACTCGCCACGCGCCGCGCTTCGGCATCCGTAGCGGCGTAGTCGGCCAGCGTCGGGGCTGCAAGATACGGTACCCTTTCCAGGCAGTCGGCCACGATATCGGCCATGCCCAAAAAGCTCACTTGGTCTTGTAAAAATGCCGCTACTGCCACCTCGTTGGCCGCGTTGAGCACGCAGGGGGCGGTGCCGCCGCGCTGCATGGCCGCGTAGGCCAGCGGCAGGTGGCGAAACGTGGCCAGGTCGGGCGCCTCGAAGGTGAGGGTGGGGTAGTTAAGAAACGAAAACCGGGGAAAATCATTCCGCAGCCGCTGCGGGTAGCCCAGCGCGTACTGAATGGGCAGCTTCATATCGGGCAAGCCCAGCTGGGCTTTTAGCGAGCCGTCCTCGAACTGCACCAGCGAGTGCACGATGCTCTGGGGGTGCACCACCACGTCAACTTGCTCATCACGAAGGTTAAACAGCCACTTGGCCTCAATCACTTCGAGGCCCTTATTCATGAGCGTGGCCGAGTCGATGGTGATTTTGGCCCCCATCGTCCAGTTGGGGTGCTTGAGGGCCTGCGCCTTAGTAATGTGCGCCAGCTCGGCGGTGCTACGCCCCCGAAACGGCCCGCCCGAAGCCGTAAGAACGACCTTCTCAATGGGGTTCTGCGCCTCGCCCGCCAGGCACTGAAAAATGGCCGAATGTTCCGAATCGACGGGCAGCAGCGCCACGCCGTACTCCTGTACGAGCTTGGTTATCAGCTCGCCGGCCACTACCAGCGTTTCCTTGTTGGCCAGCGCAATATCCTTGCCCGCCCGGATGGCGGCCACCGTGGGGGCCAGTCCCGCGTATCCCACCAGCGCAGTGAGCACCACGGCCACGTCGGGGCGCTGCACCACTTCGGTGAGGGCGGCTGCGCCGGCCAGCACCTGGGTTTCGGGCTGGCTGGCCAGGGCGGCCTTTACCTCCTGGTAAAACTCGTCGCTGATGACCACGGCGGCCGGCTGAAACTCCTGCGCCTGCTGCACCAGCAGCTGCCACTGCCGCCCCGCCGTGAGCACCGCCACCCGAAACCGGCCGCGCTGCTCGCGTACTACGTCCAGCGCCTGCGTGCCAATGGAGCCCGTGGAGCCCAGCAGCGCCAGGCCTTTGGGAGTAGCTGTTATCGAAAAAGAATCCACCAGATAAGTAGGGTTGGGAATAGGAGCGTAAAGGTAAGGGGAGCGTTGCGGGCCTAAGCTCCTCCTTATCCATTTGGCCTGGCTACCCGTAAAGCCAGGGGTAGTAGTCCTGCTACTTTTTCCTTTTCCACCCGCTCCTTAACTTATGTCTGTTAAACTCAAACCGCTCGACCAGCAGGTAATTGTGATTACCGGCGCTACCAGCGGCATTGGCCTGGCCACTGCCCGCGCCGCTGCCAAGGCCGGGGCCCGCCTCGTGCTGGCCGCCCGCTCGCAAGCCGACCTCGATACCGTTGCCCGTCACATTGGCGGCAACATTGCCACCGTGGCCGCCGACGTGGCCGACCCCGACGCCGTGCGCCGCATCCACGAAGCGGCCCATGCCAATTTCGGCGGCTTCGATACCTGGGTCAATAATGCCGGCGTAGGCATGTGGGGCAAGCTGGAGCAAGGCAACCTAGAAGACTTTAAGCGGCTGTACGATACCAATTTCTGGGGCGTGGTCAACGGCTCGCTCGAAGCCATTAAGCACCTCAAAAAGCACGGCGGCGCGCTCATTAATCTGGGTAGTGTTGTGTCGGACGTGGCCGTGCCCATCCAGGGTATGTACGCCTCCAGCAAGCACGCCGTGAAGGGCTTTACCGATGCGTTGCGCATTGAGTTAGCTGATGAAAAAGCACCCGTATCGGTCACGCTCATCAAGCCGGCCGCTATTAACACGCCTTTTCCAGAGCACGCCCGCAACTACCTGCCCGAAAAACCCAAGTTGCCCCAGCCAGTGTACGCCCCTGAAGAAGTGGCCAACGCTATTCTGCACGCTGCCGTGAACCCCATGCGCGACGTGTTTGTGGGCGGCGGCGGCAAAGTAATGAGCAGCGTGAACAAGTACGCTCCTGGCGTAATGGACTGGGTGGAAGCCAAAACCGGCGTGGCCCAGCAGAAGCAGGAAGGCACCAAAGCCGTAAACCCCGCCGGCTCGTTGTACCGCCCCAGCGGCCCCCGCGCCAAAGCACGCGGCAACAACCCCGGCCACGTGATGGAAACCAGCCTCTACACTCGCGCCCGCCTAAACCCGGTGGTAGCGGGCATTGTGGCCGCCACCACGCTGGCCGCCACTATCGCCCTTTTCGCGGGCAAAAAATCGCAATTTCCTAAGCCAACTTCTTATAACGAGCCGCTAGTGCCCGCCACCGACGAGTAAGTAGCGCAAGGTTTCGCAAAGTAAAAAGAGGTTTCGCAAGGTGGAAGAACAGCTCGTTCTCACACCTTGCGAAACCTCTTTTTACTTTGCGAAACCTTGCGCTTCCTACTTCAGCTTATCCAGTGCGGCGCGCAGGCGCGGTAGCGCGGCCTCAATAGAAGCCTGCGACTCAGCCCCCACCGACAGCCGGAACCACGGCTCCGATGCCTCAGCCCCGAAGGCGCTGAACGGCACTACTGCCAGTCCGGCCTCGGTAAGCAGGTAGGAGGTGGTTTCCTTGGTGGTAGCCAGCACCTCGCCGGCCGCCGTGGTGCGGCCTAGCACGTCGATGCGGGCCGTGAGGTAAATGGCCCCGGCCGGCACAATGGCATCTACGGGGTAGCCTTGGGCGCGCAGGTCCTTCAGGCCCTGGTAGGCGGCTTGCAGGCTGCCTTGCAGGCCCGTCTTCAACTCAGCCAGGAAACCATCAACGGCGGCTGTCTGGGGCAGCAGCGCAGCCGTGGCTACTTGCTCGGCCTTGGGAGCCCAGGCCCCGATATGGCCCAGCAGACCTTTCATCTTGTCAATCACCTGCTTAGGCCCAAAAGCGTAGCCTACGCGCACACCGGTAGCGGCGAAGCACTTCGAAATGCCGTCGATGTACACCACGTAGTCGCGCAGGGCGGGCCGCAAGCTCACGGGGTCAAAATGCTGGGTCTGGCCGAAGGTTAGCAGCCAGTAAATTTGGTCGTACAAGATGTAGAGGGGCTTCTCGTCGGGACCGCGGCGCTGGTTTTCAGCCAGCACCAGGTCGCAGATTTCTTCCAGGCCTTCCTTCGTAAATACCGTGCCCGTGGGGTTGAGCGGCGAGCACAGCGCCAGCAGCGTAGCCCCGGCCAGCTGCGGGGCCAGCTCGGCGGCGGTGGGCATAAAGTCGTTTTCGGGCTGGGTGGGCACGGCCACCTGCTGCGCCCCCGAGAGGTGGCAGTAGTGGTTGTTGTTCCACGACGGCACCGGGAACACCACGCGGTCGCCGGGGTCTACTAGCGCCAGGTAAGCGGCGTAAATAAGCGGGCGTGAACCCCCAGCTATCAAAAACTCATCGGCTGGCGAGTAGTTGAGGCCCAGCCGATTGCGCAAGAAGTCGGCGGCGGCCTGGCGCATGTCGGCGGTGCCGGCGGCGGGCGGGTAGTTGGTCTGGCCGGCCTGGTAGGCGGCCATCACGCCATCGCGCAGCTCGGCCGGAATAGGAAACAGCTTAGGGTCAAAATCACCAATGGTGAGGTTACAGATGGTTTCGCCCTGGCGAATCTGCTCGCTCACGGCGTTGCCAATCTTGATAATTTCGGAGCCGCTCATCTGGTCGGCCAGCCGGGAAATACGCATAGGGTAGGAGGTAGGGGAGAGAGCACTAAAGACCCTCAAAGGTACCGATTGTTGCGGGGGGCGGCGATTCATGTAGCGTAAATGCCGCCGGCGATGCCTGCTTACCGCCCCGATACCCACGCTGCCTGGCCGCCAAAAATCTGTTTCAGCGTGTATTTTTTTGCCTCCTGCGCCGTGAGCTGGTGCACCCATGGTACCCGCGCCGCTGGGTTGGCCCCTGAGCCGGTAGAGCGGTATTCGGCGTAGTAGGCGGTTTTCTCGGTGTCGGCGTTTTTCCAGTTGTCCCAGCCGGCTGGCGCAATGTGGCCGCCCAACTTGCAGCGCAGGTACACCACTTGGGCATTGGGCCGCCAAGGCCGCCCGAGGTACACCTTCTTAGCCAAGGCAGTATCGGCCGTTAGCGTACAATCCAGAAAGACAAACCCATATGCCTGGCCGGCCGGCGTAGAGGCCGCCGTTACAAACGAGTTTTTCTTGCTCTTAATTACGCAGTGGTCAAATACGCCGATGCTGGCCCCGAAAATAAAATCGGTGGTGCCCTCGATGTAGCAATCCTGGTAATACTGCCGGCTGCCGCCGGTGGCCAACAGCAGCACGTCCTGGTTGCCCACCATCCGGCAGTGCCGGAAGCTGGCCCGGTCGCCCTCCATGTTGAGCGCCACCGCCTGGCCCGCCGTGTAGCCGGCGGCATTCTCAATTGTCACGTTTTCGGCCGTGAAGTCATTCGCCTGCACCAGCATCGAATACGAGGTCGGCGTGGTGACGCCGGGCATACCCACGTGGTCGGCGTAGGTGATAACGGTGGTGGCGGCATCGTTTCCCCGCAACACTAGGTGGGTTTTGAGGGTTGGCACCATCACTTTCTCGCGGTAGGTGCCGGGCTGGAGCTGAATGATAACCGGCCGCTCCGACTGGCTGGGCGCGGCATCAATAGCCGCTTGCACCGTCCGAAACTGCCCGCTGCCATCGGCGGCTACCACGAGCGGGCCGGCCTGCTGCGCTTGCACTAGGCCCGCGCTCAGTCCCAGGCTAAGCAGTAAAAAAAGCTGCTTCATGGTGTGGTAGGCTGAGCGGCCGCGCCGGTGGGCGCAGCTACCATGTTCTTAGGCAAGGCTTTAGCCAAATGCTGCTCGAACAAGGTAACGTGCTGAGCTTTCAGGTCATTGACCACCAGCTGGGCCATCTTGCGGGCTCCCAGCTCGTTAAAGTGCGTGTTGTCGTTGCGGCCCAGCGGGTAGTTGGGGTGGTCGCCGGGGGCCAGCTGCATAAACAGCAGCTTGGAGTTCTCGTCGCCCAGCTTTTGCAGCAGCTCGCGGCTCAGCCGGTCGAGGTCTACCAATGGCACCTTGGCTTCGGTGGCGGCAGCAGCGGTCAAGGCCGAGTAGGTCACGTGTGTTTCTTTCACGTGCCCTTCCTTGTCGAACTGCCGCCGCGACACCGGCGTAATTAAAATAGGTATGGCCCGCTTGCTGCGTGCCTCGGCCACGAAGCGCAGCAGATTGCGCCGGAAGTCGGCCGGCGGCGTGTAGCGGTCCACTTTGTCCGGCGACTCGTCGTTGTGCCCAAACTGGATGAGCACGTAGTCGCCCGGCCGCAACGCATCGACCACCGGCTGCCAGCGGTTTTCAGTTAGAAACGTGCGCGTGCTGCGCCCGTTCTGCGCCCGATTGTCCACCACCACCGTCGAGTCGAAGAACGTGGTTAGCGGCATGCCCCAGCCCGTTTCGGGAAAAGTAGCGGGGACTTTATTAGCCATCGTCGAATCACCAATCAGGTAAACCTTGGTTTTGTGCGGCGGCGCGGGCGGGGCAAAAGCCAGCAGCCCCAACAGGCCCAGCGTAGCGGCCGAAATGCGAATAAGCATGAGAGGAAGGATGGGAAAGGCCGCTAAATTCCGGCTTTATGCCCCGAAAAGCTACCACTAGTCAGGCCGCCAGGCATTATTATCTGCGCAATCGTTGCCGACAACGTTACCAACGCTGAAAAACAGGGCACAAAAAAACCGGCCTCCCCACGAAGGGGAGGCCGGTAAATCTTTTAGCTGATGAAAGCGGAGCTTATGCAGCTACTTCTTTCACAATGTCGCGACGACGCTCCTTGATACGAGCAGCTTTGCCCGACAGGCCGCGCAGGTAGAACAGACGAGCACGACGTACTTTACCGCGGCGCAGTACTTCGATTTTGTCGATGTTGGGCGACAACAGCGGGAAAATCCGCTCGGTGCCAATCTGGTTCGAGATTTTGCGAACGGTGAAGGTCTCACCGTTGCTGCTGGGGTTGCGGCGCTGAAGCACCACGCCCTGGAACTGCTGAATGCGCTCCTTGTTACCCTCACGGATTTTCACGTGAACGATAATGGTGTCACCGGCTGCAAACTTGGGAAAGCTGGCGCGGCGCTCCTGGCCTTCGGCATTAATAAAGTCGAGTAGTACGCTCATGGCGAAAAAAAGAATTACGAAGTAGGCAGCGCCGCTGCCCGCTGGTTGGTATTTTGCGAAACGGAGCGCAAAGATAGAAAATTAAGCGCAGAAAAGCAAGTGCTGATGGGTTAAATAACTGGCAGTAGTTGCATTAATGCAATAAATCGGGCCTTTTGGCCTGGGTGTGGGCTAGCGCCTGCTCGTGGCGCCACTCCTCAATCTTGGGCGTGTTGCCCGAAAGAAGAATGTCGGGCACGGCGAGCCCGCGCCATTCGGCCGGCCGGGTGTACACGGGGGGAGCCAGGAGGTCGTCCTGGAAGGAGTCGGAGAGAGCTGATTCTTCGTTGCCTAGCACGCCAGGCAACAATCGCACTACAGCATCAACCAGCACGGCCGCGCCCAGCTCGCCCCCGCTCATCACGAAATCGCCAAGGCTAATTTCGTGCGTAACGTAGTGGTCCCGAATGCGTTGGTCCACGCCCTTGTAGTGACCGCACAATAGGATGAGGTTGCCAAGCAGCGAAAGCCGGTTGGCCAGCGGCTGACGCAGCACCTCGCCGTCGGGCGTGAGGTAGATGATGGCATCGTAGGTCCGCTGGGCCTGCAACTCATCAATCCAGGCCGCAATGGGCTCCACGCGCAGCACCATGCCCGCCCCGCCGCCAAACACGTAATCATCGAGCTGGCCATGCTTATTAATCGCATAGTCGCGCAAGTTGTGCACGTGGATATCGGCCAAGCCCTTGTCCTGCGCCCGCTTCACAATGGAATGGGCAAACGGACTTTCGAGCAAGGCCGGCTGGCAGGTGAGAATGTCTATACGCATTGCTGGTAGCGTGGACTCTGTGAGTCCGCGCGGGGTAACGTTGTGCAACTAAGCAACGCGCGGACTCGCAGAGTCCACGCTACCAGCTAGTCGGCGTTTGGGTTTTTGTGCGCGCTGGGGTTCATGTAGATGTCCAGCAAGCCGTCGGGCATGTTGACGAAGAGTTGCTTTTTCTCCATGTCGGCGTGGCTCACCAATTCATCCACTACGGGCAGCAATACTTCCTGGCCTTGGTAGCGCATGGCTAGTACATCCTGCTGCGGAAACTCGTAGAAATTCTCTACTACGCCCAACACGCCCTCTTTCTCGTCAATTACCTGAAAGCCAATGACATCGTGAAAGTAGAACTGCGCTTCGCCTAACGCTGGCAACTCGCTTAGCGGCAGCCAAAGCTTGGACCCGCGAAGCGGTTCGGCCTCCTCGATGCGCTCGATGCCACGTAGCTTGAGCAGCACGCGCTGGCCCGCCTGCGGGTTCACGCGGTCTACCTGGTAGGCGGTGAGCTTGGTGGGAGTGGCGGCCAGGGCCAAATACACGGTTTTAAGCCGGTCGTAGGTCGAGGCATCGTCCACGTCCAACTGCGTTACCATCTGACCTTTCAGGCCGTGGGGCTTCACGATAAAGCCAAGCTCAAAGCATTCGTCGAGCGTCATGCGCGGGGAGGAATAGGGGCAGTAGAAAAGAGAGTACGCCCACCTAAACACGAACGTCATGCCGGGCAATGCACAGCATGACGTTCATGTTCAATAGGTTAGCGAGCCAGGGCTAGCAAACTTACGCGGCGGCTTCGGCCGATGTTTCGGCGGTCTCCGTCGTGCCTTCGGTAGCTTCTTCAGCAGCCGGGGCGGGCGTAGCAGCGGCTAACGCATCAGCCTGCTTCTTGGCCAAAGCAGCGGTGCGGGCTTCCTTCACTTTGGTTTCGGCAGCCATAGCAGTGGCGCGGGCTTCGGCCTTGGTGTCGGTGAGGCCAGTCTTCTTGGCTTCGATTTTGGTGTTTTTCTCGTCCAGCCACGACTGGTAGCGCTGGTCGGCAACTTCCTGGGTCAGCGCACCTTTCACTACACCTAGCTGGAGGTGACGACGCAGCAACACGCCACGGTAGGCGAGCATGGCGCGAACGGTTTCGGTAGGCTGCGCGCCGGTCATTACCCAGTAGAAAGCGCGGTCGCTGTCGTAGGTGATGGTAGCGGGGTTGGTGTTGGGGTTGTAGGTACCGAGCTTCTCGATGAAGCGGCCATCGCGGGGAGCGCGGGCGTCGGCTACTACGATGTCGTAAGTCGCGGCCTTCTTGCGGCCACGGCGGGCGAGGCGGATTTTAACTGCCATAAACCTTGGGGGTTATGCGATGCATCTCGTGCATCTGAGTGAAGATATTTTCCCTGTTTGGGGCCGCAAAGGTACGGAGAAGAATCAGGAATAAATAACTTTTTCCGGAGAATAATACGGGATTAGTATCGTGATATTTGACCTTGAATTCATCTTTTTCTAATTTCTTACTTCTTCAAGCGTATGCGCAAAAAAATACCCCATTGGCTTCCGTTCGTCCTGCTCCTGCTACTGGGCCCGGCCCGTAGCTGGGCCCAGCAACAGACTACCATGCACTGCCTGTTGCCGAGCGGCCAACCAGCTGCTCTCCAGGTAGCTAATTCGTCTGCCCGCAGCACGGCCGCGACTATTCCCGCTTGTAGTAGGGTTATCAACGTCAATATTCATTTTATTCTGCGCCAGGATGGCACCGGCAATTGGAATGAAGTGGATAACGGGATAAAATACAAACGTTACAATGACCCAAATACAACATATCAGCCTGATACCGCCCGAAATGGGTACACCTATGCTCGCGGGCTGGTAGATGAAATGAATGCCAACTTTGCCATCAACCCGCCGCAGGGCAACCCATCAGGAATTCCAAACCCAGCTAAAAAAATTCGGGTCACGCTCAATGGGGTGTATTTTCACCGGGTAAGCGCGGAGCTGTTTGAAGTTGATAAGGATAAAACCGACGCCTACGGCAACAAGGTGTATACAGGTATTTTTCTGGGGGGGGTACCTGATTCCCGCCTGTTTGATACGTATGGGGCAGCGAAAGACACGGTCATCAACATGCTGGTCACGGGCGACTATACGGAGGTACACGTATCCGATATTAGTGGGATAGCTTGCTCCATCGGCTATAATGCCAATACCCCAACTACCAGTTGGCTTAAAGTTTTTAATACCAATGAGTTCTGGAAGTGGCGACAGGAGAATGAGGGTAACGCAAACACTACCCAAGCCCCTGGCTACATCATTCCGCAGAATGCCCAGCAACTCACTGCCAATACGATGTGCCACGAGTTGGGACATCTGCTGGGGCTAATTCACACGTTTGAAGGGGGCAATGGTTGCTAGGATGTAAACATGCAGCAAGGGCAGTCGGGCAATAACCTGATGGACTACGTCAGTGCCAATAACTACGCCGTATCGCCGTGCCAGCTTGATGTGATGCACGGGCAGCTCGACGACCCGGCCAACCCGGCCAGCGATTACCGTCGCTACCTAACCCGGTCGGCCTGCGATGAGGTGCCGCCCCGCGCCTTTTTTACCCTGGCGGCCAGCACCTTCCCCGACCCCACCCAGGTGTGGATGGATAGCCGGGGTACCTACGCCGCCACTGGCTGGCAGGTGAATCTTTACCAGCAAGTGCCGGGGTTTGGCTTGGTCAGGCAGGGCACCTATACCAAGCACGGTGGCCTGGGCCAGCGCTGGAATATAGCCCGGGTGTTCACCCTGAGCAGCGGGGGCAGCTACCAGCTGGAAATGAAAGCAGTGAAGCCGAGTGGTCAGTTCCACGTGTACCGGCAAAGCTTCACGGTAGCTGACGCGGGGGCGAGTGGCCCCCCCGCCTGCGATGACTGCGAGCCGCCACGCTTACCCGAAAGCGCCACTAAACCGGGTGCGCCGGTGCCCCCGCGCCCAACTGCCATTGCCCGTCCTTAAACCCCTACCTGCTACCTGATATGAAAAATCAATTCTGTTTTTTGCGCCGCCGGGCCCTGGCGGTGCTGGGCGGCGGGCTCGGGCTGCTGGCGGCCCACCCGGCGGCCCAGGCCCAGGCCCGCCCACCCTACGACTGGAGCTGGGCCACCCAGCTGGGGCCGAGTGCCGGCACTAACCGCACCGCCTTTGTGCGGGGGCTGGCCGCCGACGCGGCCGGCAACGTAACCATCGGCGGCGAGTTCAACCCCGACCTCTACTTTGCCAACGAGCCCACCGTGCTGCAAACCAACCGGGCACCTGACCCCCGAACGGGCGATACCTCCCCCAATGGCTTTGTGGCCCAGTACCGGCCCGGGGGGCAACTGGCCTGGACGCTCAACCTCGAAAGCCCGGGCGCGCAACTAGTTGACCTGGCTACCGACGCGGCCGGCAACATCTACGCCCTGGGCTACCGGGCGGGTAGCCTCAGCTTTGGGGCGGGCGTGGCGCTGCTCACCCAACCGGGGTCGCGGGCCTTCTTGGTCAAGCTTAGTGCGGCCGGCGTGCCGCAGTGGGCCGTGGACCTGGTGGCTGCACCGCAGGGCCTGACGGAAAGCTACTTTACCTGGCAGCTGGCCGTCGATGCGGTGGGCAACAGCGTGGTGCAGGGCACATACAGCGGGACCATTACCGTGGCCGGGCAAACCTACACTGCCCCGGCAAACTCCTCGACCCGCCAGCCCTTTCTGGTGCGCACCACGGCCGCCGGGGTGGTGGCGAGCGCCTGGGGCGGGCAGCAGACGCAGGGAGATGATATTGACCGTAGCTACACCGGGCTGGCTTTAGCGCCAACCGGCGAGGTGTACCTGTCTGGGTCAGTGAGTGGGGCAGTGCTTAAGTTTGGCAGCCTACCACCGGTTAGCTCACCCGCTACCGCCACGCGGCCGGCGGGCTTTCTGCTAAAAGTATCGGCGGCGAACGTAGCCGAATGGGTGCTGGTCGGCAACGCGGCGACGGCCACTACTTACAATGCGTTTGAAGACGTGAAGGTGAGCTCATCCGGGGCCGTTTACGCCTTAGGCAGCCTGAATGGTCCGCTCACGCTGGGTACGCAGGCCATTGCCAACCCGGCCAACGGCAACAGCTTTGTGGCGCGGCTGGCCCCCACCGGTGCCGTCCGGCGCATAGCCATTGGCACCAGCAGCCCCCGAAACCTGGCGCTTGGCCCCCACGACGACCTCTTCATTGGTACCGGTACGGTCCCGGGGCCGGTGAGCTGGGGCAGTGTGCAGCTGCCCGGCCCCGATAATGACAACGACCAGCGGCTCAACGTGTTGCGGCTCGACTCGATGGGCCAGGCGCTGCAAGGTTGGCAGGCCAGCGGGCCGCCCATCGTGCGTGAGCCCCGGCTGGCCGTGGATGGGCAAGGGCAGGCGGCGGTAGCGGCCTGGCTCTACGGCACGGGTACGTATCGCTTCGGCAGCAAGCCAGCTACCGCCGCCAACCCGTGGGGCATGTTGGTGGCGCGCACGGGTTCGCAGGTGCTGGCTGCGCACCCGGCGCAGCCGGTGCCCGGCCTGGCCATTTACCCCAACCCCGCCCACGCCACCGCTACCATCGACCTGGCGTTGGCCGCGCCCGCCCAGGTACAAGTGCTTGATGCGCTGGGGCGCGTGGTGGCCACCCAGGCGCTGCCCCGCGCCGGCACGCTCGACCTGCGCGGGCTGGCAGCCGGTACCTACCTGGTGCGGGTGCAGCAGGGAACGGCCGCCAGCTACCAGCACCTGACCGTGCTGCCCTAGGGCTGGGCTGGGTTTCAGGTATTGACGCAAAAAGGCCCCGTTGCTTTCGAGAACAACGGGGCCTTTTTGCGTGAGGGCAGGCGGTACGCTA
The DNA here is from genome assembly GCF_054779975.1 of Hymenobacter arcticus. Classification (NCBI taxonomy): domain Bacteria; kingdom Pseudomonadati; phylum Bacteroidota; class Cytophagia; order Cytophagales; family Hymenobacteraceae; genus Hymenobacter; species Hymenobacter arcticus. The sequence continues at coordinate 102,055 of NZ_BAAGXF010000003.1, forward strand.
AGCGGCCTGGGCCAGCTTTTTGGTGCGCTGCTTGGGCTGCACGTTCTTGCGCTTGATTTTGATGATGCGGGCCTTGTCCAACGTCCAGATAGCCAGGTAGGTAGGGTCAAATTCCCACCACTTCACGCCGAAGTTTACGCGCATCGGCAGCTTGTGGTGGTTGTTTTGGAATAGCTCGCCGAAGGCCAGGAAATCCAGCGCCAACGTGTTTTTGCTCTTGTCATTGTTGTCGAAGTTCTGGTAGCCGTACTTGTGGCCACCCCAGTTCACGATAGCACCGTGAATCGGGCCCATCAGGAAGTGGATGGGCAGCAGCAGATACTGCCACCAAGCAGTAGCGAAGCCGATGTAGAACAGCACGTAGGCCGTGCCCCAACCCAGGCGCGAAACGACCGTGCTACCAAAGGCTTCCAGCGCCTTCCACTCCGGAATGTCACCATCAAAGCTCTCCGCCCGCTCATTCTTTTGGTGAAGCACGTCGTTGTAGATGTTCTTGGTCTTCCACATCATGTCAAACGCGTTATTCGAGAAGTGCGGCGAGTGCGGGTCCAACTCCGTGTCGGAGTAGGCATGGTGCATGCGGTGCAGCAGCGCGTAGGCCCGCGGCGACAGAAACGAGCTGCCCTGGCAGATGTATGTGAACAGGTAAAAGAACCGCTCCCAGAACTTGTTCATGGTGAACATCTTATGCGCCGCGTAGCGGTGCAGATAAAACGTCTGCGTGAACAGCGATAAGTAGTAGTGGGCAACGAAAAAAACCAGGATGGCCATTCGATAATGAAATAAGTGTGAGGTTAGCGCCGCCCGCACAAGCTATTCGTGTGGGGCTTAGTTCACCGTTAAGACAAAATTACGGCCGTTGTTTAGCCGAAATTGCCCCACTCCTCCACAATGCCATAATGTTACACCCTTGGTCAAGGAGTGAATTGGTGAGTGAGTGAAGGAGTGATTTTTCTGCCTACTTCATCCTTCGCCTCCTTGCGCATTCACTTCCTCACGTAGTATAAAAGGCTCGGGCCGCATCCCAGTGCGGGGCGTCGGGCAGGGGGGCCACAAACTTCATGGCTGCTTTCGTTACTGGGTGCTGCAATTCGAGCTGGCGGGCGTGCAGCGCAATGCTCACGTCGGGCAGGGGGTTGAGGAAGCCGTACTTTACGTCGCCCACGATGGGCGTGTGCAGGCCCGTGGCAAGCTGCACCCGAATCTGGTGCGGCCGGCCGGTTACGGGGTTCACTTGCAGCAGGTAGCGGTTGGCGGCGGGGCCCAGCAGCTCGTAGCTCAGCTCGGAGCGCTGGCCCTGGCCATGCTTGTCGGTGTAGGCCTTAGTAACGTTGCGCATGGGGTCTTTCACCAGCCAGTGCACCAGCTTGCCGTGCTCGGGCACGGGCGGCTTACCGGTGAGCGCCCAATAGGTTTTGGTCATCAGGCCATCGCGGAACATCTCGTTGAGCCGGCTCAGGGCCTTGCTGGTTTTGGCCATGACCACAATGCCCGACACCGGCCGGTCGATGCGGTGGGCCACGCCTACAAAGGCTGCGCCGGGCTTCTTGTACTTGAATTTCAGGTACTCCTCGGCCTTTTTAGAAAGGGGCTCGTCGCCGGTTTCGTCGCCCTGCACCAAGATGCCAGCGGGCTTGTTAATCACCAGCAGGTGATTGTCTTCGAAAATAATCTCCTGGCCTTCGGCCCACAGGTTTGGACGGTTCACGCGGTAGTAGGGCCGCAGCGCGGGCTGCGGAAAAAGATAGTTCTGGTCACCGAAAAATAAGCAGCAGCCCACCCGCGCCAGCGCGGGCTTGTGTAGTCAATAACCCAACCGAGTGGCTTGCTGCCAGCGAAGGTACGGCCAGAACGCAGCATACGTTTGAGGTGGTGCAATGGCTGCTCCCTGCCTGCACCACCTCAAACGTATGCTGCATTTCACTAATACCCTTCCTCCTTGCTCGGAAACTCGCGGCTTTTTACATCGGCCACGTAATGCTGCACGGCTTCGGTCATGATATCGTGCAACTCGGCGTAGCGGCGCAAAAAGCGCGGCTTAAACTCCTTGGTGATGCCCAGCACGTCGTGTACTACCAGCACCTGGCCGTCCACGTCGGGGCCGGCCCCGATGCCGATAACCGGGATGGTCAGCTCTTCGGCCACGCGCTTGGCCAGGGCGGCGGGTATTTTTTCGAGCACCAGCCCGAAGCAGCCGATTTCCTGGAGCAGGTGAGCATCTTCGATAAGTTTCTGGGCTTCTGCTTCTTCCTTGGCCCGTACATTATATGTGCCAAATTTATAGATGCTTTGGGGCGTGAGGCCGAGGTGGCCCATCACCGGAATGCCGGCCGTGAGAATGCGCGTGATGCTGTCCTTAATTTCGGCGCCACCTTCCAGCTTGAGGCCGTGGCCGCCGCTTTCTTTCATAATGCGCACGGCCGACTGCAAGGCCACCGACGAGTTGCCCTGGTAGGAGCCAAACGGCATGTCGACTACCACAAAAGCGCGCTTTACGGCCCGTACCACGCTCTGGGCGTGGTATATCATCTGGTCGAGGGTGATGGGCAGGGTCGTTTCGTGGCCCGCCATCACGTTGGAAGCCGAGTCGCCCACGAGCAGCACATCCACCCCGGCCCCGTCCAAAATCTGGGCCATCGAGAAGTCGTAGGCCGTGAGCATGGAGATTTTTTCGCCCCGCTGCTTCATGGCCAGCATCTGGTGGGTGGTTACTAATTTAATTTCTTTGTACTGCGACATGGGTGGGCGGCTAAAGGTATTTGGGGCTGCAAAGCTGGCGACAATTTCGGAAAAATGCCGAAATTGGGAACGCCAAACCCCTGCTTGGCGTAGATGATAATAACAGCTAATGCGCCCGGCTCTTACTCTACATCTTCTCCTATTGCTATTGATGAAGCACTTAACTCTCTGGTTGACGAGCTTAACGCTGCTGGCGACCCCAGTAGCTGCCCAAACTACGGCCGAGCTGCGGGGCCACCTCACCAACACGGGAACCGAAAAATTACTGCTTCGTTGGTGGAGCCAGCCCTTAGCTACCCACGAGCAGCAACGGGCCGTGCACATCGAGCCCAACGGCGACTTTACCATGCAGGTGCCCCTCACGCAGCCCACGCTGGCCCAGCTTAGCTACGGCGACGAGGAGCTAACGGTGTTTCTGGAGCCGGGCGATGTGCTCGCGCTGCACGGCGATGCGCCGGAGCTGACCACCACCGTTAAGTTTGACTCGGGCGATGGGGCCGCGCACCGGCCAGCCGCCGCAGCCAACAACTATCTACAGGAGTTCAATCAGAAATTTGGCAGCAACGACGCCTTTCAGGTAGTACCCGATAATATCTCCTTGGCGGAGAAAGGCTTCCTGGCATTTCTCGACTACCGGCGCGACCACGAGCAGGCGCTGCTGAAACAGGCCGACCGCCGCGGCAACTTCACGCCGGCCTTCCGGGCCTACGCCGCGGCAGACATCGCCTATACCTACGCCGAGGACCGCCTCACCTACGCCGACCTGCGCGAGCAGACCGTGGCCAGCCAGCCCCGCCTGGAGCTGTCGGCCAACTACTACGATTTTTTGCAGCAGCCCGGCTTGCTGCCCGGCAATGAGCTGGCCGTGCCCAGCCCGCACTACCAAGACTTCTTGCTTGATTACGTGCATTACCAGGCGCGCACCACGGGTCACCAGCCCAGCAGCCCCGACTACTTTCCGACCTGCTACCAGCTGGCCGACAAGCTGTTGAGCGCCCAGGCGCGCCCCGTGGTGCTGGGGCGCATTGTGCTCGAAACCATTCGGCAGGGCCATGTGGCCCACGCCCAGGCCATGCTGACCAGCTACGAAGCCTCGGGCCGGGCCCCGGCGGGCTGGGTGGCGCAGTTGCGCACTGATTTGGCTGACCACCAGTCGTTTGCCATTGGCAGCGTGGCTCCCCCCGTTACGATGCGCACCGTGGATGGCCGCAAGCTGTCGCTGGCTGATTACCGGGGCAAGTTGGTTTACCTCATGTTCTGGGACAGCCGGTTTCCGGCGGGCCAGCGGGAAGTTCCGTATTTAAAAGAAGTGACGACTGCCTTGGCGGGCCAGCCTATTGTGATACTCATGGTGGCCATGGATGAGTCGCTCACCCACTGGCAGCAAACGGTGGCCTGCGCCAGCCCCGCCCTCACCGGCGTGCAGGTAAGCGTGCCGGCCGGCCGGCAAGAAGCATTGCGCCAAGCCTATAGCATTGAGCGCCTGCCCACCGCCGTGCTCATCGCCGAAGACGGTACCCTGCTCGACCTGCACCCGCGCACCCTCAGCAGTCGGGCCCTGCAAGACGACCTGAAGGCCGCCGTGGGCCGCGCCGCTGCCTACCGCGCCGTGGCGCTTAACAACCTGTAAAATAGCGCTTTAGATACTGAAATAAAAAAAGCCCCGGCTGCCGACTAGTCAGCAGCCGGGGCTTTTTTTATTTGCTATGTTCTCGATGACACGGCACCAGTCCGCTGGCTATTGCCGGGGCACGCGCAGGGTTTCGCCCACGCGCAGCACGGGCGCGGGCCGCTCGTTGTGAGCCAGGAGCGCCGCCACGGTGCAGTTGTAACGCCGCGAGATGCTGTAAAAAGTGTCGCCGGTGGCCACTGTATACACGCCGTTGGCGTTGGCACTGGCCATCAAGTCGGGCGCGGCGGCGGGCGGGCGAAGGTGCAGCGCCTGACCCGCCCGCAGCGGGGCAATGGGCGAGATATTGTTCCAGGCCGCTAGCTCGGTGGGGCGCACGCCCACGCGGCGGGCCAGAGCATAGAGCGTTTCGCCGGGGGCCACCAGGTACGGATGGCTGAAGTCGGGGGTAGGAAGCGTGGGCGCCACTGCCACGGGCCGTGCTGGGCGGGTGGGCACGGGTAGTGGGACTAGCACTACCGGCCGCGCCGGGGCTGGCACGGCCTCCGCTGCCACTGCGGGGCGTGGGGTGGGCAACGACTGCACCGGCGGGCCCGGCACCTCCGTTGGCAGGTCGTTGATGGAGGCTAACTCCTCGCTGTCGTCGGGGGCGGGCGGGGCGGGGGCAACTGGGGCGGGGGGATTCGGGGCCAGCACGAGTGGGGGGCGCACGGCTACTGGGCGGCTACCGGGCAGGGCTTGGTATTCGGCGGCCACGTTGCGGGGGCGCACGTGGCTGAGCCACAGCACCAGGCCGGGCTGCACAGCCTCATCATCGGGCAGGTGATTGTAGAGGCGCAAGGCGCGGCGCAGCACGCCGTAGTGCTGGGCCACGGCGGCCAGCGTTTGGCCGCGGGCTACTACGTGGTAGTCTTCGTCGGCCGCTTCTTTCTTGCGCTGAAAAAAATAGGGCTCGTTGGGAGTAAGCGTTTCGTCGTCAGCTAGTTCGTTTACTTTTAAGAAGAAACCCAGGCTTGCGCCGCCGCGCTCGGCCAGCGCGGCGGGGGTTTCGCCGGGGCGGGCCAGCAGGGCGCGTATGCCGTTGATGCGCAGGTACTCGGGCGCGGGCAGCGCAACGGCCGGAATAGCCAGGGCTGGCGTGGTCGCCAGGGGCGGCGCGCCCGCTAGCGGTACCAGAATGGTGTACGAACGGCCATCCTGGGGCACATTCCTGGCTAGCAGCCAGAGGTTGAGCTGGGCCACGGCGGCCGGGTCGGCGGCGTAGGAGGCGGCTTGCTGGGCCAGGCTTTGGCCGGGAGCGGCGGGTACCTCGCGCCATGGCACAAAGGGCACGGTGCCCTGGGCGCAGGCGGGCTCAAAAACCAGCTTCTGAGCCACGAAGTCGAGTAGGTACTGGTTGGTGCGGCCGGTAAAAGCCATTTGGGTGGCGTCGGCGTCGCGGGGCTGCACGTAGGGCCGCACGCCACCAAGGCCGGTTTGGTAGCTGAGCAGGGCGTTGGCCCAGTTGTGCAGCGTGGCGTTGTTACGAGTGAGGTAGCGGGCGGCGGCGCGAGTGCTGGCCGTGAGGTGGCGGCGCTCATCAATGCTGCTGTTTACCGTAAGGCCCAGGCTGAGAGCCGTTTCGCGCTTGAGCTGCCAGTAGCCCACGGCCCCGTGGTTGCTTTCGGCGCTGCCCTGCAAGGCGCTTTCCTGGAGCACCAGGTACCGGAAATCGGCCGGTACGCCTTCTTCGGCCAGTACCTGGTCGATGAGTGGAAACGCGGCCTCGGCCAGCGCCACCCGGGCTTCCAGGGAGGCGGTGTGGCGGCATAGGCTGTTCACCTTGGCTTGCACCAGCTGGCGGGCATCGGCGTCGAGGGTCAGGTACAGGCCGGCCACATTGAGGGTGGCTGGTACGGTGGGCGGGGGCATGGCCAGCGCCGGGCGGCTGGCCAGCCCCAACAGGATAGCGGGAAAAAGTTTTTTCATAACAGCGTGTCAGTCAGTAGTTCGCCTCCGCTACTGTTGGCAAGTTAAGCAGAAAAGGCAAACGATGGGTTGCTGCCCCGGCGCTACCCGCCGGGAGGGCCGCCAAAGCCTCCGCCGGGGGGCGGGCCACCCTGCCCACCGCCGCCGGGCGGGCCATCGAACCCACCGCGCCCGCGCCGCCCGCCTGGCCCCTCGGGGGCGGTGGGCACGGCCGTCATGTTGGCCGAGCGGATGTTGTAGGTAAACATCAGCATTAGGTACTGTTGCAGCACGGTGGTTTGCACGTCTTCGTAATACGCCACGTTTACGTTGCGCTGAATGGCCCGGTTCTGCTTGAGAATGTCAAAGGCGTAGAGCTTGATTTCGCCGCGCTGGCCAGGGAAAATCTTCTTGCCAATGGAGGCGTTCCAGAGCACGTAGTTCTGGTTGTAGGCGGCGCTGAGGCCGCGGTAGAGCTGGTGGGCCACGTCGGTTTGAAACGAGATACCCGGCCCCACTATCCAGCTGAATTTCAGGCGGGTGAGCTGGCTGAAGTAGCTGTTGTTGAGCTGCTTGCTAAGCGTGTTGCGCACGTAGCTCTGGGTGGAGTTGGAGGAGAGCGTGAAGTCCAGGTTGGGGCTCACGTTGCTGCTCAGCACCAGGCCGCCCGTAATGGCCGGGGTGCGGGCGTAGTTGAGCGCATTGTTCACAATGCCCGGGTTTTGGCTGAAGCTACCGCCCAGGCTCACGTTGAAATTCGACTTGATGGCCTTGAGCGGCTGGCCGTAATTGGCCAGGGCCCGCACGGTGTACTGCTCCTGCAAGTTGGTCGATTGCGTGAGCTGGGCCCCGGCCGGCAGCCGCACCGTGATGCTCTGGTCGCTAAGAATGGGCCGCACCGTGGTGTCGCGCACAGCCACTAGCGTGCGGTTGGAGATGGGGTTTTGGGTGTAGCTGCCCGAGAGCAGGGCGAAGAAGTTGCTGTTTTTGTCGGCGCGGGCGGCCGTGTAGCGGGCCACCAGGCTGTGGGCGTATTCCTGCTTCAAATTCGGGTTGCCGATTATCAGCTGCAACGGGTTGGCGTTGTTCACCACGGCCTGCAACTGATTGAGGCTGGGCGCGTTGGTGCTGGTGCGGTAAAACAGCCGCACGTTGTGCGAGCGGTCGGGCCGCCACGTCAGGTTCACCTGGGGCAGCACGTTCCAGAAGGTGTAATCGACTGGGCCGGGGCGCGGAAACGTCTGGTCGCCCTGCAACCGCGCCACTTGCGCGCTGGCCCCCACCGAGGCCTGAATGGTGCGCGTGTTGTAGCGGTAGCTCAGCCCGCCGCCCTGCGTGAGGTAGTAGTTATTGAACACGTTGCTCAGCGCCGAATCGAGCCGCGTGTAGCCCTGGTCGCCGGCGTTGAAGTTGTTGGTGAGCTTGTTGGAGTTGTTGGGCGCGTAGCTCAGCGCGTAGTTGGCTTGCAGCTGGGCGTGCTCACCCACGGGCTCGGTGTAGGCCAGGTTGCCGGCAATGGTGCCGCTCTTCTGGGTCAGCACCGATTGCTGGTTGAGGTTGGTGTTGGTGCCGCCCACGTTGGTGGTGTTCAGCACCGACGTGCCGTTGCGGTAATTGTAAGAGCCATTGAGGCTCAGCGAGAGCGTGCGGCCCACCTTGCGCCCCACCTTGCGGCGCAGCAGCAGGTCACCACCTGGGTTAACGGCCTCGTTGTTAGAGTTATACAGCGTATTAATCTGGCTCTGCTGCACGCCCTCGCGGGCCGTGAGGCCGGTTAGCGTCTGGCTGGCATTGTTTTGCTGCCACGAAATGCGGGGCCGAAACAGCACCGACGTCATAGAGTCGATTTTCTGGTCGAGCCGGAAATTGGCGCGGTGGTTGGTGTTGGTGCTGCCCGAAAGCGAGTTTTCGTTGTAAGTCGTATTCGTCTGGCCTGGCAATACGTACTGGCGTAAGGTGCTGCTATTAAGCGTGTTATTAGAATGGTTGAAAAAGTAGCTGCCCGTTAGCTCGGTCTTCTTATTCCAGATGTTGGAATAGTTGAGGCCCGCCGCCGTGGTCTTGCTGATGCCGCCGTTCTGGCTCACCAAAAAGTCGCCGGCGTTGGCACCCGAGCCGCCGCCCCCGCCACCACCCCGGCCGCCGCGCCCGCCCCCGCCGCCGCCACCGGGGGCCGAGTTGCCGATAACGCCCAGCAGGTCGTCGGTGCCGAAGTTTTGCTCGTTCACGCTGTTGCTTTGGGCCAGCACCGTAGTGCGGCGGTCGCCGTGGAAGTCGTTGAGGTTCAGGCTGGCCCGGTAGCGGTCGGGGCCCGCGCCCACCACCGCCCGGCCAAATTGCCCGTTGCGAAAGGCTGGCTTGGTGATGATGTTCAGCGTCTTCTGTGTGTTGCCATCATTAAAGCCCGAAAAACGGCTTTGCTCGCTCTGCTGGTCAAATATTTCCACCCGGTCGATAGCATCGGCGGGCAGGTTTTTGAGCACCGCGTCGGGGTCGGTGCCGAAAAACGGCTTGCCATCCACGAGCACTTGCTGCACGGCTTCGCCCTGCGCCTGGGTCTTACCTGAAGCATCGACCGAGATGCCCGGCATCTTGGTGATGAGGTCGCCGGCCGTGGCGTCGGGGTTGGTTTTGAAGGCTTTCGCGTTGAGGCTGGTGGTATCACCGCGCTGCACCACCTGCACTTGCTCGCCGGTGACTACCACCGTTTTGAGGGCGATGCCGCCCGTTTGGAGCGCCACGGTGCCAAGCGTTACGGGCGTGCCGCCGGCGGGCACGGTCACGGGCTGGCGCTGGTCCTGGTAGCCGATGTAGGAGGCCACGAACACGTAGCGGCCGGGGGCCACGCCCGAAATCTCGAAGCCCCCATCGGGCCCCACGGCCGTGCCGGTGCGCACCGAATCGGGCAGGTGAATGAGCACCGCATTGGCCCCGATAAGGGGGCTCTGGTCTTTGCCATCGAGCACCTTGCCGCGCACTGCGCTCTGGGCCAGCGCGTTAAAAGTGAGGAGCCAGCCCAGGCCAATGAGGAGTAGTGAACGCATAAACAACAGATTGATAGATACTTATAGTTTGCGCAGCAGCAGCAGGCCATCGCGCACCGGCAGCAGCAGCGGCACCACGCGCGGGTCGTGGCGCAGCTGCTCGTTAAAGGCCCGCACCGCGCGGGTGTCGTGGTCGTTGGCTTTGAGCGGGTAAGTGGCCAGCGCCTTGCCGCCCCACAGCACATTGTCCACAATAAGCAAGCCACCCGGCCGCACCTGCTTGATTACAAGCTCAAAATACCGACCATTATGGAGCTTGTCGGCGTCAATAAAGACCAAATCCCACACTTCGCCGACCAAGCCGGCCAAAACATCGTGCGCATCGCCAATGTGCAGGCTCACCTGCGCCGTGAGGCCTGCCGCCGCCACGTAGCGCCGAATGCGGCTTTCGCGCTCGGGGTTGATTTCGATGGTATGCAGGTGCCCACCTTCCGCCAGCCCCTCGGCTAAGCACAGCGTAGCGTAGCCTGTGAAGGTGCCGATTTCCAGCACCTTATGCGGCTTTATGAGGTGCGAAAGCATGCTCAGCAGCCGGCCCTGCCAGTGGCCGGTGGCCATGCGCGGCATCAGTAGCTGCAAGTGGGTTTCGCGCCAGAGCTGGTGCAGCAAAGGCGGCTCGGAACCTGAGTGCTGGTCGGCGTATGCTTGTATCGTGTTGTCAATCATGCTGTTAATTTGGAATGAGGAGGTTGGAATGAAGAATTATTCGACCGAATAATTCTTCATTCCAACCTCCTCATTCTCTTTAAAAATCTCCAAGCGGAAGCGGTACACGCGGTAGCCCGATTTGCCGGTTACGTACTGCTGCGCCACCACGCGCCACAGGCCTTCGTAGCGAAACTGCCACGCCGCGGGCGCGCTGTCAACGCGCCGATACACGCGCACGGGCCGGCCCGTTTCCTGGCTGCGAGCCAGCGCCCGGTTGCGGTGGTTGAAATCCTGGTCTGTTACCTGGCGGCCGGTTTGGCCGTCGCGCCCGCCGTGGCCCGCGTACCAGAAGTAGTCTTCGTGCACTTCATCGTCCTCGTACTGGTCGGCCAGAATGATGCTTTCGGCCCCGTGGGCCACGGTGGCGCACACGCCCGCGCGCGGCGGCCGGTGCTGGCCGCGCAAGGATAAGTCGAGGCGCGAGGCAAATAAATCGCCCGGCCGGGCCGAGCCGACGTGGCCGAAAGTGGGTAAGGGCATTCGGAAAACTCAGGACTGGCCCTCGACGAGCGGCCGGTAAATGTGCTGCCGGTGATAAGCCAGCTGCTCAAGGTCGGGCAGGTGCGGGCCCAGGATGCGTAGCTGGCCCGGCAAGCCAAGCAGTGCGTAGTCGGCGGCCACGCCGAAGCTGCCCAAGTCGAAAAGCACGTGGTGGTTGGGGCAGAGGCACAGCACGTTGCCAGTAACATCGGGCCCGTGGTGCGGCGCGCCCAGCGGCCGAATGTGCGCCGCCTCGGCGTAAAAGCCGGCCGGGGTAGCCAGCCGCTCGCCGCACACCTGGCAGCGGTAGCCGTGCAGCGCCTTCACCTGGCGCGTGATGCTCGTATCGCGCACCAGCCGCGACACGGTGGCTTCGTAGCGCGGCGCGGGCTCGGCCGCGTCGGTGGGGCGGTCGAATAGCTCGGGCTGCGCATACGGCCGGGGTGGGGCCGTTGCCGCCACCGTGGTCAGCACGGGCTCCAGCCGAAACAGGAACACTAAAAAGCCCGAGCGGCCCGGCCGGCAGTCGCGGCTCACCACCCGAAACAAGCCTTCGTAGCGAAACGCCTGACCGCCGGCTGGGGCCGTGACTTTGCGGAAGACGCGCACTGGCAAGCCCGTCACCTGGCTGCGCACGAGGCCTTTATTGGCTTTAGTCAACGTTTGGTCGGCTACCTGCTGGCCGCTTTCCTCACTGCGCCCGCCGTGGCCGGTGTAGAGGATAAAGTCGTCGTGCACCTCATCGTCCTCGTACTTATCGGACAACACGATGCTTTCGGCTCCCTGCTCCTGGGTGGCGCAGATGCCGGCTTGCAGCGGCCGGTGCTGCCCACGCTGCGCCAGTTCGGCCCGCGAGGCGAATAAATCGCCCGGCTGGGCCGAGCCCACGTGGCCAAAAACCGGGGTTGCCGCCATTGCTATTTCTCGGGCACGTACTGCAAAATGCTGAGGTTGTCCTCGGCCAGTACTTCGTTGGCCAGCTCGCGCAATTCGCTGGCCGTTACGCGCTCGATTTTGCTAAAAATCTCGCTCAGCGGCTCCACGCGGCCCAGGTCGAGGGTGCTTTTGCCGAGTAGCTGCATCAGACCCGAGTTGCTTTCCTCGCTCATGGCGAGCTGACCCATGAGCTGGTTTTTGGCTACGTGCAGCTGGCTGGTGGTCAGTTCTTTGTCGCGTAGCAATTTCAACTCCTTTTGCACCAGGCCCAGCGTGCGGTTGAGCTGCTTGGCCTCGGTGCCGAAGTAAATGCCGAACAAACCGGTGTCGGTGTAGGGCGAGTACGAGCTGTCGATAGTGTACACGAGGCCGTATTTCTCGCGCACGGCCAGGTTGAGGCGCGAGTTCATGCCGGGGCCACCCAGGATGTTATTGAGCATAAAAAACGGCACCCGGCGCTCGTCGGTGAGCGGGTAGGCGGGGCCACCCACCAGGCAGTGCGCCTGCGAGATGGGCCGCGATTCGGTGCGGTCGCGGCGCACGTAGCCGCTAAACGGTAGGCGCTCGCGCGGCCCCAGCCGGGCCGGGATGGGTGCCAGAAACCGGTCGGCCAGCCGCTTCACTTCCTTGAACGGCAGGTTGCTCACCGAGCTGAAAATCAGCCGGTCGGTGCGAACGTTCTCATCGTAAAAAGTGTGAAAATCAGCCGTTTGGAAGCCGCTCACGCTCTCGCGGGTGCCCAGGATGTTGATGCCCAGCGGGTGCTCGCCGTATATCACGGCGTCGAAGTCGTCGATGATAGCATCTTCGGGCGCATCTTGGTACATGCTCATCTCTTCCAGAATCACGCCGCGCTCCTTTTCGACTTCCTTTTCGGGAAATAACGAGTTGAAGGTCAGGTCAGTAAGCAGCTCAAAGGCCCGCTCGAAGTGGGTGCTGAGCAGCGTGGCGTAGAAGCAGATTTTCTCCTTGGTAGTGTAGGCGTTCAACTCGCCGCCCACGGTTTCGAGGCGGTTGAGAATGTGAAACGACTTGCGTTTGTGCGTGCCCTTAAAGGCCATGTGCTCCCAAAAGTGGGCCAGGCCCTGCTGGTGGGCCTGCTCGTCGCGCGAGCCGATATCGAGCAAAAAGCCGCAGTGCGCAATCTTGGTGTGCGGCACTTCTTTGTGCAGAAGCCGGATGCCGTTGGGATATTCGAATTGGTGGTAATCAGACATGGATGCTATAACCGGCGAAAGCAACAAAGTTCGCACCTGCGCGGCGGCTTTTCTCAGTGGAGTCTTACGCCAGTTGTCATTGCGAGCGCAGCGCGGCAATCGCCCCCGAACGAGTCGTCCGGGTTTCGTTTGGATGCGATTGCCGCGCTGCGCTCGCAATGACAACTGGCTGAGGATAGAAGTAAGGGTTACTGCGCCAGTTTCTCGGCCCGAAACAGGTCGTCGGCGGCTTGCAGCAGCTTGGCCCGCAGCGGCGGATTATAACCAGGGTGCGCCGCCAAAAAGTCGCGCACCGTGCGCGCCGCCGTGGGCGATTGGTAGCTGCCCAGCGTGCCTTGCAGCCAGCCGGCCGGGAAAAAGATGTCGCCCGTCTGCTGAATTTCTTCCAGCAGGTTCAGGCTTTCGGGCAAATACTTTTCGGAGGTAGCCTGGCGTAGCGGGTGGTGCAGGTAGCCGAGCGCGGCCTGCACCCAGGCTTCCTTCTCGCGGTTTTTCCCGTCTTTGAGCGAGGCAAAAAACGAGTCGCGAGTTGCTACTTCGGGCGATAAAGCCGGCATCATAAATTGGAGACGCTGCCGGCGGTCCATGTTAGTGATGCGCGCCAGCTGCCGGGGCAGAATGGGTTGGGAAGTGGGATAGTCGCGCACGGCCAGCGCCAGGGCCAGGGCGGTGTAGTCGTCCTCGGTCAGCTTGACCAGGCCGGGCGCTTTCTGCCCGCGCCAAATACTGTAGAGGCGCTTCTGAGCCGCCAGCGTCAAGGCAATGCTTTGGTAGGCTTTGAAATACAGCTTTTGCTCGCCGGGTTTTTCCTGCGCTTGCATGGCTTGCCAGAGGGCTTTTTCCAGGTCGGGGGCCAGCGCATCGCGCTCGGCGGGTTTGAGGAATTGCCAGAAAATGGCGCTCATTTGGCTAGTTAGTAGCTTGATATTAAGGTCGTTGTTTTCGTGGGCGGTTTGGGCGAGGTACCGGTCGAGGAGTGGGCGCGGCGCGAGGCCCCGGCCGCTCAGCATGTTTTCATAGAGCGCGATGTAGGTGCTGGCGCGGGCCACTGGGTCAGCGAGGGTAGCCAGTTGGTCGGCCACCCGCGGGGCCACCGGAAACACGCCGTAGCCAAGGCCCTGCGAATTGAGCAGCACGTAGCTGGGCGCGCCCTGGCCGGCGGGCAGCGCCACGCGCACTTCGCGCTGGCTCATATTCACGGGCAGCATGACGGGACCGCTGGGGTACATGGCCAGCACCTCAAACTGCTGGGGCCAGAGGCGGTCGGAGTTATCCTCCGCGTGCTGATGGATAACGAGTTGCGTGGGTTGGCCGGCGGGTGTTTGCACCTCGTAGTCGAATATCGGGCGGCCGGGTTGGTTGACCCACACCTGGTTCCAGGCGGCGAGGTCGGCGGGGGTATGGGCGTCCAGGATGGCGATGAGGTCGGGCCAGGTGGCGTTGCCGTGGGCGTACTTGGCGAGGTACTCCCGGATGCCTTCCTGAAACGGCTTTTCGCCCATCAGCAGCTCCAGCTGCCGCATCATGATGGGCGCTTTGTGGTAGATGATGTTGCCGTAGAGCGAGCCCGCGTTCTGCAAGTTCTCGAGCGGCTGCCGGATGGGGTTGGCCCCGGCGGTGCGGTCCACGGCGTAGGCAGCGGGGTAGTGGTCGGTGACGAACTTGAGCAGCTGCGCCGAGCCGGCGGCGGCCTCGGGGTTTATCTTATCGGCCATGAAATTGGCGAAGACCTCCTTCATCCACACGTCGTTGAACCACTGCATGGTCACGAGGTCGCCAAACCACATGTGGGCCGTTTCGTGGCCGATAAGGTTTTGGCGGGCCAGCAACTGGTCCTTGGTCGCGCCCTCATCCAGAAACAGGCTGGCGGCCTTATAATCAACATTGCCCACGTGCTCCATGCCGCCGTACTGAAAGTCAGGGATGGCCGTGAAATCGAACTTCTGAAACGGGTAGGGGATGCCCGTGTACTTTTCCAGAAAGCCCAGGGCCTCGCCGTGCAGCCGAAAAATAACCGGCACGCTAAGCCGGATTTTAGCCGAGTCGGTTTCGCGGTGCAGGAAGTTCATGGGGCGGCCCTGCACCTGCTGCGTCACTTTCGTGAATTTGCCTGCCGCGAACGAAAACAGGTAGGTACTAATAGAATCGGAGGGCGCAAAAAGATACGTTTTTACCCCCCGCTTCACGCCATCGGCGGTTTGCGCCGAATCGCGAAGTAAGCCGTTGGCTACCGCCTGCCACTGCCGCGGCACGGTGAGGGCCAGCGCGAGAGTCGCCTTCAAATTGGGCTGGTCGAACACCGGCACCACCGTGCGCGCCCGGTCGGGCACGAGCAGCGTGTAGAGGTAGTCGGCGTTGCGGTTGAGCGATAAATTTCCGGCATCGAGACTGATTTTCACCTCGTTATCACCAATGCGCAACGCGCTGCCGGGCAGCACTAGATGTTCCTGCTGGTAGTCGAGCGCGGCCGGCTGGCCATTGATAGTGAGGCTGCGCAGCTGGCTAGCCTGGCCCTTAAAATCGAGCTGCACCGGGGCGCGGTTAGCGCGCAGCCGGAAGCGGATGGTTTCCTCGGCGCGCACCGGGTCGGCCTTACTATCTGGTATACGCAGGCTTAGGGCGTAGGCCACGCGGCTGATGGTTTGCTTGCGAAACTCGGCCAGCTCGCGGCTCACGCCGGGCACTACGGGCGGCGCGGTGAGGGTAGCTACTGGGGCAGTAGCAGCAGCGGGGTAGGAGGCGCGCTGGCAGGCGGCGGCCAGCAGCAGGCCGCCGAGCGCCCCATATTTACGGTAATTCAAAGGCATCGCAAGCGGAACAGGCAAGTGGCAAATTTCCCAAAAATAACCAGTTACGCACATGGCTGATAGTTTCCCGGTCCCGCGCCTCTATCCGCTGGGCGATGCGGCCGTGGTGCTGGAGCTGGGCCAGGCGATTGACCCGGCCACGCACCGGCTCATCCGGGCCTTCGCCCAGCTGCTTGACCAGCAGCCCTTGGCCGGACTGCGCGAGTACGTGCCGGCCTTCACTACCCTCACCGTTTACTACGACCCGTGGGCCCTGCGCCGCGGCGAAACGCTGCCCTACGACCAGGTAGCCAGTTACTTGCAAAGCCTGCTGCCAGCCGCCCAGGCCGCGGCGGCCAACTACGCGCCCGGCCCGCTGGTAGAAATTCCGGTGTGCTACGGCGGCGAGTTCGGGCCCGACCTTGACTTAGTAGCCCGCCACGCGCAACTTTCAGTGGAAGAAGTGATTACGTTGCATGCGACCCCCGAGTACCTGGTGCACATGGTGGGCTTTGCGCCCGGCTTTCCGTACCTCGGCGGGCTTGATGCGCGGCTGGCTACCCCGCGGCGCGCCCAACCCCGGCCGCTGGTGCCGGCTGGCGCAGTGGGCATTGCGGGCGTGCAAACGGGCGTGTACTCGCTGCCCACGCCGGGCGGCTGGCAGCTTATCGGGCGCACGCCATTGCGGCTGTTCGATGCCAGCCGCGCCCAGCCCAGCCTGTTGCAGGCGGGCGACCGGCTACGCTTTGTGCCCATTTCAGCGGCCGAATTTCAGCGAGTAAGCCCATGAGCATCAGTGTGCAAAAGCCTGGCCTGCTCACCACCGTGCAGGACCTGGGCCGCCCCGGCTACCAAAAAACCGGCCTCGTAGTGAGCGGCGCGCTCGATGCCGCGGCCCTGCGTACCGCCAACCTGCTGGTGGGCAACCCCGAAACCGCCGCCGGCCTCGAATGCACCCTGCGCGGCCCCGTGCTGCGCTTTGAAGCCGACGCGCTGCTGGCCCTCACCGGGGCCGACCTGGCGGCCACTATCGGGGGCCAGCCCGTGCCGCTGGGGCGGCCGGTGGCGGTGCGGGCGGGCACGGTGCTGGCCTTCGGCGCGGCCCAAACAAGCGGCCGGGCTTGGCTGGCCGTGGCGGGCGGCGTGGCCGTGCCGCTGGTGCTGGGCAGCCGCGCCACCTACCTGCGTGCTGCGCCGGGCGGAGTGGCCGGCCGGGCTTTGCAGGCGGGTGACGTGCTGCCGGTGGGGGAGTGGCCAGCTGCCACGCGGCAGCTAGCTGATTCTGTAAAGTTCAATAAATCAACTGCTTGGGCTGCTGCTAAGTGGCGCGTGGCAACTGCGCGGGTAGGCCGCCCCGGTGAGCCGCTGGTACTGCGGGCGCTGCCAGGGCCTGAGTATGAGCAATTTGCGCCGGCTAGTCAGTGGGCTTTCTGGAAGGAGGATTTCACCGTCACCACCGAGGCCGACCGCATGGGCTGCCGGCTTAGCGGGCCGATGCTGGTGCGCCTCACAAACAGGGAACTGCTGTCGAGTGCCGTCACGTTTGGTACGGTGCAGGTGCCGGCTGGGGGCCAGCCCATTGTGCTACTGGCCGACCGGCAGACCACCGGCGGCTACCCCCGGTTGGCCCAGGTTATCACCGCCGACCTGGGCCGGCTGGCGCAGGCGCTGCCGGGCACGCGGCTGCGCTTTCAGCAAGTGGAGTTGGCCGCGGCGCAGGCGCTGTATCTTGCGCAAGAGCAGTATTTGCGCGCGCTGGCGCAGGCTGTCCACTTGAAAACGCTGCCTTCATGACTTCTTCTACTACTATTGATTTGAATTGCGACATGGGCGAAAGCTTCGGTGCTTGGACCCTGGGCCAGGACGCCGAGCTGATGCCGCTCATCACGTCGGCCAACGTGGCCTGCGGCTTCCACGCCGGCGACCCCGGCGTGATGCGCCAAACCGTGCGCCGGGCGCTGGCGGCCGGCGTAGCTATTGGGGCGCACCCCGGCCTGCCCGATTTGGTGGGCTTCGGCCGGCGCAACCTGGACATCTCGGCCGAAGAAGCGTTTGATATGACGGTGTACCAGCTCGGGGCGCTTACCGCCGTGGTGCGCGCCGAGGGCGGCCAGCTGCACCATCTCAAGCCCCACGGCGCGCTCTACAATATGGCCGCCACCAACGCCGCCCTGGCCGCAGCCATCGCCGAGGCCGTGTATAAAGTGCAGCCCGAGCTGATGCTCTACGGCCTGGCGGGCTCCGAGCTGACCAAAGCGGGCGAGAAAATCGGCCTTAAAACGGCCCACGAAGTCTTTGCCGACCGCACCTACCAAAGCAACGGCACGCTCACGCCGCGCCGCCAGCCCGACGCCCTCATCACGAGCGCTGACGTAGCCATTGCTCAGGTGCTGCGCATGGTGCAGGGCGGCTGGGTGCGCACCCAGCAGGGCCCCGAGGTGGCCATCCGGGCCGATACGGTGTGCCTGCACGGCGACGGCGCGCACGCCTTGGAGTTTGCCCGGCAGCTGCGCACGGCCCTGGCCGGGGCCGGCGTGGTGGTGCAGGTTCCCGGCCCATCGCCGGCCACGCCTTCGCCCAGCGGCCGATGAAACCGAAGTTTCGCGCTTTTGGCGGGGCCAGCTTAGGCGCTGCTTTCTTGATGGCCAATTCATCCATCGGGCCGGGGTTTTTAACCCAGACCACCGTATTTACCCAGCAACTGCTTACCAGCTTTGGGTTTGTCATCCTCGTGTCGGTGGTGCTCGATGTGGGCGCGCAGCTCAACACCTGGCGTATTCTCACGGTGAGCGAGTTGCGGGCCCAGGATTTGGCCAATAAGCTGCTGCCGGGGCTGGGCTACTTCCTGGCGGCGATGGTAATTCTAGGGGGCTTTGCCTTTAATATCGGCAACATTGCCGGCTGCGGGCTGGGGCTTAACGTGCTCACCGGGCTCTCTTATGAGCAGGGCGCCATCATCAGCTGCGGGGTGGCGCTGGTGTTGTTTTGGGTGCGCGAAGTGGGCAAGATGCTCGACGGCTTCACCAAGATTCTGGGCACAGTCAAGATTTTGCTGACGCTGGGCATTGCCTTCAGCGCGCACCCGCCGCTGCTGCAAGCGCTGCACCACACGCTGCTGCCCGCCAAGCTGAGCGCAGCGGCCATCGTCACCATCGTGGGCGGCACGGTGGGCGGCTACATCACGTTTTCGGGCGCGCACCGCCTGCTCGATGCGGGTATCAAAGGCCTTGATAACCAAGATGTAGTAACGCGCAGCGCCGTGAGCGGCATCGTTATTTCCACCTTCATGCGGTTCGTGCTGTTCCTGGCCATTGTGGGCGTGTTGAGCCACGGGGTCACCCTGGCGGCCGACAATCCGGCGGCGGGCGTGTTCCGGTCGGCGGCGGGTGAGGTGGGCTTTCGGGTGTTCGGGGTCATTTTGTGGAGCGCCGCCATCTCCTCGGTGGTGGGCGCGGCCTACACGTCGGTGTCGTTTTTTAAGACGTTTCACCCGGTGTTCGCGCGCTACGAGCGGGCCTGCATCTCGGTGTTTATCGTCTTGTCAACCAGCATCTTCGTGCTCATCGGCAAGCCCACGCAGCTGCTCGTATTCGCCGGGGCCATCAATGGCCTGATACTGCCCATTGCCCTCGGCATCGTGCTGGTGGCCGCCACCAGCCGCCGCCTCATGGGCACCTACCGCCACCCCCGCTGGATGCTGGTAGCCGGCTGGGTGGTAGTGGCCGTGATGGGTAGCCTTAGCCTGCGCGTGGTGTGGGAGCAGCTCAACGTGACGTAAGCTTCAGCTTGCGAGCGAGTGCAGCGAGCATCTCGCGCCTGGAGTCGTCCGGTGCCGCCTGCTCGCTGCGCTCGCTCGCAAGCTGAAGCTTACGCTACCTCGCTTTGCGCCACGCCCGCGCCTCAGCCAGCGCCGCCAGCAGCTGCGGCGTCTCCATTTCCAGCGCGCAGCGGAAGTGTCCCAGCGGGCAGCGGGTGTGCCCGTGCAGCCCGCACGGCCGGCACGCCAGCGGGCCGGCCTGCTCGACCACCCGCGAGAACGTGCTCAGCGGCCCAAAACCAAACGCAGGCACCGTAGAGCAGAATATGGCGCACACCGGCGCATCCACCGCCGAGCACAAATGCAGTGGGGCCGAGTCGTTGACGTAGTTCAGCACGGCCCCGCGCATAAGCGCCGCCGAGGCGGGCAGGGATAATTTCCCCGACAGATTGACCAGGCCGGGCCGGGCCGCCGCCTGCGCCAGCCGCTCGCAGGCAGCCGTGTCGGGCGGGCCGCCAAGCAGGTACACGGGCAGGCCGGGCGGCAGCGCGGCCAACAATTCCAGCCATTTCTCCTCCGGGTACTGCTTGGTAAACCACACCGAGGTGGGTGCCAGGCAGAGGTACTCGCCCACGGCGGCGTAGGGTGCGGCGGTGGCCTCATCGGCCGCCGTAGGGTAGAGGCGGGGTTTTAGCATAGCTGGTAAGTTGCTAAGCAGCTTGAGGTTGCGCGCTACCTCGTGGGTGCCGTCGCCAATGCTATGCGGAACGCGCCGCGTAAAAAAACGGCTGAACGGATTCTGCGCGAAGCCCACCCGCTCGGCCGCGCCCGAAAAGGCGGTGAGAAACCCGGTGCTGGCAAATCGCTGCAACGTAACCACCCGGCCGTACTGCGCCCGCCGAATCTGCCCCAGCAGGCGCAGCAAATTCGGATATTTCTGGTCCTTTTTATCCCAAATGAGCACCTGCCTGATGTGCGGATTGCCGGCCAGCAGGCCCTCGTTGCCGCGCCGCACCAGCACGTCGAGCGGCGCCGTGGGCTCGTGCTGAGCCAGGTATTCCACCAGCGCCGTGGCCAGGATTACATCGCCGATAAAGGCGGTTTGGATGAGCAGCGTGGTGGGAGGTGAAGCAAACATGGGCAGGCTTCAAAGGTAGGCCAGCCCACCAAAAGCAATTGGCAGCCGTTGAGGAAACCACGGCAAATGAGAAATTACCCGTCCCTTCAATACCCGCGTCGCGCCATTCCCGGGCGACGCGCACCATCGCCGGTCGGCTGGCCGCGTCTTTGGACCAGCGCGAATCCAGCAACCTTAAAAAATTTGTGTTTTAGTCCCTGCTGCGCCTGCTAGTGAGCAACAACGGTGCGTTTGCGTAAGCTCTTTCTTTCTCCCCTAATTGCCTGTGATGCGTACTTTTTTCAAACTACTGGGTCAGGTGCTGGGCTTGGCGCTACTATTATTGGTGATAGGCGGCACCGCGTTTGCCCAGCTGAGCCCGGAGCTGGGCGGCACCCCCACGGCCGCGCAGCAGCAAGCTTATGAGCAGTCGGGGCACTTCCGCGACGGCAAGTTTTTCAACCCGCAGCCTACGGAAGTGGCCACCAGCGGCAGCATGTGGTCGGCCGTGTGGCGGGCTTTGTTTGAAAAAACCCCCAACCAGAACCCCGCCGCCCCGCTGCCCACGCAGCCGCTCGATTCGCTCAGCATTACCCACAAAAAGCCTGGTATGGTGCGCGTTACGTGGTTTGGCCACTCGGCCTCGCTGGTCGAAATCGGGGGTAAAAACGTGCTGCTCGACCCCATGCTGAGCGTCAAGATGGGGCCGCTGGCGTGGGTTACGCCCAAGCGCTATAACCCTAGCCTGGCCATTGCCGCCGAGCAGCTGCCCGCCATCGACGCGGTGCTGATTTCGCACGACCACTACGACCACCTCGATTATAAAACCATTCAAAAGATAAAGGGCAAGGTCGGCCACTTTTACGTGCCGCTGGGCGTGGGCACCCACCTGCGCCGCTGGGGCGTGCCGGCCAGCCAGTTCACCGAAATGACCTGGGGCGACTCGGTGCGCCTGCCGGGCCTCACCATTATCAGCGCGCCTACCCAGCATTTTTCGGGGCGGGGCCTCACCAACCGCAACAGCACCTTCTGGTCGGCGTGGGTGCTGAAAGCGGGCAGTCAGCGGGTGTTTTACAGCGGCGACGGGGGCTACGGGGCCCATTTCCAGGCCATTGGTCAGCAGTACGGCCCCTTCGACCTGGCCCTGGTAGAGTGTGGCCAGTACGACCGGCAGTGGGCCCAGATTCACATGGTGCCCGAGCAGTCGGTGCAGGCGGCCCTCGACGTGCGGGCGAAGATTATGCTGCCCGTGCATTGGGGGGCTTTCACGGAGGCCCACCACGCCTGGAACGAGTCGGTGGAGCGCGCCACCGCGGAAGCCACCCGCCGCGGCCTGCTCCTGACCACGCCCCAACTGGGGCAGCCCGTGACGCTGGGAGCCGGGCCACTGCCGCAGCTGCGCTGGTGGCGCGACCCCGCGCTGAGTGCGCCCCGCTAACCGCCGCGGACTACCAGTGCTTGTTGCGTAACTGCTTAGTTGATAGGATACTTGATATCGGAGTGGTTGTGCGTGTAGAAGTAAGCGTAGTTGGCGCACATCTGCTCCCAGCCGGTTTCGGTCGCAAACTTCTCGTGCAGTATGTCTTCCCAGGCCAGGCGCATTTGCCGGGCGCACACGAGCGGCCGCACCTGGCCAATGCCCGTGCCTAAGCCCGGAATAGCCGCGGTTTGTATTTTTCTGCTAATCAAGGTATTATCTGTTAGCTTGCCGTAGCGCAAAAGCACTAAAATGGCCTTCATGGCCTGGTACACGTTGGGCCCGCGTGTGCTGGTCATGGGCGTGCGCATGGTGGGCGCGGCAATCAGGTAGGGAAAGGCCGGGCTGCCGGTGGGCAACACTTCGGCCTGCCCCACCAATAATTCCCCGTAGTGCTTTTCGCGGATGAGGCGCTGCAAGTCCTTCTCCAAGTGCCAGCCCAAGTGCTGGGAAATGGTAAAATCCAGGCCGCCATCCATGTAGCCGAAGCTGTTGGCGGGGCTGACCAGGGCCAGCGGCGCAAGGCAGAAAGGCAAGGCACGCACAAGGTATTTTTTTGCAAATTTGGACCGGCTCGGCCGCCGGTTGGCGCGCCCAGCCCCCTACCGCAGCTACTATTGCTGGTAGCGGTTCACCACACAGTACCGGTTCATGTTATGAGTGAAGCCCCAAACTTGCCCCACTCGTGGTGGAAAAACTGCCTGCTGGCGCACTGGCTCACGCTGGCCACTTATGCCCTGTACCTGGGGCGCTGGGCCCAGTATGCCTGGGAAGCCGCTACCTACCGGGCCCAGCCCACGCCGGGTGGCGCCGGCGATGCGCTGAACTGGCTACTGCTCAGTTAGTTGTGCTTCGCAGGGCCGTTTGGCTTGGTGATGCTGGTCAATGTGGGGTGGCGGCGTCAACACCGGGTATTTTATGCCTTGGTAGTGGGATTAATCGCCTTGCCCTTTCTCATTAATGCGCTGGTTGATAGGTGATTGGCTTAATTCCGGGTAAAAAAGACCGGCCCCCGCCTTGGTCAGAAAATAGCACCCGACGACGCCCAGCAGCGTGTAGGGGATGGAAAGCAGTACTATCAGCCACCCCATGGCCAGGCCATCGCGGCTGCCATCCACCAGCAGTACCCGGCCCCAATCGGGCGGAAAGTACCCGGCCTGCATGTCGTGGAAGTGCCAGAGCATCCCGCCAAATGGCGCACTCAGCCCCACGGTGACGGCGCAGATAGCGCAAACGACTCCCACCCGGCCCGAGGTGTCGCGCCGCCGAAAAAAACCGGTGGCCCCCGCCGCCAGGGGGCCGTAAAAAAAGCAGCAGAGCGCGATGTACTGCACCGGATGCGCATCGTGATAGAGCAGCATCAGGTACCAGGCACCAAATACGCGGTGCCCCGGCAGCAGCAGCCACAGCAGGTAGTAGCCCGCCGTGGCCAGCCCAAAGCTCGTTACCCAGAAAAAAAGGACCCGTTTCAACATGTCAGCTACGAACCAGGCAATACGAGAACAAGCCAGCTAGCAGAATTGCCCGCGAATGCCTAACCCGCCGCGCCAAAAGTAGCAACCCATGCCCCGCCCGGCCCGTTTGCTGCCTCACACCTCACCCAGTGCGCCTATGCCCTCCAAAATCTACTACCTCGATGCCGCCCACACTGATGCCGTTACGGCTAGCTGGGGGATGTTTTTTCGCAATTTTCGCCTCGATTATCAGGGTCAGGAGCTTGGCCGCACCGCCACCGCGCAAGAGTTGAAAGCCGGCCAGGAATTTGTGCTGCCCGATGGCCGTCGGCTCCAGGTGCGCCTCCAGCAGCAGTTTGGGGCGCAGGGGCTCGACCTGCAGCTCGATGGCCGGCCCGTGGCGGGTACCGTCAACGACCCGCACACGCAGGTGGCGACTGGCTTTGCGGCGATGCTGTTTATTGCTGGCCTCAATTTGGTGCTGTCGCTGGTGGTTTTGCTCGGCCACGTGGAAGTGCTTGCGCAGCTGGGCATTGGCTGGGGCACCGTGCTGGAAGCCTTGCTGTACGCGGGCCTGGCCTGGCTGGGCAAGTACCGGCTGTCGGCGGTGGCTTTCTACGTAGCGCTGGGGCTGGTAGTGCTTGATGGCGTAGTTACCCTCGGCAGCGGGCAGGCCTCGGCAGGTCTCGTGGTCCGCGTTTTTCTGGGTATTGCCATCTACCGGGCGGCCGCCGCAACCCGGCAGCTGCGCGCCGCAGCCGCCCAGCGTGAGGCAGCTACACAATTGCCGCTATAGAAGAGAAATCACTTATCTTTATGAGTTGCTAACTATTAACTAGTTAATAAATTTATAAGGATAAGTAAGTAGTAAAAATTGAACGTGTTGACCCGCCCATCAAATGGCCGCTGCTCTTCTGCGGTGGCCCAGGCTCCGCACTAGCTCTACAGTATGCATTGGCGGGCCGCCGCAACAATGCCGTGTACTGCGTGGATTGTGGCGGATGGGTGACCCCTTCACGGGCGCTACCGTTAACCCGCCGCCTGACTTCCTTTCGAGCCCCCGGGGCTGGCGTCGTGAGCACAGGCTGCTGAGTTGCCGGATAGCTTGAGTCTGCTACCGAGCCGGCCCGTGGGCTGGTGGGCCCGCCCGGTGGTCAAACCGGCCAGTTACCCCACTCAATAGGCAAAAAAGCGGCCCGCCGGCAATTGCCAGCGGGCCGCTTTTGTTATAGAAGCAAAGGCTAAAATGACTACGCGGCCGGAGCGGCGCTCATCTTGTCCAGGGCGTCCATTACCTCTTTCACGTGGCCGCGCGAGGTTTCGAGCATGGCTTTCTCCTCGTCGTTGAGCTGCAATTCAATTACGCGCTCCACGCCGTTTTTGCCCAGAATAACCGGGGCACCGAGGTACACGCCGTTGATGCCGTACTCGCCTTGCAGCTCCAGGCACACCGGGAACACGCGGCGCTGGTCGCGCACGATGGCTTCTACCATCTGGGCGGCCGCCGCGCCGGGCGCGTACCAGGCCGAGGTGCCCATGAGCTTCACCAGCTCGCCGCCGCCGTTTTTGGTGCGCTCCACAATGGCGTCAAGCGTCGCTTTATCAATGAGTTCGGTAACCGGAATGCCACCCACGGTGGTGTAGCGGGGCAGGGGCACCATGGTGTCGCCGTGGCCACCCATGAGCACCGCCTGAATGTCCTTCGGGCTCACGTTCAGGGC
The DNA here is from genome assembly GCF_054779975.1 of Hymenobacter arcticus. Taxonomy (NCBI): domain Bacteria; kingdom Pseudomonadati; phylum Bacteroidota; class Cytophagia; order Cytophagales; family Hymenobacteraceae; genus Hymenobacter; species Hymenobacter arcticus. The sequence continues at coordinate 127,068 of NZ_BAAGXF010000003.1, forward strand.
CTCGGCCAAAAAGGCGCGGTAGCGGGCCGTGTCGAGGATGCCGGCCATGCCGAACACCTTTTCGCGGGGCAGCTTGGCGGTGAGGTGCGCCTGGTAGGTCATCACGTCGAGCGGGTTGCTCACGATAATGATAATGGCGTTGGGCGAGTGGGCCACCACCTGCTCGGTTACCGACTTCACGATGCCGGCGTTGGTGGCAATCAGGTCGTCGCGGCTCATGCCGGGCTTGCGGGGCAGGCCCGAAGTAATAACCACTACCTCCGAACCCGCGGTGCGGGCGTAGTCGTTGGTGACACCCACCGTGCGGGTATCGTAGCCGATAATCGGCGCTTTCTGCCAGATATCGAGCGCCTTACCTTCGGCGAAGCCTTCCTTGATGTCAACTAAAACAACTTCATTGGCAATTTCACGGGTGGCGAGCACATCGGCGCAGGTAGCGCCCACGTTGCCAGCCCCAACTACGGTAACTTTCATGGGAATTAATGAATGGTAGGAGGGAACAAAGCCAGCAAGTCTGGCCCGGTAAAAGTACACCCGAAAGCCCCGTAGTGGCATTGCTAGTAGCGCGAAGCTTCGCGCTACTCACAGCGATAGCCGCACCAGGGCCAGCACTTGGGCCGGCCGCAGCTGGTAGGTGCTTTGGGCCAGCACAAACTGGCTCACGTAGCTGTACTGATACTGCCGGGTGTCAAAAATATTGTTCCAGCGCAACTCCAGGTCAATTTTGCGGGCCGTGGGCAGCGTGTAGCGGTAGGTGAGGTCGGCAAACACGGCGCGCACCGGGGCGGCCGGCCCCTGGCTGGCGTAGTAGTCGGCGGCGGCCGTGAGGGCGTGGCGGCCCACCGGAAACACGCTGGCGCTGGCGTGGTGGTCTTGCAGCAGGGCCAGCGGTTGGGCGGGCGCGCCTTCCACGGTGCTGCGCAGGGCCGTGAGCGTGGCGCTGTAATCGAGGCTGCCCCAGTCGAAGGCCGACACGCTGGTTTTGAACGTGGCCGTGGCCGAGCGGCTGGTGGTTTGGGCCAGCGTGCCATTGAGCACCTGCGGCTGGCGGCTAAGGCTGGCCGACAGGTTAAGGCTAAAGTTGGTTTTCCAGGGGCTCACAAACTTGCTCACGTTGCCGAATACCGCGTGGCTCACGCGGCGGCTGTCCTGGTCGAGCGCCACCGTGGTGAGCGCCCCGCCGGCATCTACCTGGCTGCTGTACAAGCGGTTGCTAAGCGTAGTGGAGAACGAATAGTTGGTACTGAAAAACAGTGACTTGAGCGGATTTTTGAAATAAAGCCCCGCGTTGTAGCTCTGCCCGATGCTGCGCGGCAGCGGCGCATCGTTGCGCTGCAAGGTGCGGTAATCGCGCAAAATGTAAGCGTAGTTGAGCTGCGAGATATCGCCAAAGCCGTTGCGCAGGCCCGCGCCGGCCGAGGCGTACCACAGCGCCCCCAGGTCGCGGCGGGCGCTGAGGCGGGGCTCGGCCACCAGCACGCGCAGGCGCTGCCCGGCGGCTAGCGCGTCGTCGTGAGCCTGGAAGTCGTAGTAGCTCACCGGCAGGTCGAGGGTGGCGTTCCACAGGTCGCTTTTGTAGCCCAGGCCGGGCTGGAGGTAGGCGCGGGTGCGGGCCCAGGCCAGGTCATTGCGCAGCAGTGGGCCGGCGGTGGCGGGCATGGGTGCAGTTTCTAGGGCCGAGGTCAGCTGCTGAAGCTCCGTCGAAAAGCCCGCCGTGCCCGAGTACGCCCAGTGCCCGCGGCTGGCGGTGACACCCAGCGAGTTGCTCGTAAAAAACGACCCCAGCCGCACCTGCTGCCGGGTGGTGTCGGTGGCCGCGCCGCCCGTGAGGGCCGGGGCAAACACGCCGGGGCTCACCGCCAGCCGCTGCGGCGAATTGGTGTAAAACACCAGCGACGACGCCTGCAAAATCTTGCCCGCGCCCAGCGGCCGCACCAGCCCCAGCCGGTTGGTGGCCGCCAAAAATGGGTTGCGCGCCGCCTGCGTCACGCGCGTGCCGCTCTCAGCCCGATAAATGTCGCCGGTCTGCGAATCCCAGCGGCCTTCCAGACTCAGCGTATTTTTGAGGTAGTAGTCCTTGACGTTTTTAATGAACGCCAGGTCGGTTTGCAGCGTGTTGAAATACAGCTTGTTGTATTTATCCTCCGTAATTTTAACCGTCTGATTATCCGGTAAGTAGTAAAACGTCTGCGAACTGCCGCGCTGCGTTTGCGCATCGTGCAGGTACGAGGCATTCACCCGCAGCTGGTTTTCCTTGCTGATGGTCACCAGGTGGTTGGCGCTCAGCAGGTGCACCCGGTTGAAGAGGTAGCGGCTGGCGGCCACCGGCGGCTGGCCCAGGTCCTGGATGTGGGTGAGGTCGGGCTTCTGGTTGCTGCTCTCGCTCTGCTGCTGCAAGTCGGCCAGGGTCAGGGGCTTGAGTTCGGCAGCCACGTCCTGGCCAGTGTTGTTGCCCTGGTAGGTGTCGATGAGCTGCTGTTTTTTGGTAAACAGCATCGGCGACACGTTGGCGCTCCACAGCGCCGCGGCGGGCGACGGCACCAGGCCCGCGCCCAGCCGCGCCTGCCCGGTGGCGGTTACCTTGCTCTTGAGCTTGATGTTGAGCGCCGCGTTGTCGGGGTGCACCAGCTTGTCGAGCGCCCGGATGGGCTGGTGGTTTTCGAGCACCTGCACGCTCTGCACGGCCCCGCTGGGCAGGTTGTCGCTGGCCAGGTTGTAGCGGCTCTCCAGCAAGTCCTGCCCGTTGATGTAAAACTTGCTGATGGGCCGCCCCTCGTAGCTGATTTGCCCGTCGCTGGCCACCTCAATGCCCGGCATCTTCCTGAGCACGTCCGATATCACCCGGTCCTGCTTGCTGGCAAAGGCATCGACCTTGTAGCTGAGCGTATCGCCCTGCCGGGTGATGGGGGCGCCCTGCACCACTACCTCCTTGAGGGCGGTGGTGCTCTCCTGCATCTTAATGGCCACCGGCTGGCTACGGTTCACCAGCCGGATAAGCTGCTCGGCGTAGCCCAGGGCGCGGGCCGACAAGCGGAGTCGCTGGCCGGGGTGGCGGCGAGGGTGAGCTTAAAGCTGCCATCGGCCCCCGAAATAACGAAGGCCGAGGCGGGCGGCTGAGTCTTGGTTTCTGCTTCTAGCAGGATGCCTTCCAAGGGCTGGTCAGCGGGGTCGCGCACGGTGCCGGTGAGGATGGTTTGGGCCGAGCACAGCTGAGAAAAAAATGTGCAAAATAATATTATATTGAATAGTGTATTATTAAAAAATATATAATACTGCATAGTATCTATAATATTTCAAAAGTACTCAGAGGCTATTATTTTAATAGTTCTAAAGAATTATTGTATTTTCTTCTAATTCTTTCATACTCCATTTTTCTTTCTTCCGGAGAGAGAGGTAATCCATTGTGAGTCAGGGTTGAAACCATGTTCACAAGATTAGCATAATAGCCTTTTCTACCTTTTTCTACTATCAACTTAGTTGAATAGACGGTTTTTTTAGGTAGCTGTAAACTTAAATCACGACTAACTTTTATAAACTTTGCAAGTTGAAATGTATAATTATTTGCGATGTCATTAACCTTGATAATTAGACCAGGTAAGCCATAGAATTTATAAGGCCCATCTGAAATAGGTATTTTTTTTGTGAACCAAGCATCAAAAATGCGTCCTCCAAATTGTATGGTTGCTTTTTGGCAATCATAACCTGATACATTTTTCTTTTCATCAGTTATACGCCAACTACTGATTGGGAATTTATCTTGATAAAAATAGGTTTTAGTATCAATTGATTCATATGGATAGATGTTATTACTTACTCTATCTTTAAAAATCTTGAATCTAAATCTTGATAATGGTAGGGCTACAAACTTATCTGCGTAGTCTTGGCCATCAAAAGCATTTTGTGGAATATCAACTACGGTACTCTCTAATGAATCAGCCAAGTAGTTGCCAACGCTCTCGAATGATGAAGTTGTTTTTCCTAATAGTAAGCGCATTACTTCACTCTGAAGTAAAGTTTTATTGGTTGAATCTGGAAGGTAGGTTAGTTTGTATAAGCATAAATAATTAGCCTTTTCATTTTTAAATTGGGCTTTATTAGGCTGAGCGAACAGCTTTGTAGAGATGCATAAAGCATATAAAAAAAAGAGTTTCATCTTATGAAAAAAATAAGAGTAATAAAGTGCTCTGTATTTGCACTTTATTACTCTTTGGTATTGCTATTTAGTTGCAGTAGTAAGCTCTTAAAGCACGGAGGCCTTGCCCATACTCTATGTAATCATGTGCGTATAAATATGTGTCAGCTCCACACTGCGTAAAACGATAAATTAGATTAGGCTTTTTTGTAATTACTAGATTTTTATTATTTTCTGCTTTGCTAACAATTAAAGTTAAGCAAAATAAGGCAGTTAGTGCAAAATTCTTCTTCATGACAAAAGCGGGTTGTAAAACTTCTAGCTCTGCCAAACCCCGCAGAACCAATAGAGCTGCTCTATCGATAAAGCCTAGGTGCAGAACCTATATGGGCCGTCGCATACGAAGTGGGGAGCCAACCCAGTAGTGGCTTGCTGGCACCGGGCCACGGCAGCTAATGCGTTGAGCAAGAGACTACGTGGCGACTGATGACGGCTGTAAAACTTCGAGAAAAAAAAATAGACTTCCTAATTTCCAGTGTTAAGATATAGTGCTGCCACGAGTAAGAGGTTGATTATCAGGTCAATTATTTACTATATTTCTTGAGGTGCTATCGGGAATATACGGCAACTAACAGCTTAAACATAGCGAATAAGTTGTAAAAGGACAACGTCACTTAGCCAATTCAAATCAGTGCGTTAGCAATCAGTTTTCACAGTCGCTGCACGGCCACTACCCGCGCCGTAGTCTCCTCCACCTTAAACCTGTCATCGACGCGGAAGCCCACCACCCAGCAGATTTTGCCGTCGGCGGCCGTCAGCACGCGCACCTCATCTTTGAGGTTGAGGGGCACTTTCTGGTCGATGAGGAAGTCGCTGAGGTGTTTTTTTCCCTTCATGCCCAGCGGCATAAACCAGTCGCCCTCGCGCCAGCGACGCAGCGTGAGTGGAAAGCTTAGCTTGTCCACATCCAGGGCGGCGGTGCTGCGCGAGCGCGGAATTTCGTAGCCCGCCCCGTCGTGATAGGTGGCGCGCAGGCGCAGGCCATCGGCCAGTAAATCCTCTTGGTTTTCAGCTAGTTGAAACGTGCCGTACTGGGCCAGCCGGCGCGGGGTAATCACGAGCTGGTCGCGGTCCTTCACCAGCCGGTGCGTGGGCGAGTCGAATTGCTTGCCCGACAAACCAGTGAAGCTGGCCGCGATTTCTTTGCTCACTACCCACGAGAAGCCGAAGGGCCGCAGCATCTCGTGCAGCACCAGCGTGGTAGCGGCCGTGTTTTGGAGCAGCGCAATGTTGAAGTACGTGGCCTCGGGCGCGTCGCGGCGGGCCTGGGCAGTAGTGTCTTCTACGTAGCGGCGCACTATCTCCTCGGCCCCGCCCACGCGCTCGGCGCTGGAAGCCAGGGTGTTGTCGAGGTTGGGGTTGATGTCGCGCAGCACGGGCAGTACCTCCAGCCGCAGGCGGTTGCGCTGGTACACGGGGCTGTCGTTGCTGGCATCTTCGCGCCAGATGAGGCGGTTGGTGGCGATGTAGTCGTAGATATCATCCTTCTCGCAGGCCAGCATAGGCCGCACCACAAACTCATGCTTGGCCCGGATGCCGTGCAGCCCCGCCAGGCCGGTGCCGTGGGTGAGGTTGAGCAGTATGGTTTCGGTGGCGTCGCGGCGGTGGTGGGCGGTGGCCACGGCGGCGTATTCGTTGGTGGCCCGCACCTGCTCAAACCAGCGGTAGCGCAGCAGCCGGGCCGCCATTTGGGTTGAAATCCCCTCGCGCTCAGCAAAAGCCTTGGTCTGGAAAAACTCGGCGAAGTAGGGCACTTCGTACTGCTTGGCCAGCTTGCGCACGAACAGCTCGTCGGCGTCGGCCTCCTCGCCGCGCAGGCCAAAGTGACCGTGCGCCACGGCCAGCTTGGCCCCCAGCCGGTGCAGCACGTCGAGCAGCACCACCGAGTCGAGGCCGCCGCTCACGGCCACCAGCACGGTATCGGTTTCGAGGTTGAAAAGGGTATTATCGGTAATGAATTGGCGAACCTGGTCGAGCATGGCAAAGGAGTGAAGCAGCCGGCAAAACCGGCCGGGAAGGCTACAAAGTTCGCCCCGCCAACCAGCCGGTAACTCAGGCAGTGGTTCCAACCGCGCAAAAAAGCGCTCTTGCCGCCGCCTGTCCCTGTAGTAACGAGGACTGAGCCCACTCGGCGCGGCCCCCGCGCCGGGCACTAGGTTGCCATTATGCGCGTTAGGCCCCGCCCCCCGCCGTAACTTTGGCCCCGAATGCCGCTTCTCCGCTTTTACCTAGCCCTCCTCCTTTTGCTGCCGTTGGGCGCGCTGCACGCCCAAAACCGGCCCACTACCGCGCCCCGGCCGGCCGGCCCCGGCCCGCGCCCCCAGCCCGTGAAGGGCACGCCCGTGGAGCTGCTGCCCGGCACCCGCGAATTGCGCGGCGGTGATTATAACGGAGTGAAAATCAGAAAGTTGCTGGGTAACGTGTCGTTCAAGCAGCAGGACGTGCTGCTGTACTGCGACTCGGCCTACCAGTACCTGGAACGCAATGAGATTGAGGCGTTTAGCAACGTGCGTATTGTGCAGAGTGATACCATGACCATCACCGGCGACCATGGCTTCTATGATGGCAACAAGCGCACCGCCCGCATGACCGGCCAGCAGGTGGTGATGCACGACCCGCGCATGACGCTTACCACCACGGCACTTGACTACGACCTGAACCGCAAAACGGCCTTCTACACCGTGGGCGGCCACCTCGTAGACCCCAAAAACACCCTCGATAGTCAGCAAGGCTTCTACGATACCAATAGCAAAGTCTTTGTCTTTAAGCGCGATGTGCACCTGATTTCGCTCGATGAAACCGGCCAGCCCACCGACTTGCGCAACGACACGCTCACGTTTAATACCATTAGCAAAATCGCGTATTTCAACGGGCCAACCCGCATCAAAAGCCCGCAGGGCGACTTGTACGCCGAAAAAGGCACCTACAATACGGTAACGCGCATCTCCAACTTTGCCAAAAAGGCCCAAATAGAAACGACTGGCTACCTGCTGGGCGGCGACGTGCTGGTGTATGACCAGGTGAAGCTCTACGGTGTGGCGACGGGCCACGTCTCGCTCATTTCCAAGAAGGACAACCTCGTGCTGCGCGGCGACCAGGGCCGCTACTGGCGGGCGCTGGGCCGCACCAAGCTCTTCGGGGCGCGGCCGGTGGTGCGCAACATTTCGGGCAAAGACACGCTCTACATGGCCGCCGACACGCTGCTGAGCGTGGAAACGCGCCCCGGCCGCGCCGTGCAGCGCCCCATTCTCTACGCTTGGCCTAAAGTGCAGATTTTTAGAGGCAAGATGCAGGGCCGCTGCGACTCGCTCACCTACGACCGCCAGGACAGCGTTATCTACCTCAACCGCGACCCGGTGGTGTGGCAGGCCCGCAATCAACTCACCTCCGACTCGATGAACCTGCGCTTCAAGCATGGTCAGCTCGACCGGGCTAACTTGTTCAGCAATGCCTTTGCTATTCAGGAAGATACCGTGCAGAACTACAACCAGGTGAAGGGCCGCAACATGATAGCCTACTTCCAGCGCGGCCAAATGGCCCGCATCGACGTGCTGGGCAATGCGGAGAGCCTCTACTTCACCCTCGACGGCGACACGGTGCTGAGCGGCATGAACAAGTCGGTGTCGGCCACCATGACGCTTCGCTTCGCCGACAACAAAATCAAGCAGCTCAGCTGGCTCACCAACCCCGAAGCCAGCTACACGCCCGTGCACGAGCTAGTAGCTGAAAACAAGCAGCTTAAGGCCTTTCGCTGGCGGCCCACCGAGCGGCCCACGCGCCGCGTAGTCTTTGGCAAGCACTTCGCCGGTGACCTCAAGCAAACTAAGCCCAAGCCGAAAGCCAAGGCCAAGGCCAAGGCCAAGCCAAAAACTAAGGCGAAAGCGCGGCCCAAAGCCAAGCCTGCCACCCCGCCCACCAAGCCGGCTGCCCCCAGTGCCGCCGGCCGGCCCCCGGTTACGGCGGTGCCGGCCGCGGCCCGGCCAGCGGCCGCTGCAACCCCGCGCTAGGCCCGCGGCTCTTAGCAGGGCGGAACTCCCGGCTGGCCGGCTGCCGTTTTACTTGTACCTTTGCCCCTTATATGCGATTCTCCCGTTTGATTACTGCGGCCCTGCTTACCGGCACCCTCTCGCTAGGGTCCTGCACGGGCTACCAGAAACTGCTGAAAAGCGGCAACGTAAATGAAAAATACGAAGCTGCTATCAAATATTACGATAAAGGTGACTTCTTTCGCTCGGGCACGTTGCTGGAGGAGCTCATTCCGCTACTCAAGGGCCGCCCCGAGGCCGAGAAAGCGCAGTTTTACTTCGCCAATACCAACTACCAGCAGCGCAACTACGTGCTGAGCGCGTACTACTTCAAGCAGTTTATCGATACCTACCCCAACTCGCCGCTGGTGGAGGAGGCGTCGTTTTTGCGCGCCAAGTCGCTGTACCGCGACTCGCCGGGCTACGAGCTGGACCAGACCAACACCATCACGGCGGTCGAAACCATCCAGGACTTCCTGAACACCTACGCCACTAGCCAGTTCAAGACGGAGGCCGAGAGCATGTCGCAGGAATTGCAAAAAAAGCTGGAAAACAAGGCTTTCCAGAGCGCGAAGCTCTACTACGCGCTGCGCTACAACCAGGCGGCCGTCACGTCGCTCGGCAACTTTACTACCCAGTACCCCGGCTCGGTATACAGCGAGCAGGCCGACTACATCCGGCTGCAAGCGCAGTACGCCTGGGCCAAGGAAAGCGTAGAATCCAAGCAGCGCGAGCGCTTTACCGATGCGGTAGCCATCTACCAGCACTTCATCGACACCTACCCGCAGAGCAAAAATATCCGCTTGGCTCAGTCCATGTACGACGACAGCCGCGCCGAACTTGAGCGCCTCAAGAGCGTGCCCGAAGCCAACGAGCCGGCCGCTGCTGCTCAAAACTAATTTACTGGCAGCCAGTTATTGGCCGGCACGCATTGGCCTTGTGCCGAATGACTTACCGCCCGCCAACCGGCTGCCACCACCGACTACCCGATACCCCAGCAACCCATGAAGACCCCCGCTTCCGCCTCCATCGTCACCCGCAACCTGGCCGACATCACGACCACCAACAACAACGTGTACGAGGCTATCTCCATCATCTCGAAGCGCGCCAACCAACTGTCGGTGAAGCTGAAAGAGGAGCTGACTGACCGCCTCGCCGAGTTTGCCACCACCGTTGACAACCTCGAAGAAGTGTTCGAAAACCGCGAGCAGATTGAAATCAGCAAGCAGTACGAACGCCAGCCCAAGCCCACCAGCCAGGCCATTGAGGAGTTCATCGCCGGCGAGCTGCACTACGAAACGCCCGAGGCGGCGCCCGTAGTTATTCCCCGCGAGCTATTCTAAGCTGCGCCCAACTTGTTGCTTGTTAACTAGTTATATAAATGACTGCCAACCAACAAGTTGCAAGCAGTAGCCCATCAGTTCCGCTGCAAAGCCGCCGCCTGCTGCTAGGCGTGAGCGGCAGCATTGCAGCCTACAAAGCCGCGCCGCTGGTGCGGCTGCTGGTGCAGGCCGGGGCCGAGGTTCAGGTTATCCTCACCGAAGCCGCCGCCGCCTTCGTTACGCCCCTCACGCTGGGCACCCTCTCCAAAAAGCCCGTCTTGACGGGCTTTTTGCGTGATGCGGCCAGCGGGCAGTGGCACAACCACGTGGAGCTGGGCTTGTGGGCCGAGGCCTACGTCATCGCCCCGGCTAGTGCTAATACGCTGGGACAATTAGCTAATGGGTTGTGCCCCAACTTGTTAAGTGCCGTGTATCTGTCGGCGCGCTGCCCGGTATTCTTGGCCCCGGCCATGGACCTTGATATGTACATCCACCCAGCGGTGCAGCAGAATATTCAGCGGCTGCGCTCGTTTGGTAACCACGTGTTCGACTCGCCTAGCGGCGCGCTGGCCAGCGGCCTCAACGGCCCCGGCCGAATGCTGGAGCCCGAGCAAATTGTGGAGCAAATGGTAAGCTTTTTCAACAGTGGAAAGTAAAAGAACGTCATGCTGAACGCAGTGAAGCATCTCTACCGCATCGTTTGAACGATTCAAATGGCACCGTAGAGATGCTTCACTGTGTTCAGCATGACGTTCTTTCGTGAAAATTCATAAAAGCAATGCGCGTTCTCCTCACCGCTGGCCCCACCTACGAACCTCTCGACCCGGTGCGCTTCCTGGGCAACCGCTCGACCGGTAAAATGGGCTACGCCCTGGCCGAATCCTTTGCCGCCACCGGCGCGGCCGTGACGCTGGTGAGCGGCCCCACGGCGCTGCCGGTGCCGACTAACCCGCTCATCACCACGGTGCGCGTCGAAACCGCGCAGCAGATGTACGAGGCGGCCGCGCTGGCCGCGCCGCTGGCCGACGTGTGGGTGTTTGCGGCGGCCGTGGCCGACTACCGGCCCGCTAATGTAGCCACCGAAAAAATCAAGAAAGTGGGCGAAACGCTTACCCTGGAGCTGGTGAAGAACGTGGACATTGCCGCCACGCTCGGCCAAAGCAAGCGGGCTGAACAATTTGCGGTCGGTTTTGCGTTGGAAACTACCAACGAGCTGGCGCACGCCCAAGACAAGCTGCGCCGCAAAAACTTCGACCTGGTGGTGCTCAACTCGTTGCGCGATGCCGGGGCAGGTTTTGGCCACGACACCAATAAGGTGACCGTGCTCGACCGCGCCGGGCAGGTGCTTAACTTTGAACTACAAGCCAAAACCGAGCTGGCCCGCACGCTGGTATCGCTTATCCTGACCCGTTTTTCTGCTGTGTATGCGTAAGTTATTGGTGCTGTTGTCGTTGCTGGTGGGGGTGGCGGCTACGCAAGTTGCCCAGGCGCAAGAGCTTAATGCGCAGGTAGTTGTCTCGCTGGAAAATGTGACGATTACCGACCCCACGCTCGTGGCGCAGTTGCAGAAGGACATGACGGCCTTCCTGAACACCCGCACCTGGACGCGCCAAACCTACCGGCCTGAGGAGCGCATCAAGCTGCGCCTGTTTGTGGGCATCACGGGCATTCCGCAAAACGGCACGTACCAGAGTACCATGCGCCTCATTGCCACCCGGCCCGTGTATGGTACCGGCTACGAAACCAACTTGCTGAGCATCAACGACCGCAGCTTTAATTTTAACTACACGCCGCAGACGCCGCTCGACTTTTCGCCCAGCAACTTTGTGGGCAATTTGTCGTCGCTGCTGGCCTTTTACGCCTACCTCTCGATTGGGAGCGACCAGGACTCGTTTGCCCGGTTTGGCGGCACTACGTACTACGACCAGGCGCGGGTGATTATGCAATACTCTACCAGCCAAACGCTTACCAACGAGGCCGATGGAGGCTGGACTGATGCCAGCCCCCGTAACCGCTACTGGCTGCTCAACAACCTCACCGACCCGCAGCTGGAGGCCTTCCGCACTGGGTTGTACGCCTATTACCGGCAGGGCATGGATATCTTTATTGAGAAGCCCGACGAGGCCCGTACTTCCATTCTGGCGGCGCTCACGGGTATTCAGAAGGCCAACACCGTGCGACCAAACACGTTATTCCTGCGCGCCTTTTTCGACGCCAAGGCCGATGAGATTACCAACATCTTCCGCACTAGCACCGACATTCAACAGAAGCAGCAGTTGCTCACGCTACTCACCGACGTAGACCCCGGCAACCTGGCTAAGTACCAAACAATTAATCGCTGATTTTGCAGATTGAGCAGATTTCGCTGATTCGGGCGTCAGCTTATTGCGCATTTCGGGCAGCGTAGCTTAGAGTAAGTGTGTTGGAATTGATAAGGAAGTCCAATAATTATCAATTAGTTAAGTAAAACCCAAGTCAGAAAATACCGTCAGCACGAGCCGATAGAATCTGCGAAATCTGCAAAATCTGCGATTTATGTTAATTGATTTACGTATTCAAAATTACGCTTTAATTGAGCAATTGGAGATGCGGCCGTCGCCGCTGCTCAACATTATTACCGGTGAAACCGGGGCGGGCAAGTCTATTATGCTGGGGGCCATTGGGCTGCTGCTTGGCAACCGGGCCGACTCGCGGATGCTCTTCCATACCGAGCGCAAGTGCGTAATTGAGGGACAGTTCGATATTACCAATTACCAGCTTCAGGATATTTTTGAGTCGGAAGACCTGGACTACGATACACAGTGCATTTTGCGGCGCGAGATTAGTCCGGCGGGCAAGTCGCGGGCCTTCGTGAACGACACGCCGGTGACGCTGGACGCCCTGCGCAAGATTGGGGCGAATCTGATGGACATTCACTCGCAGCACGACACGCTGCTGCTGGGCGATGGCGTATTTCAGCTCAACCTGCTCGACCTCTACGCCAACCTGGTGCCCACCCGCACGCAGTACGGCAGCGCCTACCGACAGTACCGCCGCCTCGAAACCGACCTTCGGGCGTTGGAAGACCAAGCCGTGCAGGCCAGCAAGGAATTAGATTATAATAGCTTCCTGCTTAGTGAGTTAGAAGAGGCTAGCCTCGATAAAGAAGACCAGGACGCGCTGGAGCAGGAGGTGAAGCAGCTGGAGCATGCCGAGGAAATCAAGTATAAGCTGAGCCAGGCGCTGCACGGTCTGCGCGACAGCGAAAGCTGCGCCACCGGCACCATGAAGGATGCTTCTACGCTGCTGGGGCAGGTGAGCGGCTACTCGGAGAATTTCCGCGAGTTGCGACAGCGCCTGGAAAGCTGCCTCATTGAGCTGCACGACATTGCCGACGAAGTAGAAACCGCCGAGCGCCGCACCGAGGGCGACCCCGCCCGCGCCGAGGAGTTGCAAGCGCGCCTCACGGTGCTCTACAACTTGCAGCGCAAGCACCAGCGCCGCGACGTGCCCGGCCTGCTCGAAACCCGCGAAACGCTGCGCCAGAAAGTGGGCTCGGTGCTGAACCTGGACAAGGAAATTACCCGCCTGCGCAAGGATTCGGACGCCGCGCTCAAGCAAGCCACCACCCAGGCTGCCAAACTCTCAGAGAGCCGCCGCAAGGCGTTCCCTAAGTTTGAAAAAGAGCTGAGCGCGCTGCTGGCCGACCTGGGCATGCCCCACGCCCGCATTGTGGTGGAGCACAAAACCGGCCTGCTGGCTGCCAGCGGCTCCGACGTGGTGAGCATCCTGTTCACGGCCAACAAGGGCGCGCAGCCCCAAACCCTGAGCAAGGCCGCGTCGGGCGGTGAGTTTTCGCGCTTAATGCTGTGCATCAAGTACATGCTGGCCGATAAAACGGCGCTGCCCACGATTGTATTCGATGAAATCGACACCGGCATCAGCGGCGAAATTGCGGTGAAGGTGGGCCGTATGATGCAGCAGATGGCGCACAAGCACCAGTTGGTGGCCATTTCGCACCTGCCGCAGATGGCGGCGGCCGGCGACACCCACTACTTTGTGTACAAAGAAGACCGCGCCGACCGCACCGTGAGCCGCATCCGGCAGCTGAGCCCGGAGGACCGCATCAAGGAAATTGCCCACATGATTGCCGGGGCCAAGCCCAGCGAAAACGCCCTGCAAAGCGCCCGCGAGCTGCTGGCCCTGCGCGGTGAGGTAAAAGTGGGGTAAGCTTTAGCTTGCCGCCCTGCTTCGGTTAGCTTGCCGGCCGCTTGCCTACTTTTGTTTATCCGTTTTGCCTATTAGCGGCAAGCTAAAGCTACCCCTACACCTTATGTCCTCCAACCTCCTCGCCGGCAAAGTCGGCATTATCTCCGGCGCGCTCAATTCCCAATCCATTGCCTGGAAAGTAGCCCAGAAGGCCCACGAGCAGGGTGCCCGCATTGTGCTCACCAACGCGCCGTTGGCCATGCGCATGGGCGAAATCAAGGCCCTGGCCGCCGAGATTGACGCCCCCATTATTCCGGCCGATGCTACTTCGATGGAAGAGCTGGGCACGCTGTTTACGGAGGCGCAGGCGCATTTTGGCGGTAAAATCGACTTTTTGCTGCATTCCATTGGCATGAGCGCTAACATCCGCAAGGGTAAGAGTTACGGCGACCTCGACTACAAGTTTTTCCAGCAGACGCTCGACGTGTCGGCGCTCTCGCTGCACAAGATGCTGGCCGTGGCCGAAAAGCAGGATGCCTTTAACGAGTGGGGTAGCGTGGTGGCGCTCAGCTACATAGCTGCTCAGCGCGCTTTCCTCGACTACACCGATATGGCACAGGCCAAGGCCGTGCTTGAAAGCATTGCCCGCAGCTACGGCCAGCGCCTGGGCCACCTCAAAAAGGTGCGCGTGAACACCATTTCGCAATCGCCCACCAAAACCACGGCCGGCACTGGCATTGCGGGCTTCAACGCGTTTTATGAGTATGCCCAGAAAATGTCGCCGCTCGGCAACGCGCCCGCCGAGGCCTGCGCCGACTACTGCGTATCGCTGTTTTCGGACTTCACGCGCTACGTAACCATGCAAAACCTGATGCACGACGGTGGCTTCAGCAGCACCGGCATCTCGCAGGAATTGGCTGATATGATGGAGAAGGCGGGCGAGTAAATCTCGTCGAATGGATTTGCCCTAAAAAGAGAAAGCCTGGCCAATTTGGTTAGGCTTTCTCTTTTTAGGGCAGTATTTTCTGTTAACCAGGTTTTACGCAAACGCGTTTGTCATTGCGAGCGCAACGCAGTGGAGCGCGGCAATAACAAACGGGTGTGTGTAATTTCTTACCTATTACCAGGCACCGACAGCACCTCACCCAGCGGTAGCGGGTCGCCAAAAACGGGTGCGCCGTCGGCGGCGAAGGTGAAGGGCTGCATGCGCGGGCTGCGTGCGGGGCCGCAGCCCTGGCCCGGCTCGGTGTTGGCGTGGTACAGAATCCAGTGCTGCTTGCCGTTGGGCGAGTCGAAAAAGCTGTTGTGGCCCGCGGCGTAGGTGCCTTTCACGTTTTGGGCGCGAAATACGGGCTGCGGCTCTTTGTGCCAGGAGGCGGGGTTGAGCAGGTCGGCCCCCGGCTCGGCCCACACCAGGCCAAGGGCGTAGAAGTCGGTCCAGCAGCCGCTGGCCGAGTACACCACGTTGACCCGGCCGTTGGGGCTGGCTAGGAACTGCGGGCCCTCGTTGACGAGTACCATCGCCGGCTCGCCGGGCGCGAAGCGGGGCAGTAGGCCGTGCTGCTCCCAGCCAAAGCGTGGGTCGGAGATGCGCACGCGCGGGCCGCTAATGGTCCAGGGGTTGCTGAGGCGGGCCAGGTAGATGTCCTGGCGGCCGTTCTCATCGCCCTCCCAGCCCGACCATAGGGCGTAGAGCTGGCCCTGGCTTTCGAACACCGAGCCGTCGATGGCCCACTTGTTGCCGGGCGTTTTCAGTTCGCCCTTCATGGTCCACCGGCCGGTGGTAGGGTCGGGGGCGGGGTTTTCGAGCACGTAGAGGCGGTGGTCGTTGTTGCTGCCCCCGTCGGCGGCGAAATACACGTACCACTTGCCCGCCAAGAAGTGCAGCTCGGGGGCCCAGATTTCCTTGGAGTAGGGACCAGTGGCGGGCGGCGTCCAGATAACGGTTTTGGTGGCCTGCCTGAGCTGCGCGAGGCTGGCCGTTTTCCAAATGCTAAGGTCGCGGCCAGTCGTGTGCATGTAGTAGTAGCTGCCCGCGTGGTAAATGGCCCACGGGTCGGCCCCAGCGGGCAGCAACGGGTTGGTGAACGTGGGCTGGCCGCAGGCAGGGCCGGCGGCTACGAGGAGCAGGAGGAGGAAGCGTAAAAAGCGCATGAGGAGGAGAAGAAGTAAGGGGTTAATGTACAGCAGAGCGTCATGCAGACCGCAGGGAAGCATCTCGCTCGCACTGTTAAGAGATTGAGTTAGTACCACACGCGAGATACTTCCCTGCGGTCTGCATGACGTTCCAGCTGCTTCCTGAACAGGTTAAAACGAAGAAAGCCAGGTCGCGTGACCTGGCTTTCTTGTTTTCAACCCAGTAGGGCTAAGCCGGTACCGGCGCGCCTTGCGGGGCATCGCCTTCGGGCTTCGGCTCGTCGGGCTTGGGGCCGCCGTGCTCTTCGTCGGGCTTGTAGTTTTTCTCCAGTTCAGCCAGCTTTTCTTTGCCGTAGGCGAAGCGCGTGATGATAACGTAGAGCACCGGCACGATGAAAATACCCATGC
This sequence comes from Hymenobacter arcticus, assembly GCF_054779975.1. Classification (NCBI taxonomy): domain Bacteria; kingdom Pseudomonadati; phylum Bacteroidota; class Cytophagia; order Cytophagales; family Hymenobacteraceae; genus Hymenobacter; species Hymenobacter arcticus. The sequence goes on from NZ_BAAGXF010000003.1 coordinate 143,339, forward strand.
CAGTGGCGGCCAACATACCGCCGAGTACAGTCCAGCCCAGTGTCTGGCGGCTTTGGGCACCGGCGCCGGACGCGAACACCAGCGGCAGAATACCCAGAATAAACGCCAGTGAGGTCATGATAATAGGGCGCAGGCGCTGGCGCACGGCGTCGAGGGTGGCATCGACCAGCGGCATGCCTTTATCCACGCGCTCCTTAGCAAACTCGACAATCAGAATTGCGTTCTTGGCCGAGAGGCCGATGAGCGTAATCATGCCAATTTGGGCGTACACGTTGTTCGTCAGCTTGGGCAGGAAAATGAGCGCCAGAATGGCCCCAAAGATGCCCACCGGTACCGCCAGCAGTACCGAAAACGGTACCGACCAGCTCTCATACAGTGCGGCCAGGAACAGGAATACGAAGATGATGGACAGCGCAAAGATGTAAATCGTCTGCCCGCCGGCTAGCAATTCCTCGCGGCTCAAACCCGAAAACTCGAAGCCGTAGCCCTGGGGTAGCGTTTGCGCGGCGGTTTCCTGCAAGGCCTTGATGGCATCGCCCGAGCTATAGCCGGGAGCCGGGTTGCCGTTGATTTCAGCCGAGCGGAACAGGTTGTAGTGTGAAATGAGCGGCGCGGTTTCGCTACGCTTGTAGGTGGTGAGCGTGCTCAGCGGCACCATGCCGCCCGCGCTGTTGCGCACGTAGTACTGGCCCAGGTCGGCAATATCACCGCGGTACGACGAGTCGGCCTGCGCCACCACGCGAAACGTGCGGCCGTAGAGCGTGAAGTCGTTGATGTAGGCCGAGCCCAGATACGTGCGCAGGGCGTTGCCGACCTCCGTGATGGACACGCCCAGCTTCTTGGCCTTGCCGCGGTCAATATCGAGCTTGTAGCCCGGCGTGTTGGCGGTGAAGAACGAGAAGCCCGACGCGATTTCGGGCCTCTGACGAATGGCCCCCAGGAATTTTTGCAGGTTGGCATCAAATACTTTGATATCGCCTCCAGCTTCGCGTTCCTGAAAAATAAACGAGAAACCGCCCGTGTTACCCAAGCCGGGAATGGCCGGCGGCGAAATAACTACCGTGGTAGCCTCCTTAAAGCGGGCCATGCGCTGCTGCACGCTGGCCATGAGGCCGGTTAGTTGCAGCTCCTTGGCCTTGCGGTCTTCCCAGGGCTGAAGTTGGCAGAAGATGGTGCCGGAGTTCGACTTAGAGGAGAAGTTAACGGCGTTCAGGCCGCCCAGCGCCGCGTAGTGCGCAATGCCGGGCGTCTTGCTCAACTCCTTCATCATCTCTTGCAGCGTGGCCACGGTGCGACCAGTAGAAGCGCCTTCGGGCAAATTAAAGGTTATGATTACCCGGCCTTCATCCTCGGTGGGCAGGAAGCCGCTGGGCTTGCTGCGGAACAGCAAGCCGGCCCCCACCAAAATGCAAACCAGGATAATAACCACGAAGCGCGAGTGCTTGATGCCGCGCTGCACCCCGTTGCCGTACTTCTCAGTAACGCGGCCAAACCAGTCGTTGAACTTCTTGAACCCTTTGTTTATCAACCCTTTGGGGTGCTCGTCGGTGCTCTCTTCGTGAGGCTTTAGCAGCAGCACGCACAAAGCTGGTGTGAGCGACAGGGCCACGAAGGCCGAAATCAGCACCGAGATGGCGATAGTGATGGCAAACTGCTGGTATAGCCGCCCCGTGATGCCCGGAATGAAGCCTACCGGCACAAACACCGCCGCCAGAATGAGGGCAATGGCGATAACCGGGGCCGATATCTCGCGCATGGCCTCCAGAGTGGCATCAAACGGGCTCATCTTGCGCTCGTTGATGTTCACCTCCACGGCCTCGACCACCACAATGGCGTCATCCACCACAATACCGATGGCAAGTACAAAACCAAAGAGCGTCAGCGTGTTAATGGTGAAGCCCAGCGGAATGAAGAAGATAAACGTGCCCACGATGGACACCGGAATGGCCAGCACCGGAATGAGCGTGGAGCGCCAGTTTTGGAGAAACACGAACACCACCACGATTACCAGTAGCAGGGCTTCGACCAGCGTGTGCACCACCTCTTCGATGGACACCTGCACCACGCTTGCGGCCTCAAAAGGCACGATGTAGTCGAGGTCGGCGGGGAACTGCTTCTTGAGGCCATTCATGGTGGCCAGCACGTTCTCGTAGGTTTCGAGAGCGTTGGCACCAGGTGCTTGGTACACAAGCAGATAAGCAGCGCGCTTGCCGTCCACAAACGAGTTGTTGGCGTAGTTAAACTTGCCCAACTCAATGCGGGCCACGTCGCGCAGGTACACTAGTGAGCCATCCTGCGGCTGGGTTTTCACAATTACGTCGCCAAACTGCTGGATGGTCGTCAATCGGCCCTGCACCGTCACGATGTACTCAAACGACTGCCCGCGCTGGGCGGGCGGCGCGCCCACCGAGCCGGCCGCAATCTGGGCGTTTTGCTCGTTGAGGGCGGCCGAGATATCGGCGGCCGTCACGCCGAGCTGGGCCAGCTTATCGGGCTTCAGCCAGAGGCGCATCGAGAAGTCATCGGCGCGGCTCACAATGTCGCCCACACCCTTGGTGCGCAGCAGGGCGTCCTTGATGAATACGTTGGCGTAGTTGTCGAGGAAGGTGGTGTTGTGGCTGCCTTTAGGGGCGTACATGGCCACCAGCATCAGGATACTAGGGTTTCGCTTGCGCACCGTAAGGCCCAGGCGCTGAACCTCTTGCGGTAGGGTAGGGGTGGCAATGCCCACCCGGTTCTGCACGTCGAGGGCGGCAATATTGATGTCGGTGCCCACATCGAAGTTCACCGTCATGCTCATCTGCCCGTTGCTGGTGCTGTTGCTTTGCAGGTAGGTCATGCCGGGCGTGCCGTTTACTTGCACTTCCACGGGCGTGGCCACGGTTTGCTCCACGGTTTGGGCATCGGCCCCGATGTAGTTGCCCGTGACCGACACCGTGGGCGGCGTGATTTCGGGGTACTGCCCAATGGGCAGGTTCAGCATGGCCAGCACGCCCACCAGCACTATCACCAGCGAGGCAACAATGGCGGTGACGGGCCGGCGAATAAAGGTTTCTGCAATCATTTTCTTATGCTATTAGCTGATAGCTGTTAGCCGATAGCTTTTGTAAGAAGCTAGCAGGGTGGAGCTAACAGCTAACAGCTATCAGCTAACAGCCAATATTATTTACCCGCCCCACCAGCCGCCGGGCCAGCCGGGGCCGCCACGGCCGCACCCGGCGCGCTCACCTGAATTTTGCCGCCGTCGCGCAGCTTCTGCACGCCTTCGGTCACCACTTTATCACCGTCCTTGATGCCGCCGAGAATCACAATGTCGTCGCGCAGGCGCGGGCCGAGCTGCACCTTGCGCTGCTTGGCGCTGTCGCCGAGGGCCACGTACACGAAGTTTTCGCCCATCTGCTCCACAATGGCTTTATTGGGAATAACCAAGCGGCTGCCCGACTGCGTGTTCAGCACCTTGAGCACGCCGCTTAGGCCATCCTTGAGTTGGCGCTGGGGGTTGGCAAACTGCACACGCACCGTGATGGTACCCGTCTGGGCATCCACGCCCCGGTCGATGGTCTGGATTTTGCCCGCCTGCTTGTAAGCCAGGCCATTGGGCAGCACAAAGCGCAAGGTGGAGTCGCTTACCGCGCCTTTCTTGGTTTGCAGCGTAATAAAGCGCTGAATATCAGTCTCATTCACCGCAAAGTCCACGGCAATCGGGTCCTCGCTAGAAATGGTGTTGAGCAGCGTAGTGCCCGCGCTCACCTGCGCCCCTAGTCGCACCTGCGAAATGCCGATGCGCCCCGCAAACGGCGCCTTGATGGTAGCAAAGCTCAGGTTGGTGCGCGCAATGTTCACGGCGGCCTGCGCCGACGCCACTTGCGCCGAGGCGGTGCTGGAAGTAGTGGTTGCGTTTTCGGCCAGCTGCTTAGCTACGGCATCCTGTTGCAGCAGGCGCTGGTAGCGTACCTGGTTCACCTGGGCATTCTGGGCCGAGGCCTGGGCGCTGCGCAGGGTGGCCAGCGCCTGCTGGTAGGCACCCTCAAACTGGCGCTTGTCAATCTCATACAGCACCTTGCCGGCCGGCACGAGGTCGCCTTCCTGGAAGTTGAGGCTCGTGATAAAGCCCGTTACCTGCGAGCGCAGCTCCACGGTTTTCAGGGCTACTACCGTGGCGGGGTACTGGTCGTAGTACACGGCGGGGCTGGTGCTGGCCGTGACCACGCTTACGGCGGTGGGCGGTGGGGCGGCGTTTTTCTTCTCTTCTTTTTTGCCGCACGCGGTGCTGGCCAGCAGGCCCGCCATAGCGCACAGAGCCAGGTAGTTAGTCTTCATTTGCGAACGCGGAAATTAATAGTTGGTTTGCAGCACGCCCTGCGTGCGCAGCAGCTCGACCTTGCTGGTCAAAACCTGGAATAAGGCGCTGTAATAGTTGAGCTGCGAGGTGCGCAGCGTAGTTTGGGCTATCAGCAAATCGAGGTAAGCTTTGATGCCTTCGCGGTACTGGATATCGACCACCGTGTACACCTGGCGCGAGAGGTCGAGGTTGTCGCGGCTCTGCACGTAGGCTTCGTAGTAGCCCTTGTAGTTGGCCAGCGCGGTGGCGTACTCGGTGGTTACCTGGTTGCGGGTGCTGAGCAGGTCCTCATCCACGCGCTGGTCTTGCAGGCGCGCCAGGCGCAGGTTTTGGGTGCGTCGGAAGCCCGTGAACAGCGGCAGCGCCACCTGCATGCCGGCGTACGAGTTGGGAAAGCGCTGCTGATACTGGTCGCTCACGGTGTTGGCCTGGTACACCGAGTTGTAGTTACCAAAAGCCGATAGCGACGGCAAAAAGCCCAACCGGTAGTAGTCAACCGTGGTGCCTTGCAGCGACTTCTGGGTTAGTACCTGTTGATATTCAATGCGATTGGTAGGGTCGAGCTGGGCCAGCGTGTCCACCACAGCCTCGCGCTCCAGCTGCAACGTGTCGTACTTGAGCTGCACCAGCTGGGTGGCCGGAAAGCCCATGAGTTGCTGCAAATAGGCCGTGTTGGCGTTCACGGCCTCCAACGACTGCTTGCGGCTGGCCTTCGAGTTGTTAAGCGAAATCTGGGCCTGCAAAAAGTCCGTTTTGTCCACAATGCCTGCGTCGTAGCGGTTGCGGGCATCCACGTAGTTCCGGTTCAGGCGGCGAATATCGGCGTCAAACACAGCCGCTTGCCGCTGCGACAGCAGCACGCTGTAAAACGCCTTGCTCACGTCCGACACGGTCGCGATTTTATTATTAATCGTGTTTTGGCCCGCCGCCAGCCGATTGAGGGGAGCCTGGCGGGCGGCCAGACGTACATCGTTGTTATAAATAACCTGCGTGCCGGCCAAACCCAGGGTCGTTACGTTTTTCACGCCCAACTGGCGCGGCGTGGAGATGCCCGTGGTAGGGTCGGGAAAAACGGTGAAGGGCAGCCCAAAATAGTGCTGGCCCACGGCCGTAGCGTTCACCTGCGGCAGCCAGGCCGACAGTGACACCCGGTTGCCGGCATCGGCAATGCCCTCATCAAGCCGGGCCTGGCGCACCAGCGGCTGGTAGGCCAGGGCGTAGCCCAGGCACTGCTGAAGCGTGAGTGGCCCGGCCGGTGGTGGGGGCGGGGCAGGCAATTGGCGCTGGCCCCAGGCCAGGCCAGGCCCCAAAAGCAGGCACGCCAAAATGGCCACCAGGCGGCCGCGTGCAGTGCAGGTCAAAATTGTCATAAGGAACTCCAACCGGGTGAGTACGGCAAAGGTTATCGGCGGCTAGCTGCTCGTTCGCGGCAACTGGTCAACCTCGCCAAACGGATAAATGGCCCGCGGGTTGAGCGCCGCGCCGTGCCTTTGGGGGGTGCCAAGTAGGCCGACTGGTAGTTAATAAGCTTCCGTAAAAACTTATTAATAAGGTGGAACTGGTATTTCGGATGCTTTATTCGGAGTGCGCTGGCCTGACGTAATAAAGTGGGTTGGGGGCGGGCCAACGGGAATAGAATGTTTCTTTTACCCATGGTTGCGCGACAAAATGGTGGAGCTTACCGGCCCGGCCGCCGCACGCAACGCCAGGGCCATAACCAGTGTCCTTTTCTCTCCGGCACCATTGCCCTTTGCCAAACCAACCCCTGTTTCTGGATGCAAAAAATCTTCTTAACCCTCGCCGCCGCGAGCCTGCTAGCTGCCCCCGTGCTGGCCCAAGCGCCGGCCGCCAGCCAAACTCAAACTCCCGAAAAGCTGGACGCCGCCGCCCTGGCCAAAATCAAGGATGAAGGCCTGAACCGCTCCAAGGTGATGGAAACCGCTTTCTACCTCACTGACGTATGCGGCCCGCGCCTGGCCGGCTCCGAAGGTCTGGCCCGCGCCAACGCCTGGACCAAAAAGCGCCTCACCGATTACGGCCTGGCCAACGCCAACGTAGAAGCCTGGGGCGACTTCGGCCGCGGCTGGGACATCGACAAAAGCTACGTGGCCATGACGGCCCCCTACTACCACGCCCTCATTGGCGTGCCCAAGGCCTGGACGCCCAGCACTGCCGGCAGCCTGCGCAAGTCGGTCATCTACGTGAACGTGAAGGAGGAAGCCGACCTGGCCAAGTACCAGGGCAAGCTGCGCGATAAAATAGTGGTGCTACCCGTGGCCACGCCGCCCACCCCCAACTTCGAGCCCGACGCCAAGCGCCTCAGCGCCGAAGACCTACAAAAGCTGGCCGACGCCCCCGTCGGCGGCGGGGCCCCCACCGCCGCCAATCGCCCCGCCGAAGCCAACCCCGAAGCCCGCCGCGCCGCGTTGCTGGCCGCCCGCGCCCTGCGCACCAAAATGAACGACATGCTGCTGAGTGAAGGTGCGGCCGCCATCCTCAGCCCCGGCCGCGGCTCCGACGGCACCGTATTCACCACCAACGGCGCGCCCTACGCCGCCGACGCCAAGCCGGTGCTGCCCGAGCTGGAAATGTCGAGCGAGGACCAACTGCGTCTTATTCGCCTCGTGGAGGCCGGCATTCCGGTCGAAATCGAGATGGAAACCAAAACCCATTTTCAGACCCAGGACCTGAAGGGCTACAACGTGGTAGCCGAAATCCCGGGCACCGATAAAAAGCTGAAAAGCGAAGTGGTGATGCTCGGCGGCCACCTCGACTCGTGGCACGCCGCCACCGGCGCCACCGACAACGCCGCCGGCGTAGCCGTGATGATGGAGGCCGTGCGCATCCTCAAAGCCAGCGGCCTCAAGCCGCGCCGCACCATCCGCATCGCCCTCTGGGGGGAGGAGGAAGAAGGCTTGCACGGCTCGCGCAACTACGTGAAAAACCACTTTGCTGACCCCGCCACGATGACGCTCAAGCCCGACCACGAGAAGCTGTCGGCCTACTTCAACCTCGACAACGGCGCGGGTAAAATCCGGGGCATCTACGCCCAGGGCAACGAAGCCGTGAAGCCCATTTTTACCACCTGGCTCGCCCCCTTCGCCGATATGGGTGCCACTACCGTCACCTCGCGCAACACCGGCAGCACCGACCACGTGGCCTTCGACGCGGTGGGCTTGCCCGGCTTCCAGTTCATCCAAGATGGCCTCGACTACTTCGCCCGCACCCACCACTCCAACCAGGACACCTACGACCGCCTCGTGGCCGACGACCTCAAGCAGGCCTCGGTAGTAGTGGCCTCGTTCGTATACAACGCCGCCATGCGCGACCAAAAGCTGCCTCGCAAGCCGCTACCCGCCGCCGCCAAGCCGCAGTAAGTGAATGGGTGAATGGGTGAATTGGTGAGGTTGTCATACTGAACGCAGTGAAGCATGACAGTCCGGATTCAATAGCCGCACATATTGCTAAAGAAAAATTAACCTCGCCTTAAGGCCGGGTTCAGTTGGCCGGGGGAGGTTTGCAGCACAATCAGCAACTGATTGCTGTTGCAAACCTCCCTTTGTTATGTCTAGCGAAATCAAAAGCCTCGAAGTAAAAGAAGCTAAAACCACCAAGCCCGACCCCAAAGTCCCAACCGATAAGGCCGATAAGCCGAAAAAGGGCAAGCCCCAAAAGCCCGACCCCAAATACGCTAAATCCAAGGCCCACCTGCATAAGCTAACCGCTTACGCCGGCACCGTGGGCGAGTACCACGCCAACCCCGACGGCGTGTATGACCGCTTCACGCTGACCAACAACGGCATCGCGCGCACCATAAAATTCCCGCCCCACTTCGGCCAGGCGCTGCACGCGGCCGCCCAGCCCGGTGCTACCGCCACGGCGCAAGCCTATCCCCACCTCACGCCCAAGGGCGATGAGCACCTGCACCTGGCCAGCCTCGAAGTGGGCGGCCACACCCTGCGCCCCCAGCCCGCCGGCCCCGCCGCTGAGCCCTTCACCGCTCAGGGCACAGTAACTGAACTGCTGCGCGACCCCAAAGGCCATCCGCGTGCCCTGCGCCTCACCGGCGAAGCCGCTGAGCTGCGCTTTCCACCGCACCTGGGTCAGCAACTAGCTGATTACCTGGTGGTAGGAGCTAGCGTGCAGGCTATCGGCCAGCGCCGCGCCGACCGCCCCGGCGAAGTGCGCGCCCCCGGCCACCCCGCGCCCGTGCAGCTGGAAACGCTGACCGTCGGCGGCGAGTCGTTTCTGATTAAGTAACCCGCTGTAAAACGGAGTGCCACTCCGTTTGTCGTTGAGCTGCTGCTTAGAGAAAGAAACGGAGTGCCACTCCGTTTTACCAGCCCTCAAAAGGTCATTCTGCGCCAACCCAGGTCGCGGAGTGACCTTTTTTGGCTACCTGCCGAACGCCCGGCATTCACTGGCGTATAGGTGGATAAGTAGTTCATAATCATATTCATGCTTTGTTCATTTAATCTCTTCGCCTAACCAGTTATATGTCAGCCAACGCTACTGCCAACCCCAGCGAAGCCGCCGGTAAGCCCCCTGAATCCGCCGACCAGGGCGCGGGCCAGGACGCCACCCTCGACTTAGCCAACGAACCTAAAAAGGGTAGCATCAAGGCCTTGCGGGCGCTCAATTTCTTTATTGCCGACGTGCAAAACGGCATGGGGCCCTACATGGCGCTCTTTCTGCAATCGAGTGCGCACTGGGGGCCGGCCCAGATTGGCTCGGCGCTGGCGGCCGGCAACATTGCCCAGGTGCTGGCCCAAACGCCTGCCGGCGCCCTCATCGACCGCCTGCGCCAGAAGCGGGCGCTGCTGCTCACCGGCATCGGGCTGATTGCGCTGGCGGTGCTGGCCACGGCCTTTTTCACCTCCCGACCGGTAGTGATGAGCGGGCAGGCGCTCATTGGCACGGCCGGGGCCATTTTCCCGCTCTGTTTGTCGGCCATCGCGCTGGGGCTGGTAGGGCGTAAGAAATTTGACCAGGTGCAGGGCACCAACCAAGCGTTTAACGCGGCCGGCAACATGTTTGCGGCGCTGGCGCTGGGCGCGGTGGGTTATTATTTCAACCTGCGCTGGATGTTCTACTTTGTAGGCATTTTGTGCGTGGGGGCCGTACTGTGCGTACTGCGCATCAACAACGACGATATCGACTTCGACCTCGCCCGCGGGGCCGACCCGGCCGCTAATGCCGGCTCAGACCAAGAAAAAAAAGCTGCTTCGGACCACTCCAAAGCTGTCCAGGCCAGCCCGGCCCCGAGCGGCGGCGTGTGGGCCGGCATCAAAGAGCAGCTAGCCGGGCTGGTCAAGCTGCTGAAGCAAAAAACGGTGCTGGTTTTCCTGGTGTCGGCTGTGATTTTCCACTTTGCCAATGCCGCTATGGTGCCCCTCGTCACGCAGTTACTGGCGCGGGGAGTAGGGGTGAAGCAGGCCATCCTGTTCACCTCGGGCTACATGCTGGCCTCGCAGCTGGTGTTTATGGTGGTGGCCGCCCTCAGCGGGAAGCTGGCCGGCAAGGTGGGGCGTAAGCCGCTGTTTCTTTTTGGTTTCGCTGCGCTGGCGGCGCGTGGCTTGCTCTACACGGTGAGCCACGCGCCGGCCGCGCTCATCGCCGTGCAGTGCATGGATGGCCTCGGGGCCGGCATTTTCGGCGTGGTGGGTGTGCTCATCATCGCCGACCTTACCAAGGGTAGTGGCGGCTTCAACGCCGCGCAGGGTGCTATTGCCACGGCGCAGGGCATCGGCGCTTTCTTGAGTAATTCGGTGTCGGGTTATTTAGCTAAAAATCAGGGAGACAACTTCACGTTTTATACCTTGGCGGCCATTGCGGCGGTGGGTTTGGTATTCTTCTGGGTATTCATGCCCGAGACGCTGAATATGAGTAAGGAGGAAAAGCAGCCGGTAGCGGCGTAAGTAAATACAGTATAAGCTCGCCCTCCGGGGGTGGGGTCACCCGCGGAGGGCGAAACGCCAGCCAGCAAATCTGCGTCTTTACCGCATATGCCTACTTCCCCCGCCGCCGACTCTACTCAGCCCCACATTGGCCAGCCCCTCACCCGCGTCGATGGTCGCCTGAAAGTAACCGGCCAGGCCCGCTACGCCGCCGAGCACGCCGTGCCGGGCTGCGCGCACGGGGTGCTGGTGCTCAGCGCGATAGCAAAGGGCCGTATCACGCACCTCGACACGGCCGCCGCTGCCCGGCTGCCCGGCGTGCTAGCCATCGTGTCGCATCTGAATTCGCCCAAGGTGCCGGGCTACGAAAACCCTAAGCCCGACAAGCGGGTGGAAGGCCAGCAGTTGCGCGTGTTTTTTGATGACCAGCTGTATTTCAGCAACCAGCCCGTGGCCCTGGCCATTGCCGATACCCTGGAACACGCGCAGGAGGCCGCCGCCCAGGTGCGGGTGGAGTACGCCGCCGAGGCTCCGCGCACCGACCTGGCCGCCAACCTCAGCGCCACCCGCAAGCCCCAAAAAACGGAAGACTACTCCCGCGGCCAGCCCGATGCCTACCGCACCGCCCCCGTGCAAGTGGCGCACGAGTACCGCACGCCCGTGCAGCTGCACCACCCCATGGAAAGCCCCGCCGCCGTGGCCGAGTGGCAGGGTAACCGCCTGATTGTCTACAACAAAACCCAGGCTCCCAAGCTGGCCCAGCAAAACCTGATGGAGTTGTTTGGGCTGCCCGAGGCCAGCGTAGCGGTGCATTCGCTGTTCGTAGGCGGGGCGTTTGGGGGCTCGTCGCGCATCTGGCCGCCCGAAATGGCCGCTATTTTGGGAGCCAAAGTGGTGGGCCGCCCGGTGAAGGTGATGCTGCCGCGCAACCAGGTATTTAGCATGGCGGGCTACCGGCCGGCCTCGGTGCAGCGGGTAGCGCTGGGCGCGCAGGCCGATGGCACGCTCGTAGGCGTTTCGCACGTGGGCTACGGCATGACGTCGCGCTACGAGCAGTTTGCCGAGCGTCTGCTGCACCCCACCAAGTCGGCCTACCGCTGCCCCAACGCACGGCTCGACTATAACCTCGTGCCCCTCGACCTGAGCACGCCCTGCTGGACGCGCGGCCCCGGCGAAGCCACCGGCTCCTTCGCCATCGAGTCGGCCATGGATGAGCTAGCCTACGCCCTAAAAATGGATCCGCTGGCCCTGCGCCTGCACAATTTTGCCGACCGCGACCCCGCCAACGGCAACCCCTGGAGCAGCAACCACTTGCGCGACTGCTACGCCCGCGGGGCCACCACCTTCGGCTGGAGTAACCGCAACCCCGCCGTGGGCAGCATGCACCACAACGGCCTACTAGTGGGCCAGGGCATGAGCATGGGCATCTACAAAGCCGAGCGGGCCGAGGCCACCGCCCGCGCCCGCCTGCTGCCCGACGGCACCCTGCTGGTGCAAAGCGGCACCGCCGACGCCGGTCCTGGCACTGCTACCGTTATGACCCAGGTAGCCGCTGATGCCAGCGGCATCGCGCCCGCCAATATCCGCTTCGAGCTGGGCGATTCGGCCCTGCCGCCCGCGCCCGGCCAGTTTGGCTCGCACACCACGGCCTCGGTGGGCGCGGCCGTGCACGCCGCCTGCACCGCCCTGCGCCAGCAGTTGTTGCAGCTGGCCGCCACGGCTCCTGGTGCGCCATTTGGCCCATCGAAGGCCAGCGACCTATCCACCGATAACGGGACCGTGTTCGTGGCCAGCCAGCCCGCGCGCCGCCAGCCCTACGGCGAGGTGCTGCGCCAGCACCAGCTACCGGCCCTCGACGTAACGCAGCAGGCCCCCGCCGTGGATGCCAAGGGCCCGTATTCCACTAAGTCATTCTGCGCCAATTTTGTAGAGGTGCACATTCACCCGCTCACCCGCGAGGTGCGGGTGGCCCGCGTGGTGTCGGTGCTCGACGTGGGCCGCGTGTTAAATCCCCAAACTGCCCGCAGCCAGGTGTACGGCTCCATCGCCTGGGGCATCGGCTTGGCGCTCATGGAAGAGGCTGTGTTTGACCACCACTACGGCCGCGCCACCGCCCACGACCTGGCGAGCTACCACCTCGCCACCCAGGCCGATATCCCGCCCAGCATCGACGTGCAGTTCCTCAACCAGCCCGACCCTTACCTCAACGCCCTCGGTGCCAAAGGCCTCGGCGAAATTGGCCTCATCGGTCTCACCGCCGCCATCGCCAACGCCGTGTACCACGCCACCGGCAAGCGGGTAAGGGAGTTACCGATTACGCCGGATAAGCTTGTGTAAGTAATTCTGGTGAGCGTTGTGCTAATGCTTTCATCTGTTCTATAAGATAATAGCCAGTACCAGTTAAGTCATCATGATGATTGACACTTAGCAGCCATTCATACTTTTTGTTTATCAAATAATATTCATCGAGGTATGTTAGCTCTGGCAGAATTTTTTGGATAGCACCAACTTTGCCTTGATAGAAAAGAGAGTTATTTCCATCATCAGGCACGAACCAAACAGTTTCAGTGGCAGGTACAAGTTGGTCAAGTATGCTGTCTGGTAAGCATTTCAGGCCTAGTCCGAAACACTCGTTCTTGTAGCTTGTCCAGAGCCAACCAGGCCGACTTTTTCCTTCTATTTTGCAAAAGGTTTGATAAATACGTTCTTTCAATCGATGCCAATCCGTGGTGTGTGGCAATGGACTAAAATCCGTTTCAGGAATGCGCAATTCCCTGCGGATTCCTTCAATATCTTTATGTAAGTCTGACCACATAATATTCTGAAAAATTACCCCAGCTTCGCCTTAAACAGCCGCAGCGTGCGCTCCCAGGCCAGTTTAGCGGCCTCGGCATTGTAGCGGGCGGGGGAGGTATCGTTGTTAAAAGCGTGGTTAACGCCTTCGTACACAAATAGCTCGTAGGGAGTGTGGGCCGCTTTCAGCGCTGCTTCGTAGGCCGGGATGCCCGCGTTGATACGCTGGTCGAGGCCGCCGTAGTGCAGCATAATGCTGGCTTTAATTTGGGGCACATCCTCGGCCTTGGGCTGCTGGCCGTAGTAGGCCACGGCGGCATCGAGCTTGGGGTCGTGCACCGCCAGCTGGTTGGCGAGCCCGCCGCCCCAGCAGAAGCCCACGCAGCCGGTGCGGCCGTTGCTCTCGGGCCGGGCGCGCAGGTAGGTGAGGGCGGCGAGGTAGTTATTGAGGTTTTTGGCCGCGTCGAGCTGGCCGATTAGCTCGCGGCCCTTGTCCTCATCGGCCGGCGTGCCGCCCACTACCGACAGCGCATCGACGCCCAGCGCCAGGTAGCCCGTCTGCGCCACTCGCCGCGTCACGTCCTTAATGTGAGGCGTAAGCCCCCGGTTTTCGTGAATGACTACCACCGCGCCGCGCTTTTTCTTGCCCTTGGGGTGCACCAGATAGCCGCTCACGGGGGCCTCGTCACCGGGCCAGGTCACGGTTTCCTCCACCAGGTCATTGGCCAGGGGCTGCACGGTGGCGGCCTGGGCGTAGCCCGGCTCCAGCACCGAGAGGGCCGTGGTGGCCAGCGCCACCGTGCCCGCCAGCAGCAGCAACCGGTCTAGAAATTCCTTGCGCGACAGCGGGCGGTGGGTGTACTCGTCAAACAGGTTGATAATGCGCTGGTCCATAGGGCGGGGGAGATTAGGGGCGCAAGGTATTGCCGGCCAGCTTATTTCAGGTCCTGCGCAGCCCGTAGCGTTTGGAAATAAGCCGCTGACAAGCGCAGCCGGCTTCCGTACCAGCTGAATAGCTCGCCATCAACCAACTGGGTTTTGGCCGCCGGACAAATTTCCTGAAATTCCGCCAAGTGCTTGTCTTTGAACGGGTATGGCTCCGATGATAGAAAAATGCGCTCTGGCGCGGCCGCCGCCAATTGTGCCGACGTTATCTCCGGGTAGCGGCCGAGGTGCGCAAACACGTTGCGAAAGCCCGCCCGCCGCAACATGTCGTCAATAAAAGTGCCGCTGGCCGCCGCCATGTACGGCTTGCGCCAAATGAAATAAGCAGCCGGGATAAGTGGCTCTTGGGCGGCTAACGCAGCAAAGGAATTGGTTATTTCAGCCGCTAGCGGCTCAGCAGCTAATTGTTTGCCAGTAAGTTGTCCCACACGGCGTATCATATCAAGTGCTTCGGGCAAGTCGGTAATATTGCTCATCCAAACCGGATATGATTTCTCTAACTCGGTAATGCCTTCTACATAATTCTCTTCTTTATTACCAAGTATTAAGTCCGGCTGAGTAGCTCTGATTTTTGCGAAATTAAAATCCTTCGTGCCGCCAATTACCTCTGCTTTGTGTCGGGCATATTCGGGATAAATGCAGAATTTGGTTACGCCTACCAGCTGCTTTTGCAGGCCAAGGTCAAATAATAATTCAGTCTGCGAAGGCACTAACGATACAATGCGCAGCGGGGGATGGAATAAGCGCACGTGCCTTCCCATTTGGTCAACTACTTCTATTTGCCGTTGATGAGAATTATAGGCCATGTTACTAATTGCTGTTAATTAAAAAAGCGGCTGCACACTACATGCAGCCGCTTTTAAACTGAAAGAAACTACTTAGCTGAAATACCGGAAATCCTGCCCGTCCTCAATGCGCAGCAGCGTCTCGTAGATGAGGCGCGTTACGCTGTCCACATCGTCCTTGTGCACCGTTTCGACGGTGGTATGCATGTACTTGAGCGGCAGCGAGATAAGCGCCGCCGCCACGCCCGAGCCCGAATAGGCAAACGCGTCGGTATCGGTGCCGGTGGCGCGGGTAGCGGCGGCGCGCTGAAACGGGATATCTGTTTCCTTGGCCGTGGTGATAATTAAATCGCGCAGATTATTCTGCACGGCCGGGCCGTAGGTAATTACCGGGCCTTTGCCGCAGAAAATATCGCCGCTCGTCTTCTTCTCGTACATCGGCGACTGCGTGTCGTGCGTCACATCGGTAACAATGGCCACGTCGGGGGCAATACGGTGGGCCACCATTTCAGCCCCGCGCAGGCCAATTTCTTCCTGCACAGCATTCACGATGTAGAGGCCGAAGGGCAGATTTTTACCGTTCTCTTTCAGCATGCGAGCCACCTCGGCCACCATGAAACCGCCCACGCGGTTGTCGAGCGCGCGGCCCACGTAGTACTTATCGTTGAGCACCGTAAACTCATCCTCAAACGTCACCACGCAGCCCACATGAATGCCCATTTCGGCCACCTCATCGGCCGATGATGCGCCGCAGTCCAGGAAAATCGTTTCGATGGTGGGCGCTTTGTCCTGCTCCACCTTGCGCACGTGGATGGCCGGCCAGCCAAAAATGCCTTTGACTACGCCTTTTTCGCCGTAAATATTTACCCGCTTGCTGGGCGCCACCAAGGCATCGGAGCCGCCGTTGCGGCGCAGGTACAGGTAGCCTTCCTTGGTGATGTAATTAACGAAATACGAAATCTCATCGGCGTGCGCCTCAATGACCACTTTGTATTTCGCTTCAGGATTAATTACGCCCACTACGGTACCGTAGGTATCAACAAAATACTCGTCGATGTAGGGTTTAATGTATTCCAGCCACAGTTTTTGGCCTTCTTTTTCAAAACCGGTGGGGGAGGAGTTATTGAGGTATTTTTCGAGAAATTCGAATGATTCAGGGCGCATACGCGAAAGAAAAAAATAATTAAATCGACTGGCTGGCCAGTGAGCGAAACGCCAGCCCCAGCGCTAGAAGAACGCTACCGCCTATCAACCAATAGCGACTGATTTTGTGCGGGTCACCGTCAATGTCTGGGTTGCCGTCGCTCAAGGCGTGCCAGTCGCCGCCCAGCAGCGAACCCAGCATAAGCAGCACCAGCAGCGCGGCCAAAAGCCACCGACCCGCCTTAAATCGCAGCAGCAAACCTATCAGCAGGGCAAAGGCGCCGATACCCAAAAGAATATTGCCGTTGGCCTGCCAGTTCATGCGCGTGCGCTTAAAGCGGAATGTTCCCGTGCTTTTTACGCGGTAAGGTATCTACTTTGTTTTCCAGCATTTTAAAGGCCCGAATTAATTTCTGCCGGGTTTGCGAAGGCAGAATTACCTCGTCCACAAAGCCTCGGTGGGCGGCGCGGTACGGCGTGGCAAATTTCTGCTGGTATTCATCCACCTTTTCCTGGAGCTTGGCCTCGGGGTTTTCGGCCGCCGCGATTTCGCGCTTGAAAATAATTTCGGCCGCGCCCTTGGCGCCCATTACGGCGATTTCGGCGGTAGGCCAGGCAAAGTTGAGGTCGGCCCCGATGTGCTTGCTGTTCATCACATCATACGCGCCGCCGTAGGCCTTGCGGGTAATCACGGTGATGCGCGGCACGGTGGCCTCGCAGAAGGCGTAGAGCAGCTTGGCGCCGTTGGTGATGATACCGCGCCACTCCTGGTCGGTGCCGGGCAAGAAACCGGGCACGTCCTCCAGCACTAGTAGCGGAATATTAAACGAGTCGCAGAAGCGCACGAAGCGGGCGGCCTTGGTGCTGGCATTGATGTCGAGCACGCCGGCCAGCACGGCCGGCTGGTTGCCCACAATGCCAATGCTGCGGCCCGCCAGCCGCGCAAAACCCACCACAATGTTCTCGGCAAAGTTCTGGTGCACTTCCATGAAAGACTCTGCATCAATCAGACCCTCAATGACTTCGCGAATATCGTAGGGCTGGTTGGCGTTGGCCGGAATGAGGGTGTCGAGGGCCGGGCGGCTCTCGTCCTGGCCCGCCTCGTAGGCCACGGCGGGCGCGGTTTCCTCGCAGTTTTGGGGCATGTAGCTCAGCAACTGCTTGAGCTGCTGAATGATAACCACCTCGTTGGCCGCCGTGAAGTGCGTCACGCCGCTCTTGGTGGAGTGGGTGCTGGCCCCGCCGAGTTCCTCGCTGGTCACGTTTTCGTGGGTCACGGTTTTTACCACGTTGGGGCCGGTCACAAACATATAGCTCGTGTTTTCGACCATCAAAATGAAGTCCGTAATGGCTGGCGAGTACACCGCGCCGCCCGCGCACGGCCCCATAATGGCCGAGAGCTGCGGCACCACGCCACTGGCCAGCGTGTTCTTATAGAAGATGTCGGCGTAGCCGCCAAGGCTCACCACGCCCTCCTGAATGCGCGCGCCGCCCGAGTCGTTGAGGCCGATAACGGGCGCGCCATTCTTCATGGCCAGGTCCATTATTTTAACGATTTTCTCGGCGTGCGTCTCGCTTAGCGAGCCGCCAAACACCGTGAAATCCTGCGAGAAGACGTAAACCAGGCGGCCGTGCACGGTGCCGTAGCCCGTTACTACGCCGTCGCCGAGGTAGTATTCTTTGTCGAGGCCAAAGTCTTTGGAGCGGTGCATCACAAACTTGCCGATTTCCTCAAATGAACCCTCATCGAGCAGTAGGTCAAGGCGTTCGCGGGCGGTGAGCTTACCTTTTTTGTGCTGGGCGTCGATGCGGGCCTGGCCGCCGCCGAGCAGGGCTTCCTGGTTTTTGGCGGCCAGCAATTCGGTGGCAGAGGCGGCGGGGTGGGTGGCTACGTGGGGGTCGGCCATTGGGGAGAGCGGTAGGGGAGTAACGTGAGCGTAAAGCCCAAATGTAACGCGGACTTTGTAGTCTGCGCCTGAAGAATAATGGGGTGGCGGCAGTGGTGCGAACTACAAAGCCCGCACGGATTTAGGCAGGGCCCAGGTTAACTTACGCTGCTGGTGGCGCATCCAGTGTGCGCCACAAGTACTTGCAGGCCAGCGAGCGGTAGGGTCGCCACGGTTCAGCTAGCACCAGCATACGCTTTTGTAGGGCGCGGCCGGTTTCTTCGAGGCCATAGAGCTTGCGCATGGCGTTTTGGATACCTAGGTCGCCTTCGCTGAACACGTCGGGCTGGTCAAGAGCAAACATTTGCAGCATCTGGGCGGTCCAGCGGCCCACGCCTTTGATGGCGGTGAGGTGCGTGGTAAAGGCTTCTGATTCGAGCTGGCTAAGATGCTCGTAATCAAGCAGCCCGCGCTCCTGATACTCGGCAATGGCCTGGAGGTAGCCGGCCTTTTGGCGCGATAGGCCAGCTTCGCGCAGCTCGTCTTCGCTCATGCGCAGCACTTCGCGGGGCTCGGGGTAGCCGTCGGGCCGGAATAGCGCTGTGAAGCGCCGCCAGATGGCCGCTGCCGCCTTGGTTGAAATCTGCTGGCTCACAATGGCGCGCAGCAGCGCCAGGTACAGGTCTTCGTGGGCCGCGGGGCGCACCGGGCCGGCCGCATTGGCAATGGCCTGGGCTAGTATAGGGTCAGCCTGTGCGAGGTGGGTGAGGCCAGCGGCGTGCCAGTGGGGTTCAGCTTCAGCTAGCTGGCTGGTTGATTTGCTCATAATTAATTGATAATCAATACTTTAAATAAGTATGGGTTTGTTCAGCAATTTGGGGGTGGTTACTGGTCGGCGAGCACAGTCGGCACCGCAATAGCCTCTAGCATCTCGCCGGTTTCGCTCAGGCGCAGCCCGGTGAGGTAATGCCCGTCGGACGCGCCGGTGTCGAGGTAAATAGTGTGGGAAGCTTCGTCGCACTCGGGCCGGTGGCTGGCGGTGGGCGTGTGGCCAACTACCTGCAGCTGACCGGTATTGTGCAGCGGCCCGCGTCGCCACAGCACACCGTCGTTGCTGGTGGGGTCGAGCGGCGCGGGCACGTCAGCAAAGCCGGCATGGGAGAACAGCACGTGGTCGTTTTGCCAGTACAGTGGCCGCTCGCTCAGCCAGGCGGCATGCGGAGCCAGCAGCTGCCGGTGCGCCTGATACTGCTGCAAGGTGGCACGGCCGCCCCAGCCCAGCCACGCCTTATAAGGAACATTCAGGCCCACGTGCTTGGCCATGGCCCAGTCGTGGTTGCCTTGCAGAAACACCGTTTTATCGGGGAAATCCTGGCTGAGCTGGCGGCACAACTCCACGGTTTGGGGCGAGTAGTTGCCCCGGTCCACCAGGTCGCCGAGCTGCACCAGCATTTCCTCAGCCGGCCGCCAGTGCGTGAGCAGCTCGCGAAAGGTGTGCAGGCAGCCGTGAACGTCGGCAATCACAAAGAAATTCATACGCAATTCTCAACAGTCAGTGCGGCCGGGAGGTGCCCTAAAAAGCGGTTTAACTCACTAAAAAGGCCAATTACTGGTACTTAGCTTGCCAGTGTCGACAGGGCGGCCACCACGCGCGCCAGCATGGCATCGTCCACATCAAGATGCGTCACGAAGCGCACCCAGCTGCCGCCAAAGCCACTAGCCTTGATACCTTGCGCTTCGAGGCGAGCCAGGCAGTCGGCTACCGTCAGGCGGCTTTCGTCGAGCCGAAAAATCACCAGGTTAGTTTCGGACGCTAGTATTTCGGCCACGTAGGGCAGCGGGCGCAGGGCCTCGGCCAGCGCGGCGGCGCGGCGGTGGTCATCAGCCAGCCGCGTCACGTTGTTTTCCAAGGCAAACAGCCCGGCCGCGGCCAGGTAGCCCGCCTGCCGCCAGCCGCCGCCCATTAGCTTGCGCAGACGCTTGCACTGCTGAATGAAGTCGGCGGAGCCTAGTAGCACGGACCCAACCGGAGTACCGAGTCCTTTGCTCAGGCACACCGAAATGGAGTCGAACAGCCGGCCGTAGTCCTCGCTGCGCTGCCCGGTGGCCACGAGCGCGTTAAAAATGCGCGCCCCATCCAGGTGCAGGGCCAAGCCTTGCTTTTTGGTAAAGGCCGCGATTGCTTCCAGCTCGCTCCACGCGTAGCAGCTGCCGCCGCCTCGGTTGTGCGTGTTTTCGAGGCACACGAGGCGGGTGGTGGGGTAATGCACGTTGTTGGCCGGCCGGATGGCCGCCGCTATTTGCCCGGCCGTGAGGCGGCCCCGGTCGCCGGGTAGCAGCGCCACTGAGGCGCGGGCGTGGTGCGCAATGCCGCCCACTTCCCACAGATACACGTGGGCCGTGGCTTCGCAGATGACTTCCGATAGCGGCGGGCAGTGCGCCATAATAGCAATTTGGTTGGTCATCGTGCCCGAGGGGCAAAACAGGCCAGCCACCATCCCGAAGCGGGCGGCTAGGCTTTCTTCGAGCTGGCGCACGGTGGGGTCTTCCTCATACACGTCGTCGCCGACGGGCGCGGCCAGCATGGCGGCCAGCATGGCGGGGGTGGGGCGCGTTACGGTGTCGGAGCGCAGGTCGATGGTCGGGGTCATGGGCTGGGGTAGAAAACGAGGGGCCGCTCCTTTATGTATACAGGTAACGGCGTAAGGGCGGTTATCTGGTTACTAGTAGCGAAGTGCTTGAAATAAGGTTTGGCAGTTCAAAAGTAAAAGCTTATTTTTGCACCTCATTTGCCGGAACTCCCCCCAGAACTCTAATTGCCCCGAATATCATGTCTGTTACCCGTCTGAAGCGTAAGCACCGCAAAAACATCGCCCGTGCCAACAATGAAGTGCGCAAAATCAAGAACTTGCTGCGTACGCCCGTGCTGAAGAACGTGGACTTGGACGAGCTGAAGTCGCGCTTCGCTGAGTCGACCCCCACCACGGAGGCCGACAAAAAAAAAAGCCTAGCCTAACTCCCGAAGCTGCCGCCGAGCCCAAAGCCGAAGGCTTGCTGGCCAAGGCTGCCGCTGCCGCCACCGCCGCTGCCGATAAGGTAAAGCACCTGGCCGCCGATGCTGCTGATGCCGTAACCCACAACAGCCTCGTGGAAAAAGCCACCGAAGCCGTGCAGGAAGCTGCCCACAACTTGGTTGAAGGTGCCAAGCACGCACTCGAAAGCAAAAGCCCCGAGAAAAACCAAGCTACGGAAGCCAACCAAACCGGTACCGTGGGTTTCGATGCCGCTGAGGCCGAAACTAAGCCGGTAACCGAAGAAGGCCAGGCCGGCGAACACCCCAAGCCCGAAATATCGCTGTAAACCAGCCGATTAACTAGCTCTACCACTCAAAAAGCTCTCAACTAGTGCAGTTGAGGGCTTTTTGCTTTTAGCAGAAGCTAGGGTATAGCCAGTGCGCAAAAGAGCAGCTTACCCGGCGGGCACATCCAGCAGGGCCGTGCGGGGCCCCAGCTCCACCGCTTGCATCTCCACCACCTTGCCCTTGTCAATGCCGAAGCGTAGCAACGTGCGCACCTTGTGGAAGCCGTGCCGCCCGGCCGCGCCGGGGTTCAGGGTCAGCAGCCCAAGCTTGGGGTCGGGCATGACGCGCAAGATGTGCGAGTGGCCGCACACGAACAAACCCGGCCGCGCCTGGGCCAGCAGCTGCCGCGCGGCGGGCGCGTAGTGCCCGGGGTAGCCCCCAATGTGCGTCATCAATACCGACAAGCCCTCCACACTGAAGTTTTGCACCAGCGGTTCGGTATAGCGAATATCGGTGCCGTCGATGTTGCCATATACCCCCCGAAATACGGGTGCCAGGGCGGTTAGCCGTAGCACCAGCTCCGAAGAGCCAAAGTCGCCCGCGTGCCATATTTCGTCGGCCCCGCGCAGGTGGTGCGCGATGCGGGTGTCGAAATAGCCGTGGGTATCGGAGAGGAGAGCGATGCGCGTCATAGGGTGGCAAAGATGCGACGCAGCCGCGGCGCGCGCTCAAAAAACCGGCTACCCCGTATCTTGTGGCGCGCTCCACCGTATGGGGCATCCTATTGGTTTGGGCAGTTGCCCAGTTGCGCCGCTTCTTTTTTTGACTTACTTCCGATGAACGTCTTCATCAACGATGTCCCACTGATTATTAAAAAGTTCAGTGACAAGGTATACAAGCACAAATACGACCTCGTACTTGGAGCCGATGACGAGTTCACGAGCAAAGACCTCGTGGGCGATGTGCTGGTGCGCGACGCGACGGCCGCTTTTCTCGACCGCCTGCTCCGCCTGATGGAGGTGAAAAAGCTCAAAAAGCTGAAAACCCTCACCATGATGGCCCGCAAAAAGAAAAATCTTATTCTGCACCTCAAGGACCAGTTTAAGATTGCCAAAGCGGCCGGCGGCCTAGTTGTAAAAGATGGTCAGGTACTTATGATTTATCGCCTTGGTAAATGGGACTTGCCCAAGGGCAAGCTCAAGAGCGACGAAGATGTGGCCTTGGGAGCCATTCGGGAGGTCGAGGAAGAGTGCAATATCAAGGTGGAGCTCGGTGAGGAGCTGCCCAGTACCTGGCACTCGTATGCCTACAAGGGCAATAAAATGCTAAAAAAGACGAGCTGGTACGTAATGCAGTGCCTCGACGACTCCGTAATGCGTCCGCAAACCGAAGAATACATCGAGGAAGTGCGCTGGATGTCGCCGCAGGATGCCCTGGCCCGCTTGGAAGAATCCTACGCATCCATTACCTTAGTGGTGCGCCACTACTTGAGCGAAATGGCCGGTAAGCCGGCCAAGGCAACCACGGATTAATGCAAAACAGGTCCTCGTCTCCTACGTTGGTTAACTACCTGGCCGGGCTGCTCTTGGCGGGCAGTAGCTGGCTGGCTGGTTGTTCGGGCACCCATGAGTCGGGGCAGGCTGCTGCCCCACCCGCGTCGCACCTGGGGGCCATTGCGCCCGTTACCAATGTGCCGGCGCTGCTGGGAGTATCCATTGATGGGCTGTCCAAGCGCTTGGGCCCGGCCCAGGCGCTCCCGTCTGGCTTTGCCAATCCTTTGCAGGTGCTGACTGGTACACCCGGCGCAAACCGGCAAGATTCCCTGACGTCCTTCCGCATGGGTGGCCTCACCCTGCTGGCTAGCTATGATGCGCGCACCCGGCAAGTAAGCGACTTGCTGTTGCTTGGCCACCGTGAAGACAGCCTCATGGCGCAGGGTAGCCTCCGGGCCAATGCCCGCGATTATCTCGTGCTGCCAGTTTTTCGGGCCAATAAGCCGGGCCATCTCATCGGCCTCCGCGTTGTAAATATGAACTAATGCGATAATGCATAAGTAATTGATAAAGAAAGTTTTATGAAAAAGCCGCTCTTATTGCCGTAGTGGCAATAAGAGCGGCTTTTTGTTTTGAACAGCGCAGGCTACGCGGTAGGCTTAGGCTTCTACTGCTACCGTGGGGGCTCCGGCCAGTATTGCGGGGCTGGCCGAGCTGGCGTACTTTTCAAAGTTGCGCACGAATTTTTCGGCTAGCTCGGTAGCCGTTTGGTCATAAGCGGCTTTGTTGGCCCAGGTGTTGCGCGGGTCCAGGATTTCGCTGGGTACGCCGGGCACAGCCCCCGGCACAGCCACGCCAAAAATGGGGTGCTGCTTGAAATTTACCTCGTTGAGCACGCCCGAGAGGGCCGCCGTAATCATGGTGCGGGTGTAGGCCAGCTTCATGCGCGAGCCGGTGCCGTAGGCCCCGCCCGTCCAGCCCGTGTTGATGAGCCACACGTTGACATCGGGGTTTTCGTCCATTTTCTGGCCCAGCATCTCGGCGTAGCGGGTAGGGTGCAGCGGCAGAAATACCTGCCCGAAGCACGCCGAAAACGTGGTTTGCGGCTCGGTAATGCCCATTTCGGTGCCGGCGACCTTGGCCGTGTAGCCCGACATGAAGTGATACATGGCGTGGCTCTTGTCGAGCTTGCTGATGGGTGGCAGTACGCCAAAAGCGTCGGCCGTGAGGAAGAAAATATTCTTCGGCGCGCTGGCTACCGAAGGCTCTATCGCGTTGGGGATGAAGTTGATAGGGTAGGCCGTGCGCGTGTTTTCGGTCACGCTCTTGTTGGCGTAGTCTACCGTGTGGGTGCCGGGCACGAAGCGCGTGTTCTCCACAATGGCCCCGAAGCGGATGGCATCCCAGATTTCGGGCTCCTTCTGCTGGCTCAGGTCGATGACCTTGGCGTAGCAGCCGCCCTCAAAGTTGAAGATGTTACCCTCCGGCGTCCAGCCGTGCTCATCATCGCCCACAAGGCCACGGTTGGGGTCGGTAGAGAGCGTCGTTTTGCCCGTGCCCGAGAGGCCGAAGAAAATGGCGGTGTCGCCGGCCGCGCCCACGTTGGCCGAGCAGTGCATGGGCAACGTGTGGTGCTGGTGGGGCAGCAGGTAGTTGAGCACGCCAAAAATGCCCTTCTTCATCTCGCCCGCGTAGCCCGTGCCGCCAATCAGAATCAGCTTGCGGGTGAAGTCAATAACAGCGAAGTTCTTCTGGCGGGTGCCGTCCACCGCCGGGTCAGCCTCAAAGCCAGGCGCGCAAATAATGCTGAAATCAGGCGTCCAGGACGTATCGGCCCCCGCGGCCGGGCGCAGGAACATGTTGTAGCAGAACAAGTTGTGCCACGCCAGCTCGTTCACCATGCGTAGCTTGAGCTGGTAGTCGGGGTTGGCTCCGGCGTAGCCTTCGCGCACAAATACTTCTTTATCAGCCAGGTAGGCTACCATCTTCTGGTGCAGCTGCTCAAATTTGGCGGGCTCGAAGGGAATGTTGATATCGCCCCACCACACGCTGTCGGCCGTGCCGGCGTCCTTCACCAGGAAGCGGTCCTTGGGCGAGCGGCCCGTAAACTGGCCGGTGTCGGCCATGAGCGCGCCCGTGTCGGTGAGGGTGCCTTCCTGGCGGCGCAGGGCGTGCTCAACCAGCGCGGCGGGCGTGAGGTTGAGGTGGGCCAGGGCCGGAACCTGCGCAAAGCCTAAAGGA
The DNA here is from genome assembly GCF_054779975.1 of Hymenobacter arcticus. Classification (NCBI taxonomy): domain Bacteria; kingdom Pseudomonadati; phylum Bacteroidota; class Cytophagia; order Cytophagales; family Hymenobacteraceae; genus Hymenobacter; species Hymenobacter arcticus. The sequence continues at coordinate 168,165 of NZ_BAAGXF010000003.1, forward strand.
GCTAAACGGGCAGCGAGGGCTTGTTGGTCAGCCATAAATAAAGAAGTAAAAAAAGAGTGAAAAGCGAGGAGAAGAATAGCCGCAAGGCTGGTGGGTCGGGGATATTGTTATCCGATTTTATCAGCGGTAACAAGCTGCTAGCATATGGTAGCAAAGGGAATTTAGTCACCTTACCTATCCATTGCCTGCGCAAGGTACGAACGAATAAGTTATTCCAGCGAAAATTCGCTGGAATAACTTATTCGCTGAGAAGTGTGTGGCTTTATAGATTCGGTTAGCAAGCACGCCAGCCCGGTATTACCCCAAAGTTTTGTTAGCTTTACCCACCCCCAGCCTGTCGCGGCGGGGAGCATTTCCTTTTCTTATTCCCTTACTTCTTCGTTTACTGCATGCAACCTGCTACCGCCAGCCTGCACCCGCCTACGCCTACACCGGCCTCGGGCAGCCACCCGCGCGGCCTCTACCTCCTGTTTGCCACCGAAATGTGGGAGCGCTTTAGTTACTACGGTATGCGCGCCGTGCTGGTGCTATTTCTCATCGATGCCATGCGGATGGATAAGGCCTTCGCCTCGAAGTTCTACGGTGGCTACACTAGTCTCATCTACTTAACGCCCCTCATTGGCGCCTACATCTCGGACCGGTACTGGGGCAACCGGCGCTCCATCCTTACCGGCGGAATGCTAATGGCCCTGGGGCAATTCGTCCTCTTTGCTGCGGCCAGCAACTACGGCAGTGTCAGTGACCACCCGCTTAGCCACTGGCTGCTTTACCTGGGCCTGGGAGCCATGATTGTGGGCAACGGGTTTTTTAAACCCAATATTTCGTCGATGGTAGGCTCGCTCTACACGCCGGGCGACAAGCGCAAGGATGCGGCCTACACCATCTTCTACATGGGTATCAACCTGGGCTCCCTCATTGGCAATACCATCACCAGCCTCCTCGGCGATACCGGCCGTTCCCAGGATTTTCGCTGGGCTTTCCTGGCCTGCGGCATTGCCATGACGTTCGGCACGCTCGTCTTCAACTGGGGCAAAGGCAAATACCTGCACACCCCGGAGGGCAAGGAGGTCGGCCTCACGCCTACGCATTCTACCACGGTCAAAGGCATTTTCGCCCTCTTGCCCGTGCTGCTGGTATTGATACTGGGTATCCTGTACCTCGACTCGGCCAAGTTTCCCACCATTGCCCCGCTGCTACTTATTGCGGTGATAGGCATCGGCGTCATGATTTTCAGCGATAAATCGTTGTCAAAGGCTGATATTCAGGGGGTAATCGTCATTTTCGTAGTGTCGTTTTTCGTGGTGTTCTTCTGGGCTGCTTTCGAGCAGGCCCCGGCTTCGCTCACCTTCTTTGCTAAGGAGAATATGGACCGTACGCTGTTCGGTATCACGTTGCCGCCCAGCATCTTCCAGAATCTTAACGCCTTCTTCGTTATTGCCGGAGCCCCCCTCATGGCCGTGCTTTGGACGGCCCTGGGCCGGCGTGGCAACGAGCCGCCCTCGCCCGTAAAAATGGCCATTGGCCTGGCGCTGCTAGCTCTGGGTTACCTGGTTATGTGCTTCGGGGTGAAGGACTTGCAGCCGGGGGTTAAGGTCAGCATGTTCTTCTTGGTGGCGCTGTATTTCTTTCACTCCATTGGCGAGCTGTGCTTGTCGCCCATTGGCTTGTCGCTGGTCAATAAGCTGGCCCCGGTTAAGTTCGCCTCGCTGCTGATGGGCGTGTGGTTCTTGGCTAACGCCGCCGCCAACTACCTGGCCGGCTACATGAGCAGCCTCTACCCCGACCCCCAGTCGAAAGCCCCGGCCCCGGTGTTGTTCGGCTACCAAATCAACAACCTCTACGACTTCTTCATGGTCTTCGTCGTGTCGGCCTCCGTAGCCGCCGCTATCCTGCTCGTTATCAGCCCTAAGCTGGTGAATATCATGAAAGCCCGCGAAGCCGAAGCTACCGTTTAGCGACCAGCCAGCGCCCCATAAAAAAGCCCCGTAGCGCATTGCGCTACGGGGCTTTTTCACTATTTAATCCAACCGAACTTCAATAAAAGTCGCTAGTCAGTCGCTTCAGCGGCGTATCTGCGAAATCAGTTAAATCCGTTTGAATCTGCGGTTTACATCATGCCGCCCATGCCACCCATACCGCCCATGCCACCATCACCGTGGCCGGCACCGCCTTCCTTCGGCTCAGGCTCGTCCGAGATAACAGCTTCGGTCGTCAGCAACAAGCCAGCGATAGAAGCAGCGTTCTCAAGCGCCAAACGGGTTACTTTGGTCGGGTCGATGATACCAGCGGCCGTCAGGTTCTCGTAGCGGTCCTCGCGGGCGTTGTAGCCAAAGTCGCCTTTGCCATCGCGCACCTTCTGCACTACTACCGAGCCTTCGCCACCGGCGTTCTGCACGATGGTACGCAGGGGAGCCTCCAGGGCCGTGCGGATGATGTTGACACCCGTGCGCTCGTCACCGTTCAGGGTTTCTACCGCGTCGAGAGCTTCGATGGCACGCACCAGGGCTACGCCACCGCCGGGTACCACGCCTTCCTCAACGGCGGCGCGGGTAGCGTGCAGGGCATCGTCTACGCGGTCTTTCTTCTCCTTCATTTCTACCTCCGTGCTGGCACCGATGTAGAGGATGGCTACGCCACCGCTCAGCTTAGCAAGGCGCTCTTGCAGCTTCTCCTTGTCGTAGTCTGAGGTAGTGGTTTCCATCTGCGCCTTAATCTGGTTAATGCGCGAGGTAATGTCCTCTTTCTGACCTTTGCCATTGACAATCGTGGTGTTGTCTTTGTCAATGATGATTTTCTCGGCCGTGCCGAGGTAATCCAAGGTAGCATTTTCAAGCTTATAGCCGCGCTCTTCCGAAATCACCGTACCGCCCGTGAGGGTGGCGATGTCTTCGAGCATCGCCTTACGACGGTCGCCGAAGCCGGGGGCTTTTACGGCAGCAATTTTCAGCGAGCCGCGCAGCTTATTTACTACCAGGGTAGCAAGTGCTTCGCCATCAACATCTTCCGAAATGATGAGCAGGGGCTTGCCGGTCTGAAGTACTTGCTCCAACACGGGCAGCAGCTCCTTCATGGTGCTTACTTTCTTGTCGTAGATGAGGATGTAGGGGTTCTCGAACTCCGTCTCCATCTTCTCGGGGTTGGTCACGAAGTAGGGCGACAGGTAGCCGCGGTCAAACTGCATGCCTTCTACCGTTTTTACTTCGGTTTCGGTGCCACGGGCTTCTTCCACCGTGATAACACCTTCTTTACCAACCTTATCCATGGCATCGGCAATCATCTTGCCGATTTCCGCGTCGTTGTTGGCCGAGATGGTACCAACCTGCGCAATTTCAGCGCTATTGGCAATCGGCTTCGACTGGGCCTTCAGGTTGGCCACGACGGCGATTACCGCCTTTTCAATGCCGCGCTTCAAGTCCATCGGGTTAGCGCCGGCGGCTACGTTCTTCGAGCCCGCCGCGTAGATGGCCTGGGCCAATACGGTGGCCGTCGTAGTGCCGTCGCCAGCCTGGTCGGCCGTCTTTGAAGCTACTTCCTTCACCAGCTGAGCGCCCATGTTCTCAATGGGGTCGCGCAGCTCGATTTCTTTGGCAACCGTTACGCCGTCCTTCGTAATAGAAGGAGCGCCGAACTTTTTGTCGATGATGACGTTACGGCCTTTCGGGCCGAGGGTTACTTTAACGGCATTCGCCAGTTTATCCACGCCGCGCTTCAAGCGGTCGCGGCCTTCGGTATCAAATTGAATGTTCTTAGCCATTGTGGTGGGCAAGTTAGAATATTAGGTAGATGGGTCGCCGGGAGGGGCGGTAGGCTAGAGAACGGCCAGAATGTCTTTCTCCTGCATGATGAGGTAGTCCTCGCCGTCCAGGGTGATTTCGGTACCGGTCCACTTGCCGTACAACACTTGGTCGCCGGTCTTCACCTGGGGCTTGATGAGGCTGCCGCTGTCAGCGGTGCGGCCTTCGCCGACGGCTACTACTTCGCCACGCTGGGGCTTCTCCTTGGCAGTATCGGGGATGATGATGCCAGACTTGGTGGTGGCTTCGGCGGCGGCGGCTTTGATGACCACGCGGTCGGCCAGCGGTTTAATGCTCAGTGCCATTGGTTGAAATGGGAAAATGGATGTGTTGGGTAATACGAAGTAGGGAACTCCTGCGGCGGCGATGGACACGAAATGTGCCAACCGCCTAAACCTGACAGAATGCGCGCCCCAACTAGCCGGATTGGCAGATGAGGTTACTCTCGGCGCTTAAACCAAGGCTGCAATCGGCCAACAAAAAAGCCAGTGGCCCGCTCGAAGCGGAAGCCACTGGCTTCAGAAAGCTAATCTGGATGGACGCTAAACTACGGGGCTGGCTGAGGAGCCGGCGCTGGCAAGGTAGACGGCTGCGGGGCGGGCGCGGTAGCCGGTGCGGCCGGTGCTATGGGCACTACAGCTTTCTGGGCCGCTTGCTGGTTAATGCTGCGCACGGGGCCATTGCTGCCGCCGCCAATCATGTGCGTAGCCAGGGTCAGCACAATCACACCCACGGCAAAGCCCCAGGTGAGTTTTTCGAGCAGGTCGCCGGTGCGCTTCACGCCCATGAGGTTAGCCGCGCCCCCCGCGCCAAACTGGCTGCTGAGGCCACCCCCTTTGGGGTTTTGGGCGAGCACAACGATGGCCAGGAAGAAACAAACAACCAGGATGATAGCAACTAAGGCGAGGTACATGGAATAAAGTAAAAGCTACGCCGACGGGCGCAAAGATTCAATTTGGGCTGCAAAGTACGCCATTTTTTCTGGGTGTTTCACCATAAGACGCTCATAAACTGCAATGGCGCGGTCAGTTTTCCCCTGCCGAACCAATATTTTGGCCAGGCTTTCGGAGGCTAAATCGGGCTCGGCGCGTGTGCTGCGCACCGAAAGGTCGGCCTGGGCCGCGGGCTCGGGGGCGGTAAGCGAGGGAAGCTGACGGCGGCGGGTAGTAGCCGGTGCGCGCTGCAAAAAGCTGTCAATCAGGCTAATAGTGCTGGGTCTGGGCTCGCTGGGTAGCTGGTGCGCGGCCAGGTGGGCCAGCAGTAGCGCATCGGGCGCAAAGAACTCACCGGCCGGTGGCAGGCTGGTGCCGGGCAGCAGCTCGGCCGTGGCGGCCGCTACCAGGCAAAAACCCAAGCGGCTACCTTCTTCGGGAACATAGCTCACCTCTTTCAGCCCTCGAAAAACGGGTAGCCGGGGGGTAATGGACGCAGCTACCTTGCCGACGGGGGCGATAATCTCCGCTAGTTCAGGCAGGCGGTAGGCGGTGATTTCGGCGGGCTCCTGCTCGGCCAAGCCAAACTCGAAGCGGGCGGCGGCAGCCCCGGCCGGCGGCCGGATGGGTGGGGCCTGCATGGGCAGCTCTTCTTCCGTCGCTACCGTTGCTTCGGCTACTTCCTCAGCGGGCGACTCAGCCTCGGGCAATGGGGGTAGCTCAGCCGCTTCGGTTGTGGCCGGCAACTCGGGCTCACTGGGCGAAGTAAGCTCGGGCAATTCGGTTGCGGCCGGTAGTTCGGGCTCAATAAGCGGAACTGGCTCGGGTACTTCGGTTGCGGTAGGCAACTCGACTTCAAATAGGGAAGGTGACTCAGCGAATGCGATTGCTTCTTCTGGTTCTGCCTCAGCCTCGGGGAGCACATCGGTAGAATCTGCTTGGCCAATTACTTGGTCGGGCTTATCTTCGAGGGGTTCTACTGCTTGCTGCTCAGCTCTTTGTGCGCTAGTCGGCGAAGTGGTAAGTACTTCATCGGCTGCGAAAGTGGGTGTAGGTAGGGGAGCCGGGGCTACCATATTAGCTTCGGCGGCTACCAGTATGGTGGGCACGGCAGCCGGCACGGGCAACTCGATGAGCTGGCGCAGCTGGGTGCGGTCGGCGGCGTAGGTGGCGGCGCGGCGCAGGCGCTGGCCAGCCAGCATGGAGCCTTGGTCGTGCGCGGCTTTGGCTAGCAGCAGGTGGGCCGTTTGGCAATAGGGAAAGGCGTCAGCCAGCTGCTCCAGCGCGCGCACATCGGCCCCGTTGAGGGCCGCGGGGTGGGCTAAGAGTTGGAGAAGGGTGGCACGCGTCACGGCGGGGTAGGAGGTAGGCGGGAAGAAGTAGGAGCCGAGCAAGTTACACAGGATAGGAGGAGCGCTTAAAAGCGAACTCACCAGTGAAAAGCTAACGCGCGCTGAGTAAGGTGTAAATCAGGCGTTTCCCATTCTTTACAATTTATTAGGCAACCGGCCAACTCGCTGCGTTACCAGTTGGCAACGGATTTGTTGAACATATCGCTGATAATGTTGCGCGTGATTTCGCGCACCGAAGCGAGGTCGTTGTTCACGGCCGCAATGTCCTGGGTGGAGGCAAAATCCTTCTGGCTCTGGAAGGTTTGCTCAAAATCCTGCTTATTATCCTTGGTGTTGGTGAAGCGCAGCTGCACCTGAACGGTGAGGCGGTTGGCCCCGGCCGATGGCACGCCCCCGGCCTGCTGAATGGCGGCCGGCGCAAAATCATAGGCCACAATGGTACCGTCAAATTGCAGGTCGCCATCGCGCGGCACCAGCTTGAGGGTGGTATTGCGCTGGAAATAGTCCTTAATATCCTCCGTAAAGCGTTGGGCCAGGTACGCAGGCGCGTTGGGCGCAGTGTTCTGGAAGGTTTGGATGGAAATCGTCTTGACCGTGGGGTCGATGTTGGTGCCGTTGAACGAGTAGATGCCGCAGCCGCCGCACAGCAGCAGCACGGGCAGCGCCAGCAGGGCCAGCGCCCGGCGGCGCGTTGCCTTAGGCTGATTCGAGGTCATATTGCTTGAGCTTGCGGTAGAGAGTGCGCTCCGAAATGCCGAGGTCCTGGGCGGCGTACTTGCGCTTGTTGTGGTGTTTCTTCAACGCCTTGAGAATCATCTCTTTCTCCACAGCATCGAGCGAGAGTGTTTCTTCCTCCGTTTCGTGCGAGATGTCCTCGGTCTGGTCGATGTCCTCTTCGTCGGCGTAGTTGGCCGAACTCACATCCACGCGTAGCGGCGCGGCGGGGCTGGCGGGCAGGTAGTAGCCGTTGGGGGCTTCGGGCGCGCCTTCGGGGTTTGGGTAGGGTGAGGAGTCGTTTAAATTGTTGAACAAGTGGCTGTTCTGGCGCAGCAGCTCCTGGGTGTCGGCGGCCGCGGCGGGGCGGTTGCCGGTGGCCAACTCTAATACCACTTTTTTGAGGTCGGTCATGTCGCGGCGCATGTCGAACAGCAGCCGGTACAGGATATCGCGTTCTGAGTACGAGCCGAAATCGCCGCCCGCGCCGTGGCCGGGCACCAGCGCCGGCAGCAGCGAGGTCTGGGCGGCGGGCAGGTAGGTAGTGAGGCGCGTGGCATCGACCTCGCGCTCCATCTCCAATACTGAAATCTGCTCAGCTAAGTTCTTGAGCTGCCGAATGTTACCTGGAAAGCGAAACCGCGTGAGCAACCGCACCGCATCGGGCGTGAGGCTGATGGGCTTGACACGGTGCTTCTCCGAAAAGTCGGCCGTAAACTTCCTGAACAGCAGGTAGATATCATCGCCCCGGTCGCGCAGCGGCGGCACCGTGATGGGCACCGTGTTGAGGCGGTAGTACAAGTCCTCGCGAAACTTGCCGGCCTGCACCCGGTCGAGCAGGTTCACGTTGGTTGCGGCTACCACGCGCACGTCTGTTTTCTGCACCTTGCTGCTACCCACGCGAATAAACTCGCCGTTTTCGAGCACGCGCAGCAGGCGGGCCTGGGTGCCGAGCGGCATCTCGGCAATCTCATCCAGGAAAATGGTGCCGCCGTCGGTGACCTCAAAGTAGCCCTTGCGCGCCTCATTGGCGCCCGTAAAGGCGCCTTTTTCGTGCCCGAAAAGCTCCGAGTCGATGGTGCCCTCCGGAATGGCACCGCAGTTGATGGCGATGAACTGCCCGTGCTTGCGCGGCGAAAGCGCGTGGATAATCTTGGAAAATGACTCCTTGCCCGACCCGCTTTCGCCGGTGATGAGCACGGTCATGTCCGTGGGCGCGACCTGCGTGGCCACCTGAATGGCGTAGTTCAGCGCCGGCGCGTTGCCGATAATGCCGAAGCGCTGCTTAATAGATTGAATTTCCTGGTTTGTCAAGTTCGTAGTCAGTAGTTAAGCGGCTATGTTCAGCCGCTCGCTAGGAGCTGGAATGGGGTTACCTAGTTCTTTAGAAAAGTCGAGCCACTCCTGAATAATAATGCGAGAGTTAGCGATAGCTTCGGCCTGGGTAGGACCATCGGCCATGCAACCGGGTAAGTCGGGCACTTCCACTAAATAAGCCTGGTCCTCTTCGCTCCAATACACTATGACCGGGTAACGAGCTGGATTATACATGGTTAGTGGTTTATTAATTGATTGACAGGTTCAGCTCGCTTTGGTATTTGAGTAGAAATGCGCGGACTTGTTTGACTTGGTAAGGCTTAGCGTCGCTACCTGAGCCGGGCTGTAAATTAAGGACTTCAGGAATACCAGTAAGACCAAAAATATGGTGGCTGCCCCGAATACGCTGCTGAAGCCCCAATGATAATAGAAACCTGCATAATGCCTGAAATTCCACACTTTGCGCATTAGAAGTACTCAGCAGCAGCTGTAAAAACTTCTGCCGCTGACTCATACTGCTTCGCCAATGAGCGAACCGCCTGTGTTAGTATGCACTAACACGTTAACGTAGTCGCCTTTCTTGTAATCACCCTTCGGGAAAATAACCACCTGGCTCTGGCTGTTGCGGCCGCTGAGGTCGTCTTTGGAGCGCTTCGAAAAATTCTCGACCAGCACCTGGTGCACGCGGCCCACGCCGCGCTCGTAGCGGGCGCGGCTGTGTGCCTGCTGGCGGTCGATGATTTCCTGGAGGCGGCGCTTCTTGACTTCCAGCGGAATATCGTCGGCGAGCTTGCGGGCGGCCAGGGTGCCGGGGCGCTCCGAGTAGAAGAACATGTAGGCCATGTCGTACTGCACGTGGTCGAGCAGGCTGAGCGTATCCTGGTGCTCCTCCTCGGTTTCAGAGCAGAAGCCGGCAATCATGTCGGTCGAGATGGCGCAATCGTCGCCAAGGATGCGGCGCACGGCGGCCACGCGGTCCTCGTACCAGGCGCGGTCGTAGGTGCGGTTCATGAGTTCCAGCACGCGCGAGTTGCCGCTTTGGGCGGGCAGGTGCAAGTACTTGCAAATGTTGTCGTAGCGCGCCATGGTGTGCAGCACTTCGTCGGTAATATCCTTGGGGTGCGAGGTGGAAAAGCGCACGCGCAGCTCGGGGCTCACCAGCGCCACGCGCTCTAATAGCTGCGCAAAATTAACGCGCTCAATACCGTCTTCGCTGGCCCATTTGTAGGAGTCTACGTTTTGGCCCAGTAGGGTAACTTCTTTGTAGCCAGCGGCTACCAGGTCGCGGGCTTCCTGCACAATGCTCACGGCATCGCGGCTGCGCTCGCGGCCGCGGGTGAAGGGCACCACGCAAAATGAGCACATGTTGTCGCAGCCCCGCATGATGCTAATGAAGGCCGACACGCCGTTGGAGTTCAGGCGCACGGGCGTGATGTCGGCGTAGGTTTCCTCGCGGCTCAGCAACACGTTCACCGCCTTTTGACCGCCATCGACCTGGGCAATGAGCTGCGGCAAGTCGCGGTAGGCATCGGGACCGACTACGAGGTCCACGATTTTTTCTTCCTCCAGAAACTTACTTTTCAGACGCTCGGCCATGCAGCCGAGTACGCCTACCAGCATGCCGGGACGGCGCTTCTTGTGCGAGTTGATTTGCCGCAGGCGCATGCGCACGGTCTGCTCAGCCTTCTCGCGGATGGAGCAGGTGTTGAGTAGCACCAAGTCGGCGGTGGCCAGGTCCTCGGTGGTGTCGAAGCCCTCGGCGGCCAGAATGCTGGACACGATTTCGGAGTCCGAAAAATTCATCTGGCAGCCGTAGCTCTCGATGTAGAGCTTGCGTGCGCCGCCCGTGCCGGTGGCGGCACTTACGTGCACATCGGCGGGCAGGGCAGCCGCTTCGGTGACTGGTGCTTTATCGAGAAAATCTAACGTAATGAGCGGTTGAGACATAGCAGGCGAGGAGCCGCGGCTTATCGCCGGGCAGGTAACAAAGATACATATTACCGCTGGGAAATGACAGAATGGCAGGGTAGAGCAGTTATCAGTGAGCAGTTATCAGTCCATTTAACGGCCAGACGAGCTGATAACTGATGACTGCTCACTGATAACTGTAGAAAGCGCCTCCAGCATGCCCTGGGCTTTGAGCAGGCACTCGGCGTACTCCTGCTCGGGCACCGAGTCGTAGGTGATGGCCGAGCCGACTTGCAGGCTGAGGTAGCCGGTATCGGCGCGGTATTGTAGGCTGCGAATCACCACGTTAAATTCAAATTCGCCGCCCGGCCCGGGCCACGCGAAGCCGAAGCTGCCGCTATAAAGGCCGCGCCGGCTAACCTCGTACTGTTCGATAAGCTCCATCGCCCGGATTTTGGGCGCGCCCGTCATGGAGCCCATCGGGAAGGTAGCGCGCAGAATATCGGCCAGGTCTAGGTCGGGCCGCAACTCGGCTTGTACGGTGGAAATGAGCTGCCATACGTGCTTGAAGCCGTAGGTGCCAAATAGTTCGGGTACTGCTACCGTGCCGGGCAACGCAATGCGGGCCAGGTCGTTGCGCACGAGGTCCACTATCATCAGATTTTCGGCGCGCTCCTTTTCATCGTGCAGTAAGGCCAGGCGCTGGGCTTCATCTTGGGTAGGCGTGGCCCCGCGCCGCCGGGTACCTTTGATGGGCTGCGACGTGATAACTGACTCTTTTCTAGTAAGAAAGCATTCGGGTGAGGCGCATAGTAAATAGTGGTCATGGTAGCGCAGGAAGCCCGCGTAGGGCGCGGGCGAAGCTTCGTTGAGCCGCCAAAACGTGGCTACGGGGTCTAGGCTCACGCCTTCGGCGTAGAATTCCTGGCAGAGGTTCAACTCGTACACTTCGCCGTTGAGAATGTCCTCGCGCACGTTGGCCACGGCTTGCAGGTAATCGGCGCGGGGCATGCGGGAACGCAGCGGTGGCACGGCGGGTGGCGGCGATACGGGCACTTCCGTCGCCAGGATGGCGGCCAGCACATCAGTTACAGCTCCCTGAATCACTACCGCGCCATTTTGCCAATACAGGCACGTTTCGGGTAGAAAGAAATGTAGCGCGGGCCAGGCAAGCCCCAAGAAGTTCGCACTGCTCAGTGCTTCTATCTCATTCTTAACATCATACGTGATAAAGCCACACCGCGGGGGTTGGTAGGGTGGGCCGCTCAGGTAGGCCGGCAGCGCGGCCAGCGTGGCGGGGGCGCCTGGCGCGGCCGAGGCCACGGCCAGCAGCCGCGAAAAGGTGCCGGCGGCCGACTGCTGCAAGTCATTCGGCTCAAAATAAGCGCAGTGTACAAAGCCAGCGGCCCACTGCAAGGCGCGGGCGCGGAAGTCGGCGGGAAGGTCGGTGAGCGGGATGGTCAGCATAAAACTCGCTTATAACCCGCGCAGGGCCAGCTTGGCTTTTTGGTCGGTGCTGTTTTTGTATTCGTGCTCCGGAAAGGCCATGGCTTGCTCGAAATAAGCCTTGGCCGCCGTGCGCTGGCCGGCGGCCACCGCGAGGTAGCCCAGCTGCAAAGCCGCTTGCGGGGCAAAGTAGTAGGCCGGGCCGCCGAGCGCCGCCGAGCGCCGTAAGGTGCGCAGGTAGTCGGCGCGGGCCGAGTCGGGGCGGGTGAGGCCCTGCCACACGCGGGCGCGGCGGTAAGGCGCTTCGAGCTGGTCGCGTACGGGTGTGGTAGGCGTGAGCCGAAACTGCTGTAATGTGCTCAGCGCCTGCGCATAATAGCCACCATCGGTGAGCAGGCGGGCGCGGGTGAGGGTCGTATTAAGCGGCTGCGCATCGTGGTAAAAGCGCTGGGCGTACTTATCCTCCTCAATGGTGAGCGGGCCGGCCAGGTTGATTTGCTGGCGGTAGGTCTCGGTGGTGGCGGCCGGCGCGCCGCCCAGCCAGGCCGCCAGGTAGAGCTTGAAGGCGGCATCCTTGCGGTAGTACTCGCCCCGAAAATCGCGCAGAAACTGCTGGTTTTCGGCGGTGGAGGCGGCGTAGTCGCCACGGTAGAGCAGCAGGTCGGCCACCAGGTGGTGCAGGTAGGCCAGGGGCAGGTAGGCGGGGCCGGTGGGCCGGGCGCGATAGGCGGCCAGCGCCTCCTCGCCGTGGTGCTGCCGCTTGTGGAGGCTGACGACCAGGTAGCTAAAAAGTAGATTGTCAGGTTGCTCACGGGCCAGCTGGCTGGCTACGGCCAGGCTTTCATCGCCCTTCTTGTAATACGCTTCGCGGATGAGTGCCAGCAGAATCCGGCTTTCGGGCTGAAAGTCGTGGGGCTGGGCGGCGGCCAGCCCCAGGTTGCGCAGGCCTTCCTCCACGCTACCGCGCAAACCTAGCAGCCGCAAAAACCAGTGGTAGCCTTCGGGTAGCGAGCCGATGCCGAACTGGCACAGCCCCAGCGTTTTACGAATGGGCAAATACGCTGGATAGCGCTGGGCGGCGGCCTGCGCCAGCAGGGCGGTTTGGCGGAGGTTCCAAGCCCCGCGCACCTCGTGGTGAAACACGATTTGCGTGAGCGCCTGATGCAGGCGAATTTCCACCAAGGCGTAGTCGCGCAGCGCGCCGGGCGGGGCGGCATCCAGGGTGGTTAGCCGCGAAGCCTGGGCGGTGGCGGTGGCCTCGTAGCGGCGGGCATCCTGGCCGATGAGCAACTCTACAAAGTCGGCGCAATCGGCCACCAGTAAGGTGCTAACGGCGCGGGGCGGCTCGGCGGCCAACAGCTGGCGGCAGGTGCCCACTTTGAGCTTGAGCAGCTCAGCGTAGGCGCGGCCGGCGGTGGGGGAGAGGGTAGGCGTGGCGTCGGGAAGTTCTGGCATAGGTGCGCGCAGGGAAGTGCCGAGGGCCGCCGCGGTGGCCAGCAGTCCCACTACCGCACTCAGCGTACCTCGGCGAATTCCTCTGCGCATCTCTGCGGTAACTTCCAGCACGAAATCAAAAGCTATAAAAAAAGGAACGACCGAGGCCGTTCCTTTTCCTAAATTCAAAAACCAAACGGAATTAAGCGTTCACCGCCGCACGGCCTTCCACGTCGGCCAAAATACGGCCGCAGTGCTCGCACACGATGATTTTCTTGTGCGAAATAATGTCGGCCTGGCGCTGGGGGGGCACCGTGTTGAAGCAGCCACCGCAGGCGTCGCGGCGCACCAGCACCACCGCCAGGCGGTTGCGCATGTTGCCCCGGATGCGGTCGTAGGCCGTCAGCAGGCGGGCTTCCACCGGCACAATGGCGCTTTCGCGCTCCTTTACTAACTCTTTCTCTTCGGCTTCGTTCTCGGCCACGATGGTGTCGAGCTCGCTCTTCTTGGTGTCCAGGTCCTTGCGGCGCTCGTCGAGGCGCAGGCGCGTCACGTTAGCTTCGATGTTGCGCTGGTCGATGAGGTATTGAGCCTCCTTGATTTTCTTGTCCGAAATCTGAATTTCGAGGCGCTGCAGCTCCACTTCCTTGGCAATTGCCTCGTACTCGCGGTTGTTGCGCACGTTGGTTTGCTGCTCTTCGTAGCGCTTGATGAGGCCTTCGGCCTCTTTGGTAGCGGCTTTGCGCTGCTTGATTTGGTCTTGCAGGCCGCCGATTTCTTCGTCAAAACGCTTCACGCGGGCTTCGTAGCCGGCGATTTCGTCTTCGAGGTCGCGCACTTCCTCGGGCAGGTCGCCGCGCACGCGACGAATTTCATCTAGTTGTGAATCAATGCGTTGCAGGTTGAGCAAAGCCTCAAGCTTGGCGGAAATGGGCGCGTCGGCCGGATTTGCCACGGCGGCAGAATTAGCAGTCATACTGAACGGGATTCGTGGGGGTTTCAGCGAATAAGACCGCAAAAGTACGACCGAACGCCGCCAGCAGCAAATCTCGGAAAATCTCACCCGTAAATTGCTCGCTCTCAAAGTGGCCCACGTCGCAGAGCAACAGCCGGCCCTCGGGCGCAAAAAACTCGTGGTATTTCACGTCGCCCGTCACGTAGGCATCGGCGCCGGCGGCCACGGCCGCGCCGGTGAGAAAGCTGCCCGCGCCACCGCACATCGCCACTTTCTTAATGTCCTGCTCAAAAGCCGTGTGGCGCACCACGGGCACGCCCAGCGTCGTTTTGAGCAGCTGGCGGAAGGCGGCCGGGCTGAGGGCTTCGGGCAGCTCGCCCACCATGCCCGCGCCCACATCCTGGTGCTGGTTTTCGAGGATAACCAGCTCATAGGCAACTTCTTCGTAGGGGTGCGCCTGGCGCAGCGCGGCCAGCACGGCTGCCTGCCGGTGCAGCGGCAGCAACACATCGAGGCGGGTTTCGGCCACGGTTTCGGGCTGGTGAGCGGCGCCGATGGCGGGCCGGGTGCCCGCGCCCGGCGTAAATGTGCCCAGGCCGGTTGCTCGGAAGCTGCATTCGGTATAGTCGCCCACCTGGCCCGCGCCGGCGGCATACAGGGCTTGTAATACCTTGGTGGCAAGCTGATTATCCTGGTCCTCGGGCCGGTTGGGCACGTAGGTAGTGAGGCGGGCCAGGGTGCCGGTTTTGGGTGCTAGAATGCGAGTATTCACGAGGCCCAGCTTCTCGGCCAGTTTGGCATTCACACCTTGGCGCACGTTGTCGAGGTTGGTGTGGGCGGCGTAGATGGCCACATCGGCTTTGAGGGCGGCCATAATCGTTTGCTCTACCAATCCCTTGCCTGTGAGACGCTTGAGGGGTTTGAAAATGACCGGGTGGTGGCATAGCACCACGTTGCAGCCGCGCCGGGCGGCTTCGGCTACCACGGCGGGCGTGCAGTCGAGGGCGATGAGCACGCCGGTTATTTCGGCTTCGGGCAGGCCGCATTGCAGGCCGGCATTGTCATAGCTTTCCTGGTAGGCGAGGGGCGCGGCGGCTTCGATGAGCCGGGCGAGGTCTTTTACAGTTATCATTTAGTAATCAGGGGTAGGAAAGTCAATATAGAACGTCATGCTGAACGCAGTGAAGCATCTCCATCACTTCACCCGAGCTACTCAACGAAGCGGTAGAGATGCTTCACTGCGTTCAGCATGACGTTCTTTTTCTCTTAAATGGCGTCAATTACTAACTGATAAGCCCGCCCAGCACCTCCACGTACTTGGCCACATTTTCGGCCAACGCCTTGCGGCGGTATTGCATGAGGTAGCGCGGGTGGTCCAATATTTCGAGGCGGTCGAAGAGGCCCAGCTCGTCGTTGAGCTTGCGCAGGAACTCGCCGTTGCGGCGGCCCAGGCTCACGGCCACGTCGCGGCGCAGGTCGAGTTGCTCGACTTGCTCGGTTAGGGAGAGGCGCATGTCGGCCCACAGGGCTTTGGTGAGGGCTGGCGCGTCGTAGTAGTTGTAGTTTTTGCCGGCGTGCGTGAGCTCCAGCGGGTACACCGAGCTGAGGAAGAAATGCTGGTAGAACTCGGCAGGGCCGCCCAGCGCCGCAATAAATTCATACACGAACTCGCTCGACAACTCGCGGCGCTGCTTGGGTAGGCTGTGGGCAATGCCGCAGATGCTGGTGAGCGCCACCGGGTCGGTGAAGGCCACGCCGGTGCGGCCCCCGCCGAAGCGGCCGGGGTTGATGCCGAAGACGCCCACCCGTTGATTACTGCCTGAGTAATAGCGGTTAGCGAATTCGTTGAGGATGGTGCGCACGGCCGGGTCGTGAAAGGCGTTGCGCACTTCGACCGCGCCCGGCAGTGGCGCGTTGGGCAGCGGAAACGTGGAAAGCACCTGAAGGAGGCGGGCAGGAAAGTGGGGCATGGCGCAAAGGTGGGGGCCGCGGCCGACCTTTGCCGGATGCTTCCTCCCTGGCCGGCCTGGCTGCTGCTCCCGTTTTCGTGGCTCTACGCCGCTGTGCTGGCGGTGCGCAACTGGCTTTATGACCGCGGCTGGAAAAAATCGGCCGCCGGCTGGGTGCCGCTGCTGGGCGTGGGCAACCTGCGGGTGGGCGGCACCGGCAAAACGCCCCACGTAGCCTGGCTCATTGAGGAGCTGCTGCGCCAAGGCCAGCGCCCGGCCATCCTGAGCCGGGGCTACGGCCGCCAAACCACCGGCCCGCGCCTGGCCACGTCCGCCGATTCGGCGGCCACCGTGGGCGACGAGCCGTGGCAGTATTTCGAGCAGTTTAACCCGCTGGGCGTGCCAGTGGCCGTAGCTGAAAACCGCCAGCTGGGCCTCGATTTACTGCGCCAGCAGCACCCCGCCCTCACGTGCGTGGTGCTGGACGATGCCTACCAGCACCGACGCGTGCGCCCCGCCCTCAACATCCTGCTCACTGAGCTGGCCCGGCCTTTCTACCACGATTTTGTGTTGCCCGCCGGCCGTCTGCGCGAAGCCCGCGCCGGGGCCGCCCGCGCCGACGTGGTTATCGTCACCAAATGCCCGCCCGACTTGTCGGCCGAAGCCCAGGCCGCCGCCGAGGTGCAGGTGCGGCGCTATGCTCAGGCCGAGGTGCCTGTGCTGTTCTCGGCTTATGCGTATGGGGAGGCGGAAATTTTAAAGGTGGATAATTTGTTGGATGATAATACTTTAGCAAATACCCCAATAGTATTGCCCGCGCCAAGCCCGGCGCTGCTGCTGACAGGAATTGCCCAGCCCAGCCCGCTGCGCGAATACCTGGAGGGCCAGGGCTACACCATAAAGTACCATGCGCAGTGGCCCGACCACCACGCCTTCCGGCCCGGCGACCTGGCGGCACTGGCGGCACACTGGCAGCCGGGCTGGCCTATTTTTACCACCGAAAAGGACGCTACCCGCCTGGCCGACCCGGCGCTGTGGGCCGGGCAGCCGGCCCTGGCCCGCCACACCTATACCATTCCGGTGCGCGTGGCGTTGCTGGGAAGCGGGGCAGCGCAGCTGGCTGCGGCGGTGGCGGCGGCTACCGGGCCGGCCGGGCGCTAGTACCTTTAAGAGATGAAAAGGGTCCGCCCTTTTCAAAATGAGTGTTTTTATCCTGCATGGTTTCTTCTACACACGCGGCGGCCCGCCGGCTTTTTTTCCTGCTGACGCTGCTGCTGGGCGGCACTCTGGCCGGCCACGCGCAGATTGTCGATGACTCGACTAAGGTGCTCTACGGCCCCAAAACCACCCGCGTCATCTACGAGGCCGAGATACTGCGCGACTCGGTGAGCGGCACGCCCATCGATACGGCGCTCACGCACTGGCCGCAGGCGCGGTTCTGGGCCCACGATACCACGTTTCAGCAAGACCTGGGTATCATGGCGTCGGCGTCGCGGCCGCTGCTCTATCAGCCTAACTACCAGTTGGGTACGCGCTTCGGGCGCAACGCGTTCGACCGCAATACCCGCGAGGGCAGCGAGGTGCCATACTACGACAGCCGCTCGCCCTACTCGTTTTTTCGCTACGTGCAGGGCTCGTCGGGCGAGCAGGTATTTGAAATCAACTACTCGCGCTCGCTGAAGAAGAATTTCAGCATTGGCATTGATTATGAGCGCATTGCTGGCAACCAGGTGTTGGCCGTGAACACCACCCAGTGGCAGACCGAGCACAACAACTTCACGGTGTACGGCCGCTACCAGAATGACGATGGCCGCTACCACATTTTGGCCAACTACACGGCCAGCCGGCAGCGCACCCGCGAGCTAGGCGGCATCTGGCCCACCGCTACCGAAAGCCTAACCGAACTGAAGGGGGATAACAGCTTCTTCAAATACGACCGCGAGCGGGTGTACCTCTCGCCGGGCGTCAACATCGACGACCGCGACCAGTTTCACCTGTTGCAAACCTACCGGCTGCTGCAAAAGGGCTTCACGGCCTACCACGTATTCGACGCCCGGCGGCAGTACAACGGCTACACCGACAACGCGTTACCTCGCGAGCAAAACACGGGCTTGCTGCTGTTTTATCCGCGCGCCAGCTCTTTTCCCAATACGGGTACGCTGCGCAATACCGTGGCCACCGACGACCGTGCGCTGTACCGCCAAATTGAGAATACGTTTGGCTTGCTGGGGCGCACTGCCCGCATTGAGTATAATATATATGGGCGCTACCGCAACGCCTGGTTTTCGCAGCTCACCACGCCGCTCGGGCGCTCGGGCGCGGGACTGCGGCTGGTGTCGGTGGGCAGTGCCCCGGCCGATACGGCGGTGGCGGCGCATTACTTCGGGCAGCTGTTTGTGGGCGGCACGGCCTCGTTCAACTACCGCAGCATCTACGCCGTGGAGGTGGCCGGCGAGTACTTGCCCTACGATAATGGCACGGTGAAAGTGCTAGGCGTGAGCGCCGAATACTGGCTGCGCGGCCGCATTCGCACCGGCCCGCTTTCGGCCGAGCTGCTGCTGAACTCGTATTCGCCCACGCTCACGCAGCGGGTGTTCAACGGCAACAACTACGCCTGGAGCAACCTCGCCGACAGCAACGGGCAGGAGTGGAAAAGCAGTTTCAGCAACACTACCACCCAGCAGCTTACGGTGCGCCTCAAGCAGCGCCTGCCGCTGCTCGCCGACCACTCCATTGAGCTGAGCGGGGCGGGCGCGCGCATTGCGGGGCTCGTGTTCTACAACCAGCAGGGCGTGCCGGAGCAGCTTTCCAGCACTACAAATAAGCTGCTGCTCATTGGTTTTGCGCGCCATCGCTTCCGGGTCGGCAGCGTGTATTTCGACAACCAGGGCACCTACACGCAGGGCGGCGACGGTGCGGGTTTGCGCATTCCGTCGCTCGTGACCGAGTCGCGGGTGTATTACCAGCGGCGGGTGTTTGGCCGGGCGCTGTTTGCGCAGGTGGGGGCCGAACTCTACTACCAGTCGAAGTTTCGGGCCTACGATTACGCCCCCAGCACCCAGCAGTTTTACGTGCAGGATGGCTTCACGATTGGCAACTACGCGGTGGCCAATGCCTTCGTGGCCGCCGATATCAGCTCAGCCTCCATCTTCCTGAAAGTGGCGTACCTCAACCAGGGCCTGGGCCGCGACGGCTACTTCACTACGCCCTACTACACGGGCTACGGCCGCCGCTTCCAGTTTGGCGTGCGGTGGCGCTTCTTCAGCTAATCGCAGATTTAGACAGATTGCGCGGATTCCGCTGATTCGAACGGCGCTTTACTGCGCAGCTGGGTTAGGTCTGTAAAATTCTAGTTAATAGCATGTTATCTTCTTTCCTGTGTAATCCGCTCGTTACGTACCTAATTAATTGTCTGATGACATCCGAATCAGCGCAAGCTGCGCAATCTGTTTAAATCTGCGATTTATGAAAGAGAAAACCATCCTTAAGCTTAAGCTCAACTCCGACCCGCGCTGGGCGGACCTGGCTAGCAAGAACCTCGAAGAAATTTTGGTGGACCACGCCTATTGTGAGCAAAAAGCCGCCAGTACCGGCATCTCGCTCATCGTGCATTACCCCGAAAAAGAGCGCTTAGTAGATGAGTTAACGGCCCTGGTAGCCGAGGAGTGGGAGCACTTCGACCGGGTGGTAAAAGAGCTGCGCAAGCGTGGGTTGGCCCTGGGCCGCCCCCGGCGCGACGAGTACGTGGTGCAGCTCATGGCCCACGTGCGCAAGGGCGGCCCCCGCGAGCGACAGCTCATGGACCAGCTGCTGGTGTCGTCGCTGATAGAGGCACGCTCCTGCGAGCGCTTCAAGCTGCTGTGGCTGCACCTGCAAGACCGCGACCCCGAGCTCAGCCAGTTTTACTACGAGCTGATGGCCAGCGAGGCCGGCCACTTCGTGAGCTACGTGGACCTGGCCAAGGAGTACTGTGACCACGCCACCGTAGACGCCCGCCTGCAAGAACTACTGCTCTTGGAAGGCGAAATCGTGGTGAACCTGCCCGTGCGCAACGACCGGATGCACTAACTGTCTAATTCGCTGTTATTTATGTTAGAGCTCGAAATTCCTGGTCTGGCGGCCCTGCCCACCGTGGCGCAACAGCTGGCTACCGCCATTACCGAATCGGGCCAGACGCTGGTGGCTTTTGAGGGCGAGATGGGGGCAGGCAAAACCACGCTTATCCGGGCGCTGTGCGCCGCGCTGGGGGTGGAGGACGACGTGAGCAGCCCCACCTTCGCCTTGGTCAACGAGTACCGCGATGGCCGGGGCCAGCCCATTTACCACTTCGATTTTTACCGCATCGATTCGGAAGACGAAGCCACCCGAATGGGAGTAGCTGAGTACTTCGATTCGGGGTATCTTTGCTTAGTCGAGTGGCCCGCCCGCGTGGCCGGCCTGCTGCCCCCGCAGCGACTGCTGGTGGAGCTGACCGTAACTGGCTCAGAATCAAGAGGAATTCAATTAACAACTATCAATTAATACGTATCAATTGGTTGGTGAGCGAGTAGGCAGCAGCTGGGCATGGGCATTAAGCCGCTCCCTACTGCTAACTGTTCATTGATAACTGATAACTGACAAAGTTTATGGCCGAACAGCTACCCCCCGGCTTTGGCGCGCTGGCTACGAGCCGCGCCTACTTCACCCAGGAGTCGATGCTGGCCGTGGAAACGCGCAAGCGCAAGCTTTTCATCGGCCTGCCCAAGGAAACGTCGCTTCAGGAAAACCGGCTGGGCCTCACGCCCGAAGCCGTGCTACACCTCGTAACCGAGGGCCACGAAGTGATGCTGGAAAGCGGGGCCGGCGAGCCCAGCAAGTACTCCGACCACGACTACTCGGAGGCCGGCGCCACCATCGCCTACTCCACCGAGGAGGTGTACAAGGCCGACATCATCCTGAAAGTGGCCCCGCCCACGATGGACGAAATCGAGCTGATGCGCCCCGGCCAAACGCTCATCTCGGCCCTGCAAATGGGTACTATGACGCCTGAGTTCATCAATGCTCTAGCCCGTAAAAAGGTGAATGCCATCGGCTTCGAGCTGATAAAGGACCCCAGCGGCGCCCGCCCAGTGGTGCGCGCCATGAGCGAAATCGCGGGCTCCACCGTGATGCTGGTAGCGGCCGAGTACCTGGCCCGCTCCAACGAGGGCAAGGGTATTATTCTGGGTGGCATCACGGGCGTGCCGCCGTCGCAGGTCGTCATTCTGGGGGCGGGCACGGTGGCCGAGTACGCCGCCCGCGCTGCGCTGGGCCTGGGGGCCGAAGTGAAAGTATTTGATAATCACCTTTATAAACTGCGCCGCCTCAAGCACAACCTGGGCGCGCAGCTCTACACCAGCACCCTCGACACGTTTGCCCTGAGCCAGCAGATTCGGCGGGCCGACGTGGTAATCGGCGCGCTGGCCGTGGAGGAAGGGCGCATCCCGTTCATGGTGCCCGAGCAGATGGTGGCCAGCATGGCGGCCGGCTCCATCATCATCGATATCAGCATCGACCAGGGCGGCTGCTTCGAAACCAGTGAGCTGACTACGCACAGCAAGCCCGTGTTTCGCAAGTACGACGTGGTGCACTACTGCGTGCCCAACATCGCTTCGCGCGTGCCCCGCACCGCTACCAACGCGCTCAGCAACATCTTCACGCCCATCTTGCAAGACATTAGCCAGCAGGGCGGTATCAACGAAGCGCTGTTCACGAATGAGCACTTCCGCAGCGGCGTGTATATCTATAAAGGCTCGCTCACGAATGCGGCCATTGCCAAGAAATTCAACATGCGCTACAAGGAGCTGGGGCTGCTGATTGCGGTGCGGAATTAGATTTTTCGCACCGAGTTAACGGAGGAAAAGGGAGTTTCACAGAGGTATTTTCTCTGTGAAACTCCCTTTTCCTCCGTTAACTCGGTGCGAAAGTTAACTAACCAGCAGCACGCGCCAGGCCTCGGCCACACGGCCTTCTTCCAGCCACTGGCGGGCCAGCAGCGTAAGTTGCTGTTGCTGCTCGGCGGCATCATCGCGGTGCTTGTTGAGCAGGTAAGCCACCATCGGCTCGGTTTTGATTTCCTCGACTTGGGCGGGGGTGGGCAGGGCGGCGCGCTCCACATTGGCGAGCTTGGCCAGGTCGTTGCCGGTCAAGACGTTGCTTTCGCGGATGTGGGCGGGCAGTTCGTCGAACCCGATGCCCAGGTGGCGGTTGGGGCGGCCCACGGTGAAGAGGTTCTCGGGGCGCAGGCGGCTGTACCAGTCGCCGCCCAGGCGCGACACGGCCTCGAACTTGAGCGGGTCGATGCCGGGCTTGCCTTCGAGCAGAATATCCTCCCGGAAATGGGCCTGCACCACGCGGCACAGCACCAGGTTGCCGTGGCCGGGCCCATCGCCGAGCGCGATAATCTGTTCCACTACGCACTCGAAGGCGGCCGGGCACTCGGCCACGCGCGGCGGCCGCACCTGGTTGGACTTAGCCTCGGTGAGGCCGGCCTTGGCAAACTCGTTGACGCCGGCTGGGTACTCGGCGCTGGCCAGCGAAAGCTGCTCCACTAGCGCGTAATCACAGATGTTGATGACGACCTCGGGCACCTCGCGCACGTTGCGCAGGGTGTCTTTTTCGGAGTTGTCGCGGCCCCGGCTGGTGGGCGAAAACGCCAGCATGGGTGGGTTTTGGCTCACGATGGTGAAGAAGCTGTACGGGCTCAGGTTCACTTTGCCCTCGGCCGAAATAGTGCTGGCAAACGCGATGGGCCGCGGGGCCACTGCGCCAATGAGGTACTGGTAAAAATCGGCGGGCGAAAGGTCGGTAGGGGAGACGGCGCGGGAAGTGGGGGCAGGCATAGAGTCGAGTTTGGGTGGGTCAAAGCTACGGCCGGCGCCTAGGTGGTGGGCACCCGGCCGACCCACACCCAGCCCGCTTGCACCACCATGCAGTCGTCACCATCGGTAGTTTTGGCTAGCCAGTGGTTCCGGCGCGAGCCCCAGTTACCCAACTCGGCAAACTCATCCGGCATGAATACGTCCACTTCCGCGTGGGCGGTCCAGGTTAGGTCAGCTACGCCGGGTAAGCTCTGGTATTCAAGGGGTAAGGGAACGGGTTGGGCTTCGGGGAGACGATTCTCATAAACTGCTTTCATCCGCTCAATCGCCGTCACCACCTGCGACAACCCGAAACGGATATCATACAACCAAATAGCGAGGTACAGGTCTGGATAGAGTGGCACAAGCTGCTCCCGCCACTGCTGCAAATCGGTGAGCAGCCGGGTGGCCCACAGGCGTCGGAACGCTACTGGCGGCCGGCCATATACCGTCCAGGGAGCCAGGCCAAGCTGGTCGTAGTCATACTTATAGGTTGCCAGGTGGACTAAATTGGGGGGCGTTGGTACCGTAGCCCGTTGCTGATGCCGCCGCCAGTGGCGGCGCAGGCCGCGCACGCGTTTCTTGCTCATGGTCAAAAGTAGGTAATTGCCTGGGCCCAAGCTGGCAAGGCAACTGTTTCTTGCTAAACTTCTATACATTTGCCACCAGCCCGCCACCTCCTCCCACCCGCTTTGCTTTCGCCCTGCCATGTCTGCGCCCGCCTGCCCCAAATGCGACTCCAAGGAAGCCACCAAGAGCGGCGTAATCAATGAGCGTCAGCGCTTTCGCTGCAAGGCGTGCGGCTACCACTACACCGTGGCCAAGGTGGGCCGCGAGGTAAACCCGTACTACGTGGTGAAGGCCTTGCAGCTCTACATCGAGGGCGTGAGCTACCGCGAAATCGAGCGCCTGCTCGGCGTGAGTCACGTATCGGTAATGAACTGGGTGAAGAAATACGGCGTGAAAGCCCCGCGCCAGACCGATTACCACCCCACGTATAAGATACTGACTCAAAAAGAGTTAGCTGATTTTTTTCAGAAGCCCGAGAACCTGAAAAGCGCCGGTCTGGTGGTAACAGAGCTCGGCGACAAGTACATGATGATACGCTGGGAGCGCTTTCGGGCCGGGTAGCCTGGGCGTGCCAGGGGCGGCTATAGCCGCTTAGCAGCCGCGCCGCCGGGCGGGGCCACATCGCCGGGCCGGGCGCTACATTAGCCGGGCTGAAGCTGGCGCGGTGTAGGCCGCTAAGTGGCTGGTTTTGGCGGTAGTTAGTTCTTTTCGTTCTCTTTTTCCCTCCCTCCATGAAAGCTGCCCCCTCCCTTATTCCACCTTCCGAGCGGCCCCCGGTGGGCTTGTTCAGCGCCATCGTTGTGGTGGCCGCGCTGGGCTATTTTGTCGATATCTACGACTTGGTGCTGTTCAGCATCATCCGGGTTAAGAGCCTGAATGGCATTGGGATAACCGAGCCCTCGGCTGTAACCGATAAGGGCCTGTACCTGCTGAGCATGCAGATGTGGGGCATGCTGCTGGGCGGCATTTTGTGGGGCGTGCTGGGCGATAAGAAAGGCCGCCTGTCGGTGCTGTTTGGCTCCATTTTGCTGTATTCGCTGGCCAATATTGCCAACGGCTTCGTGCAAAACATTGAGCAGTACGCCTGGATGCGGCTGATTGCCGGCGTGGGCCTGGCCGGCGAGCTGGGTGCGGGCATCACGCTGGTAGCCGAAACGCTGCCCAAGGAAAAGCGTGGCTACGGCACCATGATTGTGGCCTCGGTCGGCGTGAGCGGGGCCATGGTTGCCTACCTAGTAGGCCAGCAGTTTGGCTGGCGCAACGCCTACTTCATTGGCGGCGGGCTGGGCCTGGCGCTGCTGGCGCTGCGGGCTGGTGTGTTTGAGTCGGGCATGTTTGAGCAAGCCAAGGAAACGAACGTGGACCGGGGTAACTTCCTGAGTCTCTTCACTAATGGTCCGCGCTTTTACAAGTACCTGCGCTGCTTGCTCATTGGCACGCCGTTCTGGTTTTTGGTGGGCATTCTCATCACGCTGGCCCCCGAGTTTGGCAAGCACTTCGGTATTCAGGCGCCGGTGACGGGCGGGCTCAGCATTTTTTGGTGCTACTTCGGGCTCACGCTGGGCGACTTTTCGAGCGGCGGCATCAGTCAGCTTATCAAAAGCCGCAACCGTACGTTGCAATTCTTCATTGCGGCCACTATGGTGATGGTGGGTATCTATCTATTTGGTTTGCAAGGGGCTAGCACCACGGCGTTTTACGCGGTATGCTTCTTTATCGGCTACGCGGGCGGGTTCTGGGCGCTGTTCGTAACGGTATCAGCCGAGCAGTTTGGCACCAACATCCGCTCCACAGTGGCTACTACGGCCCCCAATTTTGCCCGCGGGGCCACGGTGGTTATCGTGCCCCTGTTTCAGGCGCTCAAGGCCAATCCGTCGTTCGGCATGGTGGGCGCGGCGGGCATCATTGGCGCGGTGCTGCTGGTGCTGGCTTTCTTCAGCGCCAGCACTTTGCCCGAAACCTACGGCAAGGACCTCAATTACGTGGAGTAGCCAAGGTGCTACTACTGAATAGTTTGCCCAGGGGCAGCCTCCAAGTGGGGCTGCCCCTTTTTGGTGGCTGCTGGCAGGAGCCAGAATAGGCGGTTTCTTGCTAAACTGGTATAGGTTTGCTCATTTGCTATCGTTTTAGCGGTGGAACAGGCCATGTATGTGCTAGCAGCCGCGCGGGGCGTTCAATTCGTGTAATAAATTGGTAAGCAGTAGGATGTAGCTGCCAGCACCGGGCTAGCGTTGGCTACGCAGGTGGTACTTTAAAGGGATGAGAGTGGGGTAAGAGTAGCACAGCCGCAACTATAGTCAATTAGCAAAACGACTGCATACCTACACCAACCAGCCGCCCGGCGCTGCTACTTAGCCGGGCCAAGCTGGGGCGGCGATTGCCGGGCCAGGGGTATTGCGCTCTTTTTCCCACCACTCACTCCTTCGTTTTATGCGAAATAATTGCTTCGCCCTGGCACTTAGTGGCTTACTGCTGGCCGGGGCCGGCTCGGCCTACGGCCAAATATTGCCACCTGCCACGGGCACGCCGCCGGCTCCGGCCGCCCCAGCTGCGCCGCCCACGCCCGTGGCCCCGGCCAAGTCAGTCCCCTACGGCGCGGGCATGAAGGTGAATCTGTCGCCCGATGGCTCGAAGTACCTGCGCTTTATTGGCTGGGCGCAGTTTTGGGCACAGTACAACGAAAACAACAGCAATACCCTGCGCAACGGCATTGCCAAGAGCGACCAGCTGGCGTTCAGCATCCGTCGCGCCCGCCTCATTACGCTGGCCCAGCTCAACCCCCGGTTCTTGATGATACTGGACATGGGCATGGAAAACCAGTCGGCCGTGAGCGGCGGCACGCCCGGCGACCTCAACGGCCCCGGCAAGCGCGCGCCCTTCTACATTCACGAAGCCGTGGGCGAGTACCGCATCAACAAGTACCTCAGCTTGGGGGCCGGCCTTAACTACCAGACCGGTATTTCGCGCATGACGGCGGCCAGCACGGCCAACATGCTGGCTTATGATATTCCGGTGGTCAACTTCCCGACCCTCGACCAGACCGACCAGTTCGGCTTTTTCCTGGGCGCATATGCTAAGGGCCGCGTCGGTAAATTCGACTACCGGGTGGCCATCGACGATGCTTTTTCGCCCAGCTCGGCCAACACGCCGGCCACCGTGCGCACCAACGTAGCCGCTTTCTACCCGCGCAACGCCAACAAGATTTACCAAGGGTATTTCAGCTACGAGTTTCTGGATAAGGAAGCCAACCTACTGCCCTTTACCACTGGTACCTACTTGGGTACCAAGAAGGTATTCAACATCGGCGCGGGCTTTCACTACAATGCCGATGGCATGTTTTCGCGGCCCTCGGCCCTGCCTACTACGCTACCGGCCGACCCCTACGCCCTCAATTTCACGACGCACGACATCAAGCTCTTCGGGGCCGACGTGTTTTACGATGCGCCCATCGACACGGCTTCCAACACGGCCGTTACCTTCTACGGGGTGTACTACCACTACGACATGGGCCCCAACTACGTGCGCAACGCCGGCGTGATAAACCCCGGCACCGGCGTGAGCAGCGGCCTCGCCACGCTGGCCGGCAATGCCCTGCCGCTCATCGGCACCGGCAACACCGTGTATGCGCAGCTGGGCCTGCTGCTGCCCAAAAACCTGCTCGGTCCCAAGGCCAAGCTCCAGCCCTACGTGGCCTACCTGCACAACAACCTGGAGGGCCTGCGCAACCCCGACGGTACCATTAAGGGCGTGAACGTGTACGACGCCGGCCTCAACCTCTACCTCGACGGGCACAACGCCAAGCTGACCCTCAACTACCGTGCCCGCCCCGATTTCAGCGACCAGACCTTCCTGCCCGCCAACAATGGCCAGGCCACGGTCAACAGCGTGAAGTACCGCCCCGAAGTGACGCTGCAAGCCCAGGTTTACTTGTAATGGTTAACAGGCAGTTAGTAATCGTTATGCGATGCTAATTACTTGATAGCCATTGCCTAGTACTGATTTTTTCATTAAAATATTTCCCACCCCACACTCTTATGGAACAAAGCCTGAACCCCACCGGCTACAACGCGGCCGTGGATGCGCCGGCCGCGCACGACAACAACCAAGTCGATTCCAAAACCATCTGGCAGGTCATCACGGCCTCGTCGGTGGGCACGGTTATCGAGTGGTACGACTTCTACATTTTTGGCTCGCTGGCGGCCATCATCGGGCCGGTGCTGTTTGGGCAGTCGGGCGACCTTACCAAGTCGTTGCTCGGGGCACTGGCCATTTTTGGGGCCGGCTTCGTGGTGCGGCCGTTTGGGGCCGTGTTCTTCGGTCGCATCGGCGACATGATTGGGCGTAAGTACACGTTTCTGGTCACGCTGCTCATTATGGGAGGGGCCACGTTCATTACGGGCCTTGTACCAAGCTACGATTCCATTGGCATTGCGGCGCCGGTTATCGTGGTGATACTGCGCCTGTTGCAGGGCCTGGCCCTGGGCGGCGAGTACGGCGGCGCGGCTACGTATGTAGCTGAGTATGCGCCTGATAAGCAGCGCGGTTACTACACCAGCTTCATCCAGATTACGGCCACCGGCGGCCTCATCCTCAGCATCACCGTCATCCTTATCACCCGCAAGCTGATGGGCGAGCCGGCCTTCAAGGAGTGGGGCTGGCGCATTCCGTTCCTGCTCTCGGGATTCCTGGTTATTGCCTCGTACTTCATCCGCAAGCGCCTGCACGAGTCGCCGCTATTTGCCAAGGCCAAGGCCACCGGCACCACCAGCAAGAGCCCCCTGCGTGACTCGTTTGTGAACCCCGTGAACCGCCGCCTGGTGCTCATCGCCCTCTTTGGGGTAACTATGGGCCAAGGCGTTATCTTCTACACCAGTCAGTTTCAGGCCTTCACCTTCATGAATGCCACGCTCAAGCTCGATACCGTGCATTCGAGCATCATCATGGTGGTGTCGATGCTGCTGGCCACGCCGCTGTTCGTATACTTTGGCTCGCTCTCCGACCGCATTGGGCGCAAGCGCATCATCATGACGGGTATGATTTGCGGGGCGCTGTTCACCATGCCGCTTTTCCACGGCATCCAGGCCTTTGCTGGCCCCATCAGTGAAGTAACGCCCGCCACCGTGGATGCCGCCGGCAAGGCCATTCCCGCCGTCATGAAGGCCCTCAACCCGAATATCCCGGCCATGATTGCGCTCGTGTTCTGCCTCGTGGTGTTCGTGACGATGGTGTATGGCCCTATCGCCGCCTACCTAGTCGAGCTGTTCCCAACCAGCGTGCGCTACACCTCGCTCTCGGTGCCCTATCACATTGGTAATGGCATATTTGGCGGCTTTGTGCCGCTGGTGGCTACCTCCATTGGCGTGTGGGCCGCTGCCCAGCCGGCCGGCACGTTTGCCAACGAGCACAAGAGCGTTATCGGCCTCGTGTACCCGGTGGTCATTGCCCTCATCTGCTTTATTGTAGGCATGGCCCTTATGAAAGACACCCGCAACGTGAAACTGATGGACAGCTAATAACTGCTTGATTTTCACTAAAAAACCCGTCAGGCAGCCCGCCGGGCGGGTTTTTATTTTAGCAGCGACCGCTACTATTGCGCCTCTATGAAACCTACTCCACCTCCCAGCAGCGGCCAGCAGCGGGGCCAGCGCCTGCTCTTCGTGGCGGGGCTATTTGCGGTGCTGCTCAACTACCCACTGCTAGCCGCGTTCGACCACGACGGCCGCGTGGCCGGCGTGCCGGTGCTGTACCTCTACGTGCTGCTGACGTGGCTGCTGCTCATCGGTATCACCGGCTGGCTGGTGCGGGTCAGGGGAGAACGATAGAAATCAAAAAGAACGTCATGCTCATCTGGCGTCCACGCAGTGAAGCATCTCACATGCGGTACTAACCATACTCGTTCAACGAAGCGGTAGAGATGCTTCACTTCGTGGACGCCAGATGAGCATGACGTTTTCCTTTGCCCTATACTGTCTGTCTATTGCTTAATGAATAAGCTGCTCGTCATCCTGTTCTCGTTCGGCTACCTGGCCCTGCTTTTCGGCGTTGCGACGGCCGCCGAGCGGCGGTCGGCGGCGCGCAAGAGCCTGGTGGCCAACCCCTATGTGTACGCCCTGAGCATGGCCGTGTACTGCACGGCCTGGGCCTACTACGGCTCGGTGGGGCGGGCGGCGCACCAGGGCCTGAGTTTCGTGGGCATTTACCTGGGGCCGGGGCTGCTGGCGCCGGCGTGGTGGCTGGTGCTGCGCAAGATAATCCGGGTGTGCCGGCAGCAGCGGCTCACCTCCATTGCCGATTTTATCTCGGCCCGCTACGGCAAAAGCGCCTCGCTGGGTGCCCTCGTTACGGGCGTGTGCGTGCTGGGGGTGGTGCCTTATATCGCGTTGCAAATCAAGGCAATAGCTACTTCATTCGTAATTCTGACGGGTGGCGCGCCGGGGGTGGGCACCACGGGGCCGGCGCTGTTCACGGCCGGCATTTTGGCGGTGTTCACCATTTTGTTTGGGGTGCGCTCGGTGGAGGCCACCGAGCGACACGAGGGCGTGGTGCTGGCCGTGGCCCTGGAGAGCTTGGTGAAGCTGCTGGCGTTTTTGCTGCTGGGCGGCTTCGTCACGTTCGGGTTATTTGGGGGCTTCGCCGACTTGTTCAGCCAGGCGGCGGCGGTGCCGGCGCTGCGGCAGCTGTTCACCTTTCGGGGGGCGGGCACCAGCGGGGCCGAGTGGCTTACGCTGCTGGTGCTCAGCATGTCGGCGGTGCTGCTGCTGCCGCGCCAGTTTCAGGTGGCGGTGGTCGAGAACGTGGACGAAAACCACCTGCGCAAGGCCATGTGGCTGTTTCCGCTTTATCTGCTCATTATCAATATCTTCGTGCTGCCCATTGCCTTCGGCGGCCTGCTCAAGCTGGGCGGCCGGGGCCTCGACGCCGACACTTTTGTGCTAGCGCTGCCGCTGGCCACCGGGCACTCGTGGCTGGCGCTGCTCACCTACCTGGGCGGCCTCTCGGCGGCTAGCAGCATGATTATCGTTGAAACCATTGCCCTGAGCGTGATGATGAGCAACCACCTGCTCATGCCCGTGCTGGTGCGCCTGCCCGCCGCCCGGCCCGAGGGCCAGCGGCGCTGGTTTGCCTACCTGGGCCGCATTGCCCTCACCAGCCGCCGGCTGGCCGTGCTGCTGGTGCTGGCCCTGGCCTACGGCTACTACGCCGGGGTGGGCCGGCAGCTGCCGCTGGTGAATACCGGCCTGGTGTCGTTTGCGGCGGTAGCGCAGTTTCTGCCCGCCGTGCTGGGCGGGCTGTACTGGAAGGGCGGCACCCGACGCGGGGCTACGCTGGGCATTTTGGCGGGGTTTGGCATCTGGTTTTTTACGCTGGTGCTGCCCACGCTGGTGGGGCCGGGCCGGCTGCCCGAGTCGCTGCTCACGGCCGGGGTAGGGGGCCTGGCCTGGCTGCGGCCGGGCGCACTCTTTGGCCTCACAGGCCTCGACTACCTCTCGCACGGCTTGTTTTGGAGCTGGTTTTTCAACATTGGCCTCTACGTGGGCGTGTCGCTGGCCCTGCCGCCCACGGCCCTGGAATTGCGCCAGGCCGGCGTATTTGTGGACGTATTTCACCGCCGTAGCCTGGCCGAGGAAATTGCCGGCTGGCAGGGCCGCACCCCGCTGCCCGACGTGCGCGCCCTTTTGCTCGGCTTCCTGGGGAAGAAGCGCACCAACCAGGCCCTGCGCGCCTTCGCCGAGCGCTTCCCCGATGCCTTAGCAATTAATAATGAGCAAGCAGCAAGTAGCCATGAGCAAGTAACCGCCACCGCCACCGCCGACCAGCTTGTAACTCACCCAGTCACGCAGTCGCCCATTCACTCCTTGCCCACCACCGCCGACCCGCGCCTGCTTACCTACGCCGAAAAGCTGCTGGCCGGCACCCTCGGCCCGGCCTCGGCGCGGCTGCTGCTGACCTCGGTGGCGGGGGCCGAACAAATCAGCTACGCCAACGTGGTGGGCATTCTCAAGGAAAGCCAGCAGCTGCTGGAAGCCAACCGCCAGCTGCTCAAGCAAAGCCGCCAGCTGCAACGCCTCACCGACGAGCTGCGCCAGGCTTACCAGCAGCTGCAAGCCCTTGACCAGCAAAAGGATGAGTTCTTGTACACCGTGACGCACGAGCTGCGCACGCCGCTCACCAGCATCCGGGCGCTGGCCGAGATACTGGCCGACAACCCCGAGCTGGAGGTGGAGGAGCGCGAGCGCTTTCAGCTCACCATCAGCCGCGAGGCCGAGCGCCTTACGCGCCTCATCTCGTTGGTGCTTGATTTAGAGCGCTTTGAGAGCGGGCAGGCCAGCCTGGAGCGCACGCCCCTGGTGCTGGCCGACGTGGCGCACGAGGCCGTTGAGGCCGTGGCCCAGCTGGCCCGCGAGCGCGGCACCGAGCTGCGCGTGGAGGTGCCGCCCAACCTGCCGCTGCTGCCCGCCGACCGCGACCGCCTCATGCAAGTACTTATCAACCTGCTTTCTAACGCAATTAAGGCCAGCCCGGCCGGCCGCCCTGGCCGCATTGCGGTGCTGGCCTGGCCCGCCGCCGACGCCCTGCTGCTGTGCGTAGAAGACAATGGCAAGGGCATTGCCTTGGCCGAGCAACACCAGATATTCGACAAGTTTTTTCAGGCGCGTAACCAGAATATGCGCAAGCCTGAGGGCTCGGGCCTGGGCCTGGCCATCACCAAAAAAATAGTGGAGCTGCACCAGGGCCGCATCTGGGTCGAAAGCGCCCCCGAGCAGGGTGCCCGTTTCTTTATTGAGTTGCCGCTGGCGGTGCCCGCGCGGGCGGCGGCTCCCTTTATCCCTTCCTTTTCGCTATGAGTACGCCGGCTATCTTACTGGTTGATGATGAGCCCAATATCGTCATGTCGCTGGAGTTTTTGATGCGCAAGAACGGCTACCAGGTCGGCATTGCCCGAAACGGCACCGAAGCCCTGGCTGCCCTGCGCGAAACGCCCTACGACCTGGTGCTGCTCGACGTGATGATGCCCGACGTGGACGGCTACCAGGTGTGCCGCCAGCTGCGCCAAAACCCGGCCCGCGCCGCCACCAAAGTCATCTTCCTTTCGGCCAAAAGCCAGCCCGCCGACGTGCAAAAAGGCTACGAAGCCGGGGCCGACCTCTACATTCCCAAGCCCTTCAGCACCCGCCAGCTCATGCAAAAAGTGCGCGAGCTGCTGGGCGCTTAGTCGTTTGTCATTGCGAGCATGTTGCGTATCAAGCAAGGGCGAAGTGGAGCGCGGCAATCTTTCCTTGGTCGTCCGCCTCCCTGAACTTACTAACCCAAACGTGAAGGAAAGATTGCCGCACTCCACTTCGCCCTTGCTTGATGCGCAACATGCTCGCAATGACAAACGTGACAGCTGCTACCTACCACACTTCCTTTCCCCCACCCACCCATGAAACGCGCCTGCTCCTACGCTGCTACCTACGCCGCCAGCCTAGCCAATCCGGCGGGCTTCTGGGCCACCCAGGCCGCCCGGCTGCCCTGGCACAAGCCACCCACCACCATGCTGCGCCAGGAGGCCAGCGGGGCCACGCGCTGGTTTGAAGATGGGGAGCTGAACACGTGCTACCTCTGCCTCGACCACCACGTGGCTCAGGGCCGGGGCCAGCAGGCGGCGCTCCTCTACGACTCGCCCGTGACCAACACCCTGCGCACCTACTCCTACGCCGAGCTGCTCGACCGCACGGCGCGCTTTGCGGGTGGGCTGCGGGCGCTGGGCGTGGGGCTGGGCGACCGCGTCATCATCTACATGCCCAACCTGCCCGAGGCGGTGGTGGCCATGCTGGCCTGCGCCCGGCTGGGGGCCATTCACTCGGTGGTGTTTGGGGGCTTTGCGCCCCACGAGCTGGCCGTGCGTATCGACGATGCCCGGCCGCGCGTTATCGTCTGCGCCTCGGGCGGGGTGGAGGTTGACCGCATTATTCCCTACAAGCCCCTGGTTGATGCTGCGCTGGCCGAGGCCAGCCACCAGCCGGCGCACGTGGTAGTGTTGCAGCGCAGTTTTTGCGAGGCCGCTATGCAGCTGGGGCGCGATGTTGATTATCAAGAGGTTATGCAAGCTGAGCCCGTGGCCGCCGTGCCGGTGCCGGCCACCCACCCGCTCTACATTCTCTACACCAGCGGTACCACCGGCCGGCCCAAGGGCGTGGTGCGCGACCACGGTGGCCACGCTGTGGCCCTGCATTTCAGCCTGGAGGCCGTGTATGGGCTGGCCCCCGGCGAGGTTATTTTCACCGGTTCCGATATCGGCTGGGCGGTGGGCAGCTCCTACATCGTGTACGGCCCGCTGCTGCGGGGCTGTACCTCGGTGCTCTACGAAGGCAAGCCCGTGCGCACGCCCGACGCGGGCGCCTTTTGGCGCGTGGTGGAGCAGCACCAAGTCAAGGTGCTTTTCACCGCGCCCACGGCCATCCGGGCAATTAAGAAGGAAGACCCCGCCGGCCAGCTGGCCCGCCGCTACAACCTCAGCAGCCTGCGCCAGCTGTTTTTGGCCGGCGAGCGCTGCGACCCCGCCACCTTTGCCTGGGCCGGGCAGGTGCTGGGCGTGCCCGTGGTGGACCACTGGTGGCAAACGGAGTCGGGCTGGCCCATGCTCGCCACCCTTGTGGGGCTGGAAGAAATGCCGCCGCCCCGCGCCGGCAGCGCCGGCTTCCCGGTGCCGGGCTACGATGTGCAGATTCTCAGCGAAGAAGGCCAGCCGGTTCCGGCCGGCACTACCGGGCTGGTAGCCATTAAGTTACCGCTGCCGCCCGGCAGCTTCCCAGCGCTGTGGCAGGATGAGGTGCGCTACCGGGCCTACTTCGACGCGTTTGCGGGTTACTACCTGAGCGGCGACGGCGGCTACCGCGATGCCGAGGGCTACGTCTACATCATGGGCCGCGTCGACGACGTGATAAACGTGGCCGGCCACCGCCTCAGCACCGGTGAGATGGAAGAAATTTTGGCCGCCCACCCCGCCGTGGCCGAGTGCGCCGTGCTGGGCCTTGCCGATGCGCTGCGCGGCCAGGTGCCCGTGGGCCTGGTGGTGCTCAAAGACGGCCAAACGATAGGGGAGGCCGCCCTCGAAGCCGAGCTGGTGGCCGCCGTGCGCCAGCGCATCGGGGCGCTGGCCTGCTTTCGCCAGGTGCTCGCGGTGAAGCGCCTGCCCAAAACCCGCTCGGGCAAAATCCTGCGTAAAACCCTGCGCCAACTAGCCGATGGCGAAGACTTTACGCTGCCCGCCACCATCGACGACCCGCTCATTCTGGACGAAATTCGGGCCGGCTTCGGGCGGCGCGGGGTGGGCCAGGCCTTTGCTGTTTGATACTTGAAAAATGAAAAATCATCGGTCCTTGCGCGCGCAACGCAGTGGAGCGCGCAAGGACCGATGACTTATACTGCTTTAATTTTCCAATCTTCAATTTCCCCCAAAAATGTCCGCCATCCGAACCCGCACCCTCGAAGAATACCACGCTGATTACCAGCAATCTATCGAAGACCCCGACGCCTTTTGGGCCGCCGCCGCTGAGCCCTTTACCTGGCGCAAGAAGTGGGACACCGTGCGCGGCGGCGAGTTTTCGCCGGCCGGCACCAGCACCTGGTACGCCGGGGCCACGCTCAACCTCACCGAAAACTGCCTCGACCGCCACTTGGAGCAGCGCTCCAACAAGCTGGCCATCATCTTCGAGCCCAACGACCCCAAAACCCGCCACCTGCGCCTCACCTACCGCGAGCTGCACGAGCAGGTGTGCCAGTTTGCCAACGTGCTGAAAAAGAACGGGGTAAAGAAGGGCGACCGCGTGGCGCTGTACGTGCCCATGATACCCGCGCTGGCCGTGGCCACGCTGGCCTGCGCCCGCATTGGGGCGGTGCACTCGGTGGTGTTTGCCGGCTTCTCGGCCTCGGCCATCGCCGACCGCGTCAACGATGCGCAGGCCGTGTGCGTCATCACCGCCGACGGCCTCAACCGCGGGGCCAAGCAAATACCCGTGAAAAGCGTTGTGGATGAGGCCCTGGCCCAGTGCCCCAGCGTGCAGCGCGTAATTGTGGTGGAGCACACCGGCTGGCCCGTCGATATGCAGGCCGGCCGCGACGTGTGGTTTCACGAAGAGGTAAAAGACGTTTCAGCAGATTGCCCGGCCGAGGAAATGGCGGCCGAAGACCCGCTCTTCATCCTCTACACCAGCGGCAGCACCGGCAAGCCCAAGGGAGTGGTGCACACCCAGGCCGGCTACATGGTCTGGACCGACTACACCTACCGCAACGTGTTTCAGATTGAGGAAAACGACGTATACTGGTGCACCGCCGACATCGGCTGGGTTACGGGTCACACCTACGCCCTCTACGGCCCGCTGCTGGCGGGCAGCACCACGCTACTCTTCGAGGGCGTGCCTACGTTCCCATCAGCCGGCCGATTTTGGGAAGTAATTGATAAGCACCACGTTACGGCTTTTTATACCGCGCCCACGGCCATCCGTTCGCTCATGGCCACGCCGCTCGACAACGTGCTCAGCTACTCGCTGCACAGCCTGCGCGTGCTGGGCTCGGTGGGCGAGCCCATCAATGAGGAAGCCTGGCACTGGTACCACCAGCACGTGGGCAAGGGCCGCTGCCCCATCGTGGACACTTGGTGGCAAACCGAAACCGGCGGCATCATGATTTCGGCCTTGGCCGGCATCACGCCCAGCGTGCCCGCCCGCGCCGGCCTGCCGCTGCCCGGCGTGCAGCCCGTGCTACTCAACCAGGACGGTACCGAGATTGAGGGCAACAACCAGGAGGGCTACCTGGCCATTAAGGGCAGCTGGCCGGGTGTTATCCGCACCACCTGGGGCGACCACGAGCGCGCCCGCCAGACGTATTTTCAGCCCTATCCCGGCTACTACTTCACCGGCGACGGCGCCCGGCGCGACGAAAACGGCCTCTACCGCATCATTGGCCGCGTCGACGACGTGATTAATGTGAGTGGCCACCGCTTCGGCACCGCCGAAATCGAGAACGCCATCAACGAGAGCGACTACGTGGTGGAAAGCGCCGTGGTGGGCTACCCCCACGACGTAAAAGGCCAGGGCATCTACGCCTACGTCATCTGCAAAAACGGCCTGCCCACCACCGACCTCGAAGTGCAGATGGCCGAGGCCAGCATCATCGAAGCCGTAGTCGCCGCCATCGGCCGCATCGCTAAGCCCGATAAAATACAGCTAGTCAGTGGCTTACCAAAAACGCGCTCGGGCAAAATCATGCGCCGCATCCTCCGCAAAGTGGCCGAGGGCGAAACCACCAACCTCGGTGACACCACTACGCTGCTCGACCCGCTGATTGTGGACGAGATTCTGGCGGGTAAAAAGTAAGCTAGTAGTTTAAGGGCTGTTTGTTTGGGTAAAAGCCCCGCGCTAGCAATAGCGCGGGGCTTTCAGGTAATAAAGAAGTTTGCCGCGCTGCCGCTGCTAGTGTCAGCTGCTCTCATTGATATAAGTTTATGACAGCCAATGAACTACTCGCTGGGTAACATTCGCTATTCCACCGTCGGTAGCACCGTGCCACTCACCTCACCCAGCCCGATACGCAGACCGTTCTTCTCCGCGTAGCCGCGCAGAATCACCGTGTCGCCGTCGCGCAGGAAACCCAGCTGCAAGTCGCCCGGCAGGTTCAGGGGTTGGGTGCCGCGCTGCGTCATTTCCAGTAGTGAGCCCAGCGCGCCGGGCGTGGGCCCGCTGATGGTGCCCGAGGCGTAGATATCGCCCGCGTCGAGGGGGCAGCCGTTGCTGGCGTGGTGGGTCAGCTGCTGAGCCATGCTCCAGTAGAGGTAGCGCATGTTGGTGTGGCTGATAACCAGCGGGTCGGCCGTGGCACCAGCCGGCTGAATCAATACGTCAAGCCGTATATCAAAGTGCTGATTATCATTACCTTGTAAATAAGGCAGAGGCTGTGGCTCCTGCACCGGGCCCGCCACCCGGAAGGGCTCCAGCGCATCGAGCGTCACCACCCAGGGCGACACGCTGCTGGCGAAGTTCTTACCCAAAAACGGTCCCAGCGGCTGGTACTCCCAGCTCTGAATGTCGCGGGCGCTCCAGTCATTAAAGAGTACGAGCCCGAAAATGTGGTCCTCGGCCTGCGCCAGTGGTACGGTGCTGCCCTGCGCCGTGCCCTGGCCCACGATGAAGGCCGTTTCCAGCTCAAAATCAAGCTGCTGCGTGGGCCCAAAAACCGGCTCCTCCTGCCCGGCCGGCCGGTACTGGCCCTGCGGCCGCCGGATGTCGGTGCCGCTTACCACGATGGAGTTGGCGCGGCCGTGGTAGGCAATGGGTAGGTGCCGCCAGTTGGGTAGCAGCGGGTTATCGGGCCGGAACATAACGCCCACATTGGTGGCGTGTTCCAGGCTGCTGTAAAAATCGACGTAGTTGGTGGGCTTCACGGGGCGCAGCATGGTCACGTCGCGCAGGCGCACCAGGCAGGTGCGCACGGCCAGCTCGTTGTCGCGCAGGGTAGGGTTGTCGTGGCGCAGCAGCTCGCTCACCCGCTCGCGCACGGCCCGCCACGCCGGCCTTCCCAGCCGCAAAAACGCGTTGAGTGAGCGCCGCCGAAACACCTTGGGCAGCGCCGCGCCCAGCGCCGGTACATCCGCCGCAATGCTATCAAAGTAGCCCAGCTGCGCGCATTCGTACAAATCGAGGGCGTAGCCGCCGATGGCCACCGCCAGGCGCGGTCCCCAGTCGGGCAAGTCAATCACCCCGAAGGGCAGGTTTTGAATCGGGAAATCGTCGGTGGGCCGGATGTCAATCCAGGAGCGCAGGCTGGGGTCGTTGGCGGGCGAAGCGGGCATAGGTTGGGAAGGCGGTGTATAGGAAGGCGGAAACAAAAAAACGTCTGTCATGCTGAGCTTGCGAAGCATCTTATCCCCGCCGAACGACCCGTTCTAGCGCGATAAGGTGCTTCGCAAGCTCAGCATGACAGACGATTACGCAAGTACTTGCTACGGGTTGGCAGCGCCTAGCGGGCCTCCACGGCCGTGATTTCGGGCACGGCTTTGCGCACCGAGTCTTCGAGGCCGGCGCGCGTCATCGGCGACATGGGGCAGGCCCCACAGGCGCCTTCCCACTCTAGTTTTAGCACGCCTTCGGGGGTGATTTCGGCCACGCGCACGTTGCCGCCATCGGTGGCCAGGTAGGGCCGCAGGGTGTCAAGGGCTTGCTCAACGCGGGACAAAACAGATTCCATCTTCAATCAATTAACGGGTAACAGGTAGCAGGGAACGAAGCTAGCGGGCAAAAAATGCCCGGTGCTATTCACCGATTAGCGCAGGTAGCGCCCGGCGCGTTCTCAGGTATTCATGGTAACAACGGTAGTTTTGGGAGCAACGTTGTTGCGGATGCTTATCTGGCGGGCCAGGCTTTCGGCCAGCTGGCGGAAGGTATCAGCTGCTGGCGAATTTACGTCGGCCAGCACGGCGGGGCGGCCGGCGTCGCCGGCTTCGCGCACGGCCTGAATCAGTGGCAGCTGGCCCAGTAGGGGCACCTCATGCTTATCGGCCAAGCGCTGGCCACCACCTTCACCAAATATAAAATACTTGCTATCAGGTAGTTCGGCGGGCGTAAACCAAGCCATGTTTTCGATGATGCCCAGCACTGGCACGTTGATTTGCGGCTGGCGGAACATCTGCAAGCCTTTCTGCGCATCCATCAGCGCCACTGGCTGCGGGGTGGTTACGATGATGGCGCCGGTCACGGGCACGGTCTGCACCATGGTGAGGTGAATGTCGGAGGTGCCGGGCGGCAGGTCGAGCAGCAGGTAGTCGAGGTCGCCCCATTCTACCTCCGTAATAAACTGCTTGAGCGCCGACGAGGCCATCGGCCCGCGCCACACAATGGCGTTTTCGCCGGGGGCCAGGAAGCCGATGCTCATCAGCTTCACGCCGTACTGCACAATGGGCTGAATGAAATTCTTGCCATTTGCCCCCTGAAACACGTGCGGCCGGGCGTCTTCCACCCCAAACATGGTGGGCATACTCGGCCCCGAAATGTCGGCGTCAATCAGCCCCACTTTGGCCCCGGAAGCGGCTAGGGCTACGGCTAGGTTGGCGGCTACCGTGCTCTTACCCACGCCGCCCTTGCCCGAGGCAATGGCGATGATATTCTTCACGCCGGGCAAGATAGTATTGTTGGTGCGCAGGGTAGTTACACGCGAGGTCATCATGATAACTACCTGAGCGTCTTTGTCAACCATCGTGTGCACGGCCCGCTCGCAGGCATCGTGAATAAGCTGCTTGAGCGGGCAGGCGGGCGTGGTGAGCACCACCGTGAACGACACCACCTGGCCTTCGACCCGGATGTCCTCCACCATGTTGAGGGTAATCAAATCCTGGCCCAGGTCGGGCTCTTCCACAAAGCTCAGGGCGTGGCGAACGGCGTCTATTGTTATCTCAGGCATATGCAAATGCGCCGCAACGGGCGTAGCTGCAAAGATAACCCGCCGGGCGGGGTAGGGGTTTCCGAAATGCCCACTCTTTGCTATTGCCTAACTTTGGTCGTCCTGCTCGTCCAAAGTTTTAAGTCTCTTGAAGAAGTGAGACTATGGCTACGCTACATAAATCTGTCCATTAACAAATAATAGAGCCTCGCTTTTTATGGGATGGTAAGGTGAGTTCACTCTTCGATGCATTAAAAGTATAGCACCAACTAAAAAATGGAGTTTGCCAGATATATAGAAAGTACACTGCCTGATATGCAAAGGGCACCCATAGACACTGTCATTGAATTTATAGAGGTGTATAATAAATGGGCTAAAGACTGTCATCGATTAGTTAAAGTAGATGAAGCTAACTTAAAGGAGCTTGCAAAAACTAACAGTACTGCAAGAAAGGTTTTGCAAGAAATTTATGAAAAATACTGTACCTCAAAAAACAGGCAATATCATAGAGTAAGCACAGGCTACTTCTTTTATGGGGGCACCTATAACTCAAGCTGCGAAATTGAAAGCTGTATTGAGGTTGAAAAGAATAAAATGGAAGTACAAACGAAAAAGATTAAAAATATTTCACAAGTAAAGAAATATACCGTAATTAGGCAAGGCCGAATCTGGAAAATTGATACGGTTGAAAGTCTAGCAGGAAATAATCGATGGGTGTTTGATATTATGTAACACGTAGCAAAAAGAAAAGCTGTAGTGCCCGCTACGGCTTTTCTTTTTGCTACCCTAACTCCTCCAGCACCTTCTCTACCCAGCCTTTGCCCCATTCTTCCAGCTCCTGGGCGCTCCACAGCTGCGGATAAAAGATGCGGCGCTGAAACTTGGGCGGCAGGTAGTTGCGCCAGTTGGTGCCGCCGGTGGCGGGCACGTCGGTGGGGTCGCGCTGCAGGTAGCGCACCGCCGACTTGTAGTGCATGAGCGGCCAGTTGACGTTCACGTTCACGTCGAGCTGCTTGAGGGCGCGCAGTAGGCGCGGGTGCTGGCGGTCGGCCTCGGGCAGGCGCTGCACTACGGCCCAGGCGTTGCGGTGCTGGTAGTGGCGGGCGTGGGCCACGAGCTGGCCGGTGTATTTGCGCTCAAACTCCACCAGGGTCAGGGCCTTAGCGCCAGTTTCTTCCACCGTGGCGCCGGCCTGCCAGTAGATGCAGCCCATAAACTCCTCGTGAGTGGGCGCGTCGCCGAGCAGGCGGCGCTTCTCTTCGGGCACCAGGTTTTCGAGGGCCGTGCTGGCAATTTCAATGAAGCGGTACTGCACGCTCTGGAAGCCCGAGGCAGGCATCAAACTCATCCGAAATTGCAGAAACTGCTCTTTCTCCATGCCGTCCACCATCACGTCGAACGAGTCGATGAGGTTCTCGAAGTAGCGGTTCACGCGGCCCAGGCGCAGCACCACTTCGCCCAGGGTTGGCTCCTGCAATTCGCCCAGCTGCTCGTACTCTTGCAGGCAGAGCTTGAAATATAACTCCGTGATTTGGTGATAGATAATAAATATCTTCTCGTCCGGAAACTTGGTGAGTGGGCGTTGCAAACTCAGCAGGGTATCCAGCTCGATGTAGTCCCAGTAGTTGATGTAGTCGGCGTGGTAGAGGCCTTCGAGGTAGGCGGCCAGGTCCTGGCCCGCGGGGGCGTAGCGGGCTTGCAGCCGGCGCAGCTGAGCCAGCACGGCGGGCGAAAACTCGGCCTCGGTGGGCAGCGAAGAAACGGGCAAAGAAGCCATCGGCAGGGGAGTGGTGAGGGGCGCAAATATCGGCAGCGCCCGGCGGGGGTGGGCCGATGGCCGTTGGCCCGCTACTTTTGGGGCGTTACTAATCGGTTGTCATTGCGAGCACAGCGAAGCAATCGCACCTGAACGAAATCGTTCGGGTGTCGTTCGGATGCGATTGCTTCGCTGTGCTCACAATGACAACTGCTTTTATTGCTTAACCAACTACCAGCCAGTGGCCGAAAAATCGAGTATTTTTGATATGATTGGGCCCGTGATGATTGGGCCCAGCTCGTCGCACACCGCTGGGGTGGTGCGCATTGCGCGGGCGGCCATCCGCATTCTGGGCGCGGTGCCCACCGAGGCGGTTATCACGTTCTACAACTCGTTTGCCCGCACCTACGAGGGGCACGGCTCCGACCGCGCCATTGTGGCCGGGCTGCTGGGCTACGCCCCCGACGACACCCGCATTCGCACCGCCTTTGAGCACGCCGCTGAGGCCGGGCTGCGCTACACGTTTCAGAGCGTGGGCAACGCCTCCACGCTGCACCCCAATACCATTAAAGTCAACCTGACCGGCCCCGATGGCTACCAGGTGGAGGTGATTGGCCAGAGCCGGGGCGGCGGGGTTATTCGCATTGTGGAGGTCGATGGCTTTGGCTGCGACTTTTCGGGCGGGCTGCACACGCTCATCGTCGATGCCAAGGATGTGCCGGGCTCCATCGCCTTCATTGCCTCCGTTATTGCCCACGACGACTGCAACATTGCCACCATGTTTGTGTCGCGCAAGGGCCGCAACGAGGCCGCCCGGCAGTTTATTGAGATGGATAGCCCAATTAAAGACCTCACCCTGGCGTACTTGCGGCATCTAAGCTGGGTGCAGCGCATCACGTACATTCCAACCCTTGAATAATAAGGAGCTGTTTCCGCCTGATAATCAGGGTGAAAAAAGGATGAAGGTGCGTAATGTTGCGGGCCCGCCCGCGATGCACCCCGCGCCGCCGCCCGCTGTGGTGGCGCAAGGTCCTAAAAATATCTGCCGGACCCCCGCGTTTCTTTGCTGCAAGGCCTCTACTACAAAACTACTAGCTCTTTCCTGACCTATGACTGCACCAAGTACTCCCCGGCTGCGCGCGGCCCTGGGGCTGGCGGGCTTGCTGGCCGCCGGGCCCTTGGCGGCCCAAACCACCCAGCCCGAGCGCCCGGCCTCGGCCCCGGCCGCCGCGCTGCCCTCCGAAGCAGCGGCGGCCACTGGCCCCTGGACGCTGCAACGCGCCGTGGACTACGCCCTGGCCCACAACCTGGGCGTGCGCCTCAACCAGCTCACGGCCCAAAGCAACGCGCAGGTGCTGCGCCAAAGCAAGGCCGCGCTGCTGCCCACGGCCAACCTCAACGGCACCCAAAACTGGCAGTACGGCACCAGCGTGAACCCGCTCACGTTTGAGTTTCAGAGCCAGACAGTGCGGGCCAACAACTTCTCGGGTGTGGCGCAGCTCGTGCTGTTTCAGGGCTTTCAGCTGCGCAATACCATCCGGCGTAACGACCTAGACTACCAGGCCAGCGTGCAGGATATCGAGAAGGCGCGCAACGACCTGAGCCTCAACGTGGCCTCGCAGTTTTTGCAGTTGGTGCTGGCCCAGGAGCTGGTGCGCGCCAACCAAACGCGCGTGGCCAGCGACCAGGCCCAGATTGACCGCTCCAAAATATTGCTCAAGGCGGGTAGCATTCCGGAAAGCACGCTGCTCGACAGCCAAAGTCAGCTCGCCACCGACGAACTCAACGTGATAACGGCCCAGAACCAGGCCGACCTCGCCCGCCTGGCTTTGTTGCAGCTCATGAACATCGACCCGGCCACGGCCAAGGGCTTTGCCATTGAGGTGCCGCCGCTGCCCGACCCCGACGACGAGGCTCCCTACGTGGTCGACCTCAACCAGGCGTTCCAGACGGCGGCCACCACGCTGCCCGAAATCAAGGCCGCCGAGCTGCGCGTGCTCAGCGCCCGCCGCAGCATCGACCTGGCGCGGGGTGGCTACTACCCGCGCCTGGCACTCACGGGCCAGGTTTTTACGGGTTACTCGTCGTCGTCGGTGTCGCGCGTGGCCACGGGCACATCCAATAACAGCAGCTTCCCGGTGGTGCTCACCGACCCCGTAACCGGCCTGCCCACGCCCACCACGTACTCGGTGCTCATTCCGGGCCAGCCAACCTTCGATGTGCTGCCGGTGCGGTTTTTTGACCAGCTCGATAACAACGTGGGTAAGTCCATCAGCTTTGGCTTGTCGGTGCCCATTCTCAACGGCTTGCAGGTGCGCACCAACGTGGCCCGCACCATCATCAACGAGCAGTCGGCCATGGTGCGCGCCGAGCAGGCCCGCCTCACACTGCGCCAAAGCATTGAGCAGGCCTACGCCGACGCCCGCGCCGCCCAGCTGCAATATTCGGCCGCCCGCCGCCAAGTCACGGCCCTCACGCTCACGCAGCGCAACTCGGAAATCCGCTTCAACAACGGCCTGCTCAACGGCACCGAATTCAACATTGCCAAAAACAACCTGAATTTCGCCGTTTCCAACCAGCTGCAGGCCAAATACACCTTTATCTTCCGCCGCAAGGTGCTCGACTTTTACCAGGGTCGCCCGCTGGCGCTTTAAATCAAAAACCGTTTGTCATTGCGAGGAGGGACGACGAAGCAATCGCACTAGAACGAGTCGTTCGGGTGTCGTTCTGGTACGATTGCTTCGTCGTTCCTCCTCGCAATGACAAAGCCTTTTACTTTATGAAAAACAACCGATTACTCATCATTCTGGCGGTCCTGGTGGTCGTGCTCATCGGCGGCTACGCCGTGGCGAAGAAACAGGGCTGGATTGGCAAGCCCACCGGCATGGAGGTGACTGCCGCGGCCGCCGGCCCGGCCACCATTGTGGAGAAAGTGAGCGCCTCGGGCAA
This sequence comes from Hymenobacter arcticus, assembly GCF_054779975.1. Classification (NCBI taxonomy): domain Bacteria; kingdom Pseudomonadati; phylum Bacteroidota; class Cytophagia; order Cytophagales; family Hymenobacteraceae; genus Hymenobacter; species Hymenobacter arcticus. Next base: position 212,532 of record NZ_BAAGXF010000003.1, read on the forward strand.
GGTGCAGCCCGAAACAGAAGTGAAAATCTCGCCCGACGTATCGGGCGAAATCATTGAGCTCTACGTGCAGGAAGGTGACTCGGTGAAGAAAGGCCAGCTACTGCTGCGCATCCGGCCCGATAACTACGTGGCCATGGTGAGCCAGCAAAGTGCTGCCGTGGGCACCCAGCGCGCCAACGTGGGCCAGGCCGAAGCCCAGTTGCAACAGCAAACCGCCAACGCCAAGCAAACCGAGCTCACCTACCGCCGCCAGGCTTCGCTGTTCAAGCAGAAGGTGATTTCGCAGTCGGACTACGAAGCTGCGCAGGCCGCCTACAATGCCTCGCAGGAGCAGCTAAAAGCCATTCGGGCGCAGATAACCGCCGCCCAAAGCACCGTGCGCAGCGCCCAGGCCGGCTTGCAGGAAGCCCAGAAAAACCTTAACAAAACCACCATTTATGCGCCCGTGAGCGGCACCGTGAGCAAGCTCAACGTGAAGAAGGGGGAGCGCGTGGTGGGCACCACCCAAATGGCGGGCACCGAAATCATGCGCATTGCCAACCTCAACAATATGGAGGTGCGAGTGAGTGTAAATGAGAACGATATCATCCGGGTGCAGCTCGGCGACTCGGCCGAGGTGGAAGTGGACTCCTACACCACCCAGAACGAGAAGTTCAAGGGCATCGTGACAGCCATTGCCAACACGGCTAAGGATGCCCTCACGGCCGAAGCCGTAACCGAGTTTGAGGTGCGCGTGCGCCTGCTACCCGATAGCTACCGCCACCTCGTTAAAATCGGCCCCAAAGGCCGCGCCACCGTGCCGTTTCGGCCCGGCATGACGGCCTCGGTCGATATCATCGCTGAGCGCAAAAGCGGCGTGCTAAGTGTGCCGCTGGCCGCCGTAACCACCCGCTCCGACTCGGCTGCCAACAAAGAGGGCCAAAGCGGGGGCGTGCGGGTAGGCGGTAGCGGCCGGGGCGGTGGCACGGCCCAGGCCGTGGACCAGACCAAGCCCGCTCCCAAGGCCGAAATTAGGGAAGTGGTATTCGTGATAAAAGATGGTAAGGCCGTGCTCACGCCCGTGAAAACCGGCATCAGCGACTTCCAGAACATTGAAATCGTGAGCGGCTTGGCGGCCGGTACCCAAGTGGCCAGCGGTCCCTTCCGCGCCGTGTCGAAAACGCTGAAAGACGGGGCTATGGTGGTAGTGAAAGACGCCGGCAGCCTCAGCAAAGAAGCATTAGCCGACGTTAAATAAAACGCGTTGCCGGTAACTCGCTGTGAAAGTGAATATTACATGAAGTGCTGTCAGCTAACCCAACGGGCGAACGCGAGTTCGCCCGTTTTCTTTGTGGGCTATGGCATCATTTACGCACTCTTATCGCACTGGCTTACTAGCTGCCAGCCTGTTGGCCGGGGCCGGCTCGGTGGCCCACGCCCAGCAAACCGCCCCCCTCGCCGATACCGCGGCGCATAAGTACCAAACGATACCCGACGCGCCGCGCGCGCCCTGGTACCGTAGCAAGCTAGTGCGCGCTAGTATAGTGCCGGCCGCGCTCATCGGCTACGGCATCAGCGTGATTGACGACCACGGGTTTTATTCGTCGTATGATGCGCGGCGCGACATTCAGCGCAATTTCCCGAACTTCAATAACCACCTCGACGACTACTTGCAGTGGGCGCCCTACCTGGAGCTGGGTGCGGTGCTAGCCTTCGGGGTGGAGGGTCGCAACGACCGCGCCAACCTGGCCCTCATCCTGGCTAAGTCGGAAGCCCTCATGCTGGGCTCTGTGTATATTATCAAGGTCAGTACCAGCCACTTGCGGCCCGATGGGTCAGACTTTCGCTCGTTTCCATCGGGCCACACGGCGCAGGCGTTTTTGGCGGCCAGCATCGTGCACACCGAGTTGCGGGACAAAAGCCAGTGGTACGGCGTGGGCGCTTATGCGCTGGCCACCTCTGTGGGTGCTTTTCGAATGCTGAACAACAAGCACTGGGAAGCAGACGTGTTTGCCGGTGCGGGCGTGGGCATTCTCTCGGCCCACCTCGCCTACCTGTCGCACCGCCACCGCTGGGGCCGCCACCCCACCGACAGGCCGGGCGTGGGCGTGCACCTGCCCAAGCCCGTCAAGGGCGAGTGGCAATTCAGTCCCACCATGCTGCCCGGCGGCGCGCTGGGTGCCTACGTAAGCTGGAAGGCCAAGTAACGCGAAGCTCCGCTTCGTGCTACACATTACCCAAATACCTTGATTTTCTCGCCTTTACGCTTGGTGCGCACGTACTGCCGGATAATCTGCTGCACATCTTTATTATCGGCGTACGGCTTCACGGCGTCGCGGAAATCGGCGAGCTTGCGCGCCGTAAACGTCTCATCGACGTAGCCGAAGCCCACATAGCGTCCGTTTTCGATAACCACTAGCGACTGCTCGTCGGCGCGCCGGCCAGTGCCGATGACCACGAACGACTCGTGCTCATAGGTGATGCTGTCAATGGCCGCGTCTACGCGCTGGTTGTAGCTGGCGGGCGGCTCCTGGCCCACGCAGGCCCCCTGGCACTGGTGCACCTGGTAGGCAAAGCACGAGCTTTCAGTTTTGTACAATCCGCACAGCTTCTGGCACAGGTTGTATTTCGCAACCTTGTGATAGAGAAAGCCTTGCGCCTTATACTGGTTGCCGAGCGCGATAATCGGAATTTCCGAGTTGCGGGCGTCGGCGCGGCCGTAGTAGAGGCGCTTGTAGCCGTCGTCGTCGGTTTTGAGGTAGATACCCGCCGGGAACACCGAGCGCCGCTGCGCCCGGTTGTAGGCCGGCTTCAACTGCTTGATTAGGTGCGACTCATACAGCAGCGCCACCAGCTCCGAGCCGGTGAGTTCGTAGGTAATGTCGGCGATGGAGTTCTTGAAATCCAGGCTCTTGCGTGATTTCACATCTACCGCAAAGTGCTGCTGAATGCGCTTGTAGATGTTGATGCTCTTGCCCACGTAAATGACCTCGCCGGCCTCATTGTGGAAGTAGTACACACCCGTTTCCTGGGGCAGCGCAGCCACCTTTTCGGGCGTGATGAGCGGGGGCAGCAGGGCCGTTTTGATGGCCTGGGCCATGGCGGCCACGCGGCGGGGGGTGGGCTTTTTGGTGGCCGCGCCCTCGGCCGCCGTGGCACCGGGGGCGCGGCCGGCGGGGGCCAGGGCATCGACGCGGGCCAGGGCGTCAGCGGCGTTGGCCTCGGCGGCGTCGCTTTCCTGGGTGATGCGCAGCAGGCGGTCGAAGAGGATGGCCGTGGCCTCGGCGTCGCCGGCGGCGCGGTGCCGGCCTTCGAGCGGAATGCCGATGTTCTGGCACAGCTTGCCTAGGCTGTAGCTCGGCTGGCCGGGTATTAGCGAGCGGCTGAGGCGCACGGTGCACAGCGTTTTGCGCGAGTAGTTGTAGCCCAGGTCGGCAAATTCTTTCTTGAGAAAAGAATAGTCAAACCGCACATTATGAGCTACAAATACGCAGCCTTCGGTCATCTCCACCACCTTGCGGGCTACCTCGTGGAAGCGCGGCGCATCGGCTACCATATCGTTGGTAATGCCCGTGAGCTGGGTGATGAAGGGCGGAATGGCCCGGCCGGGGTTCACGAGCGTGGTGTAGGAGTCAACCACCCGCTGGCCGTCGTGCACGAAGATGGCGAGTTCCGTGATGCGGTCGTTGGCGGGCTGGCCACCGGTGGTTTCAAGGTCAATAATGGCGTACAAAGGCGCGGGGATTGCTAAGGAGCAAGGCTAACAAAGTTAGGGCCGCGGATGGTTGCAAAGCCGCGCCGGCCGGGTGTGCGGTAAGCTTTAGCTTGCCGTTGCCCAAGAGGGGTAACGTGCTTGCTGGCAACCCGGCAAGCTAAAGCTTACCGCACAAAAAAAGCCCGCCAAACGGCGGGCTTTTTTAACTCGGTTAAAGCAAATTACTTAGCCTTATTCATTGCCAGCCAGTTTTTGGCTTGCAGAATGGCGTCGTGCTGCTGCTGGAATACCGACTTGGCACCGGCTGGCACGTCGGCCGAAGCTAATACCGTCTCGTAAGCTTTCAAGGAAGTAGCCTCGCCGGTTTCGGCGGCGTCGAGCACAGCCGAGTCATCCTGGCCGGTGAAGGCCGACTTAATGTTAATCCAACCGCGGTGCACGGCAGCAGCGGCATCAGTGGCTACGCTTTCGATGGTGTTAGTGTCAGCGGCATCAATGCCGTACTGCTTGGCAAAGCCTTCGAGGTCGGCTACGAAGCCGGCGCGCTGCTGTGAAAACTCGCTCAGCTTGGCCTTGGTGGTGGCGTCTTTTACCTCTTCGGCAGCCTCTTGGTAGCCTTTTACCGAGGTGCGGTTGAGGTTGAGAATGTCGGTGAGGGCGCGGGAGATGGTTTCGTTAGCCATGATTTCTAGTGGAATTGGAGTAGAATGAAACGCTGCAGCACGGTGGCCGCAACTGCTTCCTTGTACGGCCAAGGGCGGGGCCAGGGTTACATAAATAACCGGCTGCCCCCGCTTGGCGCGCCTACCGGTTGCGGGTGGTGGGCACGGGTGGCAACTGCGGCTCGGCCGCTAGTGCGGGGCGCTTGCCGCGCACCTTGTCCAGCAGCTTAGTGAGGAAGCCGCGGTCATCGACCGGGTCATTTTTGGTGGCCTCGCCATCGCCCACGTCGCCGAGCAGGAAGCCCCAGGGCTCGGTGGCCTTGTTGGCGTCGAGCACCACTTTGAGCACGGCCGATATCGGCACGCTCAGAATCATACCCGGTGTGCCCCACAGCTGCGCGCCCAGAATAAGGGCGATAATGGCCGTGAGTGGGTTGAGGCTCACTTTAGAAGCCGTGATGAGCGGTGCCAGAATGTTGTCCGAAATAAACTGTACCAGCATAAACACCCCCACTACCGCGAGGCCGTGTGTGAGCGAACCCGTTTCCACGTACGTGATGAGGGCCGGAATAATGGACCCCACGATGATGCCGATGTAAGGAATAACGGCCAGCACCGAGGCGAAAATGGCGAAGAAAATAGCGTACTTAACACTCAAAGCCAGCAGCCCGATGGCGTTCATAATGGACACCACCACGATAACCGTGAACAGGCCCGACATGTAGCCCTGCACCACGTTCTGGATGTTATCGACCGTATGCAGCACCACCGTGCGCTTATCAGGCTCCACGAAGCGGAACATGAACTGCCGCAGGTGGTCGCGGTAATAGAGGAAGCAGAAAATGTAGATGGGTACCAGCGTTACGGTGCTCAGCACGCCCAGCGTGGTGTTGAGGGTTGAGCCCAGGTACTTGCTCGATTGCGCCTGAATGGCCGTCAGCGACGAGTCGATGACCTGGTCGTGGCTCATGGGCTGGAAATGAAACCGCTGGCTCAGCGCCTGCTGCTGCTGGTCGAAGAGCACCACCAGCTTGCTTTGGATGAGCGGCAGCTCGCTCCGCAGGCTGATAATCTGCGAGCCGAAGAAGGTAAACAACCCCGCAATGCCCAGAAAAACCAGCAGGATGGAGGCCCCAATGGCCAGCATGCGCGGCCAGCCCCACTTCTCTAGCTTCGTTACGAGCGGCATCAGCAAGAGGCTCAATAAGATAGCGTAGACGAGCGGCAGCAGCAGGTCGTCGAGCTTGTGCAGCACGAATACCAGCAGCGACAGCCCGATGAGCACAAACGTGTAGTGCACCACCGCCGACTGCTTTATCTCGGTGGGGGCGTGGTTGAATGACTGGCCCGGCAGGTTGCGGGGCTGGTTGAATTGGTTGGGGGGGGGAAGCATTCGGGGTAGGAGTGGAGGATAGAATATGAAAAGTGGGATGAAATAGCTCTGTGCGTGGCTGCGCCAGCGGGGGAACCCCGGCCGATAGCCTGCTGTTGGCTAATGTATTTGGCTAAAAAGGCTAAGATAACTAGGCCCCGCATGGTGGGCCAACACTATTTTAGCCGTTATTTTACTGGCTTAACGCGCCTTCTACGGAAACCGACCACATGAGTGCTACCCAACCCGCCGCCCCCGCCCATAATTATAACGAAGACAGCATTCGCTCGCTCGACTGGCGCGAGCACATTCGCCTGCGGCCGGGCATGTACATCGGCAAGCTCGGCGACGGCTCGGCCTACGACGACGGTATCTACGTGCTCGTTAAGGAGGTGATTGACAACTGCATAGACGAGCACGTAATGGGCTACGGCCGCACCATCGAAATCAAAATTTCGGAAAGCCGGGTGCAAGTGCGCGACTACGGCCGGGGCATTCCGCTGGGCAAAGTGGTGGACGTGGTGAGCAAAATCAACACCGGCGGCAAGTACGACAGCAAGGTTTTCCAGAAGTCGGTGGGCCTCAACGGCGTGGGCACCAAGGCCGTTAACGCACTCAGCAGCAGCTTTGTAGTGCAGAGCGTGCGCGAGGGCACCATGAAAGCCGCCGAGTTTTCGCAGGGCCAGCTGGTGAGTGACCCGGCCCCTACCAAGACCAGCCAGCGCAACGGCACGCTCATCACCTTTCAGCCCGACGAGACTATTTTCAAGAACTACCGCTTCATCCCGGAGTACCTCGAAAACCAGATTCGCTACTACTGCTACCTCAACGCCGGGCTGGCCATTTACTATAATGGCCAGAAGTTCGTGTCCGACAACGGGTTGCGCGACCTGCTAGAGCACAAAACCGACCCCGAGACGCTGCGCTACCCCATTATTCAGCTAAAAGGGGAGGACATAGAAATTGCCCTCACCCACGGCAACGACTACGGCGAGGAGTACTACTCGTTTGTCAACGGGCAGTATACTACGCAGGGCGGCACGCACTTAGCCGCCTTCCGTGAGGCGGTGGTGAAAACGGTACGGGAGTTCTACAAGAAGGAATTTGACGCGGCCGACATCCGGGGCTCCATCATCGGGGCCATTTCTATCCGGGTGCAGGAGCCGGTGTTTGAGAGCCAGACCAAGACTAAGCTCGGTAGCATCAACATGGGTCCCGACAGCCCCACGGTGCGCGGCTTCATCCTGGACTTCGTGAAGGAAAACCTCGATAACTACCTGCACAAGAACCCCTTGGTAGCCGAGGGCCTGCTCAAGCGCATCATGCAGAGCGAGCGCGAGCGCAAGGACATGGCCGGCGTAAAAAAGCTGGCCAACCAGCGCGCCAAAAAGGCCAACCTGCATAATCGTAAACTACGGGATTGCCGCTTCCACCTGGGTGAAAATGCCAAAGACGGGGCCGAAAAAGAGCCGCTCACCACGCTCTTCATTACGGAGGGCGACTCGGCCAGCGGCAGCATTACCAAGAGCCGCAACGTGGAGCTGGAGGCCGTGTTTAGCCTGCGCGGTAAGCCGCTCAACTGCTTCGGTCTCAAGAAGAAGATTGTGTATGAAAACGAGGAATTTAACCTGCTCCAGCACGCGCTCAACATTGAGGAAGGCCTCGAAGGCTTGCGCTACAACCGCGTGGTAGTAGCCACCGACGCCGACGTGGACGGCATGCACATCCGGTTGCTGCTGCTCACGTTCTTCCTCCAGTTCTTCCCCGACCTGGTGCGCAACGGCCACGTGTACATCCTGGAAACGCCGCTGTTCCGGGTGCGCAACAAGAAGGAAACCATCTACTGCTACAACGAAAGCGAAAAGCAGGACGCCATGCGCAAGCTGGGCCGCAACCCCGAGGTGACGCGCTTTAAGGGCCTGGGCGAAATCTCGCCCGACGAGTTTGGCAAGTTCATTGGCGAAAACATCAAGCTGGAGCCGGTTATCCTGCAATCGGACCGCAGCATTCAGCAGGTGCTGGCCTACTACATGGGCAAGAATACGCCCGCTCGCCAGGAGTTTATCATCGACAACCTGCGCCTCGAAAAAGACCTAGTGACGAGCGACGTGCTGCCGGTGGCCGAAATCGCGCTGGCGTAGCAGCCCGAGCAGCCACCTCCCCGTGCAAAAGCGCCTCACTCCCGGCCGGGAGTGAGGCGCTTTTGCATGTAGCCAATTATCAACTGGATTATAGCCTTAACTAATCGTTGTTTTTAATGATTTAATAATAAGGTAGGTATAAATACCTGATAGCTAAATTCAGGTGCTTTTACGCTGAAAAGTGCCTAGGGGCATGCCAGACCTTTGACCCGTCATCTGAAGCTTCACCCGTGACAACGGCGATTGCTGAAAAGCCGCGATAGAGTAGGCACTTCTCCCCACTTTTCTAATTTCTGCACTGCTATGAACCACGTCCAAAACAATGCCGCTGTCGCCGTCGGCGACCCCACCCCGTCCGCAGAAGCCGCAGTGCTGATTGAGCAGCTGCGCTCGGAGGCCAGCACCATCCTCTCCGCCGCGTTGGGCCAAAATCCGCTCGTGAGCTTCGGCATCGGGAGCGCCGGCAACTTCCCCTACTACTGGAAAAGCCCGCGCACCTTGCAATTTAGCGGTAACACCTACAACTGGATTAACTACAGCCTGAAGGCCAATACCACGCCCACGCAGCTCGATACTAACCTTTTCACTGCGGAGTTCATTGACGTGTTCAGCAAGGTGAGCTACCAGCTTTCAAAAGCTGACCAAGCTACCCTGAACCAGGCCCATACCAACGCCATGAACCAGCAGATGGCCTTGCTCACCGCCTGGCAGGAAGCCTACGGCTCGCTACCGCCTGCTACGCCGCCCGCGCAGCCTATCGGCGTTATTATGAGCATGATAGCTACCACCTGGGCCAGCCCGGCTACCACGCTCACGGCTATTCGGATGGCTACTAATCTCACGGCCCTGCTCAATAATACGCCGGCCGAAGGCTTGCCTATCCTCCCGGTATTGGCCAACTATCTGGCGGCGCTGGGCAGCAGTATCTCGCTCCAGAACGCGACAACTATGAACAATACCTACCTGCAAACGGCCCTGCTGGCGGCCCAGGCGCCCTCTGCCAGCAATGGTGGCTTGGTCATCGACACCATCAGCCAGCTGGTGCCGGCCTACCAGGTGGCCACGCCCCTGGCCGACATCATCAACGGCCTGGCCGCCACCAGCAATGCCATTGCGGTGAGCATGGATGTACAGCGCACCAGCTCCAGCGAGTTACAGGTGTCGGTGAATGGCTCGACGGGCTTTAGCATTCCGGTGTTCGATTTTTTCACGCTCGGGGTGGGGGCCAGCGCCAGCTATTTTTCCGATAGCATCGCCACCAGCTCCAACTCCGTGCACATCGACATGAGCTTTACCGGGGTGACGCTGGTGAACTTCGGGCCGGTGTCCTACAACCCCTCCACCAGCCTGAACTGGCTGTGGATGCAACCCATCACGGATGCCATCCGCAACGGCACGGGCGACGTGACGGGCTTCAAGTTTTCGCCGGCCTGCGGCGTTGATTTCTCCCCCAACGGACCATTTGGCTTTCTCTCGGGCGTAGCCATCTCCAACTACCCGAACGTGAACATTACCGTTAAGAGCGCTAATTACCAAAGTATTGCTACTACCATTCAGCAATCGGTGACGGTGAGCGCCTCGTTCCTGGGCATTCCGCTGGGCTCGTCGACTGAGTCGACGTACTCGCACTCGGTAAAAACGGATGCCAGCAGCTCCAGCGTCACCATTACGCTGACGGCCCCCGTGGCCTCGGTGGCTGGCTCCAACGAAAGCTCGCTGGGCTGGATTTTGGGGGCCCAAACCAACTACCCGGCTGCTAGCACCGCGTTTGCGGCCGAGCACGCCCGCGCGGCCCAGCCGGCCCGCACCAGCCAGCCCGCGCTGGCCTAGCCCAGCGGCGGGCCCGGTTGCTGCCATCGCGGCGGCCGGGTAAGCCGCCGGATACCGTATGGCCCTCGTCCGCTTGCCGGGCGGGGGCTTTTTTGGCGGCCGGGTAGCGGACTGCCAATCAGGTTAGTGCGGCTTGGTAGAGTTTTGACTAATGTAATTGGGAACTTTCCGGCTGGGGTAAACCTTGGAAAAATGGTGCTTCGCGCCAATTTTTACGGTACTTTTGGGGGCAGCTTGCCGATTTTACGTTTTTACTAGTGGCTAATTCCGATACTTCCTTTCCCGACGCTTCCCACCCCGACTATTTGCAGCCGGGCGACTCGTTGGATTTTGACTTGAGCGCCCCGGCCAACCCGGCCCTGGACGCGGCGGCCGAAACCCCGGTCACCGATGAGGCCACCGACGCTACGCTCGCCGTGGCCCACGCGCTGTTTGGGGAGGATGGTGAGGAAACTGACGCGGACTACGCGGCCGACCAGGAGGGCACCGAGGCCGAAGCCGACTCGCCCGCCGAAGCAGCGGCGGAAGTGGAAGAGGAAACCAAGTTCTCGCCCGGCGAGGTAATTCACGACGTCAACAACGTGCGCGGCATGTACCAGAACTGGTTTCTGGACTACGCCAGCTACGTGATTCTGGAGCGCGCCGTGCCCGCCGTGGAGGACGGCCTCAAGCCCGTGCAGCGCCGCATCCTGCACGCGATGAACGAGATGGACGATGGCCGCTTCAACAAGGTGGCCAACGTGATTGGGCAAACCATGCAGTACCACCCCCACGGCGACGCCAGCATCGGTGATGCCATGGTGAACCTGGGCCAGAAGGACTTGCTGATTGAAACCCAGGGCAACTGGGGCAACGTGGCCACCGGCGACTCGGCCGCCGCGCCGCGCTACATCGAGGCCCGCCTCAGCAAGTTTGCCCTCGAAGTGGTGTTCAACCCCGACATCACGGACTGGCAGATGAGCTACGACGGCCGCAAGCGCGAGCCCACCACGCTGCCCGTAAAATTTCCCTTGTTGCTGGCGCAGGGCGTGGAGGGCATTGCCGTGGGTTTGAGCACCAAGATTATGCCCCACAACTTCCGCGAGCTGTGCCAGGCCAGTATTGCGGTGCTGAAAGGGCGTGATTTTCAGCTGTTTCCCGATTTTCCGACTGGTGGCCTGGCCGACATCAGCAACTACCAGAACGGGCAGCGGGGCGGCAAAATCCGGCTGCGGGCCACGATTGAGAAGATTGACAAAACGCTGCTCATCATCCGCGATATTCCGTACGGCACCACCACCACGGCGCTGATGGAGAGCATTGTGAAGGCCAGCGAAGCCAATAAAATCAAGATTAAGAAGGTGGTGGACAACACCGCCGCCGACGTCGAGATTCAGGTGCAGCTGCCGCCCGGCATCAGCCCCGACCTCACCATCGACGCGCTCTACGCCTTCACGGACTGCGAAATCTCGATTTCGCCCAACACCTGCGTCATCATCGATGACAAGCCGCGCTTCGTGGGCGTGGAGGACATGCTGCGCCTGAGCACCGGCAAAACCGCCCGTCTGCTGGAGCGCGAGCTCGAAATCAGGCAGCAGGAGCTGCAAGAAAAGTGGCACTCGGCCTCGCTGGAAAAGATTTTCATCGAGAACCGCATCTACCGCAAAATTGAGGAGTGCGAAACCTGGGAGCAGATTCTGGAAACCATCGACGCGGGCCTCAAGAAGTTCGTGCGTGTGGAAGGCGAGCGGATGAAGCCTAACGACGTGCGCCTGGTGCTACGCCGCCCCATCAGCGAGGACGACGTGACGCGCCTCACCGAAATCCGCATCAAGCGCATTTCCAAGTACGACGGCTTCAAGGCCGAGGAGTACATTCAGAAGCTCGATGTGGAGCTGGCCGAAGTGGCCGACCACCTGGCGCACCTCACGCGCTACGCGGTGGCGTACTTCGAAAACCTGCTGAAGAAGTACGGCGCTACCCGTGAGCGCAAAACCCAGCTACGCACCTTCGACGTGGTGACGGCGCAGAAGGTGGCGGTGGCCAACCAAAAGCTGTACGTGAACCGCCAGGATGGCTTCGTGGGCTACGGCCTAAAGAAGGACGAGTTTGTGTGCGACTGCTCGGACCTCGACGACATTATCGCCATCCGGCGCGACGGCACGTTCATGGTGACGCGCATTGCCGAGAAAACCTTCGTGGGCAAGGATATTCTGCAAGTGGGCGTGTACAATAAGAACGACGACCGGTTGGTGTACAACATGGTGTACGTGGATGGCGCGAGTGGCATCAGCTTTGCCAAGCGTTTCCTAGTGTCGGGCATCACGCGCGACAAGGTGTACGACCTCACCAAGGGCACCAAGGGCACTAAAACGCTGTACCTCACGGCCAATCCCAACTCGGAAAGCGAGACGGTGACCATCCAGCTTTCCGACAAAGCGCCGGCGCGGGTCAAGCAGTTTGAGTTTGATTTTGCCGAGCTGGCCATCAAGGGTAAGGGCTCGATGGGCAACATCGTGACCAAGCAGCTGATTAAGAAGATAACGCAGAAGTCGGTGGGCGACAGCACGTTGGGCGGCCGGGAAGTATTCTTTGACAGCGTAGTGGGCAAGCTCAACCACGCCGGCCACGGCCGCTACTTAGGCGCGTTCGATACCGAGCACGTGGTGCTGGTGGTGTACAAAGACGGCTCGTATGAACTCACGCCGCCCTCGCCCGCCACGCACTTCGACGTACCCAACATCGTGCTCTTGCGCAAGTTGGAGCCCGACACCGTGGTGAGCGCCGCCTACCTCGATGGCGAGTCTAAGCTGCACTACGTCAAGCGGTTCCACATCGAAACCACGACTATGGAAAAGCGCTTTCTGTTCATATCGGAAAGCAAGGGCTCGAAGCTGCTGGCCGCCACCACCTTTGCCGAACCGGAGGTGGAAGTGACGCTGCAACGCGACAAGAAGGCCGACAAGGAAAAGGAAAAGCTACGTCTCGACCAATTTATTGAGGTAAAAGGCTGGAAGGCAATGGGCAACAAGCTCAATTACTTCAAAGTCCACGGCCTGGCCCTGCTTACCGACGAAGGCCCCGAGCCCGTGCGCCGCGAGGCCAAGCGCCGCGGCACGCCCAAGACCGAAGGCGACGCCGAAGCCAGCGAACCCACCGACGCCCTGCCCCCCGCCGACGTGAAGGTGACCGACGAGGAAGTGGCGCAATCGCAGGCGCTGCTGCGGCGGCCCAAGGCCCAGCTACCGCTGTTTTAGGCGGTGAGCTAGGGAGCGCGCCAATTGGTGCGCTCTAGGGCAGGGCGGTCCCAGGCGGCCAGGCCGGCGGCGGCCTCATAAGTGCTTTGTAGAAAAGCCAGCACCGCCTGGCGCGGGTCGGGAGCGGTGCGCACTTGGTCGTAGGGCAGCAGAAACTCGCCCAGTTGCGAGCTGAAGCTGGCCGCCACCGGGCGCACCGGGGCCTCGGCAAAGCCGGCGGGCGTAGGGTAGGCGTAGGAATAAAAAGCCGCCTCGGCCCCGTCGCCGCCCGGCCACCAGCCAGCGCTGCTCACCTCCTCGTTGTAGGCGGTGCGGGTTACCCAGTCGGCCAGGTGGGGAACGCCGCCGGGGTGCGGCGGCGCGGGCCGCCCCGAAAACCGCGTAACCGCCAAGTCGAAGCTGCCCCAGAAAAAATGCACCGGGCTGCACTTGCCCGTGAAGCGCCCGCGAAATTCTTCCAGCACCTGCGCGGCCCGCAGCAGGATTTGCCAAAAGCGGTGAGCCGCTTCAGGGTCATAGCTGGCGTGGTGCTGGTCCTCCACAAAGGGCGTAGCGTCTGCTACCTCAACGGGCACGGGCCAGATGTTGACCTCAATGCTGGCATCGCGCAACATCTGCTGGTAGTCGCGGTAAAAATCGGCCACCGACTGCGGCTGCAAAATCAATCCTGTTACAAGGTCGTTGCTGGTAGCCAGGGTTAATACATGTGATTGAAAATCAAAGGTTAGCTCAAATGCGCCCGCCGGGTAGGGGATGGCCCCCGTGGTGAGCCCGCGCGCCGACACATAGAACGGCACCTGCCACCACTGGTTGAGCATTGGGCTGAGCGCCAGGCGGGTTTTGCCCACTATCTGGAGCCAGCGTTGCAGCGTCTCGCGGGTGGACGTCCAGGAATCGGCCGGCAGGGCCGGCCAGGGCGTGGGAATTGTCATGCTGGGTAGGGGAATAAGGCTGGGTAGAAGCGTGACCGCCGGGCCATGGCAGTAGCGCCAACTGCCGGGTAATTTACCCCAACGCGGCTAAAAAAGCTAGGCGCACAGCCATCGTCAAGGCCAACCGCTGCTGCGAGCGCTACGCTCGCAGTGAAATTCTTGGCGGCCTAGCCTGTTGCGTGGGCCAGTTGTGAACGGGATGTTTGGTGGCGACAGCCGGGGGCCGCCGATTCTTTTTGCGGCTATCAGGCTCCGGTTATCTGGGTAGTAAAGTGATTGGCGTAAGTAATGAAAAGCGAACCTGATTGCAGGGGAAGCTGCGGAGCCAATGCTGTAATTACCAATTAATAAAACTGATTGATTGGGTAACAATGCAATTAAGCTGTTTCTTTGTCCTATCAATACTCTTTTTTCTTCTCTTTACTAATGGCAATTGACATCTCCCAACTTCAGCAAGTAATTGACAGCGCCCAACAAGCCGATGCCTTTAAAGGTGAGGTAAAGCGGGCGCTGCGCAAAGTTTCTACCCTGCTACAAAACCTGCAAAGCGCTGTAGAAGAGACGGAAGCCTTGCTAAGCCCCGATTATGCGCCCGCCAAAAAGGAGCGCAAAGCTCAGGCCCCGCGCGCCGCAACTATTACGGATGCCGAAGCTCCTTTCGGCCGTAAAAAGGATGGCTCTCCTAAAAGCAAGCCCGGCCGCACAAAGCTGTAAGGCATGGTAGGTTATTTTAGTGCTCTCTGAATAGCCTTTAAGCAAAAAATCCTCTCGGTAACGAGGGGATTTTTTGCTTTTTAGAAGCTTTGTTTTGGAAACCTTGCCAGGGAAAGTTTGGAAAGTATTTGAGGGCCTTTCGATATGCTGCTTATTTTCTACGCAGCATTATGTAGTAATTTGTACATTGTCAGTCAGCGAATACTACCAGAACCGATTGGTGCAGACCACCTGCGCTTTTTTCTTGAGGCGCAGACCCAGCAGCACTTCGTGGCTGCCGCCGTGGTAGCCGGCCAACTCCGAGAGGCCTGCATCGTAGGAGTAGCCCAGCGTGAACTGCTCGTAGCTGACGCCGGCCATGGCCACCACCGCGTCGAAGGCGCGCCAGGAGGCCCCCACCCACAGCAGGTCGCGGTACTTGAGCTTGGCGTTGACATCGAGCGAGAGCGGGGCGGGGCTCACGGCCTTCAGCAGCACCGACGGCACCAGCGACAGGTCTTCGCTGAGTGGCACCCGCACGCCGGCCGTGGCAAAGTAGTGGCGCGCCAGCTTGTTGCCGGGCGCGCCCACGCCCAGCTGGCCGGGCCCGTAGGAGAAGTCGAGCTTGTTGCCCAGGAGCTGCGCCCCCGACAACCCCACGTAGAAATTGGAGGTGTACACCCATATCCCTACCGAGGCATCGAACACCCGCGAGGCGGCGCTGGCCCCCACGGTGGTGGGGTCGAAGAAGCGCAACTGTGCGCCATCCACGGCAAACTGCTGCATGCCCACCGACGCGCCGAGGGCCAGCCGGAGGTCGCGCGTGAGCACTAGGTTGTAGGCGTAGGAGCCGTAGGCGCTGGTGCGGCTGGTGGGCCCCGTTACATCGCTATACACGAGGCCACCCACGGCGTGAAATGGCCGCCGACGGTCCTGAATGGTGCGCTTGGGCGTGCTGCGCCACTTGCCCAGCGAGGTGCTGATGCTGGCGTAGTAGGTCTTAGGGGCCCCTTCCAGCCCCACCCACTGCGTGCGGTAGCTAAACTTGACGTCGATGTAGTCCTCTACGCCCGTGGCGCCGGGGTTGAGGAGGTAGTTGTTGTTCATGTACTGGCTGTACTGCGCCTGCTGCTGGGCCAGGACCGGCACGGTAGCCAGAAACAGTAGCGCAAGCAGCAGCAGAGGTAATGTTCTTTTCATAACGGGTAAGTGACTTGCTAGTAATGTGTTGGGTAGTTGATGAGGGCCAGGTAGTCCGGCTGCGACAAGCGCAGCCGGCCGCGTGGGTTAATACAGAATTGTGAGCGACCCGCTGTAAGAGCGTCCCAGCGGACCCTTTGTGACCACGACGTAGTAGTAGGTGCCCACCGGCGCGGGCTGGCCGTTGATGTCGCCGCGCCACTCATTGGCCCGGCTGTAGTTGTTGACCGAGAAAACGCGGTTGCCCCAGCGGTTGAATATGCTCACGGTATTCTCCGGGTACTGTTCGATGAACTCAATCTGCCAGGTATCGTCGCGGCCATCACCGTTGGGCGTGAAGGCATTGGGAATGCGGATGGGCGGGCGCACGGTCACGGTCACCTGGTCGGAACTGGCGCAGCCACCCGCCCCGGCCGAAAGGGTGTAGGTAGTAGTAACCAAGGGCGCAGCCGTGGGCCGCAGCGGGTTGTTGGACGGGAACGTCAGCCCCAGGGTGGGCGTCCACGTCACGGGGTAGGTGCCGTCGGCGGTGCCTTCCAATATCACCGAAGAGCCCTCCAGAATTTCCTGGTCGGGGCCGGCGTTCACCACCACCGGTGGCTGAATGCGCACTACCACACCGTTGGAAACTACCGTTACGGCTTGCCCGCACGCGTTGGTGGTGCGCAGGCGCAGCATCACGGTCTGGCCCTCGCGCAGCGTGCTGCTGGTGAAAACCGGGCCCGTAGCGCCGGCCACATCGCTGCCATTTACCTGCCACTGGTAGGTGGGGGCGGGGCCCGCCTCTGTCACGCTCGCAATGCTGAACGTGAGCGGTGAGCCCAGGCACACCGGCCCGCCCGGCTGCACCGCAATGGCCAGCGTGGGCAGCGGGGTGGGCGTGCGCGTGACGGTAACTGTGGCCGTGGCCAGGCCCGTGCTGCACAGCCCCACCGTAGGCGTTACCTCCACCCGCACTATGTCACCGGTAACCAGCGTGCTGCTGGTAAAGGTGGCCCCCGTGGCCACGGCCACGTTATTCACAAACCACTGGAACGTGGGTGCGGCACCCACATTGGTAGTCACGGCCGTAAAGGTGAGGGCCGTGCCGGGGCACTGCACGGGCGGGGCCGCTAGGCTCACGGTGGGCGTAATGGCGGGCGTTACCCGCACCGCCACCACGTTGGAAACCTGGGTGGCGCAGGTGCCGGTGCCCGCCGTTACCCGGCGGCGGAAGTACGTGGTAGCCGTGAGCAGGCTGGGCACGTAGGTTGGGTTAGTAGCCCCGGCAATGGCCGTCCAGGTCGAGTTATCAGCCGAGGCTTCCCACTGGTAGGCAAACGTGCCGGTGCCGCCGCTGGGCCCGCCAGTGCTGGTGAGCGGGGCCGGGGCAGTGCCCGTGCAGATGTCCTGGTCGGCCGCAATGCTGCCGGCCAGCAGTTCAGGCAGCACCGTAATAGTGAGGGAAGGCGAAAACTCCGGGCCGCAGGGCCCCGACGTTACCCGCCGCCGGAAGTAGGTGGTGGCCGTGAGCGGGCCGGGCGTATACTCCGCGCCGGTAGCGCCGCCGATGGCCGTCCAGGTAGTGTTATCGGGCGAGGCTTCCCACTGGTAAGCATACGTGCCGGTGCCGCCGCTGGCCGCCGCCGTGCTGGTGAGTGGCGCGGGTGCCGCGCTGGCGCACACGCTTTGGCTAGTGCCGATGGTGCCGGCCGCCAAGGCCGGGGCCACGGTGATGGTCACCACGTTGGAAAAAGCGGGAGCGCAGGCCGTGCCCGAGCTGGCCCGGCGGCGGAAGTAGGTGGTGGCCGTGAGCGAGCCGGACGCGTACCCAGCGCTAGTAGCGCCGCCGATGGCCGCCCAGGTAGTGTTATCGGGCGAAGATTCCCATTGGTAAGCGATGGTGCCCGTGCCTCCGCCAGCCTCACCGGTGCTGGTGAGCGGGGCCGGCGTGCTGCCGGCGCAGAGGGTTTGGCTGGCGGCAATGCTGCCACCCGTGATAGCAGGTACTGCATTGATGGTCAATACATTGGAAGGCGTGGTAGTACAGTCGCCAGAGCGTACTTGCCGGCGGAAGTAGGTGGTAGCCACCAGCGGGCCGGGTGCGTAATCCGCGTTGGTAGCGCCGCCAATGGCCGTCCAGTTGATATTATCAGTGGAAGATTCCCACTGGTAAGTGAAGGTGCCAGTGCCGCCCGTGGCCGCCACAATGCTCGTGAGCGGGGCCACCGGGCTGCCCGCGCACACGGTTTGGTCGGCGGCGATGGTGCCTGCGGTTAAGGCAGGTAATACCGTCAGGGTGACGGATGGGGAGTACACCGGGTCGCACGTGCCCGACGTTACCCGGCGGCGGAAGTAGGTGGTGACTGTGAGGGCACCGGGCGCGTAAGCTGGGCCGGTAGCGCCGGCAATGGCCGTCCAGTTGGTGTTATCCAGCGAAGATTCCCACTGGTATGTGAACGTGCCGGTGCCGCCGCTGGCGGCCGCCGTGCTGGTGAGCGGGGCCGGCGTAGCGCCAGCGCACAGGCTTTGGCTGGTACCGATGGTACCCGCCACCAGGGCCGGAGCCACGGTGATGGTCAGCACATTAGAAAAAGCGGGGGCGCAGGCCGTGCCCGAGCTGGCCTGGCGGCGGAAATACGTAGTAGCCGTGAGCGGGCCGGGTACGTAGGTGGCCCCGGCGGCCCCGGCAATGTCGGCCCAGGTGGTGTTATCCAGCGACGACTGCCACTGGTAGGTGACGGTGCCCGTGCCCCCGCCGGCCTCGGTGGCGCTGTTGAGCGGGGCCGGCGTGCCCCCGGCGCACACGGCCTGGCTGGCGGCAATGCTGCCGGCCGTGAGGGCGGGCACCACAGTTAGCCGCACCGCATTGGAGGGCGTGTTGCAGGGGCCGGATATTGCCTGGCGGCGGAAGTAGGTGGTGACTGTGAGCGGGCCGGGCGTATAAGTTTCGGCCGTGGCCCCCACAATGGGCGTCCAGGTCACATTATCCAGCGAAGATTCCCATTTGTAGGTAAACGTGCCGGTGCCCCCCGTAGCCGGGGTGCTGCTCGTGAGCGGCGCGGCGGGGCTGCCCGCGCACACGGTCTGGTCGGCGGCGATGGTGCCGGCCAGCACGGCCGGCAGCACCGTAATGGCTACGGAAGCGGTAAAGCTGGGGGTACAGTAAGGGCCCGATTGGTTGGGTAGCAGCAGCTGCGCGCGCCGCTGGAAATAAGTGGTGCCAACCGGCAGATTGCCCGGCGGGGTGTAGCTGGGGCCCGTAGCACCGGCGATAGGCGCGAACGTGACGTTATCCGTTGATGACAGCCACTGGTAAACGAGCGGCAGGCCGGCATCGCTCGAAGCACTGGCGGTGCTGGTGAGCGCGGCCGGCGCGGTGCCGGCGCACAGCGTTTGGGGAGCGGCAATACTGCCCGGCTCGGGGAGGTTGGGCACCAGAATAGAGCCTGAGCTTTCGCGGCAAAAGCAATTCGTGGTGATGCGCAAGGTTACCGTGTAGGTGCCGGGCGTAGCGTAAACGTGCACGGGGTTCTCCTCGGCTGAGGTAGTTCCGTCGCCAAACTTCCAAGAATATACTTTATTATCAAAGTCAATGGGCGGAGCCGTAAAAGTGATTTGCCGGCAACCCGTTATCTCCGCCGAAGGGCCCACGCGCAGCAGGGAGCTTTGGTTGAAATTGACCAAGCCCAGGCCACTGCGGCGGCCACTGAGTTGCAGCGTCAGGCTGTCGTCGGCGTAGCGGGCTTTAGCCCCCAGCGAGTCGGGGAAGGTGATGAAGCCTAGGGCCGGCTGGTTTTCGCGGGCCACGTAAATCTTGCCATCGGGCGCGGCTTGCAGCGAGCCCAGGTTCACCGGGGTTTTCTGCTTGAGCGGAATGCTCTGCTTATTGACCGGCCCCTGGCCGCTGATGTTGAATTGCAGCAGCTTGGGCGGGTTCATTACCGTGGCGTAGAGCTTGCTGCCGGTCGAAAAATCGACCCCGTAGTATTTGCCTTCGCCGCTGTCAACGATGTACGGCACCTGCGGATTGGCGCTCACGATGCCCGTATTAGTATCAAACGCAAACAGCTCGACGGTACTGCTGCTATCGCCCAGCACCTCGCTGTAGCGGGCCACGGCCAGCCGCTGGCCGTCGGGCGTCACCTTCATCTGCCCGCGGTAGCCCAGCGGCGACGCACTCGCCGCGTGCAGCGAGCCTATGGCCGAAATAATCGGCGCGTCGATGAGGACCGGGCCTAAGCCACCGCCGGATACCAGCCGCACGCGGTAGGCCAGGAAGGCGTCGCCGCGGTTGGCGGTGCCCGATTTAGCATCGCCCCAGCCGTGCACGATAATCCAGATGTCGCAGCCGTTTTTGTGAAACACGCCCGTCATTTTCTCGGTGGTGCCTTGGGTAAGCGGCGTGTTTTTGGTGGCGGCTACCACCGTGCCGGGCCCGCCGCCAGCCGGAATGATAATTTCCGACCAACTCAGGCCCTTGGGACCGCCGGCCGCGTCCTGCGTGAAGATGAGGTAGCGCGTTTCGGCCCCCGGCGTGCTGGGCGGCGGGCTGCCGGGCAGCCGGATGGGCAGGGGCCCATCGGTAACGAGCCGGTTGCCGCCCATGCCCGTGCCGTTGGTCATGATGCTGCCATTGCCGTTCCAGATGGTGTCGCCGTTGCTGTAGAAGAGAATCTTGCCGGTGCCGTCCGACATTATCCCCGCGCCGGCTGGGGCCGTCATCTGGCCATCGGTCTTCACCACGGGCGGGATAGAGTCGGTGGCTGCGTTGAAGTCGAGCCCCGCCTTGTAGCCGAAGTACCAGGTGTTGGCAAACTTCTCGTCCTGGCTGCACTCGGGAGGCGGCGCGGGGGCCTGCGCGCGGGCCGTGGTGGCCGCGATGCTCAGCACCAGCAAAAGCAGCGCGAACAGCCAGTTGAAAGCTGGCTGGCCAGGCCGGGCCGGCCGAGAAAAAGGGTGGGTGGGAGAGGGGAAAGGACGTGGTAACGCTGCGGGCATAGCGGGGCAGGTAAGTGGGCAGATGGGTAAGCAGTTACTGCGAGAGGAAAGTACTACTCACCGCCCTTAAGGAACGAAGCCTAGTGGGTAGCTATTGCCTAAAAAAGCGTCGCTAGCCCTTCTCAGTAAAGCTACGCACGGCCAGCCGGGTTTATGCAAGGCAATGCCCGAATAGTGCTAAAATCCTATTACCCGTGAGTAGCTACGGATTGGCGCAGTGGAATTAGCCTGCCAAGCGGCTACCGGGTTTTGCTGCTATAGCCCGCGGTAAAACGGGCTTGAAATGTAACTTGTTAATAATGAGAAATTTATGAAATAAATTATATTTTCAACAAATTACCGGGTGGTAAGGTGGCCGCCGGGCTGGTGGCCGTAAGCTGCTAACTTGGCCCTCCAACCTTTTCCACCTACCCGCCCTCATGCTGAAGACCCTGCTTGCCATCGTGCTGCTGCACCTATTTGCCCTGCCGAGCCGCCCGGCCGCGGCGCAAGCCGCCCCCGCCGCCCCGCTGCGGGTGGGCGTAGCGGGCCTCACCCACACGCACGTGCACGGGCTGCTGGGCCGCGCGCAGCGCGGCGACATCGTGATTGTGGGCATTGCCGAGCCCAACCGCGCCCTGGCCGAGCGCTTTACCAAAGAGCACGGCCTACCCATGAGCCTAGTGTATTCTTCACTGAATGAGATGCTTGCCAAAACCAAGCCGCAGGCCGTTACGGCGTTTGGCAGCATCTACGAGCATCTGGCCGTGGTGCAGGCCTGCGCGCCCAAGGGTATCCACGTGATGGTGGAGAAGCCGCTGGCCGTGAGCCTCGACCACGCCCGCCAGATGGCGGCCCTGGCTCAGCGGCACCATATTCACCTGCTCACCAATTACGAAACCACCTGGTACGGCTCCAACCGCCGCGCCTACGAACTGGTAGAAGAGCATGCCCTCGGCGATATTCGCAAAATGGTGGCCCACGATGGCCACCAGGGGCCCCAGGAAATCGGGGTGAATCAGGAGTTCCTGGCCTGGCTCACCGACCCCGTGCAGAACGGCGGCGGGGCGCTGCCCGATTTTGGCTGCTACGGTGCCGACCTCATGACGTGGCTTATGCACGGCGAGCGGCCCATCTCCGTGACGGCCAGTGTCTTGCACATTAAGCCCACTATCTACCCGAAAGTCGAGGACGATGTCACCATCCTGCTCACCTACCCCAAGGCCCAGGGCATCATTGAGGCCTCCTGGAACTGGCCCTACGCCCGCAAAGACCTGGAAGTGTACGGCCAAACCGGCTCGGTAGTGGCCCTCGACCGCGACCACGTGCGGGTGCGCCGTACCGAAAAGGAAACCGCCCAGGACCAAGCCGTGCTGCCCCCGCCCGCGCCCTACGACGAACCCTTTGCTTACCTGGCGGCCGTGGTGCGCGGCACCGCCCCGGAGGACGTGCTTTCGTCGCTGGCCACTAATATGCTGGTGGTCGAGATTCTGGACGCGGCCCGGCAGTCGGCCAAAGAGGGCAAAACCATCCTGCTACCCCGCTAGCTTGGCGCTATCTGGCGCGCTTACTCGTCGGGGTAGCGCAGGCCGATTTGTTGGCGCACGGCGTCGAGCTGCTGCATCAGCTGAAGGCTGAAACGCAGGGGCAGCAGCGGGCTTTCGGTGAGGCCTTGCGCCAGGCACTGCTGCACGTGGGCGGCTTCGAGGTGGTAGCCCAGGCCCTGCGTGGGCGATGGAAATACCTGCGGCTCTTCCCCGGTGAGCTGCACCTGCACGCCCGTGGCCGCGTGAAAGCGCCCCAGCAACTGCAACTTGCCCTTGGTGCCGTAAAGCACGCACCGGTTGTCGGTGTCGGCGGCGATGGTTGAAAACAGGCTGGCCGTGGCTCCGCTGGGGTAGGCCAGCGATACGGCGCAGTTGAGGTCAACGCCCGTGGGCGCGGGCGTGGCCACGGCCCCAACCGCGCTTGGCACGCCCAGAAAAAGCTGGCTGATAAAGAGCGGGTACACCCCCACATCCAGCAGCGAGCCCCCAGCCAGCGCGGGGGCAAAGAGGCGGCCTGCGGGCTCGTAGGGCGTGGCAAAGCCGAAATCGGCCACCAGGTGCTTCACCTCGCCGATGTGGCCGGCCGCTACCAATTCCAGCGCCTGGGCTACGGCCGGGAAAAAGCGCGTCCAGAAGGCTTCCATCAAAAACACGCCGCTGGTCTGGGCCACGGTTATCATTTCCTGGGCCTGGCCGGCGTTTTGGGCAAAGGCTTTTTCGCACAGCACGGGCAGGCCCGCCCGCAGGCACAGCAGCGCGTGGGCGTGGTGCTCGGAGTGCGGCGTGGCAATGTACACCGCGTCGATATCGGGCACGGCCAGCAGCTCTTCGTAGCTGCCTACGGCGTGGGCCGCCCCAAAATCAGCCGCAAAAGCCTGCGCCTTGGCCAAGCTGCGCGAGGCTACCGCGTGCAAGCGGGCCTGCGGAACCAAGGCCAAATCCTGGGCAAACTTGCGAGCAATCTTGCCCGGACCCAGAATGGCCCAATTGTAGGTGCGCATAGCGTTGGCTATTAATATTTTAGGAAATAATGCAAGTGGCCGGGGCGAATACTCATGGGCAAAAATAAGCCGCAGCCCCGGGTACCCGCTCCGGTCCGCCGGCGGAGCCGGCCGACCGGTTGTCGTGGAAACGATGCCCGTGCGACTGGCACGCTCGTCAACCGGCGCGGGTACCTCAACTTGCACTGGCCGGGCGCTATTCCACCGCTTGCACACCCTTGCCCAGCATATCCTCCCAGCGGTAGTAGTGGAAGGTGCGGTTGTCGGACATGGCCACGAACAGGCCGTGCGGAAACTGCGCGTTCAGGGGCACATTGGTCACGTCGGAGCCGTCGCTGAAGTGGGCGGCTACCGGCACGGCGCGCAGCTCGGGGTGGGCGTGGGGGTTGGCGGCGGTGCCCTGGCGGGGGAAAAAGCGGAACGTGCTCGCGGCCTGGTCCGACACCAGGATGTAGCCGGTTCGGGGCCCGGTTTTGTAGATGGAGATGCCCTCGTGGTCTTCCGTGAAGCCCGTTTTGGCAAACAGGGCCAGCTCGGCGTTGCCCTTCGCGGGGTCGGCGTAGTATTTGCGCACGCCCACACCCTCATCGGAGTAGTAGATGAAGCCCAGCTCGTTATCGACGGCGATGGACTCGATTTCCTTCCTGCCGCTCCAGGTGCCGAAGGTGCGCACCAGCGTCATAGTTAGCTGGCCGGTGCCGTCGTCGGCCAGTTGGTACTGGGCCAGGTAGCCCGCGGCGGGCCCGGTTTTGCGGCCCACCACCGCAAACATGGTCCCGTCGGCGGGCCGGGTATAAATGGCCACGCCCATGGGCATGCGCTCGCCGGCGGGCGCGCCCACAAACACGTCGAGGTTGCCGTGGTCGAGGGGCCGCATATCGGGCAGGCGAAAGGCGCGTAGCTTGCCCGTTTCGCGCTCCGTTACGAGGGCAAAGTCGGTGGGCTGCCCACCCAGCTGCAGGCCGTAGGCCAGGTCCACATTATTGGGCCGCTTGAGGCCGTGCACCGATTTGCCGGGCACTTCTTTGCCCTGTAAATCAAAGACGTACAAGCCGCCATCCGAATCTTTATCGGTGCCGATAACCAGGCTCCGGGCCGGGTCCCGGGCGTTGACCCAGATGGCGGGGTCGTCGGTGTCGTAGCGCACGGGCTGGGTCACCACCACGGGCCGCACCACGCCGGGGCCGTTGTTGGTGCCATCATCGGCAAGGGAGGCCGCCGCGGTGCCGCCAATGGCCTGGGCCGCCTGCTGGCAGCCGGCCGGCAGCAGGGCCGCCACGCTCAGCAGCAGGGCAGCGGCCGGGGTGCAAAAAGAATGGTTAAACATTTGGTAATGAACTAAATACCGAATGGGGTCCCGCAGGGGGCAAGGCGCTAATACTGGTTGCCCACGTTACCCGCCTGATACGCCCCGGCATCGGCCCCCGGCGCGGTAGTGGTGGGCGTGAATAAGCCGCGCACGTTGAGGCCGCTCACCGCGTTGAGCGGGGCGAAGGTAGTGTTGCCCTTGCCCAGGGCCGGTGAGCTGCCTTGCAGGCGCAGGTTGGTGGTGGGGTTCAGGAAGTTGGCGCTTTGAATGGCGGCGCTGGGGGCGGCCGTGGTGCCGGCGGCGGTGGCCAGGTCGGCGGCCACAAATTTGGGGTCGTTGGCGGCGGCCGCGCCGCGGGTGTCGCCGGGCTTGCTGGCCGTGACGGAGCCCGCCGTGGCCGCGCCCAACTCGGCTATCTGGTAGCTGGTGCTGCCGTAGTAGTACTGGTTGTCGTACTGCACGTTGGCCACGTCGGGCGGCGAGTCGGAGCGCAGGCGCAGGCCGAAGCGGCAATTGACAATCAGGTTGTTATAGATTTTGCCGGCCGCCTGCACTTCGTAGTTGATGGAGCCGCCGCGGCCCGACTTGGTTTGGCGGTAGCCGCAGTTGAGGTAAGTATTGTTGTAGGTAGCCACGTTGGCCTGCACGGCCGCCGCGGCTACCGAGGCCACTTTAGAGCCATTGGTGGCCGCGCCCACGAAGGTATTGTAGGCCACGTCGCCCACGCAGCCGGCCTTGAGGTTCACGGCCTCGCCGCCGGTTTTGCCGGCCTTCTCAAAACGGTTGCGCATCAGGCTGAACCGGCAGCTTTGCAGGCGCACCATGTCATCGACGCTGCCGTGGAAGTAGCTGTCTTCGAGCACGCACTGGGCGGTGGTTTTCCTGGCCAGCATCGACACCCCGATTTTGGGGTCGCCGGCCGCGTAGCCGGTCGGGGCGTTGGCCCCGTAGGGCCCGCCCACGTAGCCCAGGTCCGTCCAGCGCAGCACCAGCAGCGAAGCCCCGTCGGCATTAATCCCGCCCCAATAGCCTTTAAAGGCGGGGTCGGTGGCCACGGCCTGCGTCTGCGTCGGGTCGCCCTTGAGGTTGTCGGCCACGGTCAGCACCACGGGCGCGGCCTTGGTACCCAGGCTCAGCAGCGCCCCGTTCACGATGAAGCCGGGGTTGTTGCTGGCCTGCCCAAACGTGCTGGTCGACTTGGGGTTCCCAATCACCACAATCTTCACCCCCGCCTGTAGCAGCAGCGTGTCGCCGTCGTTAATGGTAACGTCGGAAACCAGGTAGTACGGGGCCGCGCGCCCCGCAATGGTGCCCTTAATGGGACTGCGCAGCGTGTCGCCGCTGAAGCTTTGGCCCACCGTCTGCACGGGGGCGGCAATGTCGATAATTTCTTCGCAGGAGGAGAGGAGAGCGGTGCCCCCCAGGAGGAGTGCGGCGGGGGCAAGTAGTGTAAAGCGCATATCAACAAGTAATTAGAAGCGAAAGCGCAGCCCGGCCAGGTAGTAGGCCTTGTACGTCTGGTTGACCACCGATACCCGGTCGGCGCGGTCCTGGTAGGGGAAGGCCGCGGTGGCGGGGCTACCTGCGGCGGCCGGTGCGCCGGGGGCCAGAATATCGACCTGGTAGGGCGTGTTGAGCAGGTTCTGCACCTTCACGTAGGCCGTGATGCCCACGCGCCGCGCGGGCTTGGTGAGGCGCTGCTCGGCCGAAAAGTCGAGCTGCGACTGCGCCCGCTGCCAGTAGTCGAGGCCCAGATACTGGCCTACTTGCACAATGCGCGCCCCCGTATACACGTAGGCCAGCTGCACATCAAGGCCCAGGCGCGGGTTTTTATAGAGCAGCGAGGCATTGCCCACGTGCTTGGCCTGGCCCTGCAGCGCGCGTTTTTGGGGCACCAGCAGGCTGGGGTTGTCGGCGGTGGCGTTGCGGGCCTTGTTGGTGGTGATTTCCGACACCGTGAAGGTGTAGTTGGTGGCCAGGCCCAGCGGCCCGAAGTACTTCACGCCCACCCACTCGAAGCCGTAGTTGGTGGCCGTGCCAAAGTTATCGGGCCGGTACACGGTAATGGTGCTGCTGGGCGGCGTGTACAGGGCGTACTCGATGGGGTTGTTGAGCTTTTTGTAGAACGCGCCCACCATCACCTGGTCGTTGCCGGCCCCAAAAAACTCGTAGCGCAGGTCCAGGTTGTGGGCCTTGGTGCGCAGCAGATAGGGGTTGCCGGCCTCGGGGTACACGTTGCTTTCGCTCACGCTGCCCGCGTTGTTGTGGGGTGTCAGCTCAAAAAAGCTGGGCCGGCTGATACTTCCGAAGTACGATGCCCGCAGGTTTTGGCGCGCCGACAGGGCGTAGCGCAGGTGCAGGCTGGGCAGGAAATCGGTGTAGAGCTGGCGGCCCTTGTAGGCCTCCTGCGTAATGGGTAAGCTGGTGAGGTACTGCTGGTTGGTATGCTCGGCGCGCACGCCGCCCAGTATTTCCCAGCTGCCGCGCACCAGCCGCAGCTGGCCGTAGCCGGCGCTTATTTTCTCGGTGGCCGAGTAGTTGTTGTTGCCCACATAAATGCCCTGCGGGTTGAACACGGTGTAGGTTTCCGAACTAATATCCTGCTCATTAACAGCTGGTTGGCCCGAGGCGCGCAGCTGGTAGCTCAGGTAGTGGTTGGCGCGGTCCTTGTCGCGGTAGAGGCCGCCCGCGCCCAGCTCCAGGCCCTCGGCCAGGGTATATTTCAGGTTGAGATAAGCGGCCTTGTCCTGGTCGGTATTGTCGAGCCAGATGCGGCTCACGTCCTGGTAGCGGTTGCCGGCGGTGGTCAGCTTGAGGTCCTGCTCGGCCACGTCGGGCACGTTGTTGCTGGCCCGCGAGTACACCAGCGACCAGCTGGCCGATAGCTGGCTGGTGAGCTGGTGCTCGCCTTGCAGCGTGCCGTTGGCAATGCCCTGGCGCTGCAGGCGCGTGCGCAGGCGGCGGTCCACGTCGGGGCGGGCGTTGCCTTTATAGGTGGTGTCGGTTTCGAAGCGGGCCTGGGCCTCATCGAGCTGCAGGTAGGCCCCGTAAAAGCGCAGCGTGTTGCGGGCATCGAGGCGGTAGTCGAGCTTGGCATTCAGGCCCAGGCGCTCCTGGCGCGTCGAGTACTGCTGCACGTGCAGCGTGCGCAGCACGGGGTAGTTGTCCTGGGTGATGCCCGTTTCGTAAAAATACCCGTCCGAGCCGCGGGTCTGGGCCTGGTACGAGCCGGCCAGCAGCACGCCCAGGCGCTGGTCTTTGCCGTAGCGGCTGCCAAAGGTGAGGTTGCCGAGCAGGTTGGGCCGGGCCGTTTTATTGGTAAATTTCGCCCACGGAAAATCGCTGGTCTGGGCCTGGTAATCAGCGCCGTTGCGCGCCGCCGGAGCCTCCCGGCTCACCGCGCCCCGGTCGAAGCTCAGCAGCGAGCGGCCCGCAAACAGCTGGCCGTAGCCCGTGCCCAGCTGCCCGGTGAGGGTGCGCTCGGCGGGGGCATCCTTCATCACCAGGTTTACCACGCCGCCAATGGCGTCGCCTTCCATGCTGGGCGTCAGGGCTTTGGTTACTTCCAGGCGCTGCAGCAGGTCGGCCGGAAAAATGTCGAGCGGCACGTAGCGGTTGTAGGGGTCGGGGCTGGGAATCTTGATGCCGTTGACCAGCGTGTAGTTGTAGCGCTTGTCCATGCCCCGCACCAGGGCGTAGCGGCCGTCGCCGTTGGTGCCGCGCTCCAGCGTCACGCCCGACACCCGCTGCAGCACGTTGGCCACCTGAATATCAGGCGCTACCTGCATGGCCTGCGCCGACACCACGTTGACGATGCTGGGGGCCACCTGCTCTACGCGGCGGGCCGTGTTTTCGCCCTCGGGGTCGCGGCGGCCCTGCACCACCACTTCGGCCAGGTCGTTATTTTTGTCGCGCAGGCGCAGGCTCAGCGTCTGGTCGGGCTGGGCAGCTGTGAGGCTAATATGCTGGTTGATAGTTTGGTAGCTCACAAACTGGCCCACCAGCTCGTATTCGCCCGCCGGCACATTGCGCAGGCTAAACGTGCCATCGAGCTGCACCTGCCCGTTGTGACTGGTGCCTTGCAGGTACACCACCGCGCCCACCAGCGGCTCGCCGGTGCGGGCATCCAGCACGCGCCCCCTGATGGTGCCCGCCAGCGTAGCAACCGGCAATAACAGCAGGCCCAAAAAAACCGAGTAGTGACGACGCATTAATAGCAGGGTAAGGGTAGCAGCTTTGCCGGTGCAAAAGTCCAGCCCCGCCCACGCGGCCACCAAGCCCGCCGTGTTACCAAATTGCCGCCGCCCCTCCGCGCCAAAGCCCGCCAGGTACCTTAAAATAAAATTTTAAGCAGAAAATAAGCCTCAGCAAGCCTGTTTAATTGCATTAATCCAGTGAGTTTGCCATTTTGTTAGCTCGGGTAGCTGCAACGTAACATTAGCGTAGCAAGTAAGCACTTTTATTAGTTAATTACTTGTAAGTAAAATATTTATGCTTATTTTAAAGCTCACCACTAGCTGCTCCGCTAGCCTTTTGGTGCGTTGCGGCATTAGGCATTATACGGGTGCGCATTTGAAGCGCCCAGGCAACCGCCGACCCGTTGTGACAAACCCCAAATAGCTAAATTCAAAGCAAATGCATAGTGCCTCCTTTTAGTATTCTGGCGTGCCAGACTAACCCTTGCGTAGCTCCTGCATAAGCGGGTTCAAGTCACTCTTTTCGGTCATTGCCGACCATGCCACTCCCTTTATGAAAAAACAATTTCTCACGCTGGCAGTGTGTCTGGCAGTTGGCGCGTATTCGACCGCGCAGGCCCAGTTTAAACTCAATTCCGGCAGCCTTGGCGCAGGCCTCAAAGCGGCCACCCTCAGCGACCAGCAAGTGGTGGAATAACCAAGGAATACGTGGCCCCGGCCAGCCACCCGCTGGCCCAGCGCCTGCAAAAGCTGGTGGCCGGCCGCGGCACCTACGATGGCCTGACGATGAACTACAAGGTGTACCAGGTGAAGGCCGTGAATGCCTTTGCTTGCGCCGATGGGAGCGTGCGCGTATTCGCCGGCCTCCTGGAGCTGATGAGCGACCAGGAGGTGCTCGGCGTTATCGGCCACGAGATTCCGGGCGTTGGGCACTGGCGGGTAGCGGCGTTAGCGGGTAAACTGGTAGGGGTCGGGCTGCCCCATCAGCTCGTGCCAGCGGGCGCTGATGAGCTTGGCGTAGCGCAGGGCATTGAGTCCGTAGTGGCCCAGGGCGAAGCCATCGTTGCACTCCACCACCAGGGTGCGGCCATCCGCCGTTACGCCGAAATCGATGCTGCGCCTGGCGGGCTTGGTCGTCCAGGCGGCCAGCGCGGCGCGCACCACGGCGGGGTCTGGAAAAAGGTCCCAGCGGCCGCAGTAGCCGCGCAGGTCGTAGAGCTGGCCATGGCGCACAAACCCTCGCCACTCCGCTTCAAACGCCACCACTTCCGAGCAGCTAACGGGCTGGTCGTAATTCTGAAAAGCGGTGTCCTGCAAGTCGTGGGCCGTGCACACCACGCGCCCCGTGAAGCCTTTCTGCGCCGTAGACTTCACAAAAACGGGCCACGTGTCGGGCTGGTTGGCCACCTGCGAAAGCACGGTGGGCCAGATGCGCCGGCCGTAAAAAGCGGCTAGCTCGGCCGGATAATCAAGGGTAGGCGGCGGCGGCAGGCCCAGCTGCGCAAAGGCGTACTTCGCATCGCGGATATACCCCACCACTATATCACCCGGTCCTAACTGGGCCTGCAACTCGGGTAGCGTGTCGAAAAACCGTACGTCGCAGCCCAGCTCCTGAAAACCGGCCACCGCGGCGTAGGCATTTTCGGTAGCCGGAATGCGCAGGCCCAGTACCTGGTCGAAGCGGGTATGAATGTGGACCGTAAACATTGCTTAATTATAAATACAAAGTATTGATAGTAAAGTAGTTATTTCAAAAATACTGCAAAAATACCTTCTTGAGATTCCTCGCCGCTCCTGCCCTGGTTAGCAATTTTTGCGGGTTGGGCTAAGGTAGGGCAGCATAAAGTCTTTTTTCAAACGGAAGAGGTGAGCGGCTTTCGCCAGGGCGTGTAGGGTAAGCCTTCGCTTGCGGGCAGTGAGGCTAATTATTGTGTGTAGTTGATTTATAATATGTTGTGAGCTCTTGCTGGCAAGCTAAAGCTCATCTTTTGCTCCAGCTGCGGAAGTCCTAAAAAGAACGTTCTGGTACGTCCTTGCCGGGCGTGAGCGTGGTGATGGTGGTGCCCCGGCGGGGCCTGCGCATACTTTTAGGCCGTTCTTCGTAGGCTATTTCGCAGCCGGCAGCGTTACGCGATAGGCTGCCCGCGCAGCAGTTACCGGCCCTCTTTTTACCCATGTCCCGTTCCCGCCTTTGTTTTGTGCTGCTGGCTGCGTTGGCTACCGGGGTGGCGGGCGGCTTGCAGGCGGCGCGGGCCCAAAAAACCACTACTTCGCAGGCCTCGCTGCCGGCCATGCCCGCCGCCGCCGAGTTGGGCACCCGCCCCAAGGCCACCGCCAATGCCTCGCAGGCGCCCGACTCGGTGGCCCTGCGCCAGCACCTCACCCAGGCCACGGCGCTGCAAAGCCAGTTCAAGGATTCGGAGGCGCTGGCCGAGTACCAAGCGGTGCTCAAACTGCAACCCCAGCACTACGAAAGCCTGTGGCGGGCCGCCGTGCTCAGCGTGATTATCGGCAACCGCTACTCCGACGAAACCCGCAAAAAGGCCTATTTTGAGGCCGCCCACCAATACGCTGACCGGGCGCTGGCCAGCCAGCCCGAGGGCGGCGAAAGCAACTATGCCATGGCCCTGGCCCTGTTTAGCGAGGCCGGCCTCACCAGCGCCCGCGACCGCCTGCGGCTGTTTAAGGAGCTGCGCCCGCACGTGTACCTGGCCGCCGAGCGCCGCCCCGACCTGCCCGAGGCCTGGCAGCTGCTGGGCCGTTGGTACTACCGCGTGGCCCACTACAACGTGCTCGAAAAAACGTTTTCGCGCATTTTCCTGGGCGGCTATCCGCAGGGCGCCACGTCGAAAAAAGCCATTGATGCGCTCGAAAAAGCCCACCAGCTTGACCCCGCCCGCATTCAGTATTACTATGACCTGGCACGCATGTACAAGTACCAGGGCCGCCGCCGCCAGGCCGTAGCCATTTTGCAGGAAGCCATCCGCCTGCCCACCTACACGAGCGAGGAGCTAACCATGAACCGCCTGTGCCAGCAAATGCTGCCGCCTCTGCTGCGCGCCAAAACCCGCCGCGACCGCCAGCACGCCAAGTGGTATGAGCAGCTGCGGCCCGATACCGGCGCGGCCGGTAAGTAAGTTATTATTTGTCAAATAGTTGTGCTTGAGTTAATCGGGTTGGAATCTCGCGCCTCCAGCGGCCCCTCCGGGGGCATTGCCCCGTTCCGGCCTTCTGTTTGATGCTACCTTGCGGCCACCACTTCCTTCGCCTTTTTTAATCTGTTTTTGTCAATGCCTATGCGCCAATATGTGCCGGTCCTCGTCACGGCCGCAACCTTTTTTGCTACGGTGGCCCTGGCCCAGCAGCGGCCCATGCGCACCGCGCAGGACTACGCCCGCGCCGAGCGCTTTATGGGCTACAACACCCAAGCGCTGGTAGACCACAGCGCCGGCCCGCCCACCTGGCTGCCCGGCAACCGCTTTTGGTACCGCGTGCTCACGGCCCAGGGCAGCGAGTTTGTGCTCGTGGACCCGGCCCGCAAAACCCGCACCCCGGCCTTTGACCACGCCAAGCTGGCCGCCGCGCTCTCCACAGCCAGCGGCAAAGCCTACGCCGCCAATAAGTTGCCGTTCCGGGATTTCACGTTTTCACCCGACGAAAAGTCGGTTTCCTTCGCCGCCGCTGATAAAAGCTGGCGCTACGACCTGGGCAGCGGCCAAGTGAGCCCCGACACCGCACCCGCCGCCCAGCCCAATCCCAACGCCCGCAACGAAGTCGCGTCGCCCAACGGCCAGCTCGCCGCCTACATCAAGGACTATAACCTGTGGGTGCGCAATACGCAAACCAACCAAACCACCCAGCTCACCACCGACGGCGCCCAGGACTACGGCTACGCCACCGACAACGCCGGCTGGACCCACAGCGACCAGGCCATTCTGCGCTGGTCGCCCGACTCGCGCAAAATCGCCACCTTCCGCCAAGACCAGCGTCAGGTGGGCGATATGTACCTGGTAACCACCAACATCGGCCATCCCACGCTGAAAGCCTGGAAATACCCGCTGCCCGGCGACAAGGACATCGCCATGATTGAGCGGGTCATCATCGAGGTCGATAATCCCAAAGTGGTGCGTCTGCAAGTGGCCCCCGACCCGCACCGCGGCTCGCTCTCGGATGATATTTCGAGCAGCGGCACCTTCGACGATGTGGACTGGAGCGCCGACGGCCGCCAGCTGGCGTTCGTATCGACCTCGCGCGACCACAAGGAGGAGAAAATGCGTGTGGCCGACGCCGCCACCGGCGCGGTGCGCGAGGTGTTTT
The DNA here is from genome assembly GCF_054779975.1 of Hymenobacter arcticus. Lineage (NCBI taxonomy): Bacteria > Pseudomonadati > Bacteroidota > Cytophagia > Cytophagales > Hymenobacteraceae > Hymenobacter > Hymenobacter arcticus. Next base: position 245,621 of record NZ_BAAGXF010000003.1, read on the forward strand.
CCGAAACCGTGGCCACACAGTACGAGTCGGGCCAGAAGAGCATCAACTGGCATTATTTACCCAAGAGCAAGGAAGTTATCTGGTATTCGGAGCGCGACGACTGGGGCCACCTGTACCTCTACGACGCCACTACGGGCAAGGCTAAGCAGCAGATTACCAAGGGCAACTGGGTGGTGACGCAGCTGCTGAAAGTGGACGAGGCCAAGCGCCAGCTCTACTTCCTGGCCGACGGCCGCGAGCCGGGCAACCCGTATTTCACGCACCTCTACCGCATCGGGCTCGATGGCAAAAACCTGACGCTGCTCACGCCCGAGCCCGGCAATCACCAGGTAACGTTCGCGCCCTCGGGCCGCTACTTCGTCGATACCTACTCGCAGCCCGACAAGCCGGGTGCCACGGTGCTGCGTGCCGCCGATGGCAAGCTGGTTTCGACCCTGGAGAAAACCGATATCGCGCGCCTCACCGCCACCGGCTGGAAGGCGCCCACGCCCATCACGGTGAAAGCTCAGGACGGCCAGCTTGACCTCTACGGGCTGATGTTCACCCCCAGCACCCTGGACCCCAATCAGAAGTACCCCATTATCAACTACATATACCCCGGCCCACAGGGCGGCGGTGTGGGTAGCTGGTCGTTTTCGGCGGCCCGCAGCGACCACCAGGCACTGGCCGAGCTGGGCTTTGTGGTGGTGGTGATTGAGGGCAGCTGCAACCCGCTGCGCTCCAAAAGCTACCACGATGCCTGCTACGGCAACATGGCCGAAAACACGCTGTCGGACCAGGTGACCGGGATGCGGCAGCTGGCGCAAAAGTACCCGTACATCGACCTGGAGCGGGCCGGTATCTGGGGGCATTCGGGCGGCGGCTACGCCACGGCGGCGGCCATGTTCCGCTACCCCGATTTCTTCAAAGTGGGCATCTCCGAATCGGGCAACCACGAAAACCGCAACTACGAAGACGACTGGGCCGAGCGCTACCTCGGCCTGCTCAAAACCAACCCCGACGGCACCACCAACTACGACAACCAGGCCAACGCCACCTTCGCTAAGAACCTCAAAGGCAAGCTGATGCTGGCCCACGGCCTGATGGACGACAACGTGCCGCCCTCCAATACGCTGCTAGTGGTGGAGGCTCTCACCAAAGCCAACAAGAGCTACGACCTGGTGGTATTCCCTAACGCGGCCCACGGCTACGGCGGCTACTCGCCCTACATGACCCGCCGCCGCTGGGACTACTTCGTGCAAAACCTGGCCGGCGCCGAGCCGCCCCACGACTACCAAATGACGCCGACCCCCGACCCGCGCAATTAACATAAATTGTTGAAAGACAAATATTTATGAATTAGGGAAAAGACGTTTGTCATTGCGAGCGCAACGCAGTGGAGCGCGGCAATCGCATCCGAACGTAATCGGTGGTGTACCGTTCTGGGGCGATTACCGCGCTCCACTGCGTTGCGCTCGCAATGACAAACGGTTTGCGTTAGTCCTGCTTCTTTTCCGCTGGGCCAGCGTAGGAATGAATGATGGCAACCAAAAAGGGGGCTGACTACCGCGGTAGTCAGCCCCCTTTTTTTAATTAATGCAGGAAAATTAGGCCGTGAGCAGCTCCTCGGCTGGCACCTGGCTGGGGTCATGCTGCGGGCCATCGTAGTGGCTGGATTCGGCGCTGGCGCTGGGCTCGGCGGGCGCGGATGTACTAGCTACCAGCGGCTTCGACTCGGTGCTGTAGATGTGGGCCATGCTGTGCATTTCTCCTTTGCCGTTCACGTCCAGGTCTTTGAGTACGCCGTCGGCAATGTCATATACGAGGCCGTGCAGGCGGGGCGGGTTGTCGCTGCGCATGGCGTTCTGGATGATGTTGGTTTTGGCCAGGTTGCGCACCTGTTCCATCACGTTGAGCTCCACGAGACGGCGCAGGCGCTTGTCGCCGTCGGGGATGCGCAGCAGCTCGGTTTCGTGCAGTCGCACCACATCGCGGATGTTCACCAACCAATTGTCAATCAGGCCATACTGCTTGTTGGCGGCCGCCGCGGCCACGCCGCCGCAGCCGTAGTGGCCCACCACCAGAATGTCGCGTACGCCCAGTACTTCCACCGCGTATTGCAATACGCTGAGCAGGTTCATGTCACTGTGTACCACCAGGTTGGCAATGTTGCGGTGCACAAACATCTCGCCCGGACCGGTACCCGTAATTCCCGAAGCCGGCACCCGCGAGTCGGAGCAGCCAATGAACAGGTAGCTAGGCTTCTGGCCGTTGGCCAGCTTGTTGAAAAAATCGGGGTCGGCAGCTTTCTTTTCGGCCACCCAGCGGCGGTTGTTCGCTAAAATTTCTTGCATGCCCCCCGAGTGGTCAGCTGCTTGGTTGTGGTTTGAACGAACGCTCATAAATTAGTAAGAAGAGTGAGTAGTAGCGGAAAGAGTTGAAAGATAGATGTTAAGCTTAATGCCCCAGCAGCGTGACCGGCGCAATGCCGCGCAGCTCCAGGTCAATACCCCGGGCCGGGGCCGCCTGCCGAAAGGCCTCGATGGCCTCCAGCACGTCGTGGTCGATAACGTCGGAGCGGGTGCCGTCGAGTAGCACGCGGCTGCCGGTGGGCAGCTGCTCCAGGGTGGTCACGATGCTGGCTTTATTGAGAAACGACACGTGCTCGGGCAGGCGCAGGTGCAACAGCGCGCCTGCCTCATCGTCGTCGGTGGCCGCGACGTCGCGTCGCAGGTAGGAGCCGGCCTTGGCGTTGTCCTTCAAAATGAAGAAGAAGCCGATAACCAGCCCAATGCTCACGCCCTTAAGCAAATCGGTGAAGAGCACGGCCGCGATGGTGATGATAAATGGCCCAAACTGCGCCCAGCCCAGCCGCCACTGCTGGCGGTAGAGCGCCGGCTTGGTCAGCTTGAAGCCTACCAGCAGCAGCACCGCCGCCAGCGCCGCCAGCGGAATCAGATTCAGTACCGAGCCCAAAAACAACAGGCTCACGAGCAAGAAGATACCGTGAATAAATGCCGCCAGCTTGGTTTGCCCGCCCGCCGCGATATTGGCCGATGAGCGCACGATAACCGCCGTGAGCGGCAGCCCACCCAGCAAGCCGCTCACCAGGTTGCCGGCGCCCTGGGCCAGCAGCTCGCGGTTGGGGGGCGTGTGGCGCTTCTGCGGGTCGAGGTTGTCCACGGCCTCCACGCTCAGCAGCGTTTCGAGCGAAGCCACGATGGCAATGGTAAACGCCACACCGTAGGTGGCAGGCTGGCGCAGGGCGTTGAAGTCGGGAAACGTCATGGCCCCCGCGAGCTGGCTCAGCGACGAGAGCACCGGTAGCTTCACTAGGTGCTCGGGGCGCACCTGCCAGGCGGGGGCAGTGGCGCGCAGCAGCTGGTTGAGGCCCACTGCTACCAGCACCGTTACCAGCGCGCCCGGCACCAGCCGCGCCCAGGGTTGCCGGCGCACCGGGGCCGTGTCCCAGAGCAGTAGCAAACCCAGCGACACCGCGCCCACCAGCACCGAGCCGGGGCTCAGGCCCTTGGCCGCTGCCCCGATGGCCGAGAAGGTGTTCAGGCCATTGAACTGCAAAAAGTCCATATCCTCGAAGTAGTCTGTGTCGGCCCCGAGAAAATGGGGTATCTGCTTCATTATTAAGATGATACCAATGGCTGCCAACATGCCGCGGATAACCGCCGCCGGAAAGTACAGCGCAATAATGCCCGCCCGCGCCACGCCCAGTATCAGCTGAATAACGCCCGCCACCACCGTGGCCGCCAGCACCGCCGGCCACGAGCCCAGCGTGGCAATGGCCGACACCATCACCACTGTGAGGCCCGCCGCCGGCCCGCTCACGCTCACCGCCGAGCCGCTGAGCACGCTCACCAGCAGCCCTCCCACAATGCCCGACACCAGCCCCGCCAGCAGCGGCGCGCCCGATGCCAGCGAAATGCCCAGGCACAGCGGCAGCGCCACTAAAAACACCACCAGCCCCGCCGGCGCATCCTGCCCAATCGCACTAAATGGCCCCGGCGTAGGCGTGGGGGCAGCAGTTCTGGCCGCTGGCACTACGGGTGTACCGGTGCGCGCGGGAGAAGAACTTACGTGGGGCATAACAGCGGCGCTAAAAAGTGAGAAAAAGCCCCGCGCCGAATGTGGGCCCGGTCTTTCCCGCACAAGAATAGGCGCGGCTGATTAAGATGAAGTTAAAGTGAAATTAAAAAGAAATTAAAGTGGCTAATCTGCTTGCAATCAGTTGCCAATGACTAGTAAAAAGTAGCCGCTGGCAACAGCCGGCCAGCCAGCGCTAGACTGTGCCAGCTAACGGACCCGTGCTCCGCGCAACCTAAGCTCCGGCACTGGTGGGCCACTCCAACCGCACCTGGGTGCCCTGGCCGGGCTCGCTGGCCACGCGCACCACGCCGCCGTGCAGGGCCATTATCTGGGCCGTGAGGGGCAGCCCGATGCCGTGGCCTGGCAGCCCCCGCACCGACGCGGCCCGAAAAAACGGCACGAATACCTGCTGCAAGTCGGCCGCTTGCAGGCCGGGGCCGTGGTCCTGCACCAGCAGGCGCAGGTGGCCGGCCGCGAGCAGCAGCGTGGCCAGCACCGGCTTGGTGGCCCCGGCCGAGTACTTGCAGGCATTGTCGAGCACGTTGAGGATGGCGGCCAGCAGCAGAGCCTCGTTGCCGCGCACGTTGGGCACGGTGTCGTCGCCCAACTCCAGGTCGACGCGGCAGGTGGGGTAGCGGCGCAGTATCTGCTCGTGGGCTTGCAGCAGCAGCTCATCCACCCGCACGGGGGCCATGGGTACCTGCGAGGCATCGCCCGAGGCGCGGGCTATTTGCAGCAGGCCGTTGGTGAGGCTGCTGAGCTGGCGGGCCGCGTCGAGGGTGCTTTGCAGGGTGCGGCGGTAGTCGGCGGGCGGGCGCTCGGCGGGCAACAGCGCCACTTCCAGCTCGCCAATGAGGGCGGTGAGGGGCGTGCGCAGCTCGTGCGAGGCGTCGCGCACAAACGTGCGCTGCCCCACAAACGCCGATTCGAGCCGGTCGAGCAAGCGGTTGAAGCGTTGCGCCAGGTGGCCCAGCTCGTCGGCCCGGCCCTTGGCCTGGGTGAGGCGGTGGCTGAGGTCGGTGGCCGTAATGCCATCCACTTCGCTCACCATGCGGCGCAGGGGGCGCAGGGCCTGCCCGGCCAGCAGCCAGGCCCCCCCACTCATCACGAGGCCCGCTGCCAGCAAACCCAGCGCCAGCACTTGGCGCAGGCCGTGCAGCTGGCGGCGGCCATCCTCATCCACGGAGGAGGTTACGATTACCAGTGGGCCCAGGCGCGCATCGTGGTAGAGCAGGCCCACCGTTTCGTGGTAGTTGGCCTCGGGCTCCAAGATGGCGCGGCCCTGGCGGCGCACCTCGGCCAGCCAGGCGGCGGGCAGGGCCGTAGCGGGCGGCCGCTGGCCCTCCCGAAACACCAGCCGCCCGGCGGCGTCGTACACCCGGCCTTCCTCGGCGGGCAGCGTGCGGTAAAGCTGGCGCAAATACTGCCGGTACGAAGCTTGGTGGGTGCTATCGGGCCGAGCCTGGCCATCGGCGTAGGCGTGGCCCACCACCATTGCCCGCTTAAAAAGGCTTTGCGTAAACTCTTCGCGCCGAGCTTGTTGCGTTACAAAGTAAATGGCCAGCGCAAACAGCACTAGCGTAATCACTAGAATGGCCCCAAACTGGGCCGCCAGCCGCAGGCGAATGGACATCTTTTTCAGTTAACAGTTAGTAGTGCGCAAAAAAACGTCATGCAGACCGCAGGGAAGCATCTCGCGTGCAGCAGTAAGTCAATCGTGCGGATAAAGCGAGTGCGATACTTGCCTGCGGTCTGCATGACGTTCGCCTGCTTATCTTCCCGGCTAGCCATTAATCCGCAGCGCGTAGCCCATGCCCACCAGCGTATGAATGAGCTTGGGCTCGAAGCCCTTGTCCAGTTTCTTGCGTAAAAAATTGATATACACGTCGATAACGTTGGAGCCGGTATCAAAGCTCAAATCCCAGACGTGCTCCAGCAAATCGGCGCGGCTCACCACGCGGCCCTGGTGGCGCAGTAGGTATTCGAGCAGGGCAAACTCGCGGGCCGTGAGCTGCACGGGCTGGCCAGCGCGCTCCACGCGCTTGGTGCCGGGGTCGAGGCTGAGGTCGGCTAAGCGCAGCACGGCGGCGGGGGCGGGGGCTTCGGTGCGCCGCCGCACCAAGGCCCGGATGCGGGCCAGCAATTCACTGAAAGCAAAGGGTTTAACCAGGTAGTCATCGGCCCCGGCGTCGAGGCCGCGGATTTTGTCATCCGTTTCGCCCAGCGCCGTGAGCATCAGAATAGGCACGCCGGGGTCGTGGGCGCGCACCTGCCGGCACACCTCCAGGCCGCTGAGGCCGGGCAGCATCTGGTCCAGAATCAGGCAGTCGTACTGCGTGCTTTGGGCGTGGTGCAAACCCAGCAGGCCATCGGCGGCCAGGTCCACGGTGTAGTCCTGCTCGGTGAGGCCTTGGTGCAGGAAGGCGGCCACCGAGGGCTCGTCTTCAACAAGGAGAATTTTCATAAGGCTAAGACGACGAGGATAAAGCTAAAATGGCGGCCGGGTAGGAGCGGGGCTGCACCAACGCGGGCTACCCGGCCCCGCGAGTGGCCAAGCTGCAAAAGTCCCCCAGCCGGGCCCAACTTCCCGCAAAACACCGGCCGCCTCCCGGCCGGCGCTACTTTTGCGGGCGTGTTTACCCTGCCGCCTTGCCTGCTTATGTCCCGTCGGCTGCTTCCTTCCCTGGCCCTGCTGCTGGCCGCTTGCCAGGGCGCGCCCACCGAGCGCCCCGATACCCTCGTAAACCTGGCCACCGTGCAAAGCGGCCCCCGCGTGCAGGCCGATGAGCTCGACGGCGCCATCCGGCAGCAGCCCGACAACACCGACCTGCTGGCCCGCCGCGCCACCCTGCGCCTGGCGGCCGGCCAGCCCATTGCCGCCCTGCACGACGTGGAAACCGCTCTGGCCGCCGATGACCAGAACGGTGACCTCTACTTCCTGCAAGCCCGCGCCCTGCGCGCCCTCGGCCGCCTCCCCCAGGCCCTGGCCGCCGCCCGCCAAGCCGCCGACAACGGCTTCAGCTCGCCCGAGTTGCCGCTGCTCGAAGGCGAAACCCACTTGGCCGCTCGGCAGTACGCCGCCGCCCTCACCAGCCTCGACCGCACCCTGCGCCTCGACCCCGACCAGCCGGCTGCCCTTTTTTACAAAGGCCTAGCCTACGCCGCCACCGCCGACACCGCCCAGGCCCTCGACTACCTGCAAGCGGCCCGCGCCCGCGACCCCCGCCAGCCCGAAATTCTGCACCAGCTGGCCTTTTTGCTCAACGCCTACCGGGTGCCCGAAGAAGCCGCCACCTACGCCGCCCAGGGCCTGCGCCTCGACTCCACTTCCGGCGCGCTGCACTACGACTACGGCCGGCAACTCGAATTGCTGGGCCGCCCCGACAGCGCCCTGCGCTACTACCGCCGCGCCCTAGTCCTCGATACCACCCAGTACCGGGCCGATTACCGCCTAGCCATGGCCGCCAGCACCCACGGCCAGCGCCCGGCCGCCGTTATTCCGCACTTGCAGCGCGCCCTGCGCCGCAACCCCCGCCTGCCCGGGGCCCGTATCGTGCTGGCCGAAGCCCTCGAAGCCCAGTACCGCGTGCCCGAAGCCCTACGCCAGTTTCGCCTGTTGGTAGCCGAAAACCCCGGCAACCAGCACTGGACCTATAAGGTGTGGAAAACCGCCGAGCAGGCCCGCCTACTGCTGCCCGACAGCCTGCGCCCGGCGCGGACATACTACCCCCGGCCCGCCGCCCCCCCAGTAGCGCGGCCCCAGCCCATCGAGCCGCTTGCCCCGCGCTAGCGGTAAAGGAGCGTGAATGGGACCAAGGTGGATACGCTGAGGCCAGGAATCACCCCGCCCGGTGGCCCCCTTACGCATTTACTCCCTTACTCATTTACTCTTGCCGTAACTTGCGCCTGCTATGCGCTCACCGCAAGCAATAGCCTACCTAGTTATGCTCCAAATTACCCTCCCCGACGGCTCCGTGCGCCCGGTTGAAGCCGGCTCTACGGGCTACGACCTCGCCGCCAGCATCAGCGAAGGCCTCGCCCGCAACGCCTTGGCTGTCAAAGTAAACGGCGAAATTCGCGACCTGCACCGCCCCCTCACCGAAGACGCGGCCCTCGAAATTCTCACCTGGAACGACGCCGGCGGCAAGCAGGCCTACTGGCACTCCTCGGCCCACCTCATGGCCGAAGCCCTGGAATTGCTGTACCCCGGCGTGAAGCTGGCCATCGGCCCCGCCATCGAAAACGGCTTCTACTACGACGTAGACCTGGGTGAAGGCCGCACCATTTCCAGCGACGACTTCCCGGCCATCGAGAAGAAAATGCTCGAACTAGCCAAGAACAAAAGCAAGTTCGAGCGCCGCGAAGTGGGTAAGGCTGAGGCCATTGCCTACTTCACCGAAAAGCAGGACCCCTACAAGCTGGAGCTACTCGAAAACCTGGCCGATGGCAACATCACGTTCTATTCGCAGGGTAACTTCACCGACCTTTGCCGCGGCCCGCACATCCCCGACACGGGTACCATCAAGGCGGCCAAAATCATGAACGTGGCCGGCGCCTACTGGCGCGGCGACGAGAAAAACAAGCAGCTCACCCGCCTCTACGGCATCACCTTCCCCAAGGCCAAGGACCTCACCGAGTACCTCGAAAAGCTCGAAGAAGCCAAGCGCCGCGACCACCGCAAGCTGGGCAAGGAGCTGGAGCTATTCGCCTTCTCCGAGAAGGTGGGCGCGGGCCTGCCGCTGTGGCTGCCAAAGGGCACGGCCCTGCGTGAGAACCTCGAGCAATTTCTGCGTAAAGCCCAGGTAAAAGCTGGTTACCAGCCAGTTGTGACGCCTCACATTGGCGCCAAGGAGCTGTACGTGACTAGCGGTCACTACGAGAAATACGGGGCCGATTCCTTCCAGCCCATCAAGACGCCCAACCCCGGCGAGGAGTTTTTCCTCAAGCCGATGAACTGCCCCCACCACTGCGAAATCTACCGCACCAAGCCCCGCAGCTACCGCGACCTACCCGTGCGCCTCGCCGAGTTTGGCACCGTGTACCGCTACGAGCAGAGCGGCGAGCTGCACGGCCTCACCCGTGTGCGCGGCTTTACCCAGGACGATGCGCACATTTTCTGCCGCCCCGACCAGGTAGTGGAGGAGTTCAAGAAAGTAGTGGACCTGGTGCTCTATGTGTTCAAAGCCCTGGGCTTCACCGAGTTCACGGCCCAGATTTCCCTGCGCGACCCGGAGAACAAGACCAAGTACATCGGCACCGACGAGAACTGGGCCATTGCCGAAAGCGCCATCATCCAAGCGGCCGCCGAAAAGGGCCTGACCACCGTTACCGAGCTGGGCGAAGCGGCCTTCTACGGCCCCAAACTCGACTTTATGGTGCGCGATGCTTTGGGCCGCCGCTGGCAGCTAGGCACGGTGCAGGTCGATTACAACTTGCCCGAACGCTTTGACCTGGAGTACGTTGCGCCCGACAATACTAAGCAGCGCCCCGTTATGATTCACCGGGCCCCATTTGGCTCGTTGGAGCGCTTCGTGGCCGTGCTCATCGAGCACACCGCCGGTAATTTTCCGCTCTGGCTCTCACCCGAGCAGTTCATTGTGCTGCCCATCTCCGACAAGTTTGCCGACTACGCCTACGAAGTCAAAGGCCGCCTCGAAGCCGCTGGCCTGCGCGGCACCGTCGATGCCCGCGACGAGCGCATCGGCCGCAAAATCCGCGACGCCGAAATTGCCAAAACGCCTTATCTACTGGTAGTTGGCGAAAAAGAAGTGCAGGACGGCATCGTCAGTGTGCGCCGCCACGGCGAAGGCGACCTGGGCTCCATGCCCATCGACAGCTTCATCCAGAGCGTCAACAGCCAGGTAGCCGAGGCCATGGGGTAAGTTTAAGGGTTAATGGTCAGGGAGTAAGGAGTAATAACAGGTCTGTTTCAGGCCGTTGTTACCACTCAATCCTTGACCATTACCTACTAATTTGCCCTGGCATTTTGATTTGCCAGTAAAAAGTCGGATATTTGCCCCCCGAACGACTGGCCTTTGCGGCTGGCTGTTCGTTGCCTTTCAATTATTACCGCCACACTTTAGCAGGAGGACTTTAGCCATAGCTACCCCTAATCGTCGGTACGTGCCCCGCCAGCAGGTGGAGGAGCCGTTCAAAATCAATCAGAAAATCACCGCCCGCGAGGTTCGCCTGGTGGGGGATAATGTCGAGCAGGGTATTTACCCCACCGACCAGGCCCGCAAAATGGCCCAGGACCAAAACCTGGACCTGGTGGAGATTTCGCCCACGGCCGTGCCGCCCGTTTGCCGCGTCATCGACTACTCGAAATTCAAGTACGAGCAGAAGAAGAAAACCCGCGAGCTGAAGGCCAAGCAGACCAAAGTGGTGCTCAAGGAAATCCGCTTCGGCCCCAACACCGATGACCACGACTTCGACTTCAAGCTCAAGCACGCGCAGGAGTTTTTGAAGGAAGGCGCCAAAATCAAAGCGTACGTTCACTTTGTGGGTCGTAGCATCGTCTTCAAAGAGCGGGGTGAAATCTTGCTGCTCAAATTTGCCCAGGCTCTCGAAGAACTGGCCAAAGTAGAGCAGCTCCCCAAGCTGGAAGGCAAGCGCATGTTCCTCTACCTGGCCCCAAAGGCCGCCGTAGTGGCCAAAGCTGCCCCCAAGCCAGCTGCCGTCCCCGAAAAAGACAAAGCGCCCAAGGCCCCCAAAGAAGCAGCCAAGCCTGCTCAGGAGCCCGCCGCCGCTGCCGAATAGCTTAACCCCGTTTGTTGATGGCTGCCGCTGCCGGTCGAGTAACCCGTTCAGCGTCAGTACCTAACAATCAATAATCAACCACAACCATGCCTAAAGTAAAAACCAAGTCGGGTGCCAAAAAGCGTTTCAAGCTGACCGGTACCGGCAAAGTGAAGCGCAAGCACGCCTTCAAGTCGCACATTCTGACCAAGAAGAGCACCAAGCGTAAGCGCGCCCTCACCCATAGCGGCCTCGTTAGTTCGGCCGACATGAACCGCGTAAGCCAGATGCTCAACATCTGATTTGGGCTTAAGACGAAGGAACGGAAAATTGCCTTTTCACCAAGTGCATAATCTGATTCCTCACGCTTAATTCTTCATTCTAAATTTTATCACCAGGTTTCCGGCTGCCTCACAAGATTCCGCTAACGCGGAGCGCCGGCTACCAAAAACAACTTAGGTTATGCCAAGGAGTGTAAATCACGTGGCCTCGCGCCACCGCCGTAAGAAAATCATGCGTCTTGCCAAAGGCTACTATGGCCGCCGCAAGAACGTATGGACCGTTGCGAAAAACGCCGTCGAAAAGGGTTTGCTTTATGCCTACCGCGACCGTAAAGTAAAGAAGCGTGAGTTTCGCTCACTCTGGATTCAGCGTATCAACGCTGGTGCCCGTGAGCACGGCCTGTCGTACTCGCAGCTGATGGGCGGCTTGAAAAAGGCTGGCATCGAGCTCAACCGCAAAGTACTAGCCGACCTGGCCCTGAACCATCCCGCCGCTTTTGCTGGCATCGTGGAGAAAGCGAAGTAAGTACTACTCCATCTTGAGGAGTAATTGCTTAATCATAAAAAAACGCCTGCCTTTTCATAAGGGCAGGCGTTTTTTGCATTTGGTTAGTTGAAAATTAGCGCTTATACATACGTATAATTCTGACGTCCATCTGCTTTTGGTAACCTTCATTACTAGGGCTGAACACGTATTTCTACACGCCGGGCCAGCCAAATCTACCGATTACGATTAACAGCAGGGAACTAGCAGAGATGTGAGGCTAGCCAAAACGCGGCGAATTAGTGCGGTAATAAAAAGAGCGACCCAATTGCTAGTAGTAGCGGTATGGTCATTACTAGCGCACCTAGTTTGAGGAACTGCCAGGCACCTACTTCGATATTTTCGCGCCGGAGCGCTGTCAGCCACAAAATAGTGGCCAGCGAACCCGTTACGGAGAGGTTGGGACCCAGGTCAATGCCAATTAGCATGGCGCTCTTAATCGTTTCCGACAAGTGGGCATTTTGCAGTACGTTGCCCGTAATCAGGCCCGCGGGCAGATTGTTCATCACGTTGCAGAGCAGCGCCACGCCTACGCCGCTGGCCCAGGCCGTTTTGGTGGCCGATTGCTCGGCTCCGGTATTGAGCAAGGAGGTGAGCCACTTGGTCACGCCCGTTTTGTTGAGTGCTTCCACCAATACGAATAGTCCGGCTACTAGCGGGAGTACCGACCAAGACACGCTTTTTATAATCTTAACCGGGCTTTTGCGCGCGGTAAAGAGTACGATAATGGCCGTAAGCGTGCCCGTGATGGCGGTGGGCAGACCCAGCGGTGAGTCGAGGGCCGAGGCTACTAATAGCGCTACCGCCGTAATCCCGATGCCCGCCAAGGCTACCTTGCCCCCGCGTTCGAGCGTGGGAATGTCAATGTCTTGCTCAATGTCCTGACTCAATTCCGCTTTCTGAGTGCGCAGCAATAGAAAATAGGTCGTCACAATGGAAACGGCCGCCGGCAATAGATAACGCGGCAACCAAACCAACAGCGGCGGCATATGCGCGCCGTAAATAACCAGGTTGGCCGGGTTGGAGATGGGCAGCACGAAGGAAGCGGCGTTGGCAATAAACGCGCAAATGAACAGGTATGACAGCGGGTTTTTTACCTTGGCGGCCCGCACAGCGCTGGCTACGGCGGGCGTAAGCACCACCGCCGTCGCATCGTTGGAGAGGAACGTGGTAACTACCACACCCACCAGGTAAATGAGGAGAAACAGCCGCTGCGCCGAACCCTGAGCCAGTCGGGTAGCGTGAGCAGCCAGCCAGTCGAAAAGCTTTTCCTCGCGGGCCGTTTCGGCCAGTAGCATCATGCCCGTCAGAAAGAGGTACACGTCTAGGCCTTTTACCACGCCTGCTATGCCCTCGGCGGGTGTCAGAAGTTGGAAAAGCAGGAGTAGAACCGCCCCACTCACCGCCCACACGTATTCGGGTACTTTAAAAGGCCTCGTGATGACCAGCGCAATGGAAACCACCGAAATAGCCCAGATTGTGGTTGTACTTGTTTCCATCTCGTCGATACTCGCAGGCGAACGTTGCTTAAATTAGTTTGATAGCGTGGCTAGGTTCCAGTCGAGTACCCGCGAGCCCCCTTTCCTGGACCCCAATGCCAGTGGCATTGTTAGCTGCGTACGGTAGCCGTGCGCCACAAGGCGCTGCACTACATGGTGTGGTTATTACTGCCTCGCGGCTTCGTTTGGCAAGCTGCTGGGGTAGGTGCGCCTAGATACGTTGCCCCCGTGCCTGTGGGTACCTTGCCCAGCCTGGCTGATGCCGCTAACCAGTTGAGCTAGCGCGGTACGCAGGTGTTTGCCGTAATGTTTGGGCCGCTCCGGCGTGGTAGCACAACGTTGATTTTCCCGGGTGCAGCCCGTGGACCTCAATCTGTTGCGCCATGGTCTCAGGAGGGTGGGGTAGTGCGTACCTTCGCACCCCCAAATACCTACTCCTATTCCTGATGATGCCAAATTACCCCGTAAATAAAAAAGCACTCACGCAACAAGGTGCGCAAGTGCTTCATTTACAAGTAGCGGGAACGAGAGTTGAACTCGTGACCTCAGGGTTATGAATCCTGTGCTCTAACCAACTGAGCTATCCCGCCGGGTCTGTTTGGGAGTGCAAAGGTAGCAAAAAACTATCTTGCTGCAAATATTCTCGTAAAAAATGTTGTTTTCCTGCTCGTGGAGCCGCTTTCGCTAGTGGCTGGTGCGGGCTCATCTATTTACTTGCTTATGGCCGTGCCCACTGCCAGCGCCAAGCGTCGCTTCGAGATGGAATACTCGATAAACGCCTCACCCAAAATACTTTTCCCGTATATCGCCTCGGCCTCGGGCCTCTCGCAGTGGTTTTGTGATGACGTGCGCCTCGACCCCGACCACCGCCTCAACATGGTGTGGGACAAGCAAAGTCATTTTGCCGAAATTGCCACCCAGCGCCCCGGCCGCAGCATCCGCTACGTGTTTTTGGACGAGCAAAAGCGCCCGCTGCTCGATGCTAATTACCTTGACTTCTCCTTGGAGTCGTCCCGCATCACGGATGAAGTATTTTTGCGCGTCACCGACTACTCCGACCACTCTGATTTGCAGGAGCACCAGGAACTGTGGGAGGGCCTCGTGGGCAAACTGCGTGAGCAAGTAGGCGGCTAGGCAGCCGCTTGGCGCTCGGCTTGCACTAGAAGCCGCAAGCTTGCGTTGAGGCCCGTGAAAAGGCCTGCTTCCGCCTAGTACCTTATTGTTGTGAAGAAATTAGATAAGCTCATTCTGAAGGCCTTTGCCGGGCCCTTCCTGCTCACGTTTGCGGTAGTAGAATTCATTTTCCTTACCCAGATGCTGCTCAAGTACCTGGATGATATTGTAGGTAAAGACCTAGGTATCAGTGTGATATTGCAATTACTGTTTTTCCTCAGCGTCACCATTGTGCCCATTTCGCTGCCGCTGGCCGTGCTGCTGTCGTCGCTGATGACCTATGGCAACCTGGGCGAGCACCACGAGCTGACGGCCATCAAGGCCTCGGGCATTGCTCTCACGCGCATCCTGCGGCCGGTGTGGCTGGTGAGCATGGTGCTGGCCGGCACGGCCTTCTGGTTCAACCAGCGCATTGTACCCAAGGCCAACCTCAGCGCCTATAGCCTACTCTGGGATGTGCGCCAGAAAAAGCTAGCACTTGATATCCGGCCCGGCGTTTTTTACAACGGTATTCCTGGCTACACTATCAAGGTAGACCGCAAGGTGGGCCCCAACAAGGACATCCTGATGGGCATCATGATTTACGACCACACCCAGAAGTCGGGCAACGCTACGGTGATGCTCGCCGACTCGGGCCGCATGTTTACCCGCTTTGGGGGTCAATACCTTGGCTTTGAGTTGTTTAGGGGCCACAATTACGTGGAGCAGCCCGACGCCCAGAACCGTTCGGCGTCCTCCTTCATCCGGCAGGCTTTCAAGCGAAACATGATAACCTTCTCGCTGTCATCGTTTAACCTCAATGAGACGAAGAAGGAGCTGTTTCAGACCAACCGCATGATGCTCAACATTCCGCAACTGGTGCACGGGTCCGATTCCATTCAGCGCACGCTGGCGCGCGAGCGTAAAACCCTACCCGCGCGCCTCAGTGGCTACTATGCCTACCTGCGCCTCGACTCCACGGGCCGCGCCCAAAACCGCAAGTTGGCCCTTCTAAAGGTGCCCGCCGCCCGGCTGGGTACGCTCAACGCGTCGCAGGTAGAGCAGGCCCTCAACCGGGCGCGCAACGTCAACTCGTTTGTCACCTCTACCACGCAGCGGCTCTATGAGATTGCCCGCGACTCGGCCGAATTTCGCATCGAGGTCTACCGCAAGTACACGCAATCGATGGCCGTGCTGCTCATGTTCCTCATTGGGGCCCCGTTGGGGGCCATTATCAAGAAGGGTGGGCTAGGGGTGCCCATCCTAGTATCCATCCTGTTTTTTATCGTGTTCTATGTGTTCGACACCATGGGCTCGAAGTACGGGCGCGACTTCGTACTGCCCGTGGGCGTAGGCATGTGGCTGTCGAATGCCGTGCTGCTGCCGTTTGGCTTGTTTTTCTTGTACCAGGCCTATAATGACTCGGGGCTGTTGGAAACGGACTTTTGGCGGCGGCTGGCTCAGCGGCTGCCGCGGTTTCCGCGCCTGCGGCGGCTGGTGCTCTCAACTCCCGAGCAAGGCTAGGTTTTTTGGGCGAAAGCCCGTACCTTTGCACCCGCCCCGAGTTGTGGGGTACGCATTTTTCTTATTTTTTAATCAAAGACGGGTTCTCCCTATCTGCCGATGAAACTCTCGACCGAGGCCAAACAGGCCATCTTCGAAAAAAACAGCCTTCAGAAAGTAACTACCGATACCGGTTCGGCCGAGTCGCAAATTGCTTTGTTCACGCACCGCATTCAGCACCTCACCGAGCACCTGAAAGTGAACAAGAAAGACCACAGCACCCGCCTGGGCCTGCTGAAGCTGGTAGGTAAGCGCCGCCGGATGCTGGACTTCCTCCAGCACCGCGAAATCAACCGCTACCGCGCGATTATCAAGGAGTTGGGCATCCGCAAGTAAGCCCACCTGCTGAGAGTAGGGAGCCTTCCAAGTGGGGGTTCCCTACTCTTTTTTTTGCCCATTGTCTGCTTAAGACATGAGACGCCCGGCCCGCACACGGCGCACAAACTTTGGTTTGCTGCTACCGGGGCCGCAGCGGGGTGCCCGTACAACTTCTCATGTCCCGTGTCTCACGTCTTCAGTCTATACTCTCCCCAATGCCCGCTCCCCACGCGATTACTAAAACCCTGGCGCTGCCCGACGGCCGCCAGATTTCCATTGAAACCGGCAAGCTGGCCAAATTTGCCGATGGTGCCGTAGTGGTTCGCCTCGGCGATACCATGCTGCTGGCCACGGTGGTGTCGGCCCCCAGCCAGCGCGACGGCGTTGATTTCCTGCCGCTATCCGTTGATTATCAGGAGAAATTCGGCTCGGCCGGTAAGATTCCGGGTTCATTTCAGCGCCGCGAAGGCCGCCTGAGCGACTACGAAATCCTGGTGTGCCGCCTCGTGGACCGCATCCTGCGGCCCATGTTCCCCAAAGACTATCACTACGAGGTGCAGGTAATGATTACCCTCATCTCGGCCGATAAAGAAGTGCAGCCCGACGCGCTGGCCGCCCTGGCCGCCTCGGCCGCCCTCTCGATTTCGGATATCCCATTTGCCGGTCCGATTTCGGAAGTGCGCGTGGCCCGCATCGACGGTCAGTTCCAGATTAACCCCAAAACCTCTGACCTGGCCCGCGCCGATATGGACCTGATGGTAGGCGCAACTGCCGACTCAGTAGCCATGGTGGAAGGTGCCATGAAGGAAGTGAGCGAAGAGGAGATGGTAGCCGCCATCGCCTTCGGTCACGAAGCCATCAAGGCGCAGTGCCAGATGCAGAAAGAACTGGCGGAGGCCGTGGGCCGCACGCCCGAGTCGCAGCCCCGCGAGTACCCTAAGTACGAGGAAAACGAGACGCTGAAAAAACTCATCAGCGACGGTGTTTACCAGGGTGCCTACGACGTAGCCCGCACCGGCAACACCAGCAAGGGTGGCCGTAAGGAAGGCTTTTCGGCCGTTAAGAAAGCATTCTTGGACAAGCTGATGGCGGAGCAGCCCGAGCTGGATACCAAGCTATTCAGCCGCTACTATTCGTCGGCTGAGAAGAAGGCTATCCGGGATATGATGGTGAAGGAGCGCGTGCGCCTCGATGGCCGCCAGCTCACCGAAATTCGCCCTATCTGGTCGGAAATCAACTACTTGCCCGGTGCGCATGGCTCGGCCATCTTCACCCGCGGCGAAACCCAAAGCCTGACTACGGCCACGCTCGGCACCAAGCTCGATGAGCAAATCGTCGACCAGCCGCTGGCCAAGGGGTACTCTAAGTTCATGCTGCACTACAACTTCCCCGGTTTCTCGACCGGCGAAGTGAAGCCGAACCGCGGCGCTGGCCGCCGCGAAATCGGCCACGGCAACCTGGCCTTGCGCTCGCTGCGCCAAGTGCTGCCGCCCGACGACGAAAACCCCTACACCATCCGCATCGTGTCGGACATCTTGGAGTCAAACGGCTCCAGTTCGATGGCCACGGTATGCGCCGGCTCGCTGGCGCTGATGGATGCCGGCGTGAAGATTACCTCCGCCGTGGCCGGCATTGCCATGGGCCTCGTGCAGGACAAAGAAACCGGCGAATACGCCGTGCTTTCGGACATCCTGGGCGATGAGGACCACCTCGGCGACATGGACTTCAAGGTAACCGGCACCGAGAAAGGCATTTGCGCCTGTCAGATGGACATCAAAATCCAGGGCTTGAGCAATGAGATTCTGACCGCCGCGCTGCACCAGGCCCGCGAAGGCCGCCTGCACATTCTGCGCGAGATGGCGAAGACCATTTCGGCACCGGCTGCTGAGCTGAAGGCTCACACGCCGCGCTCGCACAAGATGCTGATTGACAAAGAGTTCATCGGTGCCATCATCGGGCCGGGCGGTAAGGTTATCCAGCAGATTCAGAAGGATACCAACGCCACGGTTATCATCGAGGAGAAGGACGAGAAGGGCCACGTAAGCATCTACGCCTCCAACCAGACGGATATGCAGGGTGCCATCGACCGCATCCGGGCCATTGCGGCGCAGCCTGAAATTGGCGAAACCTACAAAGGCAAGGTGCGCAGCATTCAGCCCTACGGCGCGTTTGTGGAAATCATGCCCGGCAAGGATGGTCTGCTGCACATTTCGGAAGTCACCCACGAGCGTATTGCTTCGCTGGAAGGCGTGCTCGAAGTGGGCCAGGAAATTGACGTGAAACTGGTGGATATTGACAAGAAAACCGGTAAATACCGCCTGTCGCGCAAAGTGCTGCTCGAAAAGCAGGCGTAGTTTTTGCGTAGGAAAAAAGCGGGTTGGACAGCATTTTTAGAGTGGCTGGCCAACCTGCTTACCTGCACCATACGATGGCCTAAAAGAACTTTCGCTCGTACAGCGTTGTTGTTTTCAGTTGAACCGGTGCAAGCCTACTCAAGCAATTATTTCCGATTAACTTCTTTAGAATTACCTAGTTAGCGCCGTTACCGATGAGACAGCTAAAAATCAGCAAGCAGATTACCAACCGCGAAAGTCAGTCGCTGGATAAATATCTCCAGGAGATTGGCAAAGTGGACCTGCTGACGCCCGACGAGGAGGTGACGCTGGCGCAGCGCATCCGCGACGGGGACCAGAAAGCGCTGGAGAAACTAACCAAAGCTAACCTGCGCTTCGTGGTGTCGGTAGCTAAACAATATCAGAATCAAGGTCTTAGCCTGGGTGACCTCATTAATGAAGGTAACCTTGGCCTTATCAAAGCGGCTAAGCGCTTTGATGAAACCCGGGGCTTTAAGTTTATCTCGTACGCCGTTTGGTGGATTCGCCAAAGCATTCTGCAAGCCTTGGCCGAGCAGAGCCGCATCGTGCGTTTGCCCCTGAACCGAGTGGGCTCGCTAAATAAAATCAGCAAGTCGTTCTCGGAGCTGGAGCAGAAATTCGAGCGTGAGCCTTCGCCCGAGGAAATTGCCGAAGTACTGGAACTGACGACTTCGGAGGTAGTGGATACTCTGAAAATTTCAGGTCGCCATGTATCGGTGGATGCGCCGTTTGTGCAAGGTGAAGAAAACCGCTTGCTCGACGTGCTCGAAAACGAGGACGAAGAAACGCCGGATTCGGGCCTGATGAACGACTCGTTGCGCAAGGAAGTGCAGCGCGCCCTCTCGACTTTGACCAAGCGTGAGGCCGACGTGATTACGCTCTACTTCGGGCTGAATGGCGAGGCTGCGTTGACGCTGGAAGAGATTGGCGAGAAGTTCAACCTGACCCGTGAGCGCGTGCGCCAGATAAAGGAAAAGGCCATTCGTCGCCTGCGCCACACGTCGCGCTCGAAGGCCTTGAAGCCTTATCTGGGCTAATTTCTACTTAAATTTGTTGACTGAAAACCCCGGCTGTAAGGTTGGGGTTTTTTGTAGCAAAAAGCCCCGGCTTTACTTCAGCGAAATACCGAAGCCCTTCCAACTACATGGTCAGCTCTGTTGTTACGTTCACCTGCTGGAAGAAGGATGAGCCTATTGAGATTCAACTAGAACCTGAAGCACTCATTTTTAAGGTGCTACCTGGCAACGAGATAACTTTTAAAGGAACTCCACTAGCAGGTGGTGATTTTGAATGGGGTATGCGTATTGACCATGAAAATCAGGGAATTCAGTTGTTTCCAAGTAAATGGCCGCATAAAATAGCCATTTTTGAAGATGGAGTTTTACTTGAGGATTGGTACAAATACATGTGACGGCCGGAGGTAGCTAGCAGGTACTTGTAAGTAATTATTTAATAACGCGTGCAAAAACTGCACGCCATACTGTCAAATGTCGGAACACATTCATTGCCTGATTATTGGTTCGGGTCCGGCGGGCTATACGGCCGCCATTTACGCTGCTCGCGCGGGCTTGAAGCCCGTTATGTACATGGGCTTGCAGCCCGGCGGGCAGCTTACTATTACCAACGACGTAGAGAATTTTCCGGGTTACCCCGACGGGGTGATGGGGCCGGAGATGATGGAAGACCTCAAAAAGCAGGCCGAGCGCTTCGGTACCGACATTCGCTATGGCATTGCCACGAAGGTTGATTTCTCGGGTGCTCCCCATAAGATTACGATTGATGAAAGCCTGGAGTTGACGGCCGACTCGGTTATCATTGCTACCGGTGCATCGGCCAAGTGGCTGGGGATTCCCTCGGAGGCCCGTTTGAACGGCTCGGGCGTGTCGGCTTGCGCCGTGTGCGACGGGTTCTTCTACCGGGGCAAGGAAGTGGCCATTGTGGGCGCTGGCGACACGGCGGCGGAGGAGGCTAACTACCTCGCCAACCTCTGCTCGAAGGTGTACATGCTAGTGCGCAAGGATGCCATGCGCGCTTCCAAAATCATGCAGAAGCGCGTGCTCGACAACCCCAAGATTGAGGTGCTGTTTGACACGGCAACTGATGAAATCTTGGGCGAGCACGCTGTGGAAGGGGTGCGGGTAAAAAACCTGGTGACACACGAAACCCGCGAGATTCCCGTTCACGGATTCTTCGTGGCCATTGGGCATGAGCCCAACTCCAAGATTTTCCAAGAATACCTGCACCACGACGAGCAGGGCTATCTCAAAACCATTCCCGGCTCGGCCAAGACGAACGTGGACGGCGTGTTTGCCTGCGGCGATGTGCAGGACTTTACTTACCGGCAAGCCGTGACGGCGGCGGGCTCCGGCTGCATGGCTGCGCTGGATGCCGAGCGCTTCCTGGCTGGCCTGCATAGCTAGCTATTATTTGCGAATGCAGCCAGCCAGTAGGGCCCGGCGACTTTCTACTTCCATACCTCCCCGCAGTGGCTCGCGAACCGGGCCACTGCGGTCATTTTAGGCTTCATTTGACTTTCCACAAGCTTTTTTACCGCTTGCCCGCGCTGCTGCTGCTCTTGGCCTTTTGGCTGGGGGCGGCAGAGCCCGCGCAGGCGCAGCGGCGCAAGAAAAAACCCGCTCCCAAGGCGCGGGCGGGCACGCCCCGCAACCGCGACTTCTTCCATCGGCGCACGCCCACTATGCGCTACGTGAGGCCCGATACCACCTCCATTGTGGAGACGGAAGAAATGCCCGATGCCAAGTCGGATGCCGCCAAGTCGGTGCTCAATCTTTCGCGCAAGCTTAGCATTGTGAGCGAAGACACGACCTCGCTTAACGAGGGCGGCCAGGAGATAGTGGAGATGTCGGACGAGGTGCTCATTGACTCGTCGTGGGTGAAGGTGGCGGGCTACTACTCCATCTGGGACACGCATAACATCAACCCATACCGGGTAGATGGCCGCCGCATTCGCGACACGCTCACGCTGCGCCTCACCGAGCCCGAGCGGCAGCGCTTTTCCAAGATGCCGCTCACTACCACGCCCATTACCTCGGGCTTCACCTTTCGGTGGGGGCGCTGGCATTTTGGGGTTGACCTGGACCTGGAAACCGGCGATTCGGTGCGCGCCGCCTTTGACGGCGTTATCCGCATCAGTAAGTGGGATGGCGGCGGCTACGGCAACTATCTGCTTGTGCGCCACTACAATGGCCTCGAAACCCTCTACGGACACTTGAGCAAGTCGCTGTTGCCGGTGGGCACTTTTGTGCGGGCTGGCCAGGTAATCGGACTGGGGGGTAGCACGGGCCGCAGCACGGGGTCGCATCTGCACTTTGAGGTGCGCTATGAAGGCAATCCAATTAATCCTACCTACGTCTACAATTTCCCTGGCTATCAGCTGCGGGGCGACACGTTTACGATTACTTCGGCGCTCTTTAACTACTACAATCAGGCCGTGCGGCGCGGGCGCAGCCATCGGGGTGAACCCACAGCTGCGCGCCAGATAGCGACCCACAAGATTCGCTCGGGTGACACGCTTTCCGAAATTGCCGACCGCTACGGCGTGCGCGTAACCACGCTTAAGCGCTTGAACCCCAGCCTGCGTGGTAAGCTCCAGCCGGGCAAAAAGCTGCGCGTCAAATAGACCGCAGATTTAACGGATTTCGCAGATACGCCGCTTACGCGGCTGGCTACGCGACTTCTTTTCGAGACGTTTGGTGGTTTTTAGAAGTAGGAAGTTGCCCTTTGCAGGAGCTTCTCAGGTTTTATAATAGTAAGTATAACGTAGCCAGCCGCGTCAGCGACGTATCTGCGAAATCCGTTAAATCCGTTTGAATCTGTGGTTAAGTTAGATGTTTTGGCTCTCGGAGCCCATCCCGATGATGTGGAGATGTCGTGCTCGGGCACGCTGCTGGCGGCGGTAGCGGCGGGCAAACGCGTGGGTATCGTGGATTTCACGCGGGGTGAGCTGGGCACGCGTGGCACACCCGAGACGCGGGCCGAGGAGTCGGCGGCGGCCAGCAAGATTTTGCAGCTGAACGTGCGCGAGAACCTGGGTTTGCCCGATGGCTTTTTTAAGAACGACCGGGAGCACCAGCTGCCGCTCATCGCCGCCATTCGGCGCTACCAGCCTGAGACGGTACTTTGCAATGCTGTTACGGACCGGCACCCGGACCACGGGCGCGGCGCGCAGCTGGCCACCGATGCCTGCTTTTTGAGTGGCCTGCGCATGATTGAGACGCTGGGCGAAGATGGCCAGCCGCAGGCCCCGTGGCGGCCCAAAAACGTGTACTACTATATCCAGGACCGGCAGATTCCGGCCGACTTTGTGGTGGACATCACGCCGCATTGGGCCGGCAAGTGGGCGAGTATCAATGCCTACGGCACGCAGTTTTTCAATAAAAATGCCGACCCTACGGCCCCGAGTACCTACCTGTCGGGCCAAACGTTTGCGCACTTTATGGAGGCGCGGGCGCGTGAGTTTGGGCACCTGATAGGGGTGGAGTTTGGCGAAGGCTACACCGTGCAGCGGCCCATTGGGGTGAAGGAGCTGGGCGACTTGATTTAGGCAGCAGCTAAACAGAAAGGCGGGCTGACCAGAGGTATTCCTCTGGTCAGCCCGCCTTTCTGTTTTATATAGTTCTGTTTATCAAATGTTTAAACGGACTCTGGCACTGCTACGGTTTCGGTGGCCTGGGCGCGAGTGGGCTCGGTAGCCTCGGTGAGCGGGTCGCGCAGAAGGTCGTAGCTGCGGGCGGCGGGCTTGATGGTGAGCGGCACTTTTTCGATGGCTACATCGCTGGTATCCAAACCAAAGAGCTGCTGGTCGGAGATGGCGAAGCGGTTGATAAAGAAGTAGCCGTTCATGAAGAAGCGCTCCTGCCAGGTTAGCTCATTATCGTAGCTCAGTACTTTTTCGAGCACCACGAAGCGGAAGTCGCCGGGCAGGTGGTGGCGGGCCAGCGAGTCGTAGCGCGAGGTGATGTCAAGCTCACCGCTCTGGGCCATTTCTTCCAAGGCCCGGCGAAACAGTAGGTTCAGGCGCGGTGACACGCGAAAGCCCAGCTTGAAATTGATTTTATAGGCTACACCCTTCACCAACTCCTCCACCGAATAGCGCGCCGAGTAGGGCTCGGTGAGGATGCTCATGTTGACAAACCAGTAGCGGTCGGCCCGCTTGGGCTGCTTGCGCATGATGGAGTACAGGATTTCGTTTTCCAGCTCGCCCTCCTTTTTGCTGTGGGTGAGGTAGACCAGGTTGGAGGCGTAGCGCGGTATCGACTCGTCGGTGCTCAGCTCCTGGAAGCTGGGTATGCTCGTGGCCACGGGCAGCGTTTTGATGAGGCGATTCTTGATTTCGCGGCCCTTGTAGCCCAGATACATCATAAAAATGAGGCCCCACTCGAAGACCAGGATGCCCAGCCGGTTGAGCAGTTTAGTGATGTTGGCGATGAGAAACGACAGCTCTACCGTAAAGAATATCAGCATGATACCCACTACCACCGGAATGGCCCAGTGCTTGACGCCCCGCAAATACTGCGCAAGCAGGATGCTGGTCATGAGCATGGCCACCGTGATGGAGAAGCCGTAGGCGGCCGTCATGGCCTCCGAGGTTTGGAAGTGCAACTGCACGCACACGCAGCCAAACCACAGCAGCCAGTTGATGCTGGGCACGTAAATCTGCCCGCGCTCGTCGGTCGGGAACAGCACCCGCACCTTGGGCCAGAAGCGGAGGCTAACGGCCTCGGAAACAAGCGTATAAGAGCCCGAGATGAGCGCCTGCGACGCGATGATGGTGGCCATGGTGGCCAAAATGATGAGCGGCACGATGCCCCACTTCGGGGCAATCATGAAAAACGGGTTTTGGTTGCTGGCTAGCGAGTGGCCCACGTGGCCCATCGTCCAAGCAGCCTGGCCCAGGTAGTTGAGTACCAGCGTAATCTTTACAAAAACCCAGGCCGAGCGGATGTTCTTGCGGCCGCAGTGGCCCAGGTCCGAATACAGGGCCTCAGCCCCGGTGGTGCACAGAAACACAGCTCCCAACAGCCAGAAACCCTTGGGGTACTCGGTGAGCAAGCGTACGGCGTACACGGGGTTGAGGGCGGCCAGCACGCCGGGGTGCTGCACAATCTGGAGCAGGCCCAGCGTGCCGATAACCGAGAACCACAGCAGCATGATGGGGCCAAAGGAAGCGCCCACCACCTTGGTGCCAAACTGCTGAAAACCAAATAGTAGCGAGATAATCACCAGCACCGCAATCACGATGGTTTCCTGGTTGAGGGCCGGGTAGAGAATCTTCAGGCCCTCGATGGCCGACGTTACCGAGATGGGCGGCGTGATGATGCCATCGGCCAGCAGCGTGCCCGCCCCGATGATGGCCGGAAACAGCAGCCACCGGCCGCGGCCCTTCACCAGCGAGAACAGCGAGAAAATGCCGCCCTCGCCGTGGTTATCGGCCTCTAGCGTGAGCAAGATGTACTTGACGGTGGTTTGCAGCGTGAGCGTCCAGAAGACGGCCGATACGCCGCCGTACACGAGCAGCTCGCTCACCTGCCGCTCGCCGATGATGGTTTGGAACACGTAGAGCGGTGAGGTGCCGATATCGCCGAAAATGATGCCCAGCGTCACGAGTAGGCCGCCCACCGTAATAGCCCGGCGGTGGATGTCGTTGTCGCTAGTCAGGGTAGCCGAGGCAGTTGACATGGTGGTGAATTATGAATGTTGAATTATGAATTAGTTAAGCAAACTAGCCCGCCACGGGCAGCGTGAAGTAGAAGGTGCTGCCCTGGCCGGCGGTGCTTTCGAGGCCCAGCTCGCCGCCCTGGCTGGCGATGAATTCGCGTGAGATACTGAGGCCCAGGCCGGTGCCGGGGTCGTCGGTGGCACTGGCCTGGGGCGCGGCCGGCCCCTGGGCAAAGCGCTCGAAAATGCGCTGCTGGTCGGCCGGAGCCACGCCAGGGCCGTGGTCCTGGACCTGCACGCGCACGGCGCGGCCATCGGGCGTGGGGGCGGCGCTGAGGCGGATGCAGCCCTGCTCGGGCGAGTAGCGCACGGCATTCACCAGCAGGTTGAGCAGCACCCAGGCCGTTTTTTCGAGGTCGGCCCGGATGGGCGGTAGGTCGGCGGGCAACTGGGTATCGAGGGTGAGGTGGCGGGCGCGCAATTGCAATTGTAGCGGCGTGGTGGCGGCGGCCACCAGGTCGGCCACGGCCAGCGGGCGCAGGCTGAGGGCAATGCCCTGGCCCACGTCGAGGCGGGCCACCGTCAGCAGCTCGCCCACGAGGCGCAGCAGGCGCTGGTTTTCTTCCTTAATAGTGCCCACTATTTCCTGCTGCTCGGGGTTGAGGCCGCCCACGCGCGGGTCGTGTAACAGTTTGAGGTTGAAGTTGATGCTGGAAAGCGGCGTTTTCAGCTCGTGCGATACGGTGGCCAGAAAATCCGACTTGGTTTGGTCGAGCTGGCGGAAGGCCGATACGTTGCGCAGGGCCAGCACCGTGCCCACGGCCTCCATCTGGTCGCGGGCCTCGTTGAAGGCAACTGCTTCGTGAACAGCTAGTTGGTAATGGGCCGCCACGCCATCGGTGCCCACCACCGAAAACGGCTGCGGGCCGGCCGGGCGCTGGGCCACCGGCAGCAGGGCCGGGGCCAGCAGCTGGGCAAACACCGGGTTTTCCTGGGCCAGTTCGGCGGCGGGGCGGTCGAGCACCTGCTTTTCGGGCAGGCCCAGCAGGGTGCAGGCGGCCGGGTTAGCCACGAGCACGCGGCGGCTGGGGTCAAGCAAAAAAAGCGGCTCGCTGAGCGTTTGCACGAGGCCGCTGGTGCGGTTGCGCTCGGTCACCACATCGGCCAGACTGTGGCCCCGAATGTCCTGCACATGCACCAGCAGGCGGTTGAAGGCGGCCGTTACCTGCCCCACCTCATCGGTGCTTTCGATGGGCACGGTGGCCGCGAAGTTGGTGCGGGTGGCGTAGTCGAGGCTGGCGGCCAGCTTGCGCAGGCCCCCCACGGCCGCCTGCGGCACGCTGCCCACCAGCATCAGCCCCACCAGCACGCTCAACACGCTGAAGAGCAGCAGGTAGTTTTTGGCCTGGCCGGCGGTGTGCATAGCCTGGGCATTTTTGCGAGCCAGGGCCGTCATATTTAGGGCTACCACGCGGTGGGTGAGCTGGCGCAGCTGCGCCTGGCTGGTGGCGGCGCCCGAGCCGGGGTAGGCGGTCAGGGTCTGGGTAAGGCTATCGACCAGGCGGCGCTCGCCGGGCTCGGTGATGTTGCCGGCCTCATGGCCCAGCAGGGTGTGCAGGCGGCCGAGCGCCGGGGTGGCGGCGGGGGCAACTGCCAGCTCATCAATGGCTTGCAACATGCCCTGGCCCAGCTGCACCGAGTAAAAATTGTCCTGCAACACAGCCTGGTTGGCCCGGTCGAGGCGGCTCAGCGTGAAAAAGGCGTAGCAGGCAATGCCCAGCAACAGCCCCAGCATAGCCAGGAAACCCAGGGTGATTTTAGCTTGCAAACGCATAACGGCGGCCGGCTCCCCGCGATGTGTCGGGGGGCGGTGCAGTACCCTCTGCGAAAGCCGGGCCTGCGTGCAGGTTAATGGCTTTTATTATGTTAAAACATTGTCAATCAGTAAGATAATTTAAAAATATTTTACACTTGATTTAGGAAAAACTTCGTCAGTAGGTCATTTTGACCCGGTGGCTGGGTCAAAATGGACCTGTAGCGTGGACTTTGCGAGTCCGCGCGTGGGAAAACTTGTTCAACGTTCCTGCGCGCGGATTCACAAAGTCCACGCTACAGTTGGGGAAGCCTGTTCAATATTCTCACGCGCGGACTCGCAGAGTCCACGCTACAAGTCGTACTCCTCGATTTTGCGGTACAGCGTTTTTACTCCGATGCCGAGCTGACGGGCGGCTTCCATTTTGTTGCCGCTGGTTTCGCGCAGCACCTGGCCAATGTGGCGGGCCTCCACGGCGCGCAGGCTGCGGTCGGTGGGGTCGGCGGGCTGGGGGGCGGGCAGGTTTTGTAGCTCGGGCGGCAGGTCGTCGAGGGTCAGCGGCTGGTTATCGAAGGCCAGGATGGCGGCGCGCTCCAGCACGTTTTTTAGCTCGCGCACATTGCCGGGCCAGGCGTAGCGTGTGAGGCGGGCCAGGGCATCGGCGTCGAAGCCCGGCAGGCGCTTGCGCAGCTTGCCCGCAAACACCTGCAAAAAGTGCCGGGCCAGCGGGGCCACGTCGTCGGGCCGGGCGCTGAGGGGCGGCACCGCCAGCTCAAACACCGAGAGGCGGTAGTACAAATCGGGCCGAAAATGCCCCTCGGCCGCCTCTTGGCGCAGGTTGCGGTTGGTGGCCGCCACGAAGCGCACGTTGACCCGGGTGGGCTTGGTGTCGCCGAGCTTGGTAAACTCCTGGGTTTCAAGCACCCGCAAAAACTTGGCCTGCACGGCCAGCTCCAGCTCCCCGATTTCGTCGAGAAAAAGCGTGCCGCCGTTGGCTTCTTCCAGCAGACCGCGCTTGTCGGCCAGCGCCCCGGTGAAGGCTCCTTTCTTGTAGCCAAACAGCTCCGACTCCAGCAAATCCTTCGGAAAGGCGCTGCAATTGACGGCCACAAATGGCTTGCTTCGCCGCAGGCTAGCCTGGTGAATGGCCTGGGCAAACAGCTCCTTGCCCGCGCCGGTGGGCCCTTCGAGCAGCACCGTGCTGTCGGTGGGGGCCACGCGGGCGGCCAGGTCCTTGGCCTTGGCCAGCGCCGCCGACTGCCCAATCATGGCGGCGAAGGTATACTGCTGGCCCACCTGCTTTTCGAGTTCGGCCACGCGGCGGCGCAGCTGGGCTTTTTCCACGGCGCGGGCCACCACCACCACCAGCTGGTCGTCGGAGTCGCCCTTGGTGAGGTAGTCAAACGCGCCCTGCTTCATGGCCTGCACGCCGTCGGCCACGGTGCCGTAGGCGGTGAGCAGGATAATTTCGGCCAGCGGGGCGGCGGCCTGGTAGCGCGGCAGCAGGGCCACGCCGTTGCCGTCGGGCAGCTTCACGTCGGAGAGAATGACGGTGATTTCGGCGGCGTGCTCGGCTAGGGTTTGCAGGCCGCGGCGGGCGTCGGGGGCTTGCAGCACGGTGTAGCCTTCCAGCTCCAGCACCCGCGCCACCACTTGGCGCAGGCGGTTTTCGTCGTCGATAAGGAGCAGGGTAGGCGAGGGCATGGCGCAAAGGTCGGGCACTGCTGCTCGTCAGGCAGCGCGTAGTGGGGCATCCGGGCTGCCTACGATTTTAATAGGTTGAGGTAGAGCCGTATCCCTGCATCTCGTCGTTGAATAAGCTGATGCTGAGCATTCTAAACAACGACGAGACGCAAGGATGCGTCTCTACAGCGTGTACACGGAACTGACAGCTGCGCTGAAGACTGTTTTAATCGCCAAAAGAAATGAGGTTAGGAGGCCATGCCCAGCAGCTGGTCGGCGTTGCGGTAAGCCAATTTCTCGATGTCGGCCGGGGGCAACTCCAGGCCGGCCAGGAAGGCGTGGCCCGGCGCGTTGGGCGCAAACGGGTAGTCGATGGAAAACAAGATGTTGTCCAGCCCAAACGTGGCCAGAGCGGCCTCCAGCGGCGGGCGCGTGAAAATGCCGCTGGTGGTGATGTACACCTGGTCGCGCAGCGTTTGGCTGATGGTGCGTGGCAGGTGCGTTTGGTCGGGTGGCACGGTCTGGTCGGCGCGGGCCATCATCACGGGCAGCATTTCGCCCATGTGGCCGATAATAAGCTTGAGGCGCGGGTATTTTTCCAGCGTGCCGCTGAGAATGAGGCGCAGCACATGCACGGCCGTTTCGGCGTGCCAGCCGAAACCGGCCATTGCCAGGCGCATACCCAGGTGGTGGGGCAGGTTGTCGTAGTACGCGGCCCGCACCGCCTCGGGCGGAATGCCGGGGTGCAGGTACAGCGGCACGCCCAGCTCCTCGGCCCGCGCCAGCAGCGGCGCAAACTGTGGGTCATCCAAAAAGAGCCCCCGAGTGGTGCCATTGAGCAGCGCCCCGCAAAACCGGTGCTCGCGCACGGTGCGCGCCAGCTCATCGGCCGCCGCCGCGGGGTTGGTCATGGGCAGGTGGGCGAAGCCGGCAAAGCGGTCGGAATGGCGGGCAATGGCGGTGGCCAGCCGGTCGTTGTACTCGCGGGCGAAGGCCGGGCCCTCGCTGGGGCTTAGCAGTTCGGCGCCCGGCCCCGAAACGGAGAGCACCTGCACCGTAACGCCCGCCTCGTCCATGAGGCGCAGGCGCTCGGGGCCTATCTCGGCCAGCTGTGCGGCTTGGGCGCGCACCGGCGAGTCGAGGGCCGCCGAAAGCCAGCCGGCCTGCTGCCGGGCCGCCACCGGGATGCGCTCGACCATATCGGGAAAGGAAACGTGTTCTTCAAGCGCCACAATGCGCTGGGGTAGGGCAGGAGCCGGCATAATCGTAAAAGTTGGGGGAAGTGGAAAAGGTCCTTTTCCCAACGGGCCGCCGGGCCTCAGCGTTGCCAGCCAGGCAAGTAGTTAGGCAGGGTGTCAGGAACCGGAAAGTAATTTTTCCGTTTTATAAAGAAAAGTTTCCCATCTTTGCTTGGTGCCTGCCCGGCTGCCTTGGGCTAGCCTATTTCCTTTGCTTATGCTTGCTGTCCCTGCTTATTCGCCCAGCGCCATTCCGGCGGCTTTGTCCAGCCTGGCCACGGTCGTCACCGACTCCTTTGCCCTGGTAATGGAGGCCCGCACCGGCGTGCCCGCCAAGTCGGCTTTCGCGGTAGCTAATCTATTGCAAGTCACCCCTGAAGAGCTGGCCGACCTGCTGCACACCACCACCAAAACCCTGCGTACCTACCGCGATGCCAACAAGCGGTTGGCTCCAGCAGCTAGTGAGCAGGTACTCAAGCTGTTGGTCCTGGCCCAGCAGGGCAGCGACGTATTTGGCGAGCCGGCGGCCTTCCGGCGCTGGCTGGGCAAGCCCGCCTACGGCCTCGATAACCAGCCCCCGCTGGCCCTGCTCCAAACGAGCGGGGGCATCGATTTGGTGGCCGAAGAGGTGAGCCGCATCGCCTACGGCGACTTTGCCTGATTTTCATAGGTAAAACCAGCCCGTGAGGAGCCGTTTGCCTCCGAGTCTTCTACGGGCTAAAAAATGAATAGGCAGGTCTGCCAACCCAGTCTGCTGATTCAGCAGGCCCAATAAAGAATGGAAATCTACCGCATTTGCCTGGCCAAGTATGCTGGCGAGCTCGTAGCTTCCGGCAACCCCGGCCGCTGGAATCTGCGTGGGCAGTTTGTCATTTATGCGGCCGGTAGCCGGGCCCTGGCTTGCCTCGAAAACGTGGTGCACCGCAGCGGCGAGGGCCTGGCCAGCCGGTTTGCCGTGCTACGCCTGGAAGTGCCCGATGCGCTGGCCGTGGAAGAATTGCTGCTGCCCGACTTGCCGCCCGACTGGCAACTCACGAGCGCCTACGCCCGCTGCCAGCCGCTGGGCGCGGCCTGGTACCGCCGCCAGGCGGCGGCCGTGCTGCGGGTGCCGTCGTCCATTATCGCCCACGAGCACAACTACGTGCTCAACACCCGCCACCCCGACTTTGCCCAGGTGCGCATTGCGGGCCGCGAAGACTTTGCCTTCGACCCGCGTATCAAGGCCCCCGAGCCAGGGTAGGAACGCGAAGTATGAATGCCCTGTTACGGGCGAGTTAACCGGAAAGGCCTACCTTCGCAGCCCCGCATTGTATTCGCTAATTCTTTTTTATTCTATATGGCTGTTGCCCCTACCGCATATATTCCTACCGCCGAGCCGGTAGCGCACCACGTGCGCGCCCGCCAGCTCCTCAAGGCCCACCCCGAGGTGAAGCGCCTGATGACCCGCAATGCCAATACGGCCCTCATCACGGTGGGCTGCATTGCCCTGCAAGTGGCTATGGTGTATTTGCTGCGTGGCCAGGCCTGGTACTGGTCGCTGGCGGCCTCCTACATTTTGGGGGCGTTTGTGTGCCACACGCTGTTCGTGATTGTGCACGAAGCTACTCATAATCTAGTGTTTAAGGGCCAGTGGGCCAATGCTGCCGTGGGCATCGCCGCCAACCTGCCCATGGTGATTCCGACGGCCATGAGCTTTCGCAAGTTTCACCTCAAGCACCACTCGGCGCTGGGCCACTTCGAGCACGATGCCGACCTGCCCGACCACTACGAGGCTAAGCTCATCCAGCACTACGCCATCGGTAAGATGGTGTGGCTGTTCTTCTTCCCGATATTCCAGCTGGTGCGTACGTTCCGGTGCCGCAGCGTAGTACCGTTCGATAAGTACATCGCGGTCAACTGGTTAGCCCAAATCGTTTTTAACGTGGGTATTTACCTGTGGCTGGGGCCGTCGGCGTTTATCTACCTGTTTTTCAGCTTCTGGTTTTCGGTGAGCCTGCACCCGGTGGGCGCCCGCTGGATTCAGGAGCACTACCTCGTGCTGAGCCCCGACCAGGAAACGACCTCCTACTACGGCCGCCTCAACGGGGTGCACCTCAACATCGGCTACCACAACGAGCACCACGACCTGCCCGGCGTGCCGTGGAACCACCTGCCCAAGCTGCGCGAAATGGCCCCCGAGTTCTACGAGCCGCTGCTGCACCACACCAGCTACACCAAGGTGCTGCTACGCTTCCTCTTCGACCAGGAGCTGTCGCTTTACTCGCGCCTCGTGCGCGGCGAGCACGTCGAAAGCAAGGTGCCTCCCCTGATGCCGGTAGCTAAGTAACTGCTTACCTGCCTGGGTTACCAGGCGTTGTTTTTGCCCCCATTGCGGCCCGCCCGGCGCGCAGTGGGGGCTTTTTGCGGCCTGCGGCTACGTAAAAACAGGAGGGTACCACCTTGCCTAGCACACCCGTATAGGATGGTCTATCTGCACAATCGTTAATGTAGTGCCGAAATCGTTTGCGGTCGTTTCGATTTTTTTTGGTAGCGCAAACAGGCTAATAATTGCCGTTTGGCAGGTTTTAAGGGAGCATTGGTGGAAAATGGGCTTTTACTGAGCATTTCCTTTTTGTTAATTCTCAAAAAAGCCCCTATTATTGTTGCGTTGTTTCAATAGCGGCATCACTTCGAGCGGGCATATCCCAAGACGGTCGAGCAAGTTGGTGACGTTTTTTTAATATAACTTACACAATCGATTGTGTAAACAGATTTCTTTCTCGCATTCACTTTCCCCACCCAATTTTTCTCGCTGCTATGAGAAAGTCCGTACCCAAGATGCGCCGGCTTATGTTGCCCGTTGCGCTCGGCTGCCTGCCTCTGCAACCCCTGCTGGCCGCTAACCTGACCACCACCGAAACGCACTGTTCGACGCCCGCCGCCGGCCCCGTAAGCGGCCGCATTGTGGATGAAAAAGGCGCGGGCCTGCCCGGCGTCAACGTGCTGGTAAAAGGCACCAACGTGGGCACCGCCACCAATGCCGAGGGCCGCTACACCATTGAGGCCCCCGATGGGGCTACGCTGGTTTTCTCCTACGTGGGCTACACCAGCCAGGAAATAGCCGTGGGTGGCCGCGCCATCGTGGATATTGCCCTGGTGCCCGATAGCCGTTCGCTGGCTGATGTGGTGGTAGTGGGCTACCTCACGCAGGACCGCCAGAACGTGACGAGTGCCGTGAGCAGCCTCAACGTGCGGGAGGCTGCAAAGACCCCCGTGCCAAACTTGGCGCAATCCATCCAGGGCCGGGTAGCCGGCGTGCAGGTAGAAAGCGCTGGCAACCCCGGCTCGGTGCCCAGTATCACCATTCGTGGCGTAGGTACTGTGAACCCCGGTGGCAGCAATCCGCTCTACGTAATTGATGGCCTGTGGACGGACAATATTCGGGACTTGAGCCCCAATGATATCGAGTCGACCACCGTACTGAAAGATGCTTCCTCAACCGCCGTGTATGGCTCACGCGGTGCGAATGGCGTAATTCTTATCACAACAAAGCGTGGCTCATCGGGCGAACCCAAAATCGGCTTCAGTGGCTACTTTGGGATAGAGGATATATCTAAGAAGTATAACCTAACCAATCACAGCCAGTGGGCCGACAATGCGGCGACGGCGTTCAACAATGCTGGCCTTCCCCCAGGCTTGCCACCTACCTCGCCCGGCGCATATAAAGGAACCTCATCTTATAGTGATGCCATTGATACGGATTGGCAAAAAGAGTTTTTCCGCACTGGTAAAGTGCAGGACTACAACCTGACGCTTTCGGGGGGCAACACCACCGGTAAAAGCGCCACTAATTTTCTGCTCTCGGCCGGTTACTTCAACCAGCAGGGCATTGTGAAGGGCCCGTCTTTTGAGCGCTACAGCGTTCGCCTCAACTCGGGGCTGCGTCGGGGCCGCCTCAAGGTAGGCGAAAGCTTGCTGCTGACGCACATCAACACCACGCTGCTCAACAACGTTGCCTTCGTAGACGTGCTGACCGAGCTACCTGGTATCCCGGTGTACAACCCGGCCAACTTCGGGGGCTACGGCTACGGGAGTTCCAACCTGTTCAACTACTCTACTAACCCCATCGCGGCCCAGCAAATTCTGAATAGCACGCAGAAAAACAACCGTTTGCAGGGTAGTGTTAACGCGGAGTTTTCGTTTTTCGACTTCCTATCTTATAAGCTAAACGTTGGCCTGGAGGTACATGATTACAACGACCGGAACGCGCGCAAAGAAGGTTACATCCGCTTGGGCGAGTCGAGCCCAAATACTACCTACCTGTTCGAGAACCGGGGTACGCAGACGTTTTTGCTTGTTGAAAACACGTTGAATTTCAACAAGCGCTTTGGCGAGCACGGTATCAATGCGCTACTCGGCTACTCAGAGCAGACGTATAACCTGAACAACGCCACGGCAAATGCCACGGGTTTCTCCTCAGCGCCGCAGTACTTTTTCTCGCTGGGCTCCGGTAGCAACTTGGCTACGCCGGCCAACGTGGGTGGAGGTTTTGACTCTTATGCTAAGCGCTCTTATTTCAGCCAGGTTAACTACGATTTCAAGAACCGCTACCTGATAACTGGTAGCTTCCGGCGCGATGGCTCATCTCGCTTCGACCCAAATAACAAATATGGCAACTTCGGGGCTGGCTCAGTGGGTTGGCGCGTGAGCGAGGAGGAGTTTTTTAAGAGTGCAGTACCCGCAATAAACAACCTGAAGCTGCGCGCCAGCTATGGGGTGAATGGCAACGATAATTTGGGAGACCCCATTAACGGGGGGGCTGGCAATTATGCCTACCTGGCTACTATCAACCCAAATGTTAACTACCCACTCGGCACCACGCAAACCATCGTAAATGGCGCTATTCAAACAGCATTCGAGAGCCGGGGTATCAAGTGGGAGTCACGCTACACCACTGACTTTGGCTTCGACCTAGCCATACTGGATAGCCGGATGACTTTATCGGCTGACTACTATATCTCGCGCACTAAAAATGCCTTGGTAAACCCGACGCTCCCTGGTTACTATGGTGTTGCGGGTGCAGGAGCCTATCCATTCTCCAACTTGGGAGAAATTCAAAACAAAGGTTTTGAGTTTGCGCTGGGCTACCACGAAGGCCGCAATGCATTCACCTATGGCGCCGACCTGACCCTAACCACGTTGCGCAACGAAGTGCGCGCACTATCACAGTTTCAGCCCAACATCCCAGGTTACCTGGGTTTGACTCAAACCACGGTTGGGCATCCTGTTAGCCAACTCTACCTGGTGAAGATGCTGGGTGTCTTCCAAGACCAAGCGGAAATCGACAACTACAAGAGCGCGGATGGCAGAATTATTCAGCCCTTATCCAAGCCTGGCGACGTGAAGTTTGAGGATGCTAACGGTGACGGCCGGATAGACCTGGGTACGGACCGCCAGTTCATCGGCAACCCCTTTCCCACGCTGCAATACGGCCTCAACCTGACGGCGGGTTACAAGGGCTTCGACCTGAGCATCTTCTTCCAAGGTGTGCACGGCAACAGCATCCTGAACTCTACCCGTGCCTCGCTTGATGTGGAAGACGGCGCGGGCAACTTCCGCAGCGACCTCAACCCTTGGTCGCCCACCAACCCATCGACTACTACTCCTCGCTTGGTGTACGGGGGTGGCAACGAAGCTGTAAAAAACTTTGAGCGTACCAGCACCCGCTGGGTGGAAGATGGCAGCTACCTGCGCCTGAAAAACGTGCAGCTAGGCTATACTTTTCCCAAAGCACTTAGCGACAAAGTACAGGGCTTAGGTTCAGTGCGCGTGTACTTGACGGGCCGCAACGTGTTTACCTGGACCAAGTACACGGGCTTCGACCCGGAAACGCCTGGTAACGGCGTGTTTGGCCGCGGCATCGACGATGGTACCTACCCGAACGTGCGGTCTTTCACTGGTGGCTTGCAGGTAAATTTCTAAGCGGCTGAGCGGCCGGGCTCTTTCATAGGTCACGCGCTGTCCATCCATTCTCCCTTGCTTTTATTCCCATGAAACTATCTAAAATTACCACTCTTGCTTTGGCAGCCGTGTTAGTATCCGCAACCGGGTGCAAAAAGGATTTGCTGGACCAGGTAAATCCTAACGCGCCAAGCACGGCGCAGTTCTGGAAAACGTCGGACGACGCCGTTCGGGCTAGTATAGCCGTGTATTCCAGGCAGCAGATTTTTTCGACGTACAGCCTTTACTGGCATTTCGCCACCGAAGGCCGCTCCGACGAGTCATGGACGAATACACCCGACCCTGGTCTGAACCAGTACCTCGTGTTTCGGCAGACCAACACGTTGGATGGCCGGTCTGCCTTCCTGTGGAATGATATGTTCAGCATGATTTTCCGGTGCAACCAGGTGCTGACGAATGTGCCGGCCATTCAGATGGATGAGACCTTGAAAAAGCGTATTCTGGCGGAAGCCCTTTATATGCGCTCGATGACGTATTACGACCTTGCCCTGCTCTACGGTAACCTGCCGCTAGTGCTCACGCTGGCTGATGCTACCACCCAATTTCCGCAGGTAACTCAGAATGAGGTATATGCCCAAATCATCAAGGACCTGACGGCCGCCAAGGCTGACTTGCCACTTACCTACGATGCTGCTAACAAAGGCCGGGCAACCCGCGGTGCGGCCACGGCCCTGATGGGGAAGGTGTATATGCAGCAAAAAAACTGGGCCCTGGCTTCGGCTCAGTTTTCCGAAGTGATATCTTCAAATACATATTCACTAGTACCAAATTACGAAGACAACTTTACGGAAAGCAACGAGAACAACTCGGAGTCTATCTATGAAGTGCAGTTTTCAGGAGCAAACAAGACGTTCGGTCAAGACTTTGCCGGGGCAACCGAAGGCAACGAGCGGGCGCAGTTCTTTGGACCTCCCGGCATCGGCTTCACCGACGTAGAAACACGCCAGTGGGTATTCAACGAGTACACTGATAAAACCACGACCGGCGGCGTAGACCCCCGCCGCGATGCCACTATGTTCAGCGCGGTTGGCACACCAACCTTGTATGGCAAGGCATTTGGCGTAGGTGGGCTCAATATTAATCCAGCCCGCATAACGTGGCGCAAGTACCAGAACGACCGGACCCGGACGTTTGAAGACTTCTTCTCCGGCATCAATATTCGGCTTATTCGCTACGCCGATGTGCTGCTGATGCAGGCGGAAGCGTTGAATGAGCAGGGACAGACGGCCGCCGCCATTCCTTTTATCAATCAGGTGCGTAGCCGCGTTAGACTGACGCCGCTAGCTAATACCCTGACGCAGGGTGCGTTACGTACCCAGCTACGCCACGAGCGGATTACCGAACTGGCTGGTGAAGGCACCCGGTGGAGCGACTTGGTACGCTATGGGCTACTTGATAATGCTGCGGGCATAAACGAGCTGAAAGCGCGCGACCCTGATTTCAACAATTTTATCGTAGGTAAAAATAACCTGCTGCCTATTCCGCAGACCGACCTTGATATTGACAAGGCGCTCAAGCAAAATCCTGGCTTCTAAAATTTATTTATAGGCTAGTAACTCCTGATAAAACAGCCGCTCTGGGCCGCAACTTGGAGCGGCTGTTTTGTCTTTGAGCCACTGCAGCTGTAGCGCGATAGCTTCTGCTTTTCCGAATTCCCACCCCTATGTTTTTATTTCTATCCCACCGGGTAATGGCAGGGCGTACTAGCACCTGCCCGCCTGCGCCGCGCCTGCGCCGCGCGCTTGGCCAAGCGGTGCTACTGCTGCTGGTATTGGTAGGCTGGGCTAGTGCGCCGGCCCACGCCTTGCAAGGCAATATTGGCTTGCACGACCCCTCGACTATTATCAAGGATGGCAATAAATACTGGATTTTTTATACTGGTCAGGGTATTCCCAGCAAGTACTCGACCGACTTGATAAACTGGACCCAGGGACCGCGACCCGTCTTCACCCAGGCTACCCGGCCTAGCTGGATAAGCGCCCGCGTCCCCAGCTTCGTGAATGAATACTGGGCTCCCGATGTCATTTATATGAATGGGAAGTTCTACCTGTACTATTCCTGCTCCACGTTTGGTTCGCAGGCATCGGGCATCGGGCTGGCCACCAACGTGACGCTCGACCCCACTAGCCCGAACTACAACTGGGTAGACCAAGGGGAGGTAGTGTCATCGGCCAGCGGGGCTGGCAACAGCGCGCCCAATGCTATCGACCCGGCCATGCAGCGGGATGCTACTGGTAATCTGTGGTTTTCGTACGGTTCTTTTTTTGGGGGTATTCGCATTTTGCAGCTTGACCTTGCTACGGGCAAGCCGCTCAACGGGGCCAGTACCCAGCAGTATGCCGTGGCCAACAACGGCGTGGAGGCTTCTTACATGAAGCAGCACGGTAATTATTACTACCTGTTTATCAACCGGGGGAACTGCTGCCAGGGCTCTAATAGCACCTATTACATTCTGGTGGGCCGCTCAACCTCGCCTACGGGCCCATTCCTGGACAAAACGGGGGCGAACCTGAACAGTAACGGCGGCACCGTCTTGCTCAATGTGTCGGGCCGCTTCGTGGGGCCAGGCCACACGGGCATTTTTGAAGAGAATGGTACCAGCTACTTTTCCCA
The DNA here is from genome assembly GCF_054779975.1 of Hymenobacter arcticus. NCBI lineage: Bacteria > Pseudomonadati > Bacteroidota > Cytophagia > Cytophagales > Hymenobacteraceae > Hymenobacter > Hymenobacter arcticus. The sequence goes on from NZ_BAAGXF010000003.1 coordinate 284,196, forward strand.
TCACTTCTACGATTTCTACAACAATGGTACCTCCAAGCTGGATATTGCCAAGCTGACCTGGGACGCTACCGACTGGCCCGTGGTGAGCCGCGATTGGGTGGCTCCCAGCCGCTACACTATTGCTACGGCGGCAGGTAGCACCAGCGGTTTGGCATGGCAGTCGCAGGGCTGTACGGGTGCGGCGGGCCAGGGCATTACGCAGGGCACACGGGCGAGTGGCAGTTGCCAGCAATGGGACTTTACGGCGCTTGGTGACGGCGACTACCAAATCAAGAGCGCCCTGGGGGGCCTGACGGCCAGCGTGGCGGGCTGCTCGGCCAGCAACAGTGCACTGCTGCAGCTAGATAGTTACACGGGGCAAACCTGCCAGCAATTCCATATCAACCAGGCCAGTGATGGTAGCCTGGTATTTGCGTCGGCGAACGGTAATCGGGTGGTAGAAGTCCCGGCTGCCTCGAATACTGCTGGTACCCAGCTGGGCTTGTTTGATTACAACGGTTGCGTGTGTCAGCACTGGTTTCTGACGGCCACTGGTGGGGTAACGGCCACTGCTGCCCCGCACAGCCTGCTTGGCGCTACCATTTACCCCGTGCCGGCCCTGGCTGGTAGCTTCGTGGTCGAGTTGGGTAGCTTGGCCACTGCGGGCCCTACTTCGGTCGAAATTTTTAATTTGCAGGGCCAGTTGGTCTATCAGCAGCAGTTTGGCCCGCGGCAAACCACGCTGGCCATCACGGCCGGCCTGGGCGCGGGGCTTTATGTGGTGCAAGTGCGCCGCGCGGCAGGCGTACTCACCCAAAAAGTGAGCGTGCTGTAAAATTTACGTTCTTTTCTTCCTCCCCATGCGCATTTCCCACCGTACCAGCCTGCTGGTAACCAGCCTGAGCAGCGCCCTGCTGCTGGCCTCTTGCAGTTCCCCATCTACCACCAGCCAGAACCCGGCCGCTACCACGGCCCCCGCCGACCCGGCCGCTACTGGCACCAGCGCCTCTGCCATGCCCACCTCCGCTTCATTCGGCAAAACTGCTGACGGCACCGAAACCCAGCTTTTTACCCTCAGCAACAAGAATGGCCTCAAGGCCAGCATCAGCACCTACGGCGGCACGCTCACCAGCCTGCTCGTGCCCGATAAGGACGGCAAGCTCAGTGACATCATCCTGGGCTTTGACAAGGTAGACGGCTACTTGAGCCCCGCTTTCCGCAAGTCGAACCCTTACTTCGGGGCGCTTATTGGGCGCTACGGCAACCGCATTGCCAAGGGCAAATTCACCATTGATGGCAAGGCATATCAGGTGGGCCTCAATAATAACGGCAACTCGCTACACGGCGGCACCGTGGGCTTCAACCAGAAGGTGTGGGCTGCTAAGGCCGGTACTTCGGCCGAGGGTGAAACGCTCACGCTGACTTATCTCAGCAAGGACGGCGAAGAAGGCTACCCCGGCAACCTCACCGTGACGGTGGTGTACACCCTCACCGCCGACAACGCCCTCCAAATCGACTACACCGCCACCACCGACAAGGCCACGCCCGTCAACCTCACCAACCACGCCTACTTCAACCTGGCCCTGGGCACGAGCAAGGACGTGCTGGCCCACCAGGTAACCATTCCGGCCGACCGCTACACCGTGGTCGATGCCAACCTCATCCCCACCGGCGAGCTGAAGCCCGTGAAAGGCACGCCCTTCGACTTCACCACTCCCCACGCCATTGGCGAGCGCATTGCGCAGGTGCCCGGCGGCTACGACCACAACTGGGTGCTGAACCAGGCCACCGGCCAGCACAGCGCCGCCACCGTGTACGAGCCCACCACCGGCCGCACCATGGAAGTATCTACCGACGAGCCCGGCGTGCAGTTCTACACCGGCAACTTCCTCGATGGCTCGCTCACCGGCAAAAACGGTTTAGTGTACGGCAAGCACGCGGGCTTCTGCCTCGAAACCCAGCACTTCCCCGACTCGCCCAACCAGGCGAAGTTCCCGAGCACGATTTTGAAACCGGGCGCCACCTACCACACCACCACCAGCTACACGTTTGGGGTGCGGAAGTAGTAAGTCCCTCCGTTTGTCATTGCGAGCGCAACGCAGTGGAGCGCGGCAATCGCATCAAAACGATACCAAAATGATGATGCGCGGGTATCGTGCTGGTGCGATTGCCACGCTCCACTGCGTTGCGCTCGCAATGACAAACGTTTTGCTAAGTTCAAAAATGATTTAATTAACTGTTAATCAGATTATATCGTGCAAACCCAATCCCCGGCCTACGTTATCGGCCTCGACTATGGCACCGACTCGGTGCGGGCGCTGCTCGTAGACGCCCGCACGGGCGCCGAAGTCGCGCAGGCCGTGCATCATTACCCCCGCTGGAAGCAGGGCCAGTACTGTAACCCGGCCAAAAACCGCTTCCGCCAGCACCCGCTCGACCACCTCGAAGGCCTCGAAGCCACCGTGCGCGAAGTGGCTGCCAAGGTGCCCGCCGAGCAGATTCTGGGCCTCGCCATCGACACTACCGGCTCTACGCCGGGCCCCGTGAACGAGCAGGGCCAGCTGCTGGGCATGCTGCCCGAGTTTGCCGAAAATCCCAACGCGCTGTTTGTGCTCTGGAAAGACCACACGGCCCTGGCCGAAGCGGCCGAAATCAATCACAAAGCCCGCACCTGGGGCGGCGAGGACTTCACCAAATACGAAGGTGGCATCTACTCGTCGGAGTGGTTTTGGGCCAAAATCATGCACATCACCCGCCAGGATGAGGCCGTGGCGAAAGCCGCCTACTCCTGGATGGAGCACTGCGACTGGCTCACGCTCACCCTCACCGGCCAGCCGCTGGCCGAGTTCAAGCGCAGCCGTTGCGCCGCCGGCCACAAGGCCATGTGGCATGCGAGCTGGGGCGGCCTGCCGCCCGAGGAGTTTCTCACCCACCTCGAACCAAAACTGGCTGGTTTACGCAATCGATTGTTCTCGGAAACGTACACGGCTGATGAAGTAGCCGGGCATTTATCCGAAGAGTGGGCCCAGCGCTTAGGCCTGACTACCAATACAGTAATTGCCGTAGGCTCGTTTGATGCCCACGCCGGCGCCGTGGCTGGTGAGATAGAATCCTATTCGATGGTGAAGGTGATGGGCACCAGCACCTGCGACATCGTAGTGGCCCCAACTGCCGAAGTAGGTGACCACCTGGTGGCCGGCATCTGTGGGCAGGTCGATGGCTCGGTTATCCCCGGCATGGTGGGCCTGGAGGCCGGGCAGTCGGCGTTTGGCGACTTACTGGCTTGGTTCCGCCAGATGCTGGAGTGGCCCTTACAGGCCGCCACGCTGGCGCACTCGCAAGTGCTGAGCGCCGAGCAGCTGGCCCTGTTTCACCAGGAGCTGAGCGACAACCTGTTGCGCCAGCTCACCCAGGCCGCCGCCGAAGTAGACCCCGCCGAAAGCAGTGTTATCGCCCTCGATTGGGTGAACGGCCGCCGCACGCCCGATGCCAACCAGGCCCTCAAAGGCGCGCTGATGAACCTGACCATGGGCACCTCAGCGCCCCAGATTTTCCGGGCGCTGGTCGAAGCCATTTGCTACGGCTCGAAGCAGATTGTGGAACGCTTTGAAAGTGAAGGCATTCCAATTAAGCAGGTTATCGGCATCGGCGGCGTGGCTAAGAAATCGGCCTTCGTAATGCAGACGCTGGCCGACGTGCTCGACCGGCCTATCAAGATTGCGGTGTCAGAGCAGGCGCCGGCCCTGGGCGCGGCCATGTACGCGGCCGTGGCGGCGGGCATTTACCCCGACGTGCTCACTTCGCAAAAAGCGTTGGGCAGCGGCTTTGCCGAAACCTACACGCCCAACCCGGCCAGCGTGGCCGACTATGCCGCCCGCTATAAGCAATACCAGGCCCTCGGCCAGTTTGTAGAAAGCGCTACGGCGAGCCAAACTGAGCCCGTAGCTGAAACCGAAACGCAAGCCGTCGCCACCGCATGAGCCAGTACCAAGACCTAAAACAGACCTGCTACGAAGCCAACATGCAATTGCCCGCCCTTGGGCTGGTGCTCTTCACCTTCGGCAACGCCAGCGTGGTAGACCGCGAGCGGAGCGTGTTTGCCATCAAGCCCAGCGGCGTGCCCTACGCCACGCTGAAGGCGGACGATATTGTGATAGTGGACTTCGAAGGCAACGTGGTGGAAGGCACCAAGCGGCCCAGCAGCGACACCAAAACTCATGCGTTGCTCTTCAAGGAGTGGACCAATATTGGTGGTATCGTGCACACGCACAGCACCTACGCCACAGCCTGGGCCCAAGCGCAGCTCGATATTCCTATCCTGGGCACCACGCACGCCGACCACCTCACCGCCGACGTGCCCTGCGCGCCGCCCATGAGCGACGAGCTGATTGCCGGCGATTACGAGCACGAAACCGGCTGGCAAATCATCAACGAATTCAAGCAGCGCGGCCTCTCGCCCGCCGAGGTGGAGATGATACTCGTGGGCAACCACGCGCCCTTCACCTGGGGCAAAACGGTGGAAAAAGCCGTGTACCACAGCGCTGTACTCGAAGAAGTGGCCCGCCTGGCCTACCTCAGCTGCACGCTGAAGCCCGGCGTGGCGCGCCTCAAAGATGCCCTGATTAAAAAACACTACGAGCGCAAGCACGGCGCAAATTCCTACTACGGGCAGTAAGGCTGTAGCGTGGACTCTGCGAGTCCGCGCGTGGCGCCGTTTGCCCAATCACTCCCCTACGCGCGGACTCACAGAGTCCACGCTACACCACCCCCTCTCATGATTGATATTTCGAATTACGAAGCCTGGTTTATTACGGGCAGCCAGCACCTCTACGGCCCCGAAACCCTGGAGCAGGTAGCCCAGCACTCGCAGCAAATTGCCGCCGAGCTTGGCACCAAGCTGCCCATTAAAATTGTGTACAAGCCGGTGCTCACCGGCCCGGCCGAGATTTACAAGCTGATGCAGGAGGCCAACACCACGCCCAACTGCGTAGGCCTGATTGCCTGGATGCACACCTTCTCGCCGGCCAAAATGTGGATTAACGGCCTGAAAATCTTGCAGAAGCCGCTGGCCCACCTGCACACGCAGTTCAACCGCGACATTCCGTGGGATGCCATCGACATGGACTTCATGAACACCAACCAGTCGGCGCACGGCGACCGTGAGTTTGGCTTCATCGGGGCCCGTATGCGCCTCAATCGCAAGGTGATAGTGGGCCACTGGCAGAGCGCTGATGTGCACGAGCGCCTCAGCATCTGGGGCCGCGTGGCCTGCGCCTGGGCCGACTGGCAGGGCGCGCATTTCGTGCGCTTCGGCGACAACATGCGCTACGTAGCCGTGACGGAAGGCGACAAAGTAGAAGCCGAAATCAAGTTTGGCTACGAGGTGAATACCTACGGTATCGGCGACCTGGTAGCCGTGACCAACGAAGTGACCGACGCGCAGATTGCCGAGCTGGTTGCCACTTACGAAGCTGAATACGAGCTAGGTGACAACCTGAAAGAAGGTGGCGAGAAGCGCGAAAGCCTGTGCGATGCGGCTCGCATTGAGCTAGGCATGCGCAAGTTTCTCACCGACCGCAACGCCAAGGGCTTCACCGACACGTTCGAGGACTTGCACGGTATGAAGCAGCTGCCCGGCATCGCCACCCAGCGCCTCATGGCCGATGGCTACGGTTTCGGCGGCGAGGGCGACTGGAAAACCTCGGCCCTGGTGCGCGCCATGAAGGTGATGGGCGCCGGCCTGCCCGGCGGTAACTCGTTTATGGAGGATTATACCTACCACTTTGCGCCCGGCAACGAGCAGGTACTCGGCTCGCACATGCTCGAAATTTGCCCCAGCATTGCCGAAGGTAAGGTGCGCGCCGAAGTGCACCCGCTCGGCATCGGTGGCAAGGAAGACCCGGTGCGTCTGGTGTTCAACTGCCCCGCTGGCCCGGCCCTCAACGCCACCATCATCGACCTGGGCAACCGGTTCCGCATGATTGTGAACGAAGTAGAGGCCGTGCTGCCCGAGCAAGACCTGCCCCACCTGCCCGTGGCCCGCGTGCTCTGGAAGGTGAAGCCCGACCTCGCCACCGGTGCGGCCGCCTGGATACTCGCCGGCGGCGCCCACCACACCGGCTACAGCCAAAACCTGACCAGCGAATACTTCGAAGACTTTGCCGAAATGGCTGGTATCGAGTTCGTTATCATCGATGCCGATACCAAGCTGCGCACGTTCAAAAACGAGCTGCGTTTTAATGAGGTAGCCTTCCGGGGCTAAGGTTTCGGCTGCCTAAGTAAGGCGGTCATGCGGAACGCAGTGAAGCATCTCTACCGCTTCTTTGGAGTAAACCGAACGGAGCGGTAGAGATGCTTCACTGCGTTCCGCATGACCGCCTTACTTAGGGCCATTAGCTTCATCTGCAATCACTTAACGTTGTTATGAAATTCATCCCCACCCGCTACTTACCAGCCCTCGCTACTGGCCTCACGCTGCTCGGCCCCTTGGCTGCCAGCGCCCAAACGGCGGCCCCGGCCAGCCTCACCGTGCAGGTAAACAAGCCCGGCGCGGCCGTTAACAAGAACATGTACGGCCTCTTTTTTGAGGACATCAACTTTGCGGCCGACGGCGGCTTGTACCCCGAGCTGGTCAAGAACAAGTCGTTCGAAACCGACGCCCGGCTCATTGGCTGGAAAGCTTTGCAAGGCGCGGCTAACCTCGACACCTACAGCGTGCGCAACGAGCAGGGCATCACGGCCAGTAACTCGCACTACGTGCGCCTGACTACCCGCAACGGCGCGCCCGGCGAGGCTGGCATTGAGAACGAAGGCTTCCGGGGCATGGGCGTGAAGCAGGGGGGCGAATACACGCTCTCGTTCTACGCCCGGCGCGGCCCGGGGGGCATTAATGGCCTCATGGCCAAGCTGGTAGGGGAGAAGGGCGAAGCGTTGGGTGAGGTGGCCGTGAGCGGCTTCACCAACGAGTGGAAGCAATACTCGGTGGTGCTGCGCGCCACCGGCACCCAGAATAAGGCCCACCTCAAGCTGGTGCTCAACGGCACCGGCACGGTGGATTTGGACGTGGTTTCGCTGTTTCCGAAGGACACCTGGAACAAGCGGCCCAACGGCCTGCGCACCGACTTGGTGCAACTGCTCAAGGACATGAAGCCGGGCTTTCTGCGCTTTCCGGGGGGCTGCATTGTAGAGGGCCGTACCCTCTCGGAGCGCTACCAGTGGAAGGAAACCATCGGCGATGTGGCGGCCCGCACGCCGCTCGTGAACCGCTGGAACATGGAGTTTAAGCACCGCTCGACGCCCGATTATTACCAGTCGTTTGGTCTGGGCTTCTTCGAGTATTTCCAGCTTTCGGAAGACATTGGCGCTGAGCCGCTGCCGATTTTGAACGTGGGCATGGCCTGCCAGTTCAACTCGGGCGAGTTGGCCCCAATGGGTACCGCCAGTGCCACCAAGGGCGGCCCCAACGCCCCGGCGGCCGCCAACACCGGCGACCCCTCGCTGGATATTTTCATCCAGGATGCGCTCGACCTCATTGAATTTGCCAACGGCCCGGCCAGCAGCCCCTGGGGTGCCAAGCGCGTGGCGATGGGCCACCCGGCGCCCTTCAACCTCAAGATGCTGGGCATCGGCAACGAGCAGTGGGGGCCCCAGTACCTGGAGCGTTACGAGCCGTTTGCCAAGGCCGTGAAGGCGAAATACCCCAAGATTGAAATCGTATCGAGCGCCGGCCCCAGCCCCGGCGGTGACCTCTTCGACAAAGCTAGCAAGCGCCTCGGCGAGCTGAAGGCCGAGTACGTGGACGAGCACTACTACGCCAAAGCCGACTGGTTCCGGGCGCACGCCGACCGCTACGACAAGTACCCTCGCACCGGCCCCAAAATCTTCGCTGGCGAGTACGCCGCCCAGAGCATCGCCATCGGCAGCCCCGACAACAAAAACACCTGGGACTGCGCCATTTCGGAGGCCGCCTTTATGACCGGCCTGGAGCGCAACGCCGATGTGGTGGGCATGGCGAGCTACGCCCCGCTCTTCGCCAACGTGGACGCCTGGCAGTGGACGCCCGACATGATTTGGTTTGACAACCTGAACTCGTACGGCTCGCCGAGCTACTACGTGCAGAAAATGTACGCCCTCAACAAGGGTACCAACGTGCTGCCCGTAACCATGCCCGCCGGTGCCAAAAACGGCACCGACAACCTCTTCGCCAGCGCCGTAACCGACGCAACCGCCGGCGACGTGGTGGTGAAGCTGGTGAACTACTCCAGCAGCCCGCGCCCCGTCAGTATCAACCTGGCCGGCGCCAAAAGCCTCGGCAAAACCGGCCGCGCCCAGGTGATGGCCAGTGCCGACCTGCAAACCCAGAACAGCCTGACGGAGCCCAAAAAACTCGCCCCCCAGGAATCGACCTTCGCCGTGAAAGGCAGCACGCTCACCTATACACTGGCCCCCAACTCTTTCACGGTGCTGCGGGTAGCCGGCAAGAAATAAGTTACTGACAGCCAAAATATTGCCCAGCCATGCGCCGCTGCCTGGCAGCGTGTGGCTGGGTTTTTTGGTGCCAACTGCCACTGGTTCAGTTTTTTCTATCTATAAGAATTCCCATGAAAAAGCCCGTCTCTACTTCGCTGCGCTGGAGCAGCCTGCTGGTGGCCTTGCTGCTCGGCGCAGCTTCCTGCAAAAAGGACCCCACGCCCGTCACGCCGACGCCCACCCCCACGCCCACGCCGGTTCCTACGCCCGCGCCGGCCGCGTTCGATATTAACAACATCACCGACACCTACAGCAACGTGGCCGCGCTGAGCTCCTCGGCGCAGTGGGGGCCCTACAACGTGCACGACCCGGCCGTTGTCAAGGCCGATGATGGCTACTATTATATGTACAGCACCGACGTGGGCTACGGCATTTCGGATGCCGTGCTGACGCCCGGCTTGCAGGTGCGCCGCTCGAAAGACCTGGTGCAGTGGGAGTTCGTGGGTTGGGCCCTGAAGGGCCTGCCCGCCATGGGCGTGGCCTATATTACGCAGCGCGGGGCCACCCCCAACAAGCTGCTGTGGGCGCCCTACGTGCTGAAGGTGGGGAGCGAATACCGCCTGTATTACTCGTTGGCTTCCAATGCGTTCAAGGTTAGTGCCATTGGGCTGGCTACGTCGGCTTCGCCCACCGGGCCCTGGACGGAGAAGGGCCTGGTAGTCACCACCGATAATTCGTCGGCCGATATCACCAATGGCATCGACCCCACCGTTATCATCGACCAGCAGGGCCAGCACCATATGTACTACGGCTCGGCCTTCGATGGCATTCACATGGTGAAGCTCGACGCGGCTACCGGCCTCAACGCCACTCCCGGCGACCGCGGGCCTCGCATTGCGCAGCGCGGCTTCACGGGTGGTCAAATCAACGGCAACATCGAGGGGCCCGAGATTATCTATAATAAGGAGCAGCGCAAGTACTACCTGTTCATTTCCTACGACTGGCTCCAAACCAAGTACAACGTGCGCGTGGGCCGGGCCGACTCGCCCGCCGGGCCGTTCCTCGATTTCAAGGGCCGCGACATCAACCTGGCCGAAGACCACGGCCCCATGATTTTGGCGCCCTACCAGTTCGATGGCCACAGCGGCTGGCAGGGCACGGCCCACTGCGGCGTGTTTGATGATGGCAATGGCCAATATTACATGGCCCACCAGGGCCGGCCGGGCATCGACTCGTACTACATGGACCTGCACGTGCGCAAGATTTTCTGGACGCCTTCGGGCTGGCCGGTGGTGTCGCCCGAGCGCTACGCGGGCGAAGACAACGGCCTCGTGCCTCCGGCCGACCTGCCGGGGGCCTGGGAGCAAATTACGCTCAACTACGTTGTGATACCCGGCTACGGCAACGAACAACTCACGCCTAACTTCCAGTACAGCACCCCGCTGACGCTGGCCGCCGACGGCACCTTCAACAACAGCACCGCCAACACCTGGACCTACGCCGCGCCGCTGCTCACGCTGCGCTTCAGCAATGGCACCACCGCCCCGGTGTACGTGCAAAAGGGCCGCGACTGGGAGAATAAGAAAGCTACCATCATCCTCACCGGCCTCGACAGCAACGGCACGGCCGTGTGGGCCAAGAAGAAGTAGGGTAGGGCTGCCCGCCCAGCTCCGGCTGTCATATTGGTTATTTCTTCTATTCATCTGTAAAGCAACTGCTTAGCAAACACTGCTAATCAAAAAGGGGTAGCCTGCCAATCGGTAGGCTGCCCTTTTTTTATAGTGCTTATCCCAGCCTGGTATAGGCCATCTGTTGATAAAGAAAGAATTTTACACAAACGATTGTGCATGGGTGTATTGAAAATACCGGCCAATTACCGGGTGAAGTAGTTATGGTTAAATTATTGTCAGTTAATAAGTTATTTGTAATAAGCAGTTAGGATTTGTTTAGTGAGGCGTTACCAATCAAGATAGGTTTAACTCTGAACTAAACAATCGATGCGCTACCTTGCGGGCGTCTTTGTCCCACCTCATGCGTGAGCAACCTGCTGCTCAGCTTGCCGATGTCGTTCCTTCCTAAGTTGTTCAGGCGCAGTGCGCTGCTGCTGGCGGTTGCCCAGCCCGCCCTCGCCCAAAAAGCCGCCCCCAAAGCCGACTTCCACCAGTGGGCCGCCACGCCCCCCATGGGCTGGAACAGCTGGGACTGCTACGGTCCTACCGTGACCGAAGCCGAAACCAAGGCCAACGCCGACTACATGGCCAAGTACTTGAAAACCAGTGGTTGGGAGTACGTAGTGGTAGATATTCGCTGGTACGTGGGCAACGACACGGCCCACGGCTACAACGAGAAAGACCCCGCCTGGAACATCGACCAGTACGGCCGCTTCGTGCCCGCGCCCAACCGGTTTCCCTCCGCCGCGGGCGGCCAGGGCTTCAAGCCGCTAGCCGATTACATGCACGCCAAGGGCCTGAAATTCGGCATTCACCTCATGCGCGGCGTGCCCGTGATTGCGGTGCAGCGCAAGCTGCCCATCAAGGGCACGAAACTCACGGCGGCCGACATTTATAGCAAAGACGGCCAGGCGGCCTGGCTGCACGACATGTACACGGTGGTGCCCACCCGGCCCGGCGCGCAGGAATACTACAACTCGCTGTTTGAGCTGTACGCGAGCTGGGGCGTTGATTTAGTGAAGATTGACGACCTCTCGGAGCCCTACCACGCGGGCGAGATTGAGCTGATTCGTAAGGCCATTGACCGCACGGGGCGCAAAATCGTGTTTAGCATGTCGCCGGGCGAAACGCCGATTGCCGACGCCCAGCACGCCCAGCAGCACGCCAACATGTGGCGCACGGTGGGCGACTTCTGGGACAGCTGGGAGCAGCTGAAGGAGCACTTCGACGTGTGCGCCCGCTGGGCCCCGTTCATCACCACTGGCGCCTGGCCCGACGCCGACATGCTGCCCTTGGGCCGCCTGGGCATCCGGGCCGAGCGCGGCGACGACCGCCAAACGCGCTTCACCCCCGATGAGCAGCGCACGCTCATGACGTTGTGGAGCATCTTCCGCTCGCCGCTGATGATGGGCGGCGACCTGCCCAGCAATACGCCCGCCACGCTGGCCCTGCTCACCAACCCGCGCGTGCTGGCCGTGAACAAGCAAAGCACCCACAACCGCCAGCTGTTTCGGCGCGGCGACCTCGTGGGCTGGGTGGCCGACGACCCCGCCACGGGCGACAAATTCCTGGCCCTCTTCAACGCCCAGGACCAGCAGCTGGCCCCCGCCAGCGCAGCCGCCGCGGCCAGCCCGCTCATCAATCGCCAGGCCCCGCAAGCCCCGCTCGATGTGGACATCACGGGTGCCCAAAAGCTCTACCTCAGCGTGCGCGGCGGCGGCGATGGCACCGCCTGGGACCACGCCGATTGGCTCAATCCTATGCTCTCGGGCGGTAATAATAAAATGTTAGCCCTTAATACGTTATCTTGGAAAAGCGCCACTGCCGGCTGGGGCCAGGCTACGGTGAACAAAAGCGTGAGCGGCGGCCCGCTGCGGGTGGGTGGCCAAACCTACACGGCGGGCATTGGCACCCACGCCAACTCTCTTATCGAGTATGACCTGCCGGCGGGCTACACCCGCTTTAAGGCCACTGTGGGGCTCGACCAGGCCGCTGCGGGGCAAAACACTGGCGGCACGTTTCAGGCGCTGGTGTTCACCAAAAGCCCCCTGCTGCCCGCCCCCGCCGACTCGGTGCGCGTGCCCGTGACCATGCAGGAGCTGGGAATGGCGGCCGGCGCCACGGTGCAGGACCTGTGGACGGGCCAGCAGGTGGGCGTTTTCGCGCAGCAGTTTGCGCCCTACATTCGGCAGCACGGGGCGGGGTTCTACCGCTTGTCGGCGCGCAAGGCCAGCAAGTAGCTCGCGCGAGCGCCCACTCAACTGCTTGATTACGTTTTGCTAATGACCGTTTTTCGTACGTTCCGCGGATTTTTACTGTTCGCCATGCCCCTTGCTACCCTGGCCCAGGCCCCACCCACCGCGCCCATCGTGGTCGAAACCACGCACGTGAGCCTGGCGCTGGCCGTGGGCAAAAATCAGAAGCTGTACCAAACCTACCTCGGCCCCCGGCTGGCCGCCGCGGCCGACTACCAGGGCCTGCCCCAGCGCCACGAAGCCTACGCCCCGGCCGGCACCGACAACCTCTTCGAGCCCGCCCTGCGCGTGGTGCACGCCGATGGTAACCCCGGCCTGGCGCTAGCCTTCGTGGGCGTGCAAACCGCCAAAACCAGCGACGACGTAACCACGACCACCATCCGCCTGCGCGACCCGCAGTACCCGGTGGAGGTGCAGCTGCACTTTGTGGCCTACCAGCGCGAGGACGTGATTAAGACCTGGACCGAGATTGTGCACCACGAAAAAAAGCCCGTGGTGCTGGCCAAATACGCCTCGGCCATGCTGCACTTCGACGCTCACAAGTACTATCTCACCCAGTTGCACGGCGACTGGGCCGAGGAAGGCCAGCAGCAGGAAAGCCAGCTCACCAGCGGCGTAAAAGTGCTGGACACCAAGCTCGGCACCCGCGCCGGCTGGTACCAGACGCCCTCGTTCTTTCTGGCGCCCGACCAGCCGGCCACCGAAACCACCGGCGACGTGCTGGCCGGTACCCTGGCCTGGACCGGCAATTTCCGGCTGGCCTTTGAGCTGGATAACGAGCAGGCCCTGCGCGTGTCGGCCGGCGTCAACCACTACGCTTCGGAGTATACCTTACCTGCGGGTCAGGTCTTTACCACGCCCGAGTTCATCTTTACGTATAGTACGCAGGGCAAGGGCCAGGCCTCGCGCAACCTGCACCGCTGGGCCCGCCAGCAGGGCGGTATCCTCGACGGCACCCAGCCGCGCCTCACGCTGCTCAACAACTGGGAGGCCACGTATTTCGACTTCAACGAGCCCAGGCTCGATGCCCTGATGGGCGACGCGGCCAAGCTCGGCGTCGACTTATTCTTGCTCGACGACGGCTGGTTTGGCAACAAATACCCGCGCAAGGATGACACCCAGGGCCTCGGCGACTGGCAGCCCACTAAGACCAAGCTGCCCAACGGCGTGGGCCACCTCGTGCAAACCGCCACCAAGGAAGGCATCAAGTTCGGCATCTGGATAGAGCCCGAAATGGTGAACCCTAAGAGCGAGCTCTATGAGAAACACCCCGACTGGGTGCTCAAGCTGCCCAACCGCCCCGAAGACTACTACCGCAACCAGCTGGTGCTCGACCTCACCAACCCTAAGGTGCAGGACTTCGTGTACGGCATCGTGGACGCGCAGCTGAGCCAGGGTGCGGCCTACCTCAAGTGGGACTGTAACCGCATGATTACCAATGGCTACTCGCAGCACTTGGGCAAAGACCAGTCGCACCTCTACGTGGACTATGTGCGCGGCCTGTACCGGGTGCTCGACCGCGTGCGCCAGAAGTATCCGCACACGCCCATGATGCTGTGCTCGGGCGGCGGCGCGCGGGCCGACTACGGCGGGCTGAAGTACTTTACCGAGTTTTGGCCCAGCGACGACACCGACGCCTTTGAGCGGGTGTACATCCAGTGGGGATTCCTTAACTTCTTTCCTTCCAACACGTTGGCCAGCCACGTGACTAACTGGAACAAGGGCCAAACGCTGAAATTCCGCACCGACGTGGCCATGATGGGCAAGCTCGGCTACGACATTGAGGTGAGCAAGATGACCCCTGAGGAGTTGCAATTCAGCCAGCAGGCCGTAAAGGACTACAAGCGCCTGAGCCCTGTCATCTGGCAGGGCGACCTGTTCAAGCTGCGCTCGCCCTACGAGGGCAACCAGGTGTCGCTGATGTACGTGGCTGATAATCAGCAAAAAGCCGTGCTCTACGGCTACAACCTGCACACCCGCTTCCACGAAACGGTGCTGCCCGTGAAGCTGCAAGGCCTTGACCCGGCGAAGCGCTACAAGCTTACGGAAATCAACCTCATGCCCGGCCAGAAATCCGAGCTGCCTGCCCACGGCCAAACCTACTCCGGTGACTATCTCCAGAAGGTGGGCGTGCGGGTGAGTGATGGCGAAGCTAAGCAATTGACTAGCCACATTTTAGAGCTGACCGCGGAGTGAACCTCACCCCCGACCTCCTTTCTAAAAAAGAGGGGAAGCCGGACGATTTTTAGTAATTGAGCACGTGCGTTTACATCCGGCTCCCCTCTTTTTTGGAGAGGGGGTTGGGGGGTGAGGTGCCCCCCGCAGCGGTACAGACCATAAAATTCACACAGTCCACTATGTTTCCCACCAAACCTTTCCTGCTCGCGCTCGGCCTCGGTGCCTGCCTTACTACGCAGGCCCAGCAGCTGGACTATCCCATTCAGGCAGTGCCCTTTACGCAGGTGAAGCTGACGGATAGCTTCTGGCTACCGCGCCTCAAAACGAACACCGACGTGACCATTCCGGCGTCGTTTGCGCGGTGCGAAAGCACGAATCGGGTGAAGAACTTTGAGATGGCCGCGGCCAAATCAGGCAAGTTTGCCACCGTGTTTCCTTTTGATGACACTGACATTTACAAGACCATCGAAGGCGCGTCGTATTCGCTCAGCGTGTACCCCGATGCCAAGCTGTCGGCCTACCTCGATGAGTTGATTGCCAAAGTGGGCGCGGCGCAAGAGCCTGATGGCTACCTCTATACGGCCCGCACCATTGACCCCGCCCATCCGCACCCCTGGGCCGGTAAGGAGCGTTGGGAAAAGGAGCGCGAACTCAGCCACGAGCTCTACAACGCCGGCCACCTCTACGAGGCGGCGGTGGCCCACTACGAAGCCACGGGCAAGAAAACGCTGCTCAACATCGCCCTCAAAAACGCCGACCTGGTGTGCGCGGTCTTCGGCCCTGGCAAGCGGAGCGTGGCACCCGGCCACGAAATTGTGGAGATGGGCCTGGTGAAGCTCTACCGCGTCACGGGCCAGGCTAAGTACCTGACTACGGCCAAGTTCTTCCTCGACGCGCGCGGCCACTACCCCGGCTACGACCCGAAGAGCCCCGATACTTGGAAAAACGGCTCGTACTGGCAGGACGACAAACCGGTGGTGGCCCAAACTGAAGCCGAAGGCCACGCTGTGCGCGCCGAATATCTATACTCGGCTATGGCCGACGTAGCCGCCCTCACTGGCGATAAGCAGATGCTGGCCGCCGTCGATACCATTTGGAATAACTTGGTAGCCAAGAAGTTCTACATAACGGGCGGCACCGGCGCGGTGCCCGGCGGCGAACGCTTTGGGGCCAACTACGAGCTGCCCAATGCCACGGCCTACAACGAAACCTGCGCCTCGGTGGCCGACGTATTCTGGCACGAGCGCATGTTTCAGCTGCACGGCGACGCCAAATACATCGACGTGCTGGAGAAAGTGCTCTACAACGGCCTGATTTCGGGCGTGGGCCTCGATGGCAAGTCGTTCTTCTACAGCAACGCCATGCAGATAAAAAGCCTGGAAAGCTACCACGACACCGAGCCGGCGCGGGCGGGCTGGTTTGAGTGCTCGTGCTGCCCCACCAACCTGGCGCGCCTCATGCCCGCGCTGCCCGGCTACGTGTACGCCCAGAAGGGTAGGAGCCTGTACGCCAACTTGTTCGTGAGTGGCAAGGCCCAGCTGACTATCAACAAGCAGCAGGTTCAGCTCACGCAGTCAACCAATTACCCTTGGGATGGCGACCTGAAATTCACGGTGGACCCCGTCAAGTCGGCTGCCGATTTTGACTTGCTGGTGCGCATCCCCGGCTGGGCCCGCAACGAGGCCATGCCGTCGAGCTTGTACACGTTTGAGCAGCCTTCGGCGCAGGCGGCCACCATCAAAGTCAACGGCAAGGCCACGCCCTACACGCTGCAAAACGGCTACGCCGTGCTCAGCCGCAAGTGGCACAAGCACGACGTAGTGGAGGTAAGCCTGCCCCTGGAAGTGCGCCGCGTGCACGCCAACCCGTTGGTGAAAGACGACCTGGGCAAGGTAGCCTTGCAGCGCGGCCCGGTAATGTATTGCGCTGAGTGGCAAGATAATAACGGCAAGGCTAGCAACATTGTGGTGCCCACGGGCACGGCCTTCACCGCTACGTATCAGCCCAGCCTGTTGCACGGCGTAACCACGCTCACGGCCACCGTGCCCATAGTGCAGATTGCGGCCGATGGCACGTCGGTGAGCACGGTGCCGCGCACGCTCACGGCCATCCCGTACTACGCCTGGGCCAACCGGGGCAAGGGCGAAATGACCGTCTGGTTTCCCGAAAAGCTCACCAGTGTTGACCTGCTCAGCCAGCCCGCAGTGGCCGAGGCGGCGGTGGGGAAATAGGGGCAGTCCTAAGCCCCTTAGAGCAGTTTCCGATTTAGTGTACAGGTCAGTGTAGAACGGAGTGGCACTCCGTTTCTGCGCGTACGCCAAACGGAGTGCCACTCCATTCTACACTGACCTGGAAACCGCTCTAGGAAGAAGCAGTTGCCAGCGGCCCCAGCGGGCGCTTAGGTCACGCAGTGCCTGGACCCCCGCTGGGGCCGCTGCCTAACCGGCCATTGTGATACTGTTTCAGCAAACTTTAGTCAGATTGAGTGCCCTGACTGGGGGGGCTGCCAAGGCAGTTTAGCTTTGTTTGGGACTATGGTAGCTGGCCGCTGGGGAGTTTTGCTGGCTCGCTGGTGCGGTGAGTGGGGCACGTAAGCCCACCCAGCAGAAACCGGCTGGCTGCGACAGGTGCCCATTCCTAAGTGCCACTCTCCGCCCACCCATGCGCCTTCGTCATTTGCTCACGCTGCTCCTGTTGCTGGGCGCGGTTATTCCTTCGCGCAGCCAGGCCGCACCGCCGGCCGGCCGCGAGCACCTGCTCCTGGATTTTGGCTGGCGCTTCGCCTACGGCCATCCTTTCGACTCCGCGCAGGACTTTGGCAATGGAGTGGGCTACTTTTCTTACCTGGCCAAAACCGGCTACGGCGACGGGGCCGCCGCCGCCAACTTCGACGACCGGGCCTGGCGCCAGCTCGACCTGCCCCACGACTGGGCCGTGGAGCAGCCGTTTGCTGAAAAGGCCAGCTTCAGCCACGGCTTCAAGGCCATCGGCCGGCCGTTTCCGAATGCCAGCGTGGGCTGGTACCGCAAGTCGATTGTGGTGCCGGCCAGCGACCTGGGCCGCCGCATCAGCCTCGACTTCGACGGGGTGTTTCGCAACTCTATTGTGTGGGTGAATGGGCACTACCTGGGCACCGAACCCAGTGGCTACCAGGGGTTTCACTACGACATTTCCGACTACCTGCACTACGACGGCAAGCCCAATGTGATTGCCGTGCGCGTAGATGCCACGCTGGAAGAAGGCTGGTTTTACGAAGGCGCGGGCATCTACCGGCACGTGTGGCTGACCAAAACGGCCCCCGTGCACGTAGCGCCCAACGGCACGTTTGTGACCACGCAGCTAACCAGCAACGCGGCCACGCTCACGGCGCAGACTACGCTCGTGAATGGCGGCACTACTGCGCAAACGGTTGATATTGTGCAAGATGTAGTAGATGCTGCGGGCAAAACCGTGGCTACCAGCCCAGTAAGCCAAGTGCGCCTGGCCGGGGCGGGGCAGCAAGACGTCAGCGTGCGCATTCCGGTGGCCGCCGCCCACTTGTGGTCGCTGGAGTCGCCCTACCTCTATAGCCTGGTGACGCGCGTGCGGCAGGGCGGCCAGGTGGTGGACGAGTACCGCACCCGGTTTGGGGTGCGCACCATTCGCTTCGATGCCAATGAGGGCTTCTTCCTCAACGGCCAGCACGTAAAAATCACGGGTACCAACAACCACCAGGACCACGCGGGCGTGGGCACGGCCCTGCCCGACGCCCTCCAGGACTGGCGCATTGCGCAGCTGAAGTCGTTCGGCTGCAATGCCTACCGCACCTCGCACAACCCGCCCACTCCCGAGCTGCTCGACGCCTGCGACCGGCTGGGCATGCTCGTTATCGACGAAAACCGGATGATGGGCATCACCCAGACCAACCTCGGCGACCTGAGGCGAATGATAGTGCGCGACCGCAACCACCCGAGCGTCATCAGCTGGTCGATTGGCAACGAGGAGTGGGCCATCGAGAGCAACGTGCTGGGCGCCCGCATTGGGGCCACCATGCAGGCCTTTGCCAAAACCGTGGACTCGACGCGGGCCATTACGGTGGCCGTGAGCGGGGGCTGGGGCCAGGGCACCTCCACGGTTATCGACGTGATGGGCTTCAACTACATTGGCCAGGGTGATACCGACGCGCAACACGCCAAATTTCCGAACCAGCCCAGCTGGGGCACCGAGGAGGGCTCGACCCACGCCACCCGCGGCATTTACGTGCGCGACAGCGCCCGGCACTACGCGGCGGCCTACGACCAGAAACCCAACCCCAGGTTTTACAGCATTGAGGGCGGCTGGCAGCACTACGCGGCGCGGCCCTACCTGGCGGGCATGTTCATCTGGACGGGCTTCGACTACCGGGGCGAGCCCACGCCGTTCGGCTGGCCGTCCATCACCTCGTATTTCGGCATGATGGACTTGTGCGGCTTCCCCAAAGACAACGTGTGGTACCTGAAAGCGTGGTGGACCACCCAAACCACGCTGCACCTGCTGCCCCACTGGAACTGGCCCGGCCGCGAAGGCCAGCCCATTGCCGTGTGGTCCTACAGCAATTGCGACGAAGTGGAGCTGTTCCTCAACAAGAAAAGCCAGGGCCGCAAGGCGATGCCTAAAAACGGGCACCTCGAATGGCAGGTGCCCTACGCGCCCGGCACCCTGGAGGCCGTGGGCTACCGCCACGGCCAGCGCATTGCCACCGACGTGGTGCGCACTACCGCCGCGGCCGCCAGCATTCAGCTGCTCCCCAGCAAGCCAGCGTTGCAGGCCACCCGCGAAGACCTGGCCGTGATTACGGTGCAGCTCACCGATAAGAACAACCGCCCGGTGCCCACCGCCAACCAGGAAGTCACCTTTAGCTTGAGTGGCCCCGGCCGCATCATCGGGGTAGGCAACGGCGACCCCACTTCCCTGGAGCCCGACCGCTACATCGATAAAATCAGCGTTATTCAGATTGAAAACCTAAAGGAGCGCGCCGCCACCAGCCTGACCAGCGGCCCGGAAACCGCCGCCGATTTCAACGATGCCGGCTGGGCACCCGCCTTCACCGCCCGCCAATACGATGCCGCGCAGTTGGCCCCCACCGCCAAGTACTACGTGACGCGGGGCACCTTCGAGCTGCCGCCAACCTCGGCCGGCGCGCAGGTGACGCTGTTTTACCAGCCCATCGGCCGCGAGCAGACCATCTACGTCAACGGCCGCGCCATTGCCCAAAACCTGACGGGCGAGCAGGCCGTCAAAAACGGTTTGCTCCTGGACGCCTCGCTGCTGAAACCCGGCAAAAACAGCATTGTGTTCGTGGCCACGCCCTTAGTCAAAAACAAGCCCTGGGACGTGCTCAACACCCTGCCCGGTACCATTCAGGTGCGTACCCCGGCCCCGGCCTGGCAGCGCAAAACCTTCAACGGCCTGGCCCAGGTGCTGGTGCAATCCACGCAGCAGGCGGGCGACATCACGCTCACGGCCACCGCGCCCGGCCTGAAAACCAGCGTACTAAAAATCAAGTCGGTGGCCGCGTCCCAGCGCCCGGCGCTCTAGCGCAGCAGTAGTAATGCGTTGTTACGGTAGCTAACCCAAGTGGCGCGCCATGCGCCCCAGTCCGCCGGCGCGAGCCGGCCGACCGGTTGTCGTTGCGCAGCCCGCGCCGGTCAACGACAATCGGTCGGCCGGCTTGCGCCGGCGGACCGGCCAAGCGGCCCCGCAAGAGGAAGCTTGCCTGGGCGGCGCGCTGGTCCGCCGCTTGGGTTAGCTATCACAACAACGCGCTACTCAGAATTCCTTGTTAATTACGCCACCGGCTCGACCTGGCCGGCTGCCACCGGCACCGGATTAGGCAATGAAGCCAGCACGCCAATACCCGTAGCCACGATGGCCACCAGCCCGAAGGCCGTGCGCAACGAGAAAAGCTGCGCCAGAAAGCCAATGAGCGGCGGCCCCAGCAAAAAGCCCAGAAAGCCGATGGTGGACACCAGCGCCAGCGCTACGCCCGGCGACACCGACGTGGCCCGCCCCGCCGAGCTGTACGAGAGTGGCACTACCGAGGCAATGCCGAAGCCAATCAGCAAGAAGCCGCCCACCGCCGGCACCAGGTACGGGAAGCCCACGGCTAGTATCAAGCCACTGACAATGAGCGCACTGCTGATTTGTAGCATCCGCACCGTGCCGAAGCGGTGGGTGAAATAGTCCGACAGGAATCGGCCCAGCGCCATGGTGCTCATGCAGGCCACGTAGCCGGCCGTAACCAGCGCCGCGTCGGGCCGCACCACTTGCTGGAAATACACCCCCGCCCAGTCAAACATGGCCCCCTCGCTCATCATGCCACAGAAGGCGATGAGGCCGATACGCAGCAGATAGGGGTCGGGGTGACGTAGGCTGAAGCCGGGGCCACTGTCGTCAGTTTTGCCCACGTCGCGGCGCAGCGTATTGCCGTGCGCCCAGGCCGCCAGAGCCAGGCACAGCACCAGCACCACCAAAAAGTGCTGGAGCGGCGGCCGGTGCCAGCCAATGAGCGCCGTGCCCAGCGTCCCGCCCAAAAAGCCCGCCAGGCTCCACAGCCCATGAAAGCTGCCCATGATGGGCTTGCCGTAAAACTGCTGTACGCCAATGGCTTGCGTATTCACCGAGATGTTCAGCATGTTGCCCGCGAAGCCAAACAGCGCCAGCGCCGGGGCCAGCGTCCAGAAGCTGCCGGCCCAACCCAGCAGCGGCAAAAAGCAGGCGTAGAGCACCGCCGCCAGCAGCAGCGTGCGCCGGCTGCCCCAGTTCGATACCAGCCAGCCGGCCAGCGGCAGCGCAATCAGCGAGCCCACCGGAATGGCCAGCAGCAATTGGCCCAGCTGCCCCGAGTTCATCCCCAGCTTGGCGCTGATGTCGGGGATGCGCGAGGCCCAACTGGCAAAGCACAGGCCGGGCAAGAAAAAGAAGGCGCTCACCGCCACCCGGCTCTTCGTTGTTGCTGTCATAAAACTTTACATCATGCGGGCCTGCGCCCCCTCAAAATTACCGCCGCCCGCCGGTTTTACCCACCAAAAAACCCACCCCGGCCCACCCGGCCGGGCGGCCAGGTAGGAGTGGGTGGGCTGGAAAGAGCGGGCAAAGCGCCTTATACGGATTACTTGGCCGGGCGAACGCCCTCGCTCGTCATTTGCACGCGCTGGATGGTACCGTCTTTGTTATAGTTCAGGTAATCAATGCATACCGAGCGCCGGAAGCTGCTGCCAGCCGTGTTTATCCCCCCGTTGTGGTAGATGAAATACGACTTGCCCTTGAAGTCGATAATGGCCTGGTGGTTGGTGTTGGAGTTGCCGGCCAGCTCGTTGAGCAGCCCCTTGTACTCCCAAGGACCGTCCAGGCTGCGGCTCATGGCGTAGGCTATTTTCTCCGGAAACTCGGTGGCAAAGCTCAGGTAATACCAGCCGTTGTGCTCGTGCACCCAGGGCGCTTCGGTGAAGCGCGGCAGCCCGGCCACAGTCTGGATGGGGCCATCCAGCTCGGTCATGTTGGCCTTGAGCTTGGCGTAGCGGCACACGGTGTTGCCCCAAAATAGGTAAGCCTGGCCTTTTTTGTCGATAATGACGGTGGGGTCAATGTCGTCCCAGGAGATTTTGCTCTCCGTCATGTCATTGGTAATCAGCGCCGAACCCCGCGCATCCTTAAACGGCCCCGTGGGGTTGTCGGCCACCGCCACCCCAATAGCCTTGCCCGGAATGCTGCCGTGCTCCACCGCCGCGTACCAGTAAAACTTGCCGTTGCGCGCAATCACCTGCGAAGCCCAGGCATCGTCCTTGGCCCAGGCAAAGTCACTGACTTTCAGCGGCGATGGGTGCTCCGTCCAGTTCACCATGTCGGTGGAGGAGAAGCATAGCCACTCGTGCATCACGTAGCGCTCCTGCGGGGCGGGCGCCTCGTCGTGGCCGGTGTAGAGGTACACCGTGCCACCCTGCACCATCGCCGCCGGGTCGGCGGTAAACTTGTTTTTGATAATGGGGTTGCCGCCGGGGGCCGGGGCGGGTGCTTGAGCCCGCGCCGGGCCTGCGGCCAGCAGTAGGCTCAGGCCCGCCGCCAGTTGGGTAAAGAGAATTCTCATTAAGCCGAGTTAATTGATTGACAATTAGAGTTTTATGTAAAAAAACAGAACGTCATGCTGAGCTTGCCGAAGCATCTCTACCACGCCGCTAGGGTTACTAATCCAACGATGCGGTAGAGATGCTTCGGCAAGCTCAGCATGACGTTCTGTTTTTAGGCAGTGATGCGCTTAGCAGTTACGCGGGCTGCTTAGCGCCATCTACGGCCTGCTGGCGCTTTTTCTCCACCGAGTCCATCAGCTTGCCGAAGGGCTCAATGAACTTCTGCACGCCTTCTTTCTCCAGCTGGGCCGTTTGCGCATCAAGGTCGATGCCCACCTTGGACAGGTCGCGCAGCACGGCCTGAGCCTGTTCGAGGCCTTGCTCCAGCGTGTCGGCGGGCTTGCCGCGCTCCTTGAAAATATCCATCGTCTCGACGGGCACCGTGTCCACCGTTTTTGGGCCGATGAGGCTTTCTACGTATTTCAGGTCGTCGTACTTGGGGTTTTTGTTGCCGGTGCTGGCCCACAGCAAGCGCTGGGTATTGGCACCTTTATCGGCCAGAGCCTGCCAGCGCACGCCGGCAAAAATCTCCTTATACATTTGGTACGCCACCTTGGCGCTGGCAATGGCCACTTCGCCAATCAGCGGCTCCGCCAACTGCGCCTGGTCGCCACCGGCGGCCACAATTTTGTCCAGCTGCGGGTCAATCAGCACGTCGATGCGGCTTAGGAAGAAGCTAGCTACCGAGTCGATGCGCTCCAGCGAGTGGCCGGCTTTCACCCGGTCTTCGAGGCCGGCAATGAAAGCTTCGGTCACAGCCTTGTAACGGTCGAGCCCAAAAATCAGCGTCACGTTGATGTTAACGCCTTCCGAGATGAGCGTGCGGATGGCAGGCAGGCCCTCCAGCGTGGCGGGCACTTTTATCATCACGTTGGGGCGGCTCACGGCCTGCCACAGCTGGCGGCCTTCGGCGATGGTGCCTTCGGTGTCGTGGGCCAGCTTGGGTGATACTTCCAAGCTCACGTAGCCATCGCTGGAGTTGTCGTGGCTGTCATACAGCTCCTTAAACAAATCGCAGGCGGCCTGCACATCGGCCACGGCCAGGCCCATGTAAATATCGTCGGCCGATTTGCCCTGCTCGGCCTGGGCCTTGATGGTGTCGTCATAGTCAGCGCTGCCGCCGATGGCTTTCTCAAAAATAGCGGGGTTCGACGTTACGCCGCGCAGGGCGTCTTCGTCGATGCGGCGCTTCAACTCGCCGTTTTGCAGCACTTTACGGCTGATAAAGTCAAGCCACAGGCTTTGGTCGAGGCGGCGAATGTCAACTAACGGATTCATGGCAAAGAAACTTGGGTGAAAAAGTAGGCGGGTGGCCTGGGTCGATAAAGCAAGACCCGGCCACATAGGTACTACGTACAAACCAACAGTTGGGGCGGGCCTAGGGTTGGGCTGCGGGCCGGCGACTAGGGCTTGGCGGCCACGGTGGGCCAGCCGCTGGGGCTCCAGGCCAGCGGCTCGATGCGCAGCTTGGGCCGGCCCTTATCGTGGGCGTCGTAACCGTGAAATATCAGGTAATCAATCTTGTCGAAGGTGGCCACGGCGTTGTGGCCCACCCCAAACCAGTTGGCGTCGCCTTGCAGCACGAGCGTGCCGCCGCCCTGCTCCATGGGCGTGCCGGCCTGGTCGAGGTAGGGGCCCGTAACGGTGCGGGCGCGGCCCACTACCATCTTATAGGTGCTCTGCGGCCCCCGGCAGCAGTAGTCAAACGAGGCAAAGAGGTAGTAATACTCGCCGTGCCGGAAAATGAACGGCCCCTCAATGGCCCCGTCGCCGGGCAGCGAGTCGGTGAGGGCGGCGTTGCGCGGGCGGCGCGCCAGCGTGCGCCACTGCGCGGGCTCGGCCGGTCCGCCAAGGTCGGGCCGCAGCTGCACCAGCTTGAGACCATTCCAAAACGAGCCGAAGGCCAGCCAAGGCGTGCCCTGCTCATCGCGGACGAGGTTGGGGTCGATGGCGTTCCACAGGTCGCGGCCGGGCACCGATTCTATCACGGCCCCGTGGTCAACCCACTTAAAATCAGCCGATTTGGGGTCGAGGGTTTTGTTGGTGGCCAGCCCAATGGCCGAGCGGTTTTTGCCGAAGGTCGAAACTGAGTAGAATAGGCTGTACTGCCCGTTGGCATACGAAATGTCGGGCGCCCAAATGTGCTCCTTAAAGCCCGGCACGTCGTGCTGGGCCCAGGCCGGCGGCGTGGCAAACACGGGCTTCTCGGGCGTCCAGGTCAGCCGGTCTTTCGACGACCACACGGTGATGCCGTTGCCAGTGCCAAACAGGTAATACGTCCCGTTTTGGCGCGTCAGCACCGGGTCGTGGATGGGGATGGCGGGTGGGAGGGATTGGGCTGCGAGCTGCTGGCCGGTAGCCAGCAACGCCGCAAGCAGGAGGTTTTTCATGCCTGAGGTTAGTTTACATAATCGATTGTGTAAACCGCTGGCAAGTACGGAAATATTTAGCAAACTTCAGTAGGAAGCTTTCATTGGCTAGGGTTAATAACAACTTTATTTCAATTACCTAATTGCTTGCCATTGCATTATCGTCCGCATTACCGTACCTACACAAACGTTTGTGTATAGTCCGCTCAGGTATTCGGGGTGGCACCGTATTTTGCACCTGGTTTCCATCAATCGGTCCTATTGCGAAGGGCCTTCTGGAAATTCCCCTAAATTTGTCAGCAGTGCCCGTCCGCATTTTTAGCGCAGCTGGCTGATGTCGCTCTCTCCATGAATTCCCCGAAAAAGCAAGCGCCCGGCGCTTCTCCCGCTGCCGTTTCGATGGCCGACCTGGCTCGCGAGCTAGGCGTATCCATGACCACCGTTTCGCGTGCGCTCAGCGACCACCACAGCATTGGGGCCGCCACCAAGCAGCGCGTGCTCAAGCTGGCCAAGAAGCTCAATTACCAGCCCAACCACCTCGCCGCCGCCCTGCGCAAAGGCCAGAGCCGGCTGCTGGGCGTGGTGGTGCCCTACATCGAAGGCAAGTTCTTTCCCTCTGTTATTCAGGGCATTGAGCAGGCGGCCAGCAAGGCCGGCTTCAGCGTTATCGTGTGCCAGTCGCACGAAGACGTGCAGCTGGAGCGCCGCAACGTCGAAACGCTGCTCAACGCCCAAGTGGCCGGCGTGCTGGTGTCGGTGGCTCGCAATACCCTCGATTACCACCACTTCGACAAGGTGCGCAGCCGGGGCGTGCCGCTGGTGTTTTTTGACCGCACCCCGGCCACCGAGCTGGTCAACTCCGTGGTGCTCAACGACCGCGAGGGCGCATTCCAGGCCACGCGCCACCTGCTGGAGCAGGGCTGCCGCCGCATTGCGCACCTCTCGGGCCCGCCGCACCTCAACATCTACCAGCACCGCCGCCAGGGCTACCTCGACGCGCTGGCCGCCTACGGCATCGCCCCCGACGAAACCCTGATTATCACCTCCGACATGACCACTGAGGATGGGGCCCACGCCATGCGCCAGCTGCTGGCCCTGCCCAATCCCGTGGACGCCGTGTTTGCGGCCGGCGACTCGGCCATCTTGGGTGCTCTACAAGTACTTAAAGGTCAGCGTATTCGCGTGCCGCAAGACGTTGCCCTGGCCGGCTTCAGCAACGAGGGCTTCACGGCCATCACCGAGCCGCAGCTCACCTCCGTAGACCAGCGCTGCGAGGAAATGGGCCAGGCCGCCGTGCGCCTGTTTCTGGAGCTGGCCGCCGCGCCCGACGCGCCCTTTACCCAACGCCAGGTGGTGCTGCAACCCGAGCTGTTCGTGCGCGAGTCGTCGCGTCAGGGCGAAGTGGAATAGTTGTAAGTAATTGATTTATAAATAATTATAAACACTTCGCAAAGAATTTTTTTAGCCCCAGTGGGGCGACACGCTACTATTTGCTCTCTGCGTGTCGCCCTGCTGGGGCTGGCCTGTTCTTCTACAAGTTGCTAGTGACCTGTCGCCCCGCTGGGGCTAAAAAGGCTTTTTGCGTAGGGCATAAATAAGTAAACTCATTTTTTCCTTGCCGGCTTAGGTAAGTTCTGCTTAGGTCGGTACGCTGCCCGAAACAGCCAGCCCCGCTCATTGCCAAGCAGTAAATCTTGGCCAGCCAGAAAAACGACGCTTCCGGCCTGACCCGTGCCGGGTAGCCGGCGGTAGCTTTTCGGCTGGTGAAAAAGCCGGGCGCTGGGCGGCCCCCCAAACAAAAACATGGCCCCGTAGCCGAGCAGCGCCACGGCCTGGCCATCAGGCCGTAGGGCCGCGCCCGTCACAAGCGTGCCGAGGCGCAGGCTATCGCGCAGCGTGGCCACGTGGTGGCCGGGCCGCGCGGGCACCACGTAATAGCGTGTGCAGTGCGCCCGGCTGCGGTCCTTGGTAAACAGGTGCAGCGTGTCGTTGTAAAAAACATCGCCTCACAGTCGAAGTGCCGCCGAGCGGGCGGAGGCGGAAAGGCAGCTTGGTCGGGGTAGCGAAAGGCAATGGTATCGACGCAGAGCGGGCCCGCGCCCGGCGTGACGCGGTAGATGGCCAGGTCGCGCCGGTCGTTGTGGTTGTTGCCAAAGTCGCCTATGTAAAAGCGCCCGGCGGGGTCACGGGTTAGCTCCTCCCAGTCGTTGTTGGCGAGCAGCGCAGGCGGCCACCGCGCCCCGCCAGGTACAGCGTGGCCGCCGTGCCCCCGTCGCCGTGGGTCCACACCAGCCCGGCCGAGTCGCCCCGGGCCAGCCCCGAGCTTTCGGCGATGGGCGCGGGCAATTGTACCAGTCGCGTCACGGCGTAGCGCCCACCCAGCCGCGCAAAGCGCCCGTGGCCGTCGCGTGGCGGTGCCCCCGCCAGCAGCGCGTGCAGAAAAACGAGCACCGGAAATAAGTGGTCGCGTACCAAGTAAAGCATAGGGCAACAGTTGTCCGACCCGTGAAAAGGCCCTGAGCCAGCTTCTGATAGGGTAGTAGTGCTGGCACTTACCCGCCGCACGTTGGTGTGTCGGGCTACGCCGTTTCCAAAATGAAATCGCCCGGAATACCTAGCTTCTGATGCAGGCGCTTCGCCAAATCCAGGTTGATGCGGCGGCCCTGAAACACGTCGCTCAAGCGGGAAGCCGAAATCTCCAGGAGCTCCGCCAGCTTCTTCTTGTTTAGGTGGCGGCGGTACATCTCTAATTCCAGCCGGCCCACGAGCGTTTGAGGGGCTGGAAGGCTGTAGCCCTGCGCCTGTTCATAAGCGGTAATGGCATCGCGGAGCACAGTAATTGCCGCCGCATCGGCCGGCGCGTGGTCGAGTAGCTGCTCAAAAGCGCTCAATGCCTGCTGGTAGTCAGTTTCGGATAGAATAGTCATAATGAGCGGATAAGTGCGGGCTAGATGGTCGCCGCATTGATTTTGCCATACTGTGCGTGCGTACCTACAAACCGAATAAACACCGTACGGCTAGCAAAGTGAATGCGTGCCACCACCCGGTAGTTGTTGCCCCGAATGTTGAATACGTACCTCCCGTCGGCTACGTAATCAGCAGTGTTGAAATTACGTATCACTTCGGCGTGGCGGCCCCAGTTGCATTCATTCACAAAGGTGTACCAAGCACTCAATGCTTCGCGGGCGTCCATGTGTTTCTCCCAAAATTCACGCAGCGGTTTTTGGGAAATAATTACCACGTTTAAAGATACAAGGCAAATTCTAGAAAGTAAAAGTTTATTCCATTTTCTGGAATAGTTAGCCCAGCCTGATTCTAGCCCTGGCTACCCCAGCAGCGGTAGCACCCAGTCGAGCAGGAGCACGCCCAGCAGGCCCACTACCGACACAATGGTTTCCATGGCTGACCACGAGCGCAGCGTGTCCTTAATAGACAGGTTAAAATACTCTTTAAACAGCCAAAAGCCGCCGTCGTTGAAGTGCGAAAACAGCAGGCTGCCCGCCCCAATGGCCAACACCATCAGGTTAGGGTCGGCGGGCGAGTGGGCCATGGTGGGCAGCATAATGCCCGCCGCCGTGAGGCCCGCCACCGTAGCCGAGCCCAGGCACACCCGAATAATGCCCGCAATAAGCCAGCCAAGCACCAGCGGCGGCAGCCCGGTATGGCTCAGGCCGGCCGCAATCTGGCTGCTGGCTCCGCTGGCCACCAGCACTTCCTTGAGCGCGCCCGCCCCACCAATGATGAGCAGGATGGGGGCCACGTCGCGCACGGCGGCGGCGTAGGCCTCCATAATTACCGCCCGGCTCTTGCCCAGGCTGGTACCTAGGCTGAACGTGGCCACCACCAGCGACAGCAGCATCACCACGCCGGGGTCGGCCAAAAAGCTGAGGGCCGGGGCCAGCGGCCCGCTAGCTGGCAGCACCGCCCGCAGCCCCAGCACCACGCCCAGCACCAGCACCGGCAGCAGCGACGACAAAAAGCTATTGAGCCGCCCCGGCAGCGCGCCAGCCGGCACCGGCTCGGCCACGAACGTGGCCAGCGGCTGCGACACAATGCCCTTGAGCGTGCGCGTATATAGCGGCCCGGCAATGATGATGGCCGGCACCGCCACCAGCAGCCCGTACAAAAATGTGCGGCCCATGTCGGCGTGAAACTGCACCACCAGCGCCGTGGGCGAGGGGTGCGGCGGCAAAAAGCCGTGCAGCACCGACAGCGCCGCCAGCATCGGCAGGCCCACGTACACGGCCGGCAGCCGGTACTGGTACACCACCGAAAATATCAGCGGCAGCATCAGCAAAAACCCCACGTTGTAAAATAGCGGAATGCCCACGATGAAGCCCGTCACCATCAGCGTCCACTGGATGTGCTTGGTACCGAAGGCGTTGATGAGCGTGGCCGCAATCTGCTGGGCGGCCCCGCTGTCGGCCACCAGCTTGCCCAGCATGGCCCCCAGCACCACCACCAGCGCCACCGAGCCCAGCGTATCGCCGAGGCCCTGCTGCACGGCCGCCATCACCCGCGCCGGTGCTAGCCCCAGCGCCAGCCCCGCCGGAATGGTCACCAGCAAAAACGCCAGAAACGCGTTCACTTTTCCCCAGCTAATGAGGGCGATAAGCGCCAGCACTGCCAGCAGAATAATGAGGAGCGTCATGGGGTGGCGGTGGGTGGGAGAGAAGAGGAACAGCAAAGCCTAGCCAGCGCGAGTCACACGCTGGCTAGGCTTTGCTAGTTACACCCGCATTACCAGTCGTTTAGGAAATAAGCCCTTCTTTTTTTGCTTTCTCCCAATCAACCTTACCGAATACCTCCTGAAACCGACGGTTTTTCTCCGCTAAGAATGCCGCTTCGGAACAAATTTGCCGGTCGGTTTTTGGCTAAGCTCATCAGCCTTTGGATTAAGGTCTTGCGTTTTCATGGGGTAGCAGCTGGTATGCAATTAGGATGATAAATAGCTGACAAATCCCTCCACAAAGTGCTGAATTTTCTCTTTGCTGGCTTCAAAGTCAGGGCATTTTTTGGGATGTTGCTGCAAATCGTCCCACTTGCTTTGAATGATGTGCAGGTCATCCGTTGAGAATTCAAAAATTTGCTCATCTAACACAGTTGATGCGCCCATCTTCACTTCAGCGTTCCCATAAAACAGCAGGTCAAATAGTTCGGGTAGCTTTTGCGAGCAGTCTAACGTTTCCAGCGCATAAACCATTGTGCCTCTGTGGTTTACATTTAATGGATTTTGAATGGCTTGAAATAAAGGCTCTAGCGCCTGATTATCAGCAATATCGTGCAATGCTAGCGCCGCATTATTACGCTGCCAGACGTCTGAGCTTTCTAAAACAGAGATTAAAAAATCAAGCGCTTCCTGCCCGCCAAGCTCACCAAACTTGTCGGTAGCAGCTATCGCTACTTTTGAGTCATCCGAGAAAAAGTCCTCTTTTAAAGAAGCAAAAGCTGGGTTGAGCGGCATAAGGTGAAATACTGATTGAAGCTAGTTACCCTACCCCCAGCCGGTTGCGCCGCCACGCTGAGCCCGTTGCGCCAACAGTTTCCCCAGCTACCACGGCGGTGGCCGGTTTCTTCTCACTCAGCAGCATGGCTACCAGGGCGGCGGCTACCTGCGCGCTGCCTTCGTCGGGCGTGGTGGGAGCCAGCACGGCGGCGCTGAAGTGGTCGCGCACAAAATTGGTGTCGAAGTTGCCGCTCACGAACGCCGGGTGCCGGAGCACGAAGGTGCCGAAGGGCAGCGTGGTTTCGATGCCCGTAATCTGAAACTCCTCGATGGCGCGCAGCATCCGCTCGATGGCTTCCTCACGGGTGGCCCCGGTGGTTACCAGCTTGGCAATCATGGGGTCGTAGTAAATCGGGATGTCCATGCCCTGCTCAAAGCCATCGTCCACGCGCACGCCGGGGCCCTGGGGGCGCACGTAGGTGCTAAGGCGGCCGATGTCGGGCAGGAAGTTGTTCTGCGGGTCTTCGGCGTACACGCGCAGCTCCAGGGCGTGGCCCGTAATGGTGAGGTCGTCCTGGCCGAAGGGCAGGGGGTGGCCCTCGGCTACGCGAATTTGCTCCTTCACCAGGTCGAGGCCCGTAATCTGCTCAGTTACTGGGTGTTCCACTTGCAAGCGCGTGTTCATTTCCAGGAAGTAGAAGCGGTGCTGGTCGTCAAGCAAAAACTCTACGGTGCCGGCCCCCGCGTACTGGCAGGCGCGGGCCACGTCCACGGCGCAGCGGCCCATTTCGGCGCGCAGCTCCGGCGTAAGCACCGACGACGGCGCTTCCTCAATCACCTTCTGGTGGCGGCGCTGGATAGAGCACTCGCGCTCAAACAGGTGCACAATGTTACCGTGCTCATCACCAAGTACTTGTATTTCAATGTGGCGCGGCCCGGTCACGAATTTCTCAATGAACACCGCCCCGTCGCCAAAAGCCGACACGGCCTCGTTAATGGCCAGTTGCATCTGCTCCTCAAACTCCTCCACGGCGTGCACCAGGCGCATGCCCTTGCCGCCGCCGCCGGCCGAAGCCTTGATAAGAATGGGAAAGCCCACTTCCTTGGCAATGACTTTGGCCGCCTCCACGTCGGCAATGGCCTCATCGGTGCCCGGTACCAGCGGAATGCCATAGGCCTTCACCGCCTGTTTGGCCGAGAGCTTGTCGCCCATCATTTCCATGGCCTCGGGCGAGGGGCCCACGAAAATGAGCCCCGCCTCGCGCACGGCGCGGGCAAAGCCGGCATTCTCGCTCAAAAAGCCGTAGCCGGGGTGAATGGCATCGACGCCCAGTTCGTGGCAGAGTTCAATGATTTTATCGCCCCGCAGGTAACTATCCTTCGAGGCGGGCGGGCCCACGCACACGGCCTCGTCGGCGTAGCGCACGTGGGGCGAGAGGCGGTCGGCCTCCGAGTAGATGGCCACGGTGGCAATGCCCATTTCCTTGGCTGAGCGCAGCACGCGCAGGGCAATTTCGCCGCGGTTGGCAACTAGGAGCTTCGCTATTTTTTTCATGCGGGGTGGGAGGGGAACAAGTAAAACGGAGTGGTACTCCGTTTCCCGGCGAACGAGTGGAGTAGAAATAAGAGCATGCGGAAACGGAGTGCCACTCCGTTTTACAGCTACAAAGAAAACCTTAAACCGCTACCTTGGTACTATATGGAGCCGGTGGCCGCCCGCCGCTATGCCCAAATTGTGTACAAGGGCCGCATCGGCTTATCTTTGCGGTTTACCTGTTTTTGCTACGCGGGCCTCAGCGCCCGCCGTTATTGCCCTCCTACCTTATTCCCCCAAGTTTTTCAGTGGATATTTTCGACCGCGTTACGGCCAATCGGGGCCCGCTGGGTTCGCACTCCCATTACGCCCACGGCTACTTCACGTTCCCCAAGCTCGAAGGCCAGATTCAGCCCCGGATGATGTTTCGCGGCAAAGAGGTACTTACCTGGAGCTTAAATAATTACCTGGGCCTGGCCAACCACCCCGAGGTGCGGCAGGCCGACATCGACGGGGCCAGCGACTACGGCATGGCCTACCCGATGGGGGCCCGCATCATGAGCGGCAACTCCAACCTG
This sequence comes from Hymenobacter arcticus, assembly GCF_054779975.1. NCBI lineage: Bacteria > Pseudomonadati > Bacteroidota > Cytophagia > Cytophagales > Hymenobacteraceae > Hymenobacter > Hymenobacter arcticus. The sequence goes on from NZ_BAAGXF010000003.1 coordinate 316,818, forward strand.
CACGAGCAGCTCGAAAACGAGCTGGCCGAGTTCGTGCAAAAGCCCAGCGCGCTGCTGCTCAATTTTGGCTACCAGGGCGTGGTGAGCATTATCGATTCGCTGGTGAGCCGCCACGATGCCATTGTGTACGATGCCGAGTCGCACGCCTGCATCATCGATGGCGTGCGCCTGCACCAGGGCAAGCGCTTCGTGTTCAACCATAACGACATGGAGAGCCTCGAAAAGCAGTTGGAGCGCGCCAAGCGCCTCACTGACGAAACCGGCGGCGGCATCCTGGTCATTACCGAAGGCATGTTTGGTATGTCGGGCAACCTCGGCAAGCTGCCCGAAATCGTGAAGCTGAAGGAGAAATTCAACTTCCGCATCTTCGTCGACGACGCGCACGGCTTCGGCACGCTGGGGCCCACGGGCGCGGGCACGGCCGAGCATTTGGGCTGCATCGAGGGCGTAGACCTGATTTTTTACACCTTCGCCAAGAGCATGGCCAGCATCGGCGCGTTCGTGGCGGGGCAGGAGGGCGTTATTGAATATTTGCGCTACAACATGCGCAGCCAGATTTTCGCCAAGTCGCTGCCCATGCCCCTGGTAGTGGGCGCGCTCAAGCGCCTGGAGCTGATTCGCAACCACCCCGAATACCGCGAAAACCTGTGGACTATCGTGCGCGCCCTGCAAAGCGGCCTGCGCGAAAAAGGCTTCAACATCGGCACCACCCAGTCGCCGGTTACGCCGGTGTTCCTGAACGGCCAAATCCCCGATGCCACGGCCCTAACCTTCGATTTGCGCGAGAATCACGGCATTTTCTGCTCTATCGTGGTGTACCCGGTGGTGCCCAAGGGCGTGATTATGCTGCGCCTCATTCCTACGGCCGTGCACTCGCTGGCCGACGTAGACGCCACCATCACGGCCTTCGAAATCATTGCCAGCAAGCTCGACAAGGGCTTGTATAGCAAGCAGGCTGCCACGGTGTAACGCCTTAGCAGCTAGCTGCCCAACTAGCACGCGCCAGTTGCCCTTTGGGGTGGCTGGCGCGTTTGTTTTTTGCACATTTTCAATATGGGTGAGCTTGGCGGCTTCACCAAAAACGCATGACGTAAAAAAAAATGGCCCTGCGAGGCCAGAAATGCGGTTTTGAAAAAAACCTGGAAAACTTGCTTGCGTAGAAAGCGCCTGTATATTAGGGCCGCGTAAGCACCAGTTCTCTCTCTCACCCATTACCAACCCATTTTCATGGCAAATCCTTTCAACCAAATCAAGGACCTGATTAACTCGCTGGAAGATGACTTCGAGAAGTCGTACGATAAGAACAATGCGGCCGCTGGCACGCGCGTTCGCAAGGGTATGCAGGACTTGAAAAATCATGCCCAGGCCATCCGTTTGGAGGTTCAGAACATGAAGAACTCGACGAAAGAGGGCGCGACTCCGGCCCCCGCTGCTAAGAAAGCAGCCCCCGCTGCTGCTAAGAAAGCCGCTCCTGCCGCCGCCAAAAAGGCTGCTCCCGCTGCTAAAAAGAAGTAGTCTGACTGCCGAACTTATCCGAGCTTTTTGGATTAATCGGGTTTTACGGACGGCTGCTAAGCCAAAAAAGCCCGGCCAATGGCCGGGCTTTTTCGTGGGGTATGAGTTAAGAAGTAGTCGTTCAACGGGGCGCCTCACGGGACCCCTTTGGGGCCGGCCCCCTCTCCGAAAAGGAGAGGGGGAGCCTAACGAAAATGAATATTTGCGCAAAACTGGTGTCCCCTCTCCTTTTTGGAGAGGGGGGTCAGGGGGTGAGGCGCTCGCCTGAACGACTAAAGGCTGGAAATCTACTAGCTCAGCTCAACCAGGAAATAATCCTTCTTGCCCTTCTTGATAACCAGGTACTTATCCAGCAACAGCGGCAACTCGGCCACTGGCGTGTCGGGCGAAGTAGCCTTCTGACCATTGATGCTTAAGCCATTGGCTTGCACCAACTTGCGTACTTCGCCGCGCGAAGGCAGAATCTTTTTGTCAGTGGCTTCGCTGAGGAGCACGGCCAGGGGCATGTCGGCAGCCTCGGCGCGGGGCACGCGCAAGTGGGGTACGCCGGCAAACACGTCGAGCAGGGTGGCTTCGTCAAGCGCGGCCAGGTCGCCCTTACCAAAAAGCACCTCGGAGGCCGCTACGGCCGCCTCGTAGGCCGCTGCGGAGTGTACCCGGATGGTCACGTCCTTGGCGAGCGCCTTTTGCAGGGTTTTAAGGCCGGGGTTTTGGGCGTGCTCGGCTTCGATAGCCTCGATTTCGGGCTGGCTGAGCAGGGTGAATACGCGGATGAGGCGCGGGGCGTCGGCGTCTTCGGCGCGCAGGAAGAACTGGTAGAACTGGTAGGGCGAGGTCAGGGCGGGGTCGAGCCACACAGTGCCGGTTTCAGACTTGCCGTACTTGGTGCCGTCGGCCTTGGTAATGAGCTGGCCGGTAAGGGCATACGCTTTATCATCGGGCCCGCCGAGGCGGCGAATGAGCTCGGTGCCGGTGGTGATGTTGCCCCACTGGTCGCTGGCGCCCATTTGCAGGGTGCAGTTCAGGTTTTTGTAGAGGTGGAAGAAGTCGTAGCCTTGCAGCAGCTGGTAGCTGAACTCGGTGTAGCTGAGGCCAAGACCTTCTCCTTCTTCTGTTTCTTCGGAGCTTGACCAGATAGAATTTTGAAAAACACTGTTCATTTCCTCTCTCATCTGTTCAAACTCCGGCGATGCTAAGGCTTTAGGCCCTTGAACTAGATAAGCTTGCGTTACTTCCAAAGCCTTTACAGCTTCCGTCACCTTACCTTCTTGGATGAGATTAATTGCTTCGTTGATGAAATCGGAAGAAGCTCTATCAATCATGGCACGAATACGCGCAACAGTACTACTGATTCCGATTCTTTTCTGAACAGAATCCTTACTCATCATATAATTGACAGTAAGACTTTTACCAACCTCGCGGAGAAACTGTAAAAAGCCAAACTCCTTGAACCAGTCGTAGTTGTTGACGAGTACCGCGCCGGTGGGCGAGTCGTTGAATTCGAGGAATTTTTCGAGTTGCGCCCGAATGCCGGCCTGGTTGGCGCGCAGCGTGGTTTCATCGAGCAGGTTGCGCTCGGCCGATTTGCCGCTGGGGTCGCCAATCATACCGGTGGCGCCGCCCACCAGGGCCACCGGGCGGTGGCCAGCGCGCTGCAAGTGCACGAGCAGCATGATGGTAGCCAGGTTGCCGATGTGCAGCGAGGCCGCCGTGGGGTCGAAGCCGATGTAGCCCGATACGGGCGCGGCGCTGGCCAGGTGCTCGGCGGTGCCGGGCATGGCATCGTGGTACATGCCGCGCCACTTCAATTCTTCAAGTAAGTCCAAGGGGTGAATGAGCGAGTGAGTGAAGGAGTGAATGCGGCTTGCGCTCGCATCAACCGGACCCCAAAGGTACTAGGCGGTTTTACCTTTGTTGGGTAGCAGGTGGAGTAGTAATTCATTCACCAATTCACTCATTCACCGATTCACCCTTGACACAAGACGCCGACGCCATTCTCAAAGCAGTGCAGCAGCGGCAGTTTCAGCCGGTGTATTTTTTGCAGGGCGACGAGCCCTATTTTATTGATAACGTGGCCGATGCGCTCGAAGGCGCGGTGCTGCCCGAGAGCGAGCGCAGCTTCAACCAGACGGTGCTCTACGGCAAGGACACCGACGTGGCCAGCATCCTAGGCCAGGCCAAGCGCTTTCCGATGATGAGCGCCCACACGGTGGTTATTGTGAAAGAAGCGCAGGCCGTGGCCGACCTGGAAACCGAAAAAGCCTGGCCTTTTCTCGAAGCCTACCTCAAAAACCCGCTCGCCAGTACCGTGCTGGTGTTCTGCTACAAGCACAAAACCCTGGACAGCCGCAAGAAGCTGGGTAAGCTGCTGGCTGGCAAAGACGCACCCGCCACGGTGCTCATGACCAGCAAAAAGCTCTACGACAGCCAGGTGCCGCAGTGGCTGGGCGGCTACGTGCGCAGCCGCAAGCAGCAAATTACGGGCGGGGCCACGGCGTTGCTGGCCGAGTACATTGGGGCCGACCTGAGCCGCCTGGCTAACGAGGTAAACAAGCTGCTGCTCAACGTGAAAGCCGGCCAGGCCATCGACGAAGACCTGGTGCAGCGCATGGTGGGCATCAGCAAGGAGTACAATATTTTTGAGCTGCAGCGGGCGCTGGTGCAGCGCGACGTGCTGAAGGCCAACCGCATTCTCACGCACTTTGCCGCCAACCCCAAGGCTAACCCGCTGATTCCCAACCTCACGCTGCTCTTCAACTTCTTCACCCGGCTGCTGATGCTGCACCAGGCCGGCAACAACCCCTCAGACGCCGATATGCAGAAGATGGGCATCAATAAATTTGCCCAGAAGGAGTACCAACTAGCTCAGCGCCAGTTCAGCATGGCGCGCACTATCGACCTGATACACCTCATTCGGCGGGCCGATGCGCAGAGCAAGGGCATCGAGAGCGGCAGCATGGACGAGGGCGAGATTTTGCGCGAGCTGGTGTGGCTTATCCTGCACCCCGTGCCGGTGTCGGCGGTGGGGTAGCAGCTAGTTATATTCAAAAATAATTGATTTTTAAGTAGATAAGTGCTGGTCACTAACTGGTTTGCTATAAAATAACGTCATGCTTCGGCAAGCTCAGCATGACGTTATTTTATAACATAAACTGTTCATCAACGGATACTTATAACTTTTAAGGCAATGTGATAGCCGCTGGCTACTGGCCGTTATCCAGCAGCCAGCGCCTGCTCAGCCATATATACCACCGTGCTATCCGTAGCGGTTTGCAGGCCAGCCAGGTCGGCGCGCACGTCTTCGCGCCAGGGGGCGTGCTGCTGGAGCAGTGCCAGCGTGCGCACGGCCCACTGGCGGGGCAGCGACCAGCGGTCGTAGTCGCGGGCCAGGGCCACCAGGGCCCGGCGCAGGCGTAGCATTAGGGGCAGGGGCAGCAGCGCCAGGGCTTGCAGCAGGGCGGGGGCATCGGCGGGCTCGGCGGCGGTTTCGAGAAGGCGCAATACGTCGCTGTCGGCATCGAGCGCTACTAGGGTGGGCAAGTGCTCCAGGCCGTAGGTAAAATGCTCAACGAAAGCCTCAAACGAGCCGAAGTAGACGGCCGCCGCGGCGGGTGCGAAGCTCAGGCGCACCTGGCTGGGGTGGCGGTAGCCCTGGTACCAGGTGAACAACACGCGATGAGCCAGGCCCCGGGCTTCGGTGGCGACGGCCTCCTCCCACACTACGGCCCGCAGGAAGTTGGCCAGCGCCAGGGCCTCGCCGTCGGCGTAGGTAGTCAGCTGCTGCGTGGCCAGCGCACGCAGGCCTTGCAGCGAAGTAGCCGGTGCCGTGCGCCACACTTCAGGTATAAAGCTGAAGGGTAGCTGGGCTTCCACATTTTCGGACAACATATTGTTGGTAAATTGATTGGTATTTACCAACTCGCGGCACATGGCTACTAATTCCAGCGGGGGTAGGGGCGTGTTTTTCAAAAAATTCTCCAGAAAGGAGAGGTCGGGGTTTTCGCTCACTAGGCGCGCGGCGTCGCCGGGGCGCAGGTCGCGGGCCAGCAAGGTGCGGGCCCGGTCGCGGCTTCCAGCATCGAGGCCGTGTTGCTTGTTCGTCACTTCCTGCAAAAACTGGCGCAGGTCGGGTCGGGGCCGCTCCTGAATGCTGACTAGGTAAAGCAATTCTTCCAGCTCGTGGCGCGCGAAGCCGGGCAGCAGCGCAGCCAGGTTGAAATCGAACTGCATGCGGGTGAGCGTGCGCGCCGCCACGTAGCGGCGCAGGGGCACCCGCAGGGCGGCCAGCAGCGGGTCGGGGGCGTAGTTGGCCAGAGCGGCGGCGAAGGCCAGGTCGTCGTCTTCGGCAGCCAGGGCCAGCGCGGGCACGGGCTGGCCTTTACCCTGCTGGCGAGCGGCGGCGAGGGCCAGGCTGGTAGCCACTTCCACCGGAAACGTGGTGGTGGTGCGCAGCGCATCCAGCAGCTGCGAAGCGGGCGGAGCCCCCACGCTCACCAAGCGCCAGTGGCTGAGCGTGAGGGCGGCCTCCGTGCAGATGGCCGGGTCGGGGTCCTGTAAGTGGCGCTCCGCTAGTTCTCTATCCTGCCAAATGCCCAATTCCTTGTAGTCGGCCTCGCTGCCGTGGATTTGCCATAGGCGCAGGCGGGCCAGCGCGGCCAGCACCTGGCTGACGGCAAAGGGTGAGGTTTGGCGAATTTCGAGCAGCCGCTCCATGGCCGTAGTGCTGCGCGAAGGCGGCAGGGTAAAGGCGGCCAACTCGGCGTCGGGCAGGGGCAGGCGGGGCAGCAGCACCTGCTCCCACGCGCGCACCCAGCCCCGCTGCCGGGCAAAATCTTCGGCGTAAGCCATGTCGTCGAGGTGGCGCTCGGCCACGATGGCGTGCCGCTGGTAGAGGCGCGTGAAGTGCTCGACCTGCTCGGGGTCCAGGGCGGCCAGCCGCCCGGGAAGCACGAATTGGTCGGTGCCCATGTGCTTGAGCCAGCGGGCGGCCCCGTACTGGTCGTCGGGCACCTGGCCAGCCCCGCAGTGCCGGCAAAACTTGCCCGCGGGCGTGAGGGCCACGCACCAGTGGCAGCGCTTTTCGCGCCGCACCACGGTGCCGCAATTGGTGCAGAGGTTACCGGGCTGCCAGTCGGGCGGCTGCACCTGGTTGCAGGTTTCGCAAATAGCGCGCATGGGGGCGGGAGGTTTTTACGGGATTATAATACGCTAATAAGAACGTCATGCCTATCTGGCGTCCGCTTGCCGAAGCATCTCTACCGCGCCGCAGAGATTACTAATTACCATCGGCGTGGTAGAGATGCTTCGGCAAGCGGACGCCAGATAGGCATGACGTTCTAATTGGTTCTTTAAGTGATTCAGCGAGAAGAGTAACTGCTTATAGCCGGGCCCGGCGCACGCGGCCCCACATCTCGTCTTTCTCCTCATCGGTGGCTTCTTCCAGGCGGCGCGGAATCTCGTCTTTGGCCAGGCCTTCGCGGCGTAGCAGCAGGGCCAGCGACAGCTCGGCAGTGCGCACAAATTTGGCACCGCAGTTGCGGCAGCGCTTGCCGGGGCCGCTGGCACCGCACCAAAAGCACTGCTCGATGGGCTCGGCCTGCCGGCCGCAGTTCACGCACAGGTCGCCGGGCGTGTAGTCCTTGGGCTGCTTGTGGTTGCAGTGGGTGCAGTACACCGCGTCGGAGGCATCGACCGAGATGTTGGGCACCACCACGGCGGCTACCTCGGTGGGGTTGGGCACGGGTGCGGCGGCGGGCAGCGCCCACTCCAGCACGCGGGCGGCCACGGCGGGGTCGAGGTCGGGTAGCAGCTCTAGCAGCGTCATCACGGTGCCAATCTGCTCAAAATCAGTGCGGGCCCGCACGCCCATTTCGCCGAGGGCCGATACTTGTTCTTCCGTCAAGCCCTTGGCTCTAAGGATGGTGCGTTCTAAAAGCGAAAATTCCGTAGCCATATACAAAGAGAGGTGCCCTGGTAGGCAGCTGCTAGTTACTACGGCCCGGCCTAATGCGTGTCGCTGGCTACCCGTTGCTGCCCCCAAATGGCCTTACCTTGCCCGCCGCCGTTGCCCAGCGGCCCGCCGCAACCCCCATTCCCCATGCGCGCTCACATCCACTTCGACCGCCAGGGCTGGCCCCAGAGCGTGAACAACTACCTGGCCCTCGATGGCTTCCAGCAAATGGGCTGGGAGATAGTGCCCTACACCGATGCCGCGCCGGTGCGCGACCATGCGCCCGACGAAGTAATAGTGGGCCACATTGCGGCCGTGCGCGCCGGCTTGCGGTCGCTGGGCCTGGCCGTGCCCGAGGAGTTGGGTTATCCAACAGTATTACAGCCTTTTATGGGCCGGCGGCTGTGGGTAAGCACTATCAATGAAGTGGCGGCGCAGCCCGAAAGCTGGCCGGTGTTTGTGAAGCCCCTGCACGACGCCAAGAAGTTTACGGGTGTGCTGGTGCGCCGGCCGGCCGACCTCGTGGGCTGCGGCGACCAGCACCAGAACACGCCCGTGTGGTGCGCCGAGCCCGTGCAATTTGTGGCCGAGTGGCGCTGCTTTGTGCGCTACGGCCGCATCCTGGACGCGCGCCCCTACAAGGGCGACTGGCGCGCCCACTTCGACCCCGCCGTGGTGGAGGCCGCTCTGGCCGCTTACGCGCCCGAGGCGCCGGCCGCCTTTTCGCTCGATGTGGGTTGTACCGCCGCCGGGGCTACCGTGGTGGTGGAGGTAAACGACGGCTACTCGCTGGGTGCTTACGGGCTGACACCGATTGCCTACGCCAAGTTTTTGTCGGCCCGCTGGGCCCAGATGAGCGGCACCACGGACTACTGCAATTTTTAAGCAGAAGACTAATTCCCCAGCTAGAGATTGGGTGAATTTGCGCTTATCCCTAACATTAACCTAACACATTGATACGCTTTGCCGTAAGAGCGGGTGTTTCTCTTTCACTCTGATATCAACGCGATGAACTTGCCCGAACCTGTTTCCGACGCGGCCGATAAGGCCAAAGACCTGCTCAACGGTACGACCGATAAAGCCAAGCACCTCTACGAAGACACCGCCGACAAGGCTAAGGACCTGTACGGCGACGTGGCTGATAAAGCCAAAGGCCTGTATGGCGATGCCTCCGATAAAGTAAAAGACCTGTACGACGAGGCCGCCTCCAAAAGCAAAGACCTGCTCGACAAAGTGCCCGCGCCCGTAAAAGACGCCGGCGAAAAAACGGCCCAGGCGTTCAATAAGCTCACCACTACCCAGAAACTGGTGGGTGGCGCCCTGCTCGCCGCCGGCCTGACCTACCTCATTGCCCCCAAGAAAAAAGGTAAAGCCAAGCGCAAAACCGCCGCCCTCGACCAACTGCTGCTGTTTGTAAACGACCGCATCGAAGGCTACAAGCGCGCCGTGGCCGAAACCAAAGACGGTGACCTGCGCAGCTACTACCAGCAGCTGGTAGACCAGAGCAAGCAGTTTGCCACCAACCTCAACGGCTACCTGACCGCCAACGGCGCCAAGCCCGAAACCGGTACCACGCTCAAAGGCAAGCTCTACCGCAAACTAATGGACGCCCAAGCCGTAGTAACCGCCCGCGACGAAAAAGCCATCCTGGCCGCCAACGTCTACGGCGAGCGTTGGGCCATCAAAGCTTACAAAAAAGCCTTGCGCCGCAAAGCCCTCAAAGGCAACGCCCGCGAGGCCGTGAAAAAGCAGTTTGCCACGTCGAAGCAAACCTACAAGAAGCTGAAGTCGCTGGTGAAACAGCAGGCATAGTTTCGGCTAACCGCTTCGTAAAAACAAAGCCCTTGTGGTTGGCCAATAGCCAACCACAAGGGCTTTGTTTTGGTAGTTATATTACTGAAATAAAATAACTTACGTAAAAACGTTTGTCATTGCGAGCGCAACGCAGTGGAGCGCGGCAATCGCATCAGAACGATACTCAAACGAGTCGTTCTAGTGCGATTGCCGCGCTCCACTGCGTTGCGCTCGCAATGACAAACGTTTTAAGGTCCACTTACTGCGGCCGGCTTTTCAGGCGCACGGCTTGAAACTCGGAACCGGCCTTCCACTTGGGAAAAGTGGTTTCGGCGGCGAGGTTTTGGCCGATGCGGAAGAGCAGGCGGGCGTCCTGGGCCGCGCCGCGCAGGTCCCACTGGGGGTTGTACTGGTCGGAGGGCTGGTGGTAGTTATTGGCTTCGAAGTCTTTACGCTCTTTTTCGGCGAATGCCTTGCCGTGCAGGCGGCTCTCAAACGCCCCGCTGGCATACAGCGCTGGCACGCCCACCTTGGCAAAGCTGAAGTGGTCGGAGCGGTAGAAGCTGCCGGTTTCGGGGTGCTGGTAGGGGATGACGTAGCGGTTCTGCTCCTTGGCGGCGGTGCGGGCGTAATCATCCAGCTCCGATTGCCCGTAGCCGGTGATGGTGAGGTCGCGCATCGGGCCGAAGGCTAGCAGCTCATCCATGTTGATATCGGCCACGGTGTTTTTCAGCGGGAACAGCGGGTGCTGCGCGTAGTAGTCCGAGCCAAGTAGGCCCTGCTCTTCGCCCGTCACGGCCAGGAACACGATGCTGCGCTTCGGCTTTTCCTTGGCCTGCTGGAAGCCGTTGGCGATAGCCAGCAGGCCCGCACAGCCGCTGGCGTTGTCGAGCGCGCCGTTATAAATGGAGTCGCCGGCCACGGCCGGGCCGATGCCCAGGTGGTCCCAGTGTGCCGAGTAGATGATGTATTCCTTGGGCTGGGTGGTGCCGGGCAGCACGGCCACCACGTTTTTGGAGGTTTTGTAGGTGATTTTATTGTGCAGCGTGGTCGTGAGGCTCAGACCCAGGTCTTTACCCCGGAAACCAGGCTTATTGGCGGCGGCGTACAGCGCCTCGTAGTCCTGCCCGGCGGCGGTGAAGAGGCGCTTGGCCGCGTCGAGGGTCATCCAGCCTTCAAGGGCCACTTTGCTGGCGCCGTGGTCGGGCGTGGTGGGGTGCAGCTTGGCGCCGCCGTTGCTGCTTTGCACCACCGTCCAGGGGTAGGCGGCGGGCTTGGTATCGTGGATGATGACCAGGCCGGTCGCGCCGTGGCGGGCGGCCTCCTCGTACTTGTACATCCAGCGGCCGTAGTAGGTCATTTCCCGGCCCTTGAATAGCGTGGTGTCGTTGCCCGCGTTGCCGGGGTCGTTGATGAGCACGACCACCGTTTTGCCCTTCACGTCGAGGCCCGCGTAGTCGTCCCACTTGTATTCGGGGGCCGTTACGCCGTAGCCGGCAAATACCAGCGGTGAGCCCTTGATTTCGACCGTCGGCTTTTCACGCTCGGTCAGAAACATGTAGTCGGTGCGATACTTGAGCGTCAGGCTTTTGCCCGCGCCGGCGATGGTGGCCGTGGAGTCGGGCTTGCCGGCAATCTCCACCAGCGGCACCGGCTGGAAATAGCTGCCACCGGGGCCGGGCTGTAGCCCCAGCTTCTTAAACTCGCTGGCCAAGTACGTGGTGGCTTTTTCCTCACCCACCGTAAACGGCCGCCGGCCCTGGTACTCGTCCGAGGCCAATACTTTGATGTGCTGAGCCAGCAGGGCGGGCGTGATGCCGTCGTTGGGCGTGGGCACGCTGGCCGTGTCCGTTGGCGCGGCCTCAGTGGGCTGGCCGCCGGCGGCGGTTTCGGTGGTAGCAGTGGATTGGCCCTGGCAGCTGGCTAGTAGCAAACTCGCCGCAACGGGGGCGAGCCAGGGGCGTAAAGAAGAGAGGTGCATGAGTGTAGGTAAAGGTGAAACGCACGGGGTGCAACCGCGAATGTAGGTGGCAGCGCGCCGGATAACGCCAACCGCGTTCCCTGCGTAAAAAGCCCACATTCACCCTATACCTCCTTTCACCATGAGCGATAACCAACCAAGCGGCACCCTAGGCGGTTTGATTGCCAGCCTGTTCCGCGGCAACACCAACGAAGACGGCACCAGCCGCGGCTTCACCTCCAAGCACAAAGTATTGAGCGGCGCCTTGCTGGCCGCCGGCGCGGCTTACCTCTACAAGCGCAACAAGAACAAGCAGTCTATCTTAGGCAATTAGGTAAGTGTTTGCTTGCGCAAAAGCCCGGCTGCCTTCGGTTATCATACCGTAGGCAGCCGGGCTTTTTGCCGTAAAATCTGTTTTGGAAGCTAAAAGAACGTCATGCAGACCGCAGGGAAGCATCTCGCTCGCCTCGTTGAACGATTGGTTTACTGCTGCACGCGAGATGCTTCCCTGCGGTCTGCATGACGTCCTTTTTTAGGGAATTGATTTCTAGTAATTTTATCAAAGCGCGGCTTCCTGCTGCAAAAGCAACTCCAGCTGCCCCAGTAGGCGGTCGCGCTCGGTCCGCAGCACGGCGCGGTTGGTAGCCAGGTACGCTTCCTGCTCGGTTTCACTGGCTTGGGCTAGCCCAAAGGCTTCGGCAGCGCGCAACTCGGCTAGCTCTTGTAGCAGCGCGGCGTGCTTGGCGGCCAGTGCATCGCGGCGGACTTGCAGCATTTCGGCGGAGCTGTTGGCGGTGGTGTCGGCCGTGAAAATGCCGCGCTGCAGGTCGAGCAGCTGAGCTTGCAGCGCGGCCACGTCCTGGTGCTGGTAGGAACTGAGCACCTGTTGAAACGCCTCGGTGGCGGCGCTTTTATGCGTGTCGGCCACGCGGTCGGGGTGGCAGAGCTGGGCGGCTTCGCGGTAGAGCTTCTTGAGGAGGGCGCGGCCGGCATCGTCGAGGGCGAAGGTGTGGGCGGCCACGGCCTGGGCCTGCTCGCGGTCGTGGGTTTGCTGCTGGTAGCGCTGCTGGGCGCGCTGGTACTCGCTTTCGGCGTAGGCCGAGGTGTGGCGCTGGTGGCGGGCCACGTCGCGGCGCAGGGCCAGCACCGCTTGCAGCAGCTCGCCCAGCTCGCGCTGGTGCCACAGCTCAAAGGCCGTGAGCAGGCGGGTAGCTTCGGCGCGCTCGGCTTCGAGGGCCAGCAGCTCGGCTTCGAGGCAGCGGATTTCGAGCTGGAGGGCGGCCAGGCGCGGGTCTTCCCACACGCGTACCTGGGCGTGGGCGGCCACGAAGGCTTGCAGTAAGTCTGTCGCTTCGGCGTAGCGGTGGGCGCGCAGGGCGGCGAGCACGGCGGCCAGGCGGCTATCGGCCAGGGGCTCGGCGGCGAGGCGGTCCAGGTGCTTGGGCAGGTCTTCGGTCTCGTGCAGCGTCAACAGCGACTGAATGACGGCCAGGCGCTTGAGCACGCGCTGCACGGCTGGGTCGGCGGCCGGCGCGTCGGGCTGGCCGGTGAGGCGGGCAAACTCGCGCAGGAAGTGCCGGGCCAGTTCGGGGTCGCCGGTGGTGAGCACCAGATTTTCCTCGTTGTAGTGGGCGGCTTTGTTGGTCCAGTTGTAGGAGCCGGTGAGCACGTCGCGCCCGTCGAGGATGCAGAATTTGTGGTGCATCAGCCGGTCTTCGACCACGAACACGCGCCCGCCGGCCGCTTCCAGCTCGGCAAAGGGCAGCCCGCCCGGCTGAAAATTGATGGCTTTCTCGTCGCGCGTCAGGCACAGGGCCACGGGCACCCCGGCCCGCTGCCGCGCCAGCAGCGCCGCAAACAGCGTGTGGTCGGTAAACCACACCACGGCCACGTGAATGGAATGCTTGGCGAGGCCGATTTCACGGAGCAGGACAGCGCGGATGTCTGTAAGAACGACCATTTTATGGGGTTAAATTTTGTCAAGTATATCCGCTCTTACTGAATAGGCTCGCATGTAATCCGGCTTTATTAAAAGAGCTTGGTCAAAATCTGCTAAAGCTCCTTCTGTATCTTGAATAGCATATTTTACCTCGCCTCTTCCAGTATAATACTCAGCTAAATGACTACGCCCGCCCAAGTGGCTACCTAATCCAATTTCTCCTATGCCACTATAATCTTTGTAGAAATTAGGTTCTAAGTTGATTGCAGCTGTGTAATCATTAATTGCATTTAAGTAATTTTGTAAAGAATAGTGAACTGATGCTCTATCGGCGTAGAGTGAAGCACTTCTTGGTTCTAAAGTAATCGCTTTATTAAAATCATTTAAAGCGTCTAAATACTCACCTAAAAAGTCGTCTCTTAAAAAACCACTCGATGCATAAGCTGCTGGATGATTCGGGTCAATACTAATAGCTCGTTCAAAGTTGTCTAATGCTTCATCATCATGCTGATATAGTTCTACGTAAAATACCATGCAACCTAGCTCAATATGATTCCAAGCCTCATTAGGTGCTAGTTCAACTGCAATTTTGAAATCCATCAAAGCAACATCATATTCCTGCCTGTCTAACCATAGTGAGCCTAGTAAACGGTGGCGTAAGGCATTATTACATCCTTGCATCATATCACCGCTTATAGAATTTAATAATGCGCAAGCTTGGTTGGTATCATCTTTAATTCGATAAATTAAGGCCTTGGTGAAAATGCTGTCGAAACTATTATCTAGTATTACCCCTTGCTTGTCAAGTATATCCCATTGGAGACTACTTAAGGTCATGATAAACTCAGTCCAATTTGGAAAAGGCCCTTCGTAGGCTTGACGCAATGCAGAGGCTGAACCGTGCAAATGCTGTTGTGCTAATACAAATGCCAGCCATATATTTCCTCTCCAATACGTAGGAGTGGTTTTCACACATTTAGTAAAGGCGTAGGTAGCCTCGGCCCAATCCTCTCGCGCACTAGCGGCTTTCCCCAATTCATGCCAATACTCCGCCGAGCTTTCCCGCACTACCTCCCGCAGTAGCCCCAACGCTCCTTGCGTCCGCCTCAATATAACAGAAGTTGAAGGCAAAGACGCAGGCAAATTGGCTGGTCGCACCTCGTTGACAGAAGATAGGTCTTGTGGTTGCTCAGGCATCAATAATAGAATTAGCTGGGAAATGGTTTTAGAACTAAAATTTTTGGCAATGTGTGATTAAAGAGGTACCTTGTGTTTGTCCTTGACCTCAAAATTCTAACACAATGCCTCTCGAAGAACCTGCCTACAATATTCGTAGCATAGATGAGATTGAATACGGCAAAGAAATTGCTGGTAAAATTCAACTAATTCGTAGATGTACAGAGCAAGTCGAACAGAATCATCGGGATTATTTTGATGAGATAAAAAGACCCATTTCGAACTTTATTATGCATAGACGAGGCAAAGAATTTGAAGGTATGGAAACATTTGTGTCAGGTGATTTGCGGCCAGATATAGCCCAAGAACTTATTGAAGTGGTAAAGAAGGTTTGGGCATCTTAACCATGTCGCGCAGCAGCCCGAGCGCCGCTTGCGTGCGGTGAAGCAGGGCGGCCGGGGAGGGCAACGGCGCGGGCAGGTAGGAGGCGGGCGTGGGGTCGGGGTTCATGGCTGCAAGTATAACCAAAGAAGCCCCGGCAACTGCCAGGGCTTCGGTTTTTGGGGCTATTGCGTTGGCGCTAAACTAGTTCCAGGAGCTTGTCGCCGGGTACGTGCAGGGTAGTGTGCAGGCGCTTGATAAAGTCCAGGTTAGGGGCGCGGCGGCCGTTCATGATTTCGCTCAGGCGCGACTCGCTCACGCCGAGCAGCTTGGCAAACTGCTTCTGGCGCATGCGGAGCCGGAACATCTCCACTTCCAGCCAGCCGGCCAGAGTAGAGGGCAGGGCGGGCTCGTGGCCCTGCGCGATTTCGTAGGTATCGATGGCTTCGCCTAGCTCAAGCAGGCGGGTGAGGTGCTGGTCTTCGTTTTCCTGGCCCAGGCGCATGGCTTCGGTGAGGGCAGCCTGGTATTCGGCTTCGGTGGAGATAGCTAAGGACATGGCGGTGAAGCGTTATAATGGTAGAATTGGGCTAGCTGGCCGACAAGCTGGCATATTGGCTACAGCGAGGGAAGCTGGGCCCGACGCTTATCGTATTCTTTGTGCGTAAAAATGCCCCTTATGTAGAGCTGCTTGACCTTAAAGAATATCATGACGATAATTCGGTAACTGCCCACATTGAACACGTACCGGTCATTGGTAATATAGTCAACGTCTGGAATATCAGCGCGTAATTCATTGAGGTTGCTCCAGCTGCCCAGCTTCATCTTGTGATACCATACTTCCAGCAACTCAGTTGATTTCGGGTGTTCCTTGGTAAATGCATTGATGACCGGCTTACTCAGTACGCGCATACTTTAACCTGCAAATTGAGGGCGTGGCCCTAGTCTTTGATTACGGCAAAAGTAACCTTATCGTTCCCAATAGCAAAATAAAAATTACCATTTTCAGAATAATTTTGTCGCCGGCCGGCTGCCCATCACAAACTCCAAGGTCCCGCCCTGCCGCACCTCGCTCACCGGCAGAAACGGCCGCGCCAGCAGCTTGCCATTCAGCCGGGCCGACTGCACGTAGACGTTCTTATCGGACTGGTTCTTAACGGTTACCGTAAACGTCTTGCCCTCGCCCACTTGCAGCGTGGCCCCGTGTACGGCGGGGCTGCCGAGGGCGTACTCACCGGAGGCGGGGGCGACGGGGTAGAAGCCCAGGGCCGAGAAGATGTACCAGGCCGACATCTGGCCGCAGTCGTCGTTGCCGCCGAGGCCATCGGGGCCCTGGTGGTACATCTTGTTGAGAATCATGCGGATGCGGGGCTGGGTTTTCCAGGGCTGGTTGGTCCAGTTGTAGAGGTAGGCGGCGTGGTGGGCGGGCTCGTTGCCGTGCACGTAGTTGCCGATGATGCCGTCGCGGGTGATGTCCTCGGTTTCGGCGAAGAACTTGTCGGGCAGGTTCATCGTGAACAGCGAGTCGAGGTGGGGCACGAAGCGGGCGTTGCCGCCCATCTTGGCGATGAGCGCGGCCGGGTCGTGGGGCACGTAGAGGCTGTAGTTCCAGGCGTTGCCCTCAATGTAAGCGGGGTCGCTGGTGGTGAGCACGTCGAACTTGGGCCGGAACGAGCCGTCGGCCAGGCGCGGGCGCATGAAGCCGATGCGGGCGTCGTACACGCTTTGCCAGTTGGTGGCGCGCTGGCGGAACTCCTTCTCAATGTCGGCGCGGCCCAGCTTCTGGGCGGCCTGCGCAATGCAATAGTCGTCGAAGGCGTATTCGAGGGTTTTGGACACCGACGCGCCGCTTTTGTCCTCGGGTACGTAGCCGCGGGCCATATACTCGCCCAGGCCGTCGTACCAGCGCTGGCGGGCGGTGGTCACGCAGGCGTCGAGGGCGTGGTTTTGGTCGAAGGGCGCGTTGCCGAGTACGATGGCATCGCAGAGCACGGGCACCGCGTGGTAGCCAATCATGCACCAGTTTTCGTTGGCGTAGTGGCTCCACACCGGCAGCATGTGCTCGGCGCTTTGGTCGAAGTGGGCCAGCATGGATTGCACCATGTCGGCGTTGCGCCGGGGCTGCACGAGGTTATAGAGTGGGTGCAGGGCCCGGTAGGTATCCCAGAGCGAGAAGCTGGTGTAATTGGTGAAGTCCTTGGCCGTGTGGTTGTTCTGGTCGAGGCCGCGGTACTGGCCATCCACATCCTGGTAGATGGTGGTGCCGATAAAGGCGTGGTACAGGGCCGTATAGAAGTTCTCCTTATCGACCCGGCGCGGCGACTGCACGGTGATTTTGCTCAGCTCCTGCTGCCACTGCGCCTGGCCTTTCTGCCGGTAGTCGGCGAAGTTCCAGCCGGGGGCTTCGGCGCGCAGGTTGGCCAGCGCGCCGGCGGTGCTCACGGGCGAGAGGGCCATCTTGAGCTTCACCTGCTGGCCGGCCTGGGTGGGCCCGAAGTCGAAGTGCAGGCGCAGCTGGTGGGCGGCCAGGTCGGGCCAGTTGTGGTTTTGGTCGAAGCGGCTCCAGAAGCCGCGGTAGGCTTGCTTTTGGTCGTAGTTGCGGCTGCCGTAGGTTTTGAAGGGGCGCGAAAAGCTGAGCGCGAAGTACACCGTGCGGGTGCGGCCCCAGCCGTTGGTTTGGCGGTAGCCGGTCACGAGCGAGTCATTTTCGACCCGCACAAACGTCCAGGTATTTTTGCCGGGATAGTTGTAAATCCCGGCCATCAAATCGAGAATGATGTGCGACTCGGCGGCCTGCGGAAACGTGTACTGGTGCACGCCGACCCGCGTGGTGGCGGTTAATTCCGCTAGAATATCGTGGTCGGCCAGCCGCACTTTGTAGTAGGCGGGCTCGGCTACTTCGGTGCTGTGCGAGTAGGCCGAGCGGTAGCCGCTGCGCGGCCGGTCGGCGGTGCCGGGGTTGAGCTGAAGCGGCCCGGTGGTGGGCATCACTAGAAAATCGCCGAGGTCGGAGTGCCCCGTGCCGCTGAAATGCGTGTGGCTGAAGCCCACGATGGTGGGGTCTTTGTACTGGTAGCCAGCGCAGTACGAATAAATTTCGGGATTGTACTTGCCGTTTTGCTCGTAGCTGATAGTATCGGTGTCGGGCGAGAGCTGCACCGCGCCGAAGGGCACCGTGGCCCCGGGGTAGGTGTGGCCCATGCGGGCGGTGCCCACCAGCGGGTGGGCGTACTGCACGAGGTTTTCGGAGGCTGGGGCCTGGGCCGCGGCGGCCAACGGCAGGGCCAGGGTGCTGGCTAGCAAAAGGTGCTTCATGCTGCCAAAGTAAGCGGCGGCCACGCGGTGAGGCCCTAGAGCGACACGCTAAACAGCCGGTAGCCGCTGGCCGTGCGGATGAACTCGAAGTGTTCCTGATGGTCGAATTTTTGGTTGGTTGGCGGGGCCGGATACGTCAATACAACCTCAAAAACCGGATATTTCTCCTCAAAGTGCTCCCCACAATCTGTCAGGAACGGCCGGAAAGCCAGGCCGGTAAAAATGAGCGTGTTCAGGTCGCCAGACCCCAGTTGTACTCCCCCGGCCCCGCGTTGCAGCGCGCCCAGCCTAGCGCGCAACAATGGCTGATACTTCGCCACAAACGCCGCCCGGCCAACGTGCGGCCAGCCCCGAAACGGCCGCGAAGCCACGGCCAAATCGCTGAAGCAAAGCGCGCTGATTTTTTCGGCCGGCTCACTGTGCACGGTCGGCACGAAGGTGCCAAAAAACCACTCCCGAAATTCCCGGTCATACGCCGTAAACGTGTAGCGGTCGCCATGTACGCCGCTCAGCGTGACGGTGGTAGCCGTATCGGGCGTGGGCGCATTGCGTTGCAGCGAGTACCAGTCGAGGCGAAACGTAGGGGCGGTGGCAGTGCCCAAATCGGCCAGCACCTCGTTGCGCTGATTGATTAATACCTCCCGGCCTCCCTGCCAGCTTGGGTGTTCGCAGGTGAGCGTGTCGCTGCCGCCAAAGCAAGTACGCTTAGCGCCAAGCAGCGCCACGGCTACCCCATTGTGAAAAGGGGTGGCGTAATTATAAATAGCCGGAATTACCACCCGCCCCTGCGCGTCGAAAAAGCCCACCCGGTTGCGCCGCTGGTCCCGAAACCGGATTTTGCCTTCGCTTTCGCAGTCAAACGTGTAGTCGTTTATATACACGCTGTCGCGGCCCACGGCCCGCCCGCTTTTCAGTAAATAATACTGGGAGTCGGTGGCCCATTCGTGCACGGCCATGATGTGGCGAAACGTTTGGGCATTCGTAAACTGCCCGAACTTGGCCGGCAGGGTCACCTGGCCCCGCTGGTTTTTGTAGCCGTAGTGGTCTTCCTGCTTGGCTTTCACCGTAAACTGCATCCAGGGTTCCTCCGCTTGCGCGCTGGCTGGCTTGGTACAAGTGCTTGCTAATAGAGTAATTAGCAGTAAGATTCGCTGGCGTGTCTTAGTTAAAAGCATGAGGCCGAAGCAACCCAGCTAAGCCAGCCCAAAGGTGAGCGGCGGGCGGGGCTGCCCGGGTCCGAAACTACTGCGCAACGGCCGCTAGTTGACAGCCCGGCCATTTGGCCGGCGCGCCAATTAGCGGCCGTTGCGCAAAAGTCTGGGCAAAGGGAGGGAAAAATAAATAAAAACTACCCGATAGTTAATTTATTGATAGTAAATAAATTAACTATCGGGTAAGCCGCTAGTCGCGCTGCACTTTGTAGAACTTGATGCCGTACAAAAACACCATCACGTAACAAATAATGGGCAGGTAGTAGGCGTGGGCCACGCTGGCGTTGGCCACCGGCCCCATTACGAAGCGCGGAAACAGGGCCGCGCCCACCACGCCCATCACGATAAACGACGAGGCCAGCTGCTTGTGCCGGCCCAGGTCTTTCAGCCCCAGGCTATAAATGATGGGGAACATGACGCTGAAGAAGAAATTGAGCGCAATGAGGGCCCCAAACGATACCCAGCCCCAGTGCTGCGCCACAATGAGGCACATACCAATATTGGCCACGGCCACGAAGGCCAGCAGGCGGTTGGGGGCAATGTACTGCATGAGGTAGGTGCCCAAAAAGCGGCCCAGCATCATGCCTACCAGGCTGAGGGAGAAGAAGTAAGCCGCCACATCGTTGGCCAGGTGCGGCAGGCCGGGCGTCAGGCCCACGGTGCGGCTAAAAAGGGTGCCCACCTGCCAAAAACCCTGAATGGCCGGCCCCGGCTTCAGCCCCATGTAGTCGGTGCCGTAGTTGATAAAATAGGCCCAGGTGCCGCCCTGCGCCGCCGTGTTGAAGAGCTGCGCCACGCAGGCCCACACAAAATGCTTGTGCTGAAACAGCGTTTTGTCGGCGGCCAGGTCGGTGGGCGTATCGCCGGTTTCGGAGGTGGCCGTGCCGGGCGTGTGCTCGGCGTTGAGCGGGGGCACCTTCACGAAGGCAAAGGCCAGCCCGATGCAGCCCACCACCGTGCCAATGATGGTGTAGAGCACTTTTACCGACGATAAGTCGCCGGCCGCGTGGGTGCCGCGCAGCACAAAGTAGCCGCCAATGAGCGGCCCCGATACCGCCCCGATGCCGTTGATGGCGTGCGAAAACGTGATGCGCCGGTCGGAGCTCGCCGGGTCGCCCAGGCCGTCCAGAAACGGGTGCGCCACGGCTTCGAGCGTGCCCAGGCCGCAGGCCAGCACAAACAGGGCCATGAGCAGGAGCGTGAACGAGGCCGCATTGGCGGCCGGCACCATCAGAAAGGCCCCGGCGGCGTACAGGCCCAGGCCCAGGATAACGCCCTTTTGGTAACCAAAGCGCTTCATAAACCAGCCCGCGGGCAGGCCCATCACGAAGTAGGCCCCAAACGTGGCGGCCTGCACGTAGGCCGAGTTGGCCTTGCTCACGTGCAGCACCTGCTGAAAATGCTTGTTGAGAATGTCGGCCATCGTTACGCCCAGGCCCCAGAGCATGAACAGCGACACCACGAAAATAAGGGTTAGAATGTAGCGCCGCTCGGTGAAGGGCGGCGGAGTAGTGGTAGGCAGCATGAAGGGAGAAAAGGAAATGAAAACACTAAACGGAACGTGCTAAGCAAGAGTTAAGCGCAGCTAGCACGCAGTATAACAAGAAAACGTAGTTGCGTGCAAAAAATAAATTGATAAAGCCAATTAGTTGACACAAAGCGCAGTAACTTGTTGCACCTAACTACTTACTGTGCGCATGAAAACAACTTGCTACTCTCTGCTCACCTGACGTATGGCGGCATTACACGGTTTGGCAGCCCTTGGCTGGCTGGGTTACCTGGCGCTCGGCGTGTGGTACGTAATGCAGGCCTACGTACTAATGTTTTACGCCTACGTACTGAGCCCGGCCATTCTGTACGTGCTGTGCGCGGCGCGCATTGGCCGGCTATACGGGCGGCCCCCGGCGGCGGCCCCGGCCCAAACCGACTTTGTGCTGCTGGTGCCGGCCCACAACGAGGCCGTGCTGCTGCCGGGCCTGCTGGCCAGCATCGGGCAGCTCGCCTACCCGGCCGGCCGCTACCGCACGGTGGTAGTGGCCGACAATTGCACCGACGGCACCGCGGCGCTGGCCCGGGCCGCGGGGGTTACCTGCTTCGAGCGCACCACCACCCAGCCCTCCAGCAAGACGCAGGCGCTGCGCTACGCCGCCGAGCGGCTGGCGCTGGCCGCTCCGTATTCGGCCGCCGTGGTGTGCATTGTGGATGCCGACTGCCGCCTCGACCCGCATTTTCTGGCGGAGCTCGACCGGCACTTTGCCCGGCCCGGCGCGGCCCCGGTGGTGCAGTGCAGCCGGCGCGTGGGCAACGCCTTCGAGTCGGACGTGACGGTGCTCGACGCCGCCGCCGAGGCTCTGCGGCAGCGCGTGGGGCTGGGCACCCGGGCGCTGCTGGGCCTCGATGCCTTCCTGCTGGGTTTGGGCTGCTGCCTGCGCGCGGCCGAGTTTGCTCAGCTCATGGCCCTGCCCCACAGCTCGCTGGCCGAGGACAAGGAGTGGAAAGCCAACCTAGTGCGCCGCCAAGTGCCGGTGGCCTACTGCCCCGCCGCCAGCCTGCGCTACCACGCGGTGGGCAGCCGGCAGGCCTTCGGCCGGCAGCGCCAGCGGTGGCTGGCGGGCCAATTGGCCACGGCCAAAGCCCACGGCCTGCCGCTGCTGGCCCGGGGGCTGCGGCAGCGCAGCCTGCGCCAGCTCGATTTTGCCTGCGAGCTATTGCAGCCGCCGCGCTCGTGCCTGCTGGTGGCCGCGCTGGCGTTTGGGGCGGTGGCGCTGGGCACGGGCTCGGCCGTGCTAGGCGGGGTGTGGCTGGGGCTGGCGGCGGCTCTGCTGGGCTACGGCGCGCTGGGGCTGCGCCTTATTGGGGCCCGGCCGCGGCACTTTCTGGCGCTGCTGGCCGGCGTGCATCTGGTAGCGGGTGTGGCCAAGTCGGTAGCGCTCATTTTGGTGGGGTATAAGGACCGGGAGTGGAAGGCCACGCGCCTGGTGAGTAAAGAGCTGTTGGACTGAGTGTTACCGCTTATGAAAAGCCCGCAAGTTAGCATTCTAATGTACCACGCGCTGGTGGAGCGCCCCGCGCCTTATATGGCGGCCGTGCACGTGCCAATAGCGTACTTTGCCGAGCAAATGGCCTGGCTAGCGGCAGCCGGCTGCCGCGTGCTGCCGCTGGCCGAGGCGCTGGCCAGCCTGCGCCAGCCGCCGGGCGCGGCCCCGGTGGTGGCCCTCACCTTTGATGATGGCTACCACTCGCTTTACACCCACGCCCGGCCCATTTTGGCGGCGCACGGCTTTGCGGCCACCTTATTTTTAACCACCGCCGCGGTGGGCGAGCCGAGCTACGCGGGCCAGGGCGAGTTTGCGCGCTCGGCTCCGGCCGGCGACCGGCCCCTGCGCTGGGTGGAGCTGCGGGCGCTGCAAGCCGCCGGCTGGCACATCGAGGCGCACGGGTGCAGCCACCGGGCCCTGGCCGGCCAACCCGTGGCCGCGCAGCTGACCGAGCTGCGCGGCAGCCGGGCCGCCATTTCCAGGCACCTGGGGCGGGCCCCGGCGTACTACGCGTTTCCCTACGGCCGCTACGACCGGCACACCCTGCGGGCCCTTGCGCCGGCGGGCTACGCGGCGGGATTTTCGGTGCACACCGGCCCGGCCACCCCGGGCAGCGACCCGCGCCGCCTGCCCCGCATCGAGCTCACGGCCGCCTGCGAGTTGGCCACGTTTCGGCAATTGGTAGCTACCGGCTACCCCTCGGCGGCGGCCCGGCACCGCGCCCGGCTGCGCAACTACGCCTACTGCGTGCCACTGGTGAAAGACGCTTTGCTGGGCCTGGCAGGCCGCCGGGTGGGGTAGAGGTACTCGGGTAGAAACGGCCTGTGAATCTGTGGCTCGGCCTAATGAGTTGAATACTAAGTTATTGATTAATAAACTTTCACTATTACTCTTTCGCCCCGCTGAGGCTAAAAACTTTCTTTGCGCAAGGCCTAAGCATGTCAGAAAAATGCTTAGTCCACCACCAGGCGCAATGTGCGCGTGGTGCCCCCCGCAGTGGCGCGCAGCAGGTAGAGGCCGGGGGCCAGGCCCGCCAGCGCAACCGTAGCCGTGGTGGCGGTGCGTAGCCGGCGGCCCTGGCTATCGAAGAGTGCCACGGCCACGGGCCCGGCGGGCAGCCCCCAAAGCTGAACCTGGTTGTGGGCCGGATTAGGTGCTAATTGCCATTCAGCCAACGCTTTGCCTGGCGTAGCGGCCAGCAGCAGGCCACCGGTTGGTACGTAGATGGGCAAGGGGTTAACGGCCGAGTTGTTGCCCAGCTGGCCGTAGTTGTTGAAGCCCCAGGCCCAGAGGCTGCCATCGGGGCGCACGCCCACGGTGTGGCCCGCGCCGGCCGCCAGGCTTTGCCAGGTGCCGCCGCCGGGCACCCGCGCGGGGGCCGGCTGGTTGGCAGTAGTGCCCAAGCCGAGCTGGCCGTAGTAGTTGAAGCCCCAGGCCCAGAGCGCCCCATCCTGGTCCAAGGCCAGCGAATGGGTGCTGCCCGCTACCAGGCTTTGCCAGGTGGTGGCGGTGCCTACCTGGGTGGGCGTGCGCTGGTCGGCCACGCCTTGGCCGGTGCCGAGCTGGCCGTAGCTGTTGAGCCCCCAGGCCCAGAGGGTGCCGTCCTGGCGCAGGGCCAGGGTGTGGCCGTAGCCGGCGGCTACGCTGCGCCAGGTGGCGGCGGTGCCTACTGGGGTGGGGGTGCTTTGGTTAGCGGTGGTGCCCAGGCCGAGTTGGCCGTGGTTATTCTGGCCCCAGGCGTGAAGGGTGCCATCGGCGCGCACGGCCACAGTGTAGTAGCTGCCGGCGGCCACGCTGGCCCAGGTAGCGGTGCCTACCTGGGTGGGTACGTTCTGGCTGGTGCCGGTGCCGAGCTGGCCATAGCTGTTGAGGCCCCAGGCCCAGAGGGTGCCATCCTGGCGCAGGGCCAGGGTGTGGCCGTAGCCGGCGCTCACGCTCACCCAGGTGGTGGCGGTGGCCACCTGCGTGGGCACCAGCCGGTCGTCGATGGTGCCCAGGCCCAGCTGGCCAAAAAGATTGTGGCCCCAGGCCCAGAGGGTACCGTCCTGGCGCAGGGCCACGGTGTAGCCGTAGCCGGCGGCCACGCTTACCCAGGTGGTGGCGGTGCCCACTTGCACCGGGGTAGCTTGGTCGGTGGTGGTGCCGGTGCCCAGCTGGCCGTAGTTGTTGAGGCCCCAGGCCCAGAGGGTGCCATCGGGGCGTAGGGCCACCGAGTGGTTGTAGCCGGCGGCCACGCTGCGCCAGGTGGCGGGGGGCGCTACCGGCGCGGGCGCTAGCTGCAAGCCCACGCCGTTGCCCAGTTGCCCAAAGCCATTATTGCCCCAGTCCCACACGGTGCCATCCTGGCGCAGGGCGGCGGTGTAGCCGTAGCCCACGGCCACGGCCTGCCAAGTGGTGGCCGTGCCTACCTGCGTGGGCACGGGCTGGTCGGTGATGGTGCCGTGACCGAGCTGGCCGTAGTAATTCAGGCCCCAGCTCCACAGCGTGCCATCCTGGCGCAGGGCGGCGGAGTGAAAGCCCCCCGCCGCCACGCTGCGCCAGGTGGTGGCGGTGCCCACCTGCACCGGGGTGTTGGAGCTGCTGGGGCCGCCGGTGCCGAGCTGGCCGCTGCTGTTCTGGCCCCAGGCCCAGAGGGTGCCATCGGTGCGCAAGGCCACTGAGTGCGCCTGCCCGGCGGCCACGCCCACCCAGGTGGTGGCGGTGCCTACTTGCGTGGGCGCGGCCTGCTGGCTGGCGCTGGTACCGGTGCCCAGCTGCCCATAGGTATTATCGCCCCAGGCCCAGAGGGTGCCATCCTGGCGCAGGGCCAGGGTGTGGCCCGCCCCGGCGGCCACGCTCACCCAAGTGGTGGCGGTGCCCACCTGCGTAGGCATGGCCTGGGCCGCCGGGCCGCCCGTGCCCAGCTGACCGGTGCTATTATCGCCCCAGGCCCAGAGGGTGCCATCCTGGCGCACGGCCAGCGAGTAGGCGGCCCCGGCGGCCACGCTGCGCCAGGTAGCGGTGCCCACTTGCACGGGGCTTAGCTGGTCGCTGCCGGTGGCGGTGCCGAGCTGGCCGCCGTTGTTGTCGCCCCAGGCCCAGAGGGTGCCGTCCTGGCGCAGGGCCAGGGTGTGGAGCTGGCCGGCGGCCACGCTCACCCAGGTGGTGGCGGTGCCCACCTGGGTGGGGGTGTTGTGGCTGGTGAGGGTGCCCAGGCCGAGCTGCCCCTGCCCATTGAGGCCCCAGGCCCAGAGCGTGCCATCGGCGTGCACCGACAGCGTGTGCTGCCCGCCCGTGGCCAGGCGTTGCGCCCGCGCTGGGCCACCAAACGCCAACAGGGCCAGCCCCAGACATAGCAAGCCCCAGAAAGTAAATTTTGGCATATAAGCGAATAGGAATCCGGCGCGGCGCGGCAAAGAGCGTGCCCGATATAAGTTATTTCCCGGCTAACTTCTTGTTACTGAAGAATAAAAAAGCCGCCGGGCAGTGGTGTCACGTAGGGCCCATGACTGGGCCGGGCCCCTCTAACGGGGTTGGGTGGTTGGAGTTGGCTTCCGGGGGCAAGCCCGCAAAAAAGCCGCTCATTCAGGCGGCACGCACAATGCGGCAGCTCCGGCCGCCGGGCCCGCGTGGGCAGGGCAAAACGTACTAGGTACGCATCAGATTTCTAGTGCGGTTATCTAATTAAAATATTGATTGATAATTACTTATGATTTAAATATCCACCCAGCTCCGAGATACTGGCAATACCTAACTCGCCCGCCTGCTGGCCGCGCATGAGCAGGCAGTAGGTGTTGTTGAAGCCCAGCGGGGCGCGCCACTCCAGGTTGTAGCGCCGCCGAAACTCGGCCCGCACGTAGCCCAGTACCGCCGCCGGCTGGCCGCCCAGCGAGTCGAGCACCGCCGCCGAGGGTTGCAGCAGCACCTGCAAGCCCGTGCCAGTGTACTCGGGGTACATGTCGATTTCGCCGCCGCGCAGGGCCTCAAAGCAGATGCTGGTGCCGCCGAGGCCGGTTTTGGTGGCCACCGCTAGGTCGGTATTGCCCCGGATGAGGGCGGCGTATATTTCCACCAGAATGTACTGCTCAGCAAAAATCTTGGAGCCCAGCCGCACCACGGCGGCCCCGGCCGGCAGGGGCCGTGGGGCTTTCCAGAGGCCCTTGCGGCGCAACCACTTCAACGCTACCACTTTAGGCTCCAAGTGCAGATAGTCAACCTGGTAGTTGAGGGTGGTCATGGCCGAGTCGGAGAGCTGGCCGCTGAGCTGGTCGAGCACGGCACCCAGCTCGGGGTGAGCGCGTAGCAGGGCGGGGCGCAGCACGGGCGCGGCGTAGTAGGGGGGCAGGGCGTGGCGGTCGTCGCGCAGCACGCGCAGGCCGTAGGCCCGGATGCGCCCATCGGTAGAGTAGCCGTCGATAACATCAACGTTCGACGCGCGGGCGGCCTCGTACACCAGCGCCGGGGCCAGTACTACATTAGGTAAGTGGCTGAGGCCATAGGCTTTGGTGAGGCCCGGCAGGCAATCGGCCCGGCCCACAAACTCGGGGCTGAAGCCCGCCCGCAGCCGGCCCGCCGCCTGCGGCAGCCAGTAGCCGGCCGCCAGCAGGGGCAAGGCCAGCAGCAGCCCGCCGCCCACCGCCCGCAGCCGCCGGGCCGACTGCTTCTCCAGCCAGCCCAGGCCCGCATCGAACGCCAGCGCCAGCCCCGCCGCCGGAATGGCCCCGGCCAGTATCATCACCGGGTTATTGAGGGCGATGCCGCCAAAGATGAACTCGCCCAGGCCGCCCGCCGCCACGTAGGCCGCCAGCGTGGCCACGCCCACGTTGATGACCGTGGCCGTGCGAATGCCCGCCATCAGCACCGGCAGGGCCAGCGGCAGCTCCACGCGCCGCAGTATCTGGCCATCGGTAAAGCCCAGGCCCTTCGCGGCTTCCACCACGGCCGGCGGCACGCCCTGAATGCCCGCCACCGTGTTGCGGATGATGGGCAGCAGCGAGTACAGCAGCAGCGCCAGAATGGCTGGTGCCGCCCCAATGCCCATGAGCGGAATCAAAAACCCCAGCAGCGCAATGCTGGGCACGGTTTGGAGCACGCCCGCCACGCCCAGCACCGCCGGGGCCCAGCGCGGCCGCCGCGTGAGCCACAGCCCCACGGGCACGCCCACCGCCACGCCCAGCAGCAAGGCCGCCGCCGTAAGCGCCACGTGCTGAAGCGTTTGCTGGCCCAGTTTGCCCGCCTGCGCGTGCCAGAAGGTGAAGAGGTCGGTAAGGGTTTGCATGGGGTCTTTAAATGGGATGCGAATCGTTTGTCATTGCGAGCGCAACGCAGTGGAGCGCGGCAATCGCCCCAGAACGACGACGTACGGGTATCGTTTTGGGGCGATTGCCGCGCTCCACTGCGTTGCGCTCGCAATGACAAACGGCTTTGGCTTTATCATCCATTGCCACTATCCAGCCGCTGCTGAAAGGCCGCCAGAAACTGGCCCACGTGGTAGCCATCGGCCAGGGCGTGGTGCACGTTCACGGCCACGGCCATGCGCTGGCCGGCGCCGTGGTCGTAGGCTTGGCCGAAGGAGATTTTGGGGGCGCTGTCGGGGTGGGTGAAGCTGCGGGCGTGGGTGAGGCCCGTGAAGCGCACCCACGGAATGGCCGAGCAGTGCAGCACGTCGGGCCGGCCGGTGCGCTCGCTCAGGCACAGGCCGCCGGCCTGCTGCACGGCCGCCATCTCGGGCTGGGCGGTGGCCAGGAACCCGGCCAGGGTGGGCTGGTATTCCAGAAACGAGAAGCCGAAGGTGTGGTCGGGCCGGCCGATGGTGGCCGAGGCGTGCACCTGGTCGTAGCAGTACACCTGGCCCTGCTCGATGCGGTGGCGAAACTCCGGTACCGAGTTGGCCGCGGCCACGGCCTGGTAGAGGTAGTACAGAAAAAACGACACGCCCAGCCGCCGGGCCTCGGCGCGGGCGATGGTGATATCGACATCGGCCACGAGGCCAAAAAACGGTTCTTCAAACGCCGTGAAAAAGGCGAAATGCTCGCGGCGGGGCCAGGTGGCTTGGTCAATAAGGGTGCGCATGGGCGGCAAGTTCGGTACTTTTGGGCCTTGGCTTCCTGGTGAGGCCCTTTTTCCGCCTTTGTACTTGCCTATATGCTGCGGCCCCAGCTCATTGCCTTCGACGCCGACGATACCCTCTGGCCCAACCAACCGCACTTCGACCACGTCGAAACCCAGTTTGCCGCCATCATCGCGCGGTGCGGCGACCCGGCCCTCATCGCCAGCCGCCTCTACGCGGTGCAGCGGCACAACATGCACCTGTTTGGCTACGGCGCTAAATCATTAATGCTGACCATGATAGAAACGGCCATCCAGCTCACCGACGGGGCCGTGACGGGTGTGGAAATCCAGCAGCTGCTCGACCTGGGCAAGCGCCTGCTCGACTTTCCCATCGAGCCCCTGCCCGGCGTGCTAGAGGTGCTTACCACCCTAAAGCAGCGCGGCGCGCGCCTGATGGTGCTCACCAAGGGCGACCTGTTTGACCAGGAAAGCAAGCTGGCGCGCTCGGGCCTGGGCGATTTTTTTGACCACGTCGAAATCGTGAGCGAGAAAAACGAAGCTACCTATCGGCGCATCCTGGCCCGCCACGACGTGGCCCCCGCCGACTTCGTGATGATTGGCAATTCGCTGAAATCGGATATCCTGCCCGTGCTGGCGCTGGGCGCGCCGGCCATCCACGTGCCCTACCACACCACCTGGATTCACGAGGAAGTGCCCGCCGCCCAGTTGGTGGGCCTGGATTTTCACCGTGTCGAATCGTTGGGGGAGGTGCTGGATTATCTGGGGTAGCAACCGCCCGAATATAACAACTGGTAAACCCTAGGCTGTGAAGACTTTACCGCCGACCATTACCTCCTGGGTTTTTTCGTCGAAGGTGGCTTTCAGGCCCGTGTGGGCGGCGGCGGTGGTCATGATGTTGGCGATGGAGTGGCTGTAGCCGGCTTCCACGGGGGCGTTGGGCTGCTGGCGGCTGCGCACGCACTCCATCCAGTTGCGGATGTGATTGGAGGTGAGTAGGTCGCCGCCGGTGTTGGCCGACGCTACCACGGCCTGCGCGTCGGTGAGCTTGGTTTCGGGCAGCAGGTTGGCGGGCAGGTGCATGGCGTCGGCAAACTGCTTGGTGAGGCCGCCCCGGGGCGAGATGAGGTTGGTATTGAGGTTAAGCTCGCCGCCGTTGGAGTAGTAGATTTCGGTGGGGTGCTCGTCGCCGTTGTGCATGCGCGAGCCAAATGCCACCTGAAAGCCGGTGGCGGGGTCGTTGGCCGGGCCATAGTCGAACACCGCCGTGAGGGTGTCCCAGTTGCGGCGGCCGTCTTTCCACATGTAAATGCCGCCGTTGGCCACTACGCTGCGGGGGTGGGGCAGGCCCGTAAACCAGTGCACGGTATCAATCTGGTGGCTCATCCACTGGCCCGGCAGGCCCGACGAGTAGGGCCAGAACAAGCGGTATTCCAGGTACTTGCGCGGGTCAAACGCCTCGAAGGGTCGGTTCATCAGGTAGCGCTTCCAGTCGGTGTCGGCCTCGCGCAGCTGCGTCAGCAGCTCGGGGCGGCGCCAGCGGCCGGGCTGGTTCACGTTCCAGGTCAGCTCCACCATCGTGATGGGCCCAAACTTACCCGATTTGATGAACTGCTCGGCCGCGCGGTAGTTGGCCCCGCTGCGGCGCTGCGAGCCAATCTGCACAATCTGCTTCGAGCCCTTGATGGTCTTGAGGGCGGCCCGGTTGTCGGCCATCGTTTCGGCAAAGGGCTTCTCCACGTAGGCATCGCAGCCGGCCCGCACCGCCTCGATGGCGTGCAGCGCGTGCTGGAAGTCGGCGGTGCCGATAAACACGGCATCCACGTTTTTGCTGGCGTAGAGCTCGTCGTTGTTGCGGTAGGCGGCCACGGGGTGCCCAAGTTTTTCTTGCCACTGGGCCGCGCCCTCCTCCCGGCGCTTGCTCCAGATATCGGACACTCCCACTATATCGAAATTCAGCTCCTTGTAGTGGTTGAGAAAGCAGGGCATGTGCGAGCCGCGGTGCCGGTCAGAAAAGCCCACCACACCCACCCGCACCCGGTCGTTGGCCCCGATAATGCGCTTGTAGCTGCTCGCCGACCACACCACGCGCGGCGCCACAATGGCCGCCGCCCCGGCCAGGGCAGCCTGCTTGATAAAAAAACGACGAGGAGTTGCCATAGGGTTGAGGGGGTGGGATGATGGAAGGGGGTGGTTGGGGGTGGGCGTCACCTCACCCCCTCTCCAAAAAAGAGGGGGAACTAGTTTGGTTATAATAATCTAAAAATCAATAGTTTAGAGCTAGATTTAGAAACTAGTTCCCCCTCTTTTTTAGAGAGGGGGGTTAGGGCGCGCCGCAAGCCAACTACTTCAGCTCCTTGAGCTTAATGCTACGAAATGCCACTTCGTTGCCGTGGTCTTGCAGCAGGAGGTGGCCGGCTGGGGCCTCGCCAAAGTTGGACCACACCTTGTACTTGCTCTCGGCCACCAGGGCGCGGAACGTGGGCGAGCCGCGCTCATATTCCAGCACCTTCACGCCATTGAGGTAGTGCTCGACGTGGTTGTTGGGGTACACTACCACGCGGCCCGTGTTCCACTCGCCAATGGGGTGAAGGAAGCGCTCGGGCTTTTTGGCCGTTTGCAGGTCGTAGAGCGAGGCCAGCGTGCGGTTACCGTCGCGGCCCAGCTTGGCATCGGGGTGCAGGGCATCGTCGAGCACCTGGTATTCGAGGCCGATGGCTGAGCCCTGGGTTTTCTCGGCCAGCGTCACGAAGTACTTCACCCCGCTGTTGGCCCCCGGCGTCAGCTTAAAATCAAACGAGAGGTCGAAGGCCTTGTACTCGGCATCGGTGATGATGTCGCCCACGTTGGCCGCCTCCTTGCCCTCCGAGGCCTGAATGGTCATGGTGCCGCCGGCGGTTTGCCAGCCGGCGCTTGGAAAAGCGCTGCCCTTCACGCTGCGCCAGCCCTGGCTGGTTTTGCCATCGTAGAGCAGCTTCCAGCCGTGCTGCTGCTCGTAGGGCGCGAGGTAGTTGGGCACGAAGTTGACCACGTAGATATCGGCCGGAAAGGGGCTGGGCTTGATGTCGGTCGTCTGGATGGTTATATTCTTGAAATACACCTTCTTACCTACCTGTTCCTTGGTGGTGATGCCGTGCACTTGCAGGCCGATAAAGCCCTTGGGGTCCACGGGGTCCACCACGTAGGCCACCGGAATATTATTAATCCAGGTCTTCATCTCGTTGCCGAGGCACTCCACCTTCACGTGGTTGTACTGGCCGAGCTTGAAGGCGGTTTTGGCCTGCGGGTGCAAATCGAGGGGGTAGAGCCACTGGCGGCGGGCCTCGTCGTAGATGCCGCCCGACCAGCTGCGCGCCGAGGGGTCGATTTCCAGCTGCCGGCCGTACACTTTGCCCGGCTGCCCGGCCGAGTCGAAGTGGCTGCGCGTCTGCACGCCCGAGTTGCTTTCCGCGCTCTCTATCTTAATGTCCAGCTCCAGGCTGAAGTCGCCGTACTCCTTTTCCGTGACCAGAAAGGAGTTGCCCGAGTTCAGCACGGTGGTGCCCACGATGGCCCCGTTCTCGACCTGGTAGTCGGCCGTGCCGCCCAGGCGCTTCCAGCCCGTGAGAGTTTTGCCATCGAAAAGACGTTGCTCGGCCCGCCGGCCATTAGTGGCGGACACCGGAGCCGGGTGGGCCGGCCGCAGGGCTAGGGCTGGCAACAGGGCCAGCGCTCCGGCCGCCAGGCGAGCGGCGAGAGTTACGCGGTTTTTCAAGGGTGGGATTGACTAAAAGAGTGAGCGTAAGGCAGAAGCGCGGTCCAGCCCGCGCCGCGCAATATGGCACCAATAGCCCGGATTTCACAAAAAGCGGCGCGGCCGCCCACCAAACGGCAGGTAGCAACCTGTGTTACGCGGATGGCGTGGGGCGCAGTTGGCGCGGGGCTCTGCCCCGCGCCAGCCGTCACCGGCACGTATGTAACAACCCCTAAGTCAGAAACTGCCCGAATGCCGCCAGCACGTTGCCGGGCGTGAGCCGGCCCGGCGTGCCCGCCAGCGTCAGGCCCACCGGCCCCACCTCGGCCAGTTGGGCCAGGGCTTCCTGCACGCTGGTGGTGAGCGGCAGGGCCGGGGTGCCCGCCGGCGCGGGCTGCGCCCCGGTGGGTAGAAAAGGCTGCACCTCAGCCAGGGTGGTAACCCGCATTTCCAGACCCAACCGCTCGGCCTGGAAAAAGCGGCGCACGAAGTCGTTGGCGGGGTGGCGCAGCAGCTCGCGGGGTGGCCCCAGCTGCTGAATCTTGCCTTCGTTGAGCAGCATAATGCGGTCGGCCAGCTCGAAGGCCTCGGTTACGTCGTGGGTCACGAGCACCACTGTTTTGCGGCGCAGCTCATCGAGCTCCCGAAAGTCGCGGCGCACGGCGGCGCGGGTGAGCGGGTCGAGCGCTCCGAAGGGCTCATCGAGCAGCACCACGGGCGGGTCGGCGGCCAGGGCGCGGGCCAGCCCCACGCGCTGCGCCTGCCCGCCCGAGAGCTGGGCCGGCAGCATGGCGGCAAAGCGCGCGGCGGGCAGGTGCAGGCGCTCCAGCAGTTCGGTGGTGCGAGCGGCCGTGGTGGCGGCGGGCCGGCCCAGCAGGCCCGGCACCAGGCCAATATTCTGAGCGACAGTATAATGTGGCAGCAAGCCTACCTGCTGAATAACGTAGCCGATGCCGCGCCGCAGTTCTTCGGGGCGCTGCTGGCGCACGTCGCGGCCGTTGAGTTCGATGGTGCCACCGTCGGGCTCGATGAGGCGGTTGAGGGTTTTGAGCAGCGTGGTTTTGCCGCAGCCGCTGGGGCCCAGCAGCACCAGGGTTTCGCCGGCGGCTACCTCAAAGCTGAGGTCATCGACCACGAGTTGCGCACCGAAGCGCTTGGTAAGATGGGCAACGCGGATAACGGGCGGCGGGGTAGGCAAGGGGCGGGGGCCAGTAGAAATGAAGGGCGACGGCTGCGCATCGGCCATAATGATAAGCCTTTTAAAGCCATTTTTGTGTTCATTCGAGCAGCTTCTGCTTAAATGACTAAGCCACATGCCGCTTTTCCAACGTCTCCCCAAACCTCTCTCGCCGGTAGCAGTCGATACGGCGTATCTGGCCACCCATCGGCTGCCGGACAACCTGGGGTTTCCGCCCTCCTATCAAACGTTCGCCCAAGAGTTTGGCTGGGGCCGCCTGGGGGAGCTGTTCCTTATCTACGTGCCCCTGGGTAACTATCCTGACTCCTGGCAGGTGCGCAGCCCCTGGATTAAGGAGGGGATGGATGAGTTCTACATACAAATGGAATACGACGACCCATTCGAATTAGAGCCCGACGGCTACGTTGGCCTGGAGAAGTCTTTGCTGCCTTTTGCCATGAGTGAGAACGGCGAATACCTGGCGTGGGACATGAGCAAGCGCGGGCCGGATGAGGAACTGCCCATCTATGTCCTTGCGTCGCGCATAGGGGGAATGCGTTACGGAGGGGCCAATCTGAGTGAGTTTGTTGACAACTGCCTGAGCGAGCAAAAAGTGAAGCAGGTACTAGGAACAGGTTACGCGCCCCTGCCACCAACTTTTGAACCCCTGGCCTTAGTATAAGCCTGATTACCCTGGTGGCGGCCCTTCGCAAGCCGGCCCGCCGGGTGCCGCCGGTTGGGTGGCCAGCGCCAGGATGGCCGCCAGGCGCTGCTGCCGGGTGGCGGGGCGTTTGGCCAGCACCAGCCCCAGCAGCAGGTTGCGCCGGGCAGTTCGGCTGAGTTGCCCGAAGTGGTTGCCGGCGGCGGGGTGTTGCGCAAAGGCACGTGCCAGGTCGGCGGGCAGGTGCAGCGCTTCCACCTCGTCGAGCAGCGTCCAGGTGCCGTTTTGATGGGCTCTTTCTACGCTGGCCAGGCCGGCGGGCATCATCCGGCCTTCGGAAATCAGCCGTTGCACCTTGGCCTTATTCACTTTCGACCACCCACTCGTTGGCTTGCGGCGGCTGAAAAACTGCTGGTACTTTTCAGCATCCAGCGGTTTGGCCTGGCTGTCTATCCAGCCGAAGCACAGGGCCTCGTCCACGGCTTCACTCCAGGTGAGGGTAGGAGTGGCGGAGGCCTTTTTGTGGTACACCAGCCACACGCGCTGGTGCTGCTGGTGGTGCGCTTGCAGCCACTCGCGCCAGTGCTGCGGGCTGTGGGGGCAGATGGTAAGGGCTTCCGGCTGGCTCATAGCTGTTGCCGTAACGCATTTAAAATGAGGCAGGTAAGCGCGATACCCACCACGTGGTAGGCGCTGGTAATGGCGCTGTAGAGGAAGGGCCGGGGGATGTTGGGGTTGATGGCGATGTTAGTGGTGTTGGCCACCAGGTACCCGATGCCCACGATGGCCGCCAGGCCCAGGGCATCGCCATAGGTGGTGATGTGCAGCGCGTAAAAAAGGAGGGTAGTGGCCAGCACCGTGGCCAGCACGCACACGCCCGGCCCCACCACAAACAGGGCCGACTGGTTATTGAGCGTCTCATTGGCTTTGCCCAGCGACACCTTGTAGGGCTGCGGAAACAGCACCATGTACCACAGGGCCCCCAGAAAGAAATAGGCGGCAAAAGCGGCGGCTACGCTCAGCCAGCTGATGTCGGAGAGAACGTTGAACATAAGGCGAAAAATGGGGGAAGGTTGAAACAAGGCAGTTGTTGCTTTGCCTGACAAAATTCCGCTTCGCCCCTGACAGCCCTATGTCAGCATTTCGGGCGGGCCACAAAAAAAAGCGTGCGCCTGCCGGGCCAGCGTGCCCAGGTGCTCGCGCAGGGCGGGCGGCTCCACCACGGTTACGGCGCTGGCGTAGGGCAGCAGCCAGGCGGCCAGGTAGGGCAGCGAGCCCAGAAACAAAGTCATTTCCAGGCCGCCATCGGGTAGGGGCTGCTCGTGGGCCCAGCCGTACTGGCGCTTGGTATCGTGCAGGCGCTGCACCAGGTTGGGCGGGGTACTGGCTAGTTGAAGGTGCAGCACCACTTTCTCGCGCTGCCATTGGCTGGCTTGCGTGGCCCAGTACTGCTGTAAGGTTTCGGGGCGCGGGGCAAAAAGCTCGGTACCAAGCGCCAGTTGCTGCATGCGGTCGAGGCGGAAATTGCGGAACGCCTGCCGCAGCCGGCAGTAGGCCACCACGTGCCAGTGCTGGGTGAGGTAGAGGCCAACGGGCTCGATGGCGCGCGGGGTTACCGGGTCGGTGGGCAACGCCTGGTACTGCATGTGCACCACCTGCTGAGTGGCAATGGCCAGCACCAGCTGCTGGTACGTGTTCGACTCATGGGGTTGCGCCGGGTGTCGTACTACCTGGATATGAGGAGCTAGCGTGTGCAGGTAGTCGCGGTCGGGGCGGCGCAGCACGGCCCGCAGCTTGTCCATGGCGGCGGCGGTGAGCTGGGCCGTGGGCGCGTCGGTGAGGTGGGCGGCCAGCTTCTCAGCCGTGAGCAGGGCCACTGCTTCCTCGCGGGTAAACATGACCGGCGGCAGGCGGTAGCCCTCGGCCAGGGAATAGCCCACGTTGGGCTCGCCAAAGAGCGGCACCCCGGCCTGCTCCAGCGTACGCATGTCGCGGTAGATGGTGCGCAGGCTCACCCCAAGCTGCGCGGCCAGGGCGGGGCCACTCACCACGCGCCGGGTTTGTAGCTGAATGAGCAGCGTCACGATGCGGTCGAACCTATTCATAAGCTATTGATTTATAAGTAAATAGGCTAAATGCTTTAGCTCGGCGCGTTTCCAGTGAGTTGCCCGCCCCGCGCGCCGGGCCGCTACCCTTCGGCATTTCGACTAAAACAAAGGGCAGTTTGAATAAACCCGCTTTTCAGGCAGGGGTGACCTTTGCATAGTCAATAAAAACAAAAACAACTCCTTATGAAAGCGGTAAGAATTCAGGCATTTGGGGGCCCGGAGGTCCTGCAAGTAGCCGACATTGCGCGGCCGGTGCCGGCGGCGGATGAAATTTTAATCAAGGTGTATGCCAGCGGCGTAAACCCGGTGGACTGGGTAATTCGGGAGGGCGGCAACGGCTTGCGCGCTTTTTTGAAATTGCCGATGACCCTGGGGTGTGATGCGGCCGGCATTGTCGAAGAAGTCGGCAGCGCGGTAACTGCCTTTCAAAAAGGGGATGCCGTGTACGGGGAAACCAACTTTTTTGCCGATGGCAGCTACGCCGAATACTGCGCGGCCAAAGCCAGCCAATTTGCCCTCAAGCCCAAAAGCATTGGCTTTAACGTGGCGGCCGGCGTGCCGCTGGCTGGCCTCACGGCCTGGACGGCCCTCTTCGAGCAAGGCAAGCTCCGGCCCGGCCAACGCATTCTAATTCAAGGGGCTTCGGGTGGGGTGGGGAGCTTCGCGGTGCAGTTTGCCAAAGCAAAAGGGGCTTACGTAATCGGGACCGCCTCGGCCGGCAACCTGGCGTATGTGCAGGAGCTGGGGGCCGACGAGGTCCTCGACTACCGGAGCCAGCAGCTGGCCGAGGTGGTGCCCAACGTGGACGTGGTGCTCGAAGCCTCGCCCCTGCGCGACAATGCGGAGCGCCTGAAAGCGGTGGCCGTCCTAAAAGACGGGGGTATCTTCGTGAGTGTCAACGTGGACTTTCCGTTTAACGAAGAAGTGACCGCCGCCCTGGCTCAGAAACACGCTACCGGCGAGCTATCGGCCAACCAGCCCCGGCAGGAATGGCTAGCCGAGATGGCCGCGCTGATTGACGCCGGCCAGGTGAAGGTTTTTATCAGCCAGGTGTACCCGTTGGCCCAAGTGGCCGCCGCGCACCGCCAAAGCGAAACGTGGCACGTACGGGGCAAGCTGGTACTGGAAATAAGAAAAGAAGACGAGCCGGCATGAGACATTTCAAAACGATAAGTGCGTTTCATGAGGCCATGCAGCTGCCCAAGCCGCAACACCCGCTCATTAGCGTGCTGGACGTGGGCACCGTGCCGCCCCAACAGGGCGAGGAGCCCGTGACGATGCTCCTGGATTTTTACGCGATTTCGGTTAAAAGAATGCGCAATGTCCAAGTGAAATATGGGCAGCATCCGTTTGACTTCAACGAAGGTATCCTGTCCTTCATGGCTCCCAGCCAAGTGTTTAGCATGGCGGTTGCCGACAAAGCCGCCGCCGTAGAAAAGTCGGGGTGGGTGGTCTACATCCACCCCGACTTTATCTGGAATACGCCGCTGGCCAAAACCATCAAGCACTACGACTTCTGGGATTATTCGCTCCACGAAGCCTTGTTCCTTTCGGCTAAGGAAGAGGCGACTATTATGCACATTATTCGGGCCATTGAGCAGGAGTATAGCGCTAACATCGACCGGTTTAGCAAACAGATTATTATCTCGCAAGTGGAGGGCTTGCTGCACTATGCTGACCGGTTTTACAACCGCCAGTTCATTACCCGGGAAAAGGCCAACCACCAGGTGCTCGAACGGGTAGAAACCCTGCTGCACGAATACTTCAACAGCACTGATTTAGTGGAAAGAGGCTTGCCCACGGTTCGCTACGTGGCGGAGTACCTGCACCTTTCGCCCAAGTACTTGAGTAATCTGCTGCGCACCCTAACCGGGCAAAACACGCAGCAGCACATTCATGCGAAGCTGATTGCCAAAGCCAAGGAAAAATTATCGACCACTAGCCTGACCGTGAGCGAAATCGCCTACGAGCTGGGGTTTGAGCACCTGCCCTCCTTCAGCAAGCTGTTCAAAACCAAAACGAACCTCTCGCCGCTGGAATTCAGAACCTCCTTTGCCTGACGGGGCGTCGTCTTGCCAGCTCAGCGGGCCGCTTTTTGCCGAAGCCCTGCGCGTGCTGCCCAGCTACCCGGGTGGCACGCACCAGGTACCTACGCAAAAATTATATAAATTATTATAATTCAAGTAATTAAGTAAGAGTAAAGCCGATTTAACCCGGTCAGATTTCAGTAGTCGGCCTAGTGGGTGAGGATGCTGCTTTAGCAAAAGAGGTGGCTGCCAAATGCTGGCAGCCACCTCTTTTACAATGAGCAACGCCTTGCTTTACTCCACCACCAGGCGCAGGGTGCGGGTAGCCCCGCCGGCCGCGGCGCGCAGCAGGTAGAGGCCGGGGGCGAGGCCCGTCAGCTCGACCTCGGCCGTGGTGGTGGTGCGCACCAGGCGGCCCTGGGCGTCGAAGAGCTGGCCGGCTACGGGGCCGGCGGGCAGGCCACGCAACTGGGCGCGGCCGTGGGCAGGGTTGGGGGCCAGCTGCCAGGCAGTGGCCGGGCCGGCCGCGCCAAGTGCCGCCAGGGCGGTAGCCGGATAAGGAATGTAAATGGGCAGCGGATTGGCATTGGGCTGGCCGGTTTGCCCACTGGTGTTATTGCCCCAGGCCCAGATAGCGCCATCGGTGCGGAGGGCCGCCGTATGGTAGGCACCCGCCGCTATGCCTTGCCAGGTGGCGGTGCCCACTGCCCCCGGCGTGAGCTGCGGGCTGGTAGTACCCGTGCCGAGTTGGGCGTAGCTATTGTCGCCCCAGGTCCAGAGGGTGCCATCCTGGCGCAGGGCTACGGTGTGGTAGCTGCCGGCCGCCACGCTGGCCCAGGTAGTGGCGGTGCCCACTTGCACGGGCGTGGGCTGGGGCGTGGTAGTGCCGTCACCGAGCTGGCCTTTGGTATTGTCGCCCCAGGCCCACAGGGTGCCGTCCGTGCGCCGGGCTACGGTGTGGAAGATACCAGACGTTACGCTGGCCCACGTAGTGGCCGTGCCCACCTGCACGGGCGTAAGCTGGCTGGTAGTGGCGGTAGGGGTGCCGAGCTGGCCAGCGCCATTACTGCCCCAGGCCCAGAGGGTGCCATCCTGGCGCAGGGCCAGGGCGTGGTAGGTGCCCGCGCGCACGCTGCGCCACGTGGTGGCGGTGCCCACCTGCTGCGGCGTGCTATGGCTGGTGGTCGTGCCATCGCCGAGCTGGCCCTGGTCGTTGGTGCCCCAGGCCCAGAGGGTACCATCCTGGCGCACGGCCAGGGTATAGAAGTCGCCCGCGCTCACGCTTAGCCAGGTGGTGGCGGTGCCCACTTGCACGGGGGTATTCTGGTTGGTAGAGGTGCCCAGGCCGAGCTCTCCAAACTGGTTGCCACCCCAGGTCCAGAGGGTGCCGTTGGTCTGGATAGCGGCCATATGCCAACGGCCGACGCTCACGCTGCGCCAGGTAGCGGTGCCTACCTGGGTGGGGGCCGGCTGGTCGTTGGTGGTGCCGGTGCCCAGTTGGCCGTTGGGGCTGTCGCCCCAGGTCCAGAAGGTGCCGTCGGGGCGCAGGCCCAGCGTGCTATTGGAGCCCGCGCCTACGCTGGCCCAGGTGGTGGTGGCTACGGGCAGGGGCATAAGCTGCTTGGTAAAGCCTGCGCCCAACTGGCCGTTGTTGTTGAGGCCCCACGTCCAGAGGGTGCCATCGGGGCGCAGGGCCGCCGAGTGGCTGGACCCCGAGCTGCTGGCTATGCTTAGCCAGGTAGCCCCGGCCCCGGCCGCCACCGGGCTAAGCTGGCTGGTGGTAGCCCCGTCGCCGAGCTGGCCCGCCCGGTCGGCGCCCCAAGCCCAGAGGCTGCCGTCCTGGCGCAGGGCCAGGCCGTGCGAAAAGCCGGCGGCCACGCTTTGCCAGGTAGTGGCGGTGCCCACCTGCTGCGGGGCGCTGTGGCTGGTGGTTGTGCCATCGCCCAGTTGGCCAAACTGGTTGTTGCCCCAGCTCCAGAGGGTGCCGTCCTGACGCACGGCCAGCGTGTACCCCTGGCCCGCGCTGGCCGTGCGCCAGGTGGCGGTGCCCAGCTGCACGGGGCTCAGCTGATTGGCCGGGCTGCCGGTGGCGTAACCACTGCCCCAGACCCAGAGGGTGCCATCCTGGCGCACGGCCACGGTATGGCTGAACCCCGCCGTAGCGCTACGCCAGGTGGTAGCCAAGCCAATTTGCACGGGCATGGGCTGGTTGGTGGTCGTGCCATCGCCGAGCTGACCCTGGTCGTTGTACCCCCAGGCCCAGAGCGTGCCGTCGGTGCGCACGGCCACTAGGTGGCCGTAGCCAATGCTTACGCTGCGCCAGGTGGTGGCGGTGCCCACCTGCACGGGCGCGGCCTGGCTGGTGGTGGTGCCGTTGCCGAGTTGGCCGTAGCTGTTGCTGCCCCAAGCCCAGAGGGTGCCATCGGTGCGGATGGCCGCCGTGTTGAATTGCCCGGCGGCTACGCTGGTCCAGGTGGTGGTGATGCCCACTTGCGCGGGCAGGGGCTGATTAACCAAGCTGCCGGTGCCCAACTGTCGGCTACCGCCGTTGCCCCACGTCCAGAGGGTGCCGTTTGGGAAAATAGCGGTGGTGTGGTAGGCCCCCACGGCTAGCCGCTGCGCCTGCGCCGGCTGGGCCCAGGCCAGCAGCAGCAGGCAGGCCCAAAGCTTAGCTACTAAGTAAAAATTTTGCATGTAAAAAAGGTTGATTAATATGTAAAATATTGACGTAAAATATGTTGCGTGATAATAGGCGAGCAGAAAATGGTAGTGTTACTCCACCACCAGGCGTAGGGTGCGGGTGGCCCCGCCGGCCGCGGCGCGCAGCAGGTAGAGGCCTGGGGCCAAGCCTGCCAGCTCGACTTCGTCTGTGGTGGTGGTGCGCACCAGGCGGCCCTGGGCGTCGAAGAGCTGGCCGGCCCCGGGGCCGGCGGGCAGGCCACGCAACTGGGCACGGCCGTGGGCGGGGTTGGGGACCAGCTGCCAGGCGGTGGCTACACTGGCGGTATTGGCCGCTAGCGGCGTGCCGTCAGCAATGCGTAGGGGAGAAGCATTGGCATTGGAAAGGCCTAGCTGACCATAGTAATCGTAACCCCACGTCCAGAGCGAGCCATCTGCGCGGATAGCTGCCGAATAATCACCGCCTGCGGTGGTCGTTTGCCAACTGCTCCCGGTGCCAACCGGAGAAGGCGCAAGCTCGGTAGTAGTGGTGCCCGTGCCAAGTTGGCCGTTGCCGTTGTAGCCCCAAGCCCAAAGCGTGCCATCCTGGCGCAGGGCTACCGAATGGTAGCTTCCAGTGCCCACGCTTTGCCAAGTGGTAGCCGCGCCCGAACTTACTCGTATGGGGGTATTCGCGCTGATTTTGGTGCCGTTGCCGAGCTGGCCGTAGCTGTTGCTGCCCCAGGCCCAAAGGGTGCCATCGGCGCGCAGGGCCAGCGTGTGTAAATAAGAAACGGATACGCTTTGCCAAGTGGCTCCATCTCCTACGGGCACCGCTTCCCGGCGGTCGGTGTTGGTGCCATCGCCCAGCTGCCCGTAATAGTTGTAGCCCCAGGCCCACATACTGCCATCTGTCCGAATGGCCAGGATAGCATTTTCGCCGGTAGCGACAAACTTCCAGTGGG
The DNA here is from genome assembly GCF_054779975.1 of Hymenobacter arcticus. Classification (NCBI taxonomy): domain Bacteria; kingdom Pseudomonadati; phylum Bacteroidota; class Cytophagia; order Cytophagales; family Hymenobacteraceae; genus Hymenobacter; species Hymenobacter arcticus. The sequence goes on from NZ_BAAGXF010000003.1 coordinate 358,474, forward strand.
CGGCTGGGTGCAATTGCACGGGGGTAGTCTGCCGGCCGAGGCCTGCTCCAAACTGGCTGTATACATTATTGCCCCACGCCCAGAGGGTGCCATCCGTGCGAATGGCCAGCGAATAATCGACGCCGGCTGCCAGGTGTTGCCAGGTGGTAGCCGTGCCCACCTGTACGGGGGCAGGCTGGTAGGCAGTGGAGCCGATGCCGAGCTGCCCGCTATAATTATTACCCCAGGCCCAGAGGGTGCCGTCCTGGCGTAGGGCCAGCGTGTGGCCGTCTCCCACGCTCACTTGCTGCCAGGTGGTGCCGGTACCCAGCTGAGCAGGAGTGCTCCGGTTAATGGTATTGCTTTCTCCGCCCGGGTCGTAAGTATAGTGGCCCCAGGTCCAAAGCGTACCATCGGCCCGCACGGCCACCGTATAGGCGTTGCCCGCAGAAATGCTGCGCCACGTACTGGGGGTCGCCACTTGCGTAGGTAGCCGGTGGGGCCCGGCCCCGGTGCCGAGCTGCCCATAGTCGTTGTAGCCCCAGGCCCAGAGGGTGCCGTCGGTGCGCAGGGCCGCCGTGCTGCTGTAGCCCAAGGCTACCTCTTGCCAATTGGTAGTTACCCCCGCCTGACTGGGGCCGCCCAGGCCGGTGGTAGTTCCATTGCCGAGCTGTCCCCATTGATTGGCTCCCCAGCTCCACAGGCTGCCATTAGTGCGCAGGGCTACCGTATGCAACTGGTTGCTTGCTACGCTTTGCCAGGTAGTGGCCGTGCCCAACTGGGTCGGCCGAATTTGGTTGGTACCAGTCTGGCCGTTGTCATTATTGCCCCAGGCCCAGAGGGTGCCGTCGGTGCGAATGGCCAGCGTATTGTTGTTGCCGGCCGTTACGGTGCGCCAGTTGGTAGCCGTGCCAATTTGTTGCGGAGTAGGTTGGCTGGTGGTGCTCCCGTCACCAAGCTCCCCATAGGTGTTATTACCCCAGGCCCACAGGGTACCATCCTGCTGCAGCGCTACCGTGTGCAGGTAGCCGGCCGCCGCACTCTGCCAGGTGCTGGCCGTCCCAACTTGCCGGGGGGTTAGTTGCGGGCTGCTGGTGCCAGCGGTGCCGAGCTGCCCGTAAACGTTATTGCCCCAGGCCCAGAGCGTGCCATCGGTACGCAGGGCCACGGTGTGTACAGAAATGCTGCTTACGCGCTGCCAAGTGGTAGCAGTGCCAATCTGCACTGGCGCTAGCACGCGAGCGGTAGTACCGGTACCCAGCTGTCCAAACTCATTATTGCCCCAGGCCCAGAGCGTGCCGTCGGTGCGAATGGCTATCGAGTGAAATTCCCCCGCAATCACGCGTTGCCAAGTAGTGGCCGTGCCCACTTGCACGGGCGCAAGCTGCATGGTGGTAGTGCCCGTGCCTACCTGCCCAAACCTATTGTCGCCCCAGGCCCAAAGCGTGCCATCAGCGTGAATGGTCAGGGTATGATAGTTGCCCATCGCCACGCGCTGCGCGCGCGCCGAACCCGCCAGCAGGGTCAGTAGCAGTAGCAATACTAATCGGAAAGTAAAAATTTGCACAGAAAAAAGGGATTGATGGAAGTAGCGGAAGAAAAAATCCATCAAATATAGCCGGAGGTTGGTATGCTGTCACTGGTGGCCTGGACTAGCCAGCAGCTCCCACGTACCAAACTTTACCTCCTCACGTTCTCTACACCTACGCCCGGCCGCCCAAACCCCCCGGCCCGCGTTTTCTCGCTACTTTTGACCAATACGGACGCGCCCCCAATTGGCCCGCCCGCCCCACCGAACCGCTGCCCTACATGAAGCTACCCCCCCGGCTCACGCTGGCCGCCGCCCTGCTGGGTGCCGCCGCCGCCGAGCCCCAGCTTGCCCACGCCCAGCTCACCCAAACCAACGCCAGCCCCGAGCGCTACTTTCAGGAAGGCCTCGACCTGTTTGATAAAAAGCAGTACGGCGCGGCCCAGCAGGCCTTTCAGCAGTACCAGCAGGCCGGGGCCACCCGCGCCGGCGAGCAAAGCGGCCCCGCCGCCGCCAGCGGCCGCCAGGAGCGCCTGGCCGATGCCGAGTACTACTACGCCGTGAGCGGCCTCTACCTGCTGCACCCCGATGCCGAGGGGCTCATCCTCGATTTTGCCCGCCTGCACCCGGCCCACCCGCGCGCCGCGGTGGCGTATTTCGAGTTGGCCAAGTTCTACTACGACCAGCAGAACTACGGCCAGGCCAGTGCCTATTTCCAAAAGGTGGCCCCCGCCAACCTCAGCGCCAGCCAACGCACCGAGTCCGATTTCAAGCTGGGCTACAGCCACTTTCAGCTCAAGGAATACGACCAGGCCCGCATCCTGTTCGACCGTAACAAGCAGGAAGTCAGTCAGTACCGCTACGCCAGCTCGTACTACGCCGGCTACCTGGCCTACCAGGCCGGCGACTACGCCGGGGCCCGCAAAGACCTGCTGGTGGCCGCCGAAAACGACGCCTACCGCGGCGTGGTGCCGGCCATCATGACCCAGCTTTACTACAAGGAGGGCGACTACGACGGCCTCATCGCCTACGCGGCCAAGGCCTTGCAGCAAACCCCGCCGCCCCAAAGCGCCGACGAGATTCAACTGCTGGTGGGCGATGCGTACTACCAAAAGCAGGACTACAAGGCCGCCAGCCCGTATTTCGACCAGTACGCCACTGCCCACAAGGGCAAAGTCGAACCCGGCCTGCAATATAAAATCGGCTTCGCCAACTACAAGCAGGGCGACTATAAAAGCGCCATTACCAACCTCAAGAACGTGGCCGCCCGCCGCGACTCGCTGGGTCAGAACGCCGCGTACCATCTGGGCCTGAGCTACTTGCAGGACGGCCAGAAAACGGCCGCCCTGGCCGCCTTCGACGCCGCCCGCCAGAGCACCATCGAGAAAACGGTGTCGGAAAACGCGACGCTCAAGTACGCCCAGGTGCAGTACGAGCTGGGTAATTTGCCCGACGTGATTACCGCCCTGCGCGACTTCCGCCGCAAGTACCCGCGCTCCAAAAACCAGCCCGTGGTGGACCAGCTGCTCAGCGACGGCTTCCTGTCGAGCACCGACTACGCCGGCGCGCTGGCCTACCTCGAAGGCCTCGGCGACGACCGCGGCGACAAGCTCAGCGGTACTTACCAGCGCATTGCCTACGCGCAGGCCGCCACCCTTTATAATGATGGCAACTACAGCCAGGCCCTGCCGCTGCTCGATAAAAGCCTCAAGTACCCGCAGGACGACGCCCTGCGCGCCGCCGCCCAGGTGCTGCGCGGCGAAATCTACTCGGTGGGCCAGCAGTACCCCGATGCCATCAACGCCTACGCCGCCGCCGCCCGCTCGGCCCGTCAGGGTGGCGTGAGCGACGACGAAACCCAGTACGTGCAGCTGGCCCGCTACGGCCTGGGCTACGCCTACTACAACACCAAGCAGTACGCCAAGGCCCAGCCCCAGTTCCAGGCCTACCTCGCCGACCCGGCCGCCAAGCCCACCGACCCCAACTACTACGATACCACGCTGCGCCTTGGCGACACCTACTACATCGCCAAGGACTATACCGCGGCCCTGGCGCAGTACGACAAAGTTATTCAGGCCAACGCCGCCGACAAGGACTACGCCTACTACCAGAAGGGCGTGACGCTGGGCCTGCTTGGCCGCAAAGACGAGGCCGACCAGACCTTATCCTCTTTGCTCAAGAGCAACCCCGACTCGCGCTACGCCGAGCAGGCCGTGTTCCAACAAGCGCAGTTGGCGTTTCAGGCCGGCGACTACGGCCCGGCGGCTGAGGGCTTCACCCGCCTTATCCAAAACCGGCCCACGTCCAGCCTGCTGCCCGAGGCCTACCAGCGCCGCGGCGTAGCCTACGCCAACCTGGAGCAGCACGACAAGGCCGTGGTCGATTTCCAGAAGGTATTGACTGACTACCCGCGCAGCGCCGCCGCCCAGCAGGCCCTCTACAGCTTGCAGGAAAGCCTGGCCGCCCTGGGCCGCAACGAGGAGTTTGACCAGGCATTAGCTGGTTTCAAGGCCCAAAACCCGAACAGCAAGGCTACCGAAAGCGTCGAGTTTGAGGCCGCCAAGTCGCTGTACTTAGCCGAGAAATACAGCCAGGCGCTGCCCCGCGTGCAGGCTTATTTGCAGCAGTATCCCGATAACGCGCTGGCTCCCGACGCCCGCTTTATCCTGGCCGATTCGTACCTGCGCACCGGCGACAAGGCCAAGGCGCTGCCGCTGCTCAAGGCCGTAGTAGCCGAGAACAAGAGCGAGTTTGTGACCCGTGCCGTGGGCCGCGTGGCCGACCTGGAGCTCGACAATAAGAACTACCCCGAGGCCATCAAGTACTACGACCGCCTGCGCCAAGCTTCGACCAACCGCCGCGAGGTAGCCACCGCCACGCTAGGCTTGCTCAAGGCCTACTACGACGGCGGCGACTACGCCAAGGCCCGCAGCACCGCCACCGACCTCAGCACCCTGGCCGGCGCCACCGCCAACGCCACCAACACCGCCCTGCTTTACCAAGGCAAGGCCGACGCCAAGCTCGGCAACCTCGACCAGGCGGCCACCGAGCTAGCCGCTACTGTGGCCGCCGCCCCCAGCGACGTCACCGGGGCCGAAGCCCAGTACACGCTGGCAGAAGTGCTTTTTAAACAGAAGAAATACGACGAAGCCATCACGGAAGCCTTTAAGGTCAACTCGGCCTACAGCGCCTACGAGCTGTGGCAGGGCCGCGCCTTTTTGCTGCTCGCCGACGTGTACACGGCCCAGCGCGACATCTTCCAGGCGCGGGCTACTTTGAACTCCGTTATCGACAATAAATTCCCGGTGGCTGAGGTCATCGACGGCGCGCGCCAGCGCCTCAAAGCGTTGCCCGCCAGCGACGATGCCCCGGCCCCGGCCGAGGCACCCGCACCCACCAAGACGCCCGCCAAGCCCACCGCGCCGGCTAAAGCTGCCCCCGCCGTGCCCGCTAAAGCAGCGCCCGTGAAGCCCGCCACGCCCGCGCCCACCAAACCCGCCCCGGCTAAAGCGCCGGTGCGCAAACCGGCCGCCAAGCCCTAAAGTGTTTAGTAGCTCGCTGGTATAATTTCGTATAAATGAAACGTTTAGAGGTGCTAAAATCAAGCTTTACTACCGCCGCCGGCCGGGTCTTCCTGCTGGCCCTGGGCCTGGGCGGAGCCAGCACGTTTGGGGCGCAGGCCCAGACCCAACCCGGCAAGGGCAAGCCGCGCGGCACCATCCAGGATGCCGAGATTGAGATTGTGAAAGACCGGGTGAATACCCTGCCCGAGGCCACCCGCAACTTCGAGAAAATCAAGCTGGCCCCGCCGCCCAAGCCCAACCGGCAGGTCACCTATACTTACCCCGATTTCCGGCTGCCCGCCACTCGCCTCAACCCCTCGGTGCAGGTGCTCACCGTGGCCCAGGAGGAGCTCACCCCCCTCACCGGCAACTACGTGAAGCTGGGCGTGGGCAACTACGGCTCCGTGTACGGCCGTGCCCACCTGCACTCGACCCGCAACGACCAGTACAGCTATGGCCTCGATGTGCGCCACAACAGCTCGAATACCGGCCCCATCGATGGCCAGAACTCGGGCGTGAGCCAGACCAGCGCTGCCCTCACCGGCGAGTACTACAAGGGTGCCACCACCTTCGGCGCGGCCCTGGACGTGGCCCGCGAGCGCTACAACTTCTACGGCTACGACCGCAGTAAGCTGCTGGCCACCCCCGAGAGCGACGCCCTCAAGCAGACCTTTACCCGCTTCGGCGTGCGGGCCTATGCCCGCAACCGCGCCGCCGATGCCCCCCTGCAATACGAGGTGGGCGTGGGCTACCGCTACTCCGGTGACCACTTCGATGTGAGCGAAAACAACCTGCTAATTGATGGTAAGGCTGGCTACGCGCTCAGCGAAACCAGCCGCCTCACCCTCGACGCGCAGGGCTCCTTCATCTCCGACAAGCAGCCGCTGGGCCTGAGTGGCAATGCCACCCGCTCGCGCAATTTCTTTCAGGCCACGCCTGCTTACGAGCTAACCGGCAAAACCGGCCTCACCCTCACGCTGGGGGCCACGCTGGGCTACAGCGGCGATGCCCTCAACGGCGTGGGCAAGGGCATGATAAACCCGGCGGTGCGGGTAGGCTACGCCATCGTACCCGAGAAATTTCAACTCTACGGCGGTCTGGGGGGGGCCATTCAGCGCGTCACGCGCTACGACCTCAGCCAGGAAAACCCCTGGCTGGCCCCCGGCCAAACCCTGGCTGATACCCACGCCGGCCCCACGGTCTACGCTGGCTTCACGGCCACGCCCATTAGCGGCCTGGAGCTGGCGGCCCGCGCTACTTTTGGCCGCTCGCGCAACCTGTACTTCTACCGCAACTCGGTGGCCGATACCAGCAAGTTTGACCTCGCCTACGACAGCACTACCATCAACGTGGCCAACGTGCACGCCGAAGCGCTTTACAGCGCCTCGGAAAAGGTGCGGGTGGGGGTGAAGGCTGATTATAACTACTACGGCGTCAAGTCGTTGGCGCAGGCCTACGGCCGGCCGGCCTTTATCGGCACGCTCTACGGCACCTACAATGCCACCGATAAGCTGCTGCTCGGGGCCAATTTTTACTATTACTCGGCCAACTACGGGGTAGGCCGGGAGCCACGTCTCGATTATCCCGGCTATGCGGTGGTGGACCACCAAACCAACGCCGTTGTCGACCTCAACCTGCGGGCCGATTACCGGATTACCCCAAAATTCAGCATCTTTGCAATGGGGAACAACCTCGCCAACCGCAAATACCAGCGTTACCTGAACTACCAAAGTCAGGGTATCAATGTCATTGGCGGCCTCACGTATAGCTTCTGATTTAATGGTTAATGATTAACGGTCAATGATTAATGAAATCCCTTTCGTTAGTATGCTGCCCACTATTAATCACTAATCATTAACAATTAACCATTAAAAAGATGAACCTCTCCGACCACCTACGCCCTTTGCTCCGCGACCACGACTGCGTGATAATCCCGGATTTTGGGGGCCTGGTGGCCGAGTCTGTTCCGGCCCGGGTGCAGCCCGGCGGCCGGCATCTGCTCAGCCCGCCCACCCGCCAGGTAGCTTTCAACCAAGCCCTCACCCGCAACGACGGCCTGCTCGTCGATGCCCTGCGCGAGCACCTAGGCCTGCCCGCCGCCGAGGCCCGCGAGGCCCTGCGCCAGGCCGTGGCCGCCCTGCACCACGAACTGCAAAATCAGCAGCGCACTGAGCTACCCGGCATTGGCGTGTTTCGCCAGCAGCCGGGCCGTGGATTGCAGTTTGAGTATACCGGCACCGACAACCTGCTGGCCGCCGCCTTCGGCTTGCCCGAGCTCACGGCTCACCCCATGGCCGTGCTCGACGCCCGCCTGGCCCGCGAGCAGCAGGCCCAGCTGGTGCCGCGCCTGCGCTCGGCTAGCCGCGGCCTGCGGCTGCGGCGCTTGGTGCCGGCCACCACCATCGGCCTGCTGGCCGGCTTGGCCGTGGCGGGGCTCTACCTCCTAAACCTGCACCCGGATACCGTGCCCACTGCCTGGCAGGGCTACCTGCCGCGCTGGGAAGAAACTGCCCGCCCGGTGGTGGCTCAGCAAGCCGCGCTGGCCCAACCCAGCTTTACTGCGCCAGTTACCGAAGTAGCAGCGCCAGTAGCGGTTACTGTTGATTCCGTAGCCAAGGCTCCGGTCAAGGCTATTGTTGCCGCACCCAAGCCAGCGACCGTGGCTGCCGTGCCAGTTGCCAGTATCCCAACCCCTGGTCAAACGGTTGACCCGGTCGATGCCCTGCTTTCGCGGGGCCGTACCAGCCCGCTCCGGCCCCGCACCAAAGCCGGCAAAGTGCCCGCCGCCGCCGCCATTGCCCTCGCCGACGAAAGCAACGTAGCTAAGCCCGTGCCCATGGCTCTGCGCAAGCCCGGCACCACGGCCCTCACCACTTCTTATGCCGCCGCGGCCACGGCTCCCCGGCCGGCCGCGGCACTTGCCCCAGTTGCCGTTGCCCCAGCCCCTACTGTGCGCCCGGTGGTGAGCGTGAAGAGCAGCAAATCCGTAACCTTGGCAGCCCCCAAGGTGGTGGTTACCCATACCGCCGCCCCTAAGGCGGCAATTGCCCACGCCGCCGCCCCCAAGGCGGTTGTCGCCCACGCCGCCGCGCCTAAAGTGGCAATTGTGGCGGCCCCCGTGGTAGCTGCCGCCGCCCTGGCCCCCGCGGGCGTTGCCGGGCCCACCACAATTAAAGCCCGCACCGGCCGTTACTATCTCATCGTAGCCGCGTACTCGTCGCTCGCACGGGCCGAAGAAGGTCGCCGCAACCTGGCCCACGCCGGCCGCCCGGCCAAGGTGATTTGCCCGCCCGCGGGTAGCCGCCTGTACCGCCTGTCGGCCGTAGATTTTGCTGACAAGCCCACGGCTACGGTGGCCGCTGCACGCCTGCGCCAGAATCCGCATTTCGACAAAGGCCTGACCGTCTTGCCTTACTAGGCTGGTCCGGCCTATACTTAGATTTCAGTTGTAAATTACTGAATGATAAGTAGTTGCAAGATTTATAAGTTCTTGTAAATTATCCTGTTCTTCCTGTTTCCGCTGAATGTTCGTTTTCCTGCTGCAAGCCGGCCCGGCCCTCACGACCGTTGCCACCGATACGGCCGCCGCGGCGACCACCGCCGCCGCTAACGCCGACCCCGGCCTCTCGCTCATCGACCTGCTGCTGAAGGGGGGCTGGATAATGCTCCCCATTCTGCTGTTGCTCGTGGTATCGGTCTACATCATTGCCGAGCGCTACCTCACCATCCGCAGTGCCGCCGGCAACCCCGAGTCGTTTATGAGCGGTATTCGGGCGCTCATGGTGAAAGGCGACCTGCAAGGCGCAAAGCTTTACTGCGCCCAAAACCCCTCGCCGCTGGCCCGCATGGTGGAAAAAGGCCTGCGCCGCATCGGCCTGCCCATCACCGAGATTGAGGCCAGCGTCGAAAACGTGGGCAAAATCGAGATTGCCCGCCTCGAAAAAAACATCAGTATCCTGGGCATCATCGCGGGTATTGCGCCCATGCTGGGCTTCGTGGGCACGATTATCGGCGTTATTAAGATTTTTTACGCCATCTCCAGCAGCGGCGAATTCGGCATCACCCAAATTGCCGGCGGCCTCTACACCAAGATGGTGACCTCGGCGGCGGGCCTCATCGTGGGCATCATCGCCCACATCGGCTACCACTGGCTCAGCATTCTGGTCGAGCGCATGGTGTTCCGCATGGAGAACTCGGCCGTCGAGTTCATGGATATTTTGCAGGACAACTAATTTTTGAGTTTTTAGCTATTAGCGGCTAGCTGTTAGTCTTTTAAAGAAGGCGTGTAGCAAAAAAAGCTAATAGCTAACAGCCAAAAGCTAACAGCTCAAAGATGAACCTTTCCCGCCGCCGCCGTCTGTCTTCCCACGTCGAGACCAGCTCGATGAACGACATCATGTTCTTTCTGATGTTGTTCTTCCTGATTGTATCCACGATGGTTAACCCCAACGTTATCAAGCTCTTACTGCCCAATGCGAAAAGCAGCAAGCAGGTGATGAAGCAGCCCATCACAGTGAGCATCAATGCGGCGGGCGAGTATTTTGTGAATAAAAAGCCCGTTACGGCCACTACCCTGGAGCCCGAGTTGCGCGCTCTCATCGTGCCCGGCCAGCCCGCCGAGGCGCAGCCTACCGTAGTGCTGCGCGTGGATGCCGGCCTGAATGTGCAGAAGCTGGTGGATGTGCTTGAAATTGGTAATCGCCTGAAAATGAAGATGGTAATGGCCACGCAGTCGCAACAGGCCGCGGGTAAGTAATCAGCAGTGAGCAGTGAACGATGAGCAGTTCTCGTATACTGCACGTTGTGAATTGATTACTGACCAGTTACTGTTCATTGCTCACTGCTAACTGATAATTGAAAAGATGGCCCTCGACTATCCCGAAGAGCATCGGCGCGAAGCCCTGGGCATCACGGCGGCCGTGGTGCTGCTGCTGGCGCTCATTTGCTTCTTCCTCAAATTCAACGGCCCCAACCCGCCCATTGAGCCACTCGGTGGCGATGGCGTAGAGCTGAACTACGGCCTCGACGCGGCCGGCTCGGGCGACATTCAGACGCTGGCCACCGCCAACGCCTCCCTCAACAAGGAGGACTCGCGCCCGCCCGCGGCCCAGCCCAACCCCACGCCCCAGCCCGCCCAGCCCCGCGTAGAGCGTACCCCGCCGCCCCAGCCCGAGGCCCAGGAAAAAGTGATTACCAGCGAGGCCGAAGACGCCGGTGCCACGGCCCCGCCCGCGACCAAGCCCACCCCCAAAGCCGTGGTGGAGCCCGTGCGCGAAACACCCACCCCCACGCCGCCCAAGCCCCGCGAGCAGCCCCGCACGCTCTACACGCCCAAGGGCAGCGCCACGGGCGTGGCTGGCGGCAACGGCACGAACGGCACCAGCACCGCGCCCACCGGCAACAGCAACGGCGACCGCCCCGGCACCGTGGGCGACCAGGGCGACCCCCGCGGCTCGCTCAACGCCAAGGCCCTCTACGGTGAGCCCGGTAGCGGCGGCAGCGGCTCGCGCCCCGGTAGCGGTGGCGGCGGCGGCCTCGAAATGAGCGGCTGGCGCTTCGATAATGCGCCCGTGGTAGAGGCCCTAGACGACAACCCCGGCGTAGTGCGCTTCAAGATAAAAATTAGCGATGATGGCGAGGTGGAATCCGTGGTTAAGGTGTCGGGCAACGTGTCACCCTCGCAGGAACGCCTCTGCCGCGACAAGCTTCAGCAGGCCAATTTTGTGAAAACCAATGCTGGAGCGGGTGGCGCAACGGGCTACTATACTTTCCGCTTCACGGTGAAGTAAGCAGTGCCCTAAATCGTCAGGCTAGTTAGTTAATGCAGACGACCACAATATGTCATCATGAACTATCCCGAAACACTAGCTTGGCTCTACGCACAACTACCCATGTATCAGCGGGTAGGACCGGCAGGCTTCAAGAAAGGCTTGGGTAATACGGAGGCGCTTGCCGCCGCCCTGGGCCACCCCGAAACGCAGTTTAAAAGCGTGCACGTGGCGGGTACCAATGGCAAGGGTTCGTCGTCGCACCTGCTGGCGGCGGTGCTGCGCAGCGCCGGCTATCAGGTGGGCCTTTATACCTCGCCGCACCTGCGCGAGTTCACCGAGCGCATCCGGGTGAATGGGCAGGAGCTGGCCCCGGCCTTTCTGGTGAAATGGGTGGAAGCGCACCGCCCGCTGTTTGCCGAAATCGAGCCTTCCTTTTTTGAGATGTGCGTGGCGCTGGCCTTCGACTACTTCGCCGCCGAGCGGGTTGATATCGCCGTGGTGGAAGTGGGCCTGGGCGGCCGGCTCGACTCGACCAACATCATCACGCCACTCGTCTCGCTCATCACCAATATCAGCTACGACCACCAGGCCATGTTGGGCAATACGCTGCCCGAGATAGCCGGTGAAAAAGCCGGGATTATCAAGCCTGGCCGGCCCGTGGTAGTCAGCCAAACGCAGCCCGAAGTAGCCGCAGTTTTCAAGGATAAAGCCCAGCAGGAGGAGAGCCCGCTGCTCTTTGCCGACACGCGCTACGAGGCGCGGGTGGCCGGCGACCCCGCGCCCTCCGGCGAGGCCGCCGTGCAGCTGCTCGACGTGTGGCGCCATGGCCAGCCCTGGCTGCGTAACGTGGAACTGGGCCTGCTCGGCGACTACCAGCGCCTGAACCTGCCCGGCGTGCTGGCCACCCTCGACGAGCTGCGCGCCCAGGGCTTCATCATCCCGGAAAGCGCCCTGCGCCAGGGCCTGCGCGAGGTGACGCGCCTCACCGGCCTGCGCGGCCGCTGGAGCATCATTGGCCGGCAGCCGCTGGTGGTGGCCGATACGGGCCATAATGAAGCCGGCATGCGGCTGGTGCTGGCCCAGCTGGCGCGGGTGCCGCACGAGCACCTATACATGGTAATCGGGGTAGTTAACGACAAGGATATCAGCAAGGTACTGGCCTTATTGCCGCCCGCGGCCACCTATTATTTCTGCCAGGCCGACATTCCCCGCGCCCTGCCGGCCGATGAGCTGGCCACCCAGGCGGCGGCGGCCGGCCTCACGGGGCGGGCCTACGGGCCGGTGGCGGCGGCCGTGGCCGCTGCCCGCGCCGCGGCCGGCCCGGCCGACGTGGTGTTTATCGGCGGCAGCACCTTCGTGGTAGCCGAGGTGGCGGAGTTATATGGGTAACCCCGGCGGGCAGTACGCCGGGGCCTGCCGTACTTGGGGCCCATGAGCTACCTCCGGCACCCGTACGTTGCGCAAATGGCTTACCACCGGTATAAGCTACTGATGGGCAGCTTGTTATTTTTGGTATTAGGCTCGGGCTTCGTGCCGGCCAGCGCCGCCCCCCGGCTGTTTGCGGCGCTGCTGCTGCAAAATATGCTGGTGGGCGTGCTGGCATTTTGGGAAGAGCGGCCCTGGGTGCTGCTGGCTAGCCTGCTGGTGGTGCTGGGCCTGGAAATTGCGGCCCAGGTGTGGGGCTGGGCCACGGTGCGCGCCTACACGGGGGCGGCGTACAGCGTATTCTGCTTTTCCATTACGCACCGTATTTTTCGTAAGGTGCTGGCTACCAGACGGGTCACGACGGAGTTGCTGGCGGCTACCATGTGCGGCTTCGTGCTGCTGGGCATGGTGGGTACGTTCGTGTTCGTCATCATTAATGTGGTGCAGCCGGGGGCGTTTACCGACGTGGGGCAGGGGCCGGGTAATGTGCAGGTGCTCAATTACTTCAGCTTCGTGACGCTGCTCACCGTGGGCTATGGCGACATTGTGCCCGTGAGCAACGTTGCCCGCAAGGCCACTATTCTGCTGGGGCACTTCTACGACGTGTTCGTTATCAGCGTTATTGTGGGCAAGTACTTCGGCGGGGCGGCGGCCGACGAAGCCCCGCGCCCGTAGGCCGGCCACTAAAAGCCAGCCGGCGGGCGTAGTTTTGCGGCCCTTTTAGCTTAAAAATTCCAGCTGCCGTGCCCCGCATCAAACTCCAGCGCTTTGCCGATAACGCCACCCGCCCCGACATTGTAGAGCCCGGCAAGGCCAGCTTTGGCCAGCTAAGTGGCCACTGGGCCGCCGATTTTTTTCAGAACAACCACCCGCTGGTGCTCGAAGTGGGCTGCGGCAAGGGCGAGTATACCGTGGGTCTGGCCCAGCGCCACCCCAAGCAAAACTTCCTGGGCCTCGACATCAAGGGCGAGCGCATTTGGCGAGGCAGCACTCGCGCCGCCGCCCTGGGTTTGACGAACGTGGGCTTCCTGCGCCTCATGGCCCACCAGCTCACCGAGCATTTCGGCCCCGGCGAACTCAGCGAAATCTGGATAACCTTTCCCGACCCGCGCCCCCGCGACCGCGATATCAAGCGCCGGCTCACCTCGCCGCGCTTCCTCAATATGTACCACACGCTGCTGGCCCCCGGCGGCGTGGCCCAGCTCAAAACCGACAGCGAGGACCTCTACGACTACACCCTGGAAGCGCTGGCCAACCGGCCCGGGGCGGCGATTGAGGTAGCCACCCGCGACCTATACGCCGAAACCGACCCGGCTTTTGCCGCTGCGCAGGCCATCCAAACGCACTTTGAGGGCAAATACCGCGCTGTGGGCGTGCCCATCAAGTACGTGCGGTTTCAGGTGGGCGCAGCGCCGGCGTAGTTTTATATAAGTAGCTTGCAATCAGATTATTATCTACTTAATATCGCGCAGTATCTCCTTGGCGTTCAGCACGTGGCTGGTGGCCTCGCTGAGTGAGTTGAAAACGTAGCGCACGCGGCCTTCGCCATCGAGCACGTAGGTGACGCGGCCGGGCAGTAGGCCCAGCGCGGCCCGGGGCACGGCGTATTGCTTGCGCAGCTGGCCGCCTGCATCGCTCAGCAGCGGGAAGGGTAGCTGGTACTTCTGGGTGAACTGCTGGTGCGACTGCGCATCGTCGGAGCTGATGCCGATAACCTCCGCCCCGAGGTCGGTAAAGTCCTGATACTGGTCGCGAAACGAGCAGGCCTCCTTAGTACAGCCCGACGAGCCATCCTTAGGATAAAAATAGAGCACCACGGGGTGGCCCCGGTGCGCGCTGAGCTTGAATAGCGTGCCCGTAGTGGTGGGTAGCTCAAAATCGGGGGCCAGGTCGCCGGTGCGCAGGGCGCGGGCGGGGCCTTTGCTAGAAGCGGCCGTGGTGGGCCGCAGGTTCACGGTGAGCGGGGCGGTAGCGCCGGCACTTACTTTGAGCGTTTGGTCTTCGTAGCCAGCGTAGCCCGCCACCAGCGTGCTGCCGGTGCTGGCGGGCAGCGTGAGGGTAAACCGGCCGGCGGCGTCGGTACTCACGATGTTGGCTGTGCCCGGCACCGAGAGCGTGGCGCCCGGCAGCGGGCGGCCCAGGGGGCTGAACACGCGCCCCGTGAGGCGGTAGGTGGGGCTTTTGGTGGGGGTGGCGGCCGGTTCGGTGGTCAGCTGCTGCGCCACTAGCATGGTGAGCGGCTTGGAAGAGCGGGCCGTTTGGGCCTGCCCGGTGAGCGTTGCTCCGAGGGCGAGCAGGAGCGTCGGGAGGTATCGAGTAGACATGAGCAACGGCAAATGGCCCAGCGGAAAGTAACCCTCAGGCGAAGCAGCGGGTCACTTACGGCGGGCATTCGGGCGGTGGTTTGCCGATTAGTCCCAAAAAGAGACAATCGCCGTTCAACGCCCCGCTATCCTGTTTGAAATTAGTAAATTACTATTCAGGGCGCTCGGGTAGTTTGTCGGTAATGGCCCGGCCCGCCTGCGCAGGCGGGTTAAGCTGCGCCGGCGGGCCGGGCGGGTACTCGTTGGTTTGGGGCAAAGGCTACGCCTCTTCCAGGGCTTCAAACACGGCTTCGAGCTCCGTGAAGTCGCGCAGGCCGGGCTTTATCTCGTCGCCGCCGGCCAGGATGAGGCCCGCGGGATGCACCTGCTGGGCCAGGTCGGCGGCCTCGGTGGGGTCGGTGGGGCTGGCCAGCCACAGGGGGGCTTGCCGGGCCAGCTGGTGCCAGTAGGCGTAGTCGGCCGAGTAGGGCAGGGGCGGCGTAGTAAAAAGGGCAAACCCCTGGGGCAGCGCCGCCGTGAGGTCGGCAATGGCCGCCGCGTAGAGGTGCTGCTTGATGAGCAGGTTGGACGGCACCTCGATAACGGCGGGCACGGCCAGGCCCTCGGGCCAGGCCTGGCGGTCGCGGTCGAGGCGCAGTAGCACGCCCGTGAGGCCACATTCCTCCACCAGGCGGTTGATTTCGGGGCCCGCCACGTGGCCAAACTCGCCGATGAGGTCGACGCCGGCCACCCAGCCGGCCAACTCGCGGGCGGTGGCCGCATCTACGGCCCCGGGCAGGTTGGCATCGAGCGTGAAAATGAGGCCCTGGGCCCCCATGCCGGCGCAGTAGCGGGCGTCGGACAGGTTATTGATGCCGCGCACGAGCACGGGAAGAGCGAGAGACATTTAACAGTTATTCAGTTAACATTTACCAGTTATCAGTGGGCAATCTGGTGATTGGCTGCCAAACTGCCCGGCGGTACAAAGGTGCGGCTAACTGGGCATTCGTTTGGTGGTGGCCAGCCAAGCGACTGTTAAATGAAGCAGTGGTAACTTTGTAGTGGCGCCAGTCGGAACGTTCACCTCCCGGAGTGGTTTAGCCCCTGTAATGACCCCAACCCCAACCAAGGGCCGCGTACTCGTGGCCATGAGTGGCGGCATCGACTCGTCGGTGGCCGCCGTGCTGCTGCACGAAGCCGGCTACGAAGTCGTCGGCATGACGATGAAAACCTGGGACTACGCCACGGCCGGCGGCTCCAAAAAGGAGACCGGCTGCTGCTCGCTCGACAGCATCAACGATGCCCGCGACATTGCCGTGCGCCTGGGCTTCCCGCACTACATCATTGATATTCGGGAAGAATTCGGCGATTTTGTCATTGACAACTTCACCAGCGAATACCTGGCCGGCCGCACCCCCAACCCCTGCGTGCTCTGCAACACCCACATCAAGTGGGATGCCCTGCTGCGCCGGGCCGACCAGCTCGGCTGCGAGTTTATCGCCACCGGCCACTACGCCCAAATTCGGCAAGATGCTGACAGTGGGCGCTTTATCGTGAGCAAAGGCCTCGACGAAAATAAGGACCAAAGCTATGCCCTGTGGGGCGTGACGCAGCAAAGCCTCAGCCGCACGCTGTTTCCGCTGGGGGCCATGCGCAAAACCGAGATTTACGACGAGGCCCGCCGCCGCGGCTTCACGGCGCTGGTCAACAAGCCCGAGAGCTACGAAATCTGCTTCATTCCTGATAACGACTACCGCAGCTTCCTACGCCGCCGCGTGCCGGGCCTGGAGGCTCGTGTGGCCGGTGGCCGCTTCGTGCTGGCCGACGGCACCGAGGTGGGCCGCCACGAGGGCTACCCGTTCTACACGATTGGGCAGCGCAAGGGGTTGGGTATTGCGCTGGGCTTCCCGATTTATGTAACTGATATTCGGCCCGATACCAACGAAGTGGTACTGGGCAATTACGACGAGCTGGCCAGCACTGCCACCACGGTGCACAAGCTCAACATGGGCAAAGTGGGCAACCTCGAAGGCCGCGGCCTGGTGCCGGCCGTGGTGAAGGTGCGCTACCACCACGCGGGCTCGCCGGCGTTTCTGGAGCAAACCGGTGATAAAATCAACATCTATTTCACCGAGCCGGTGCACGCCATTACGCCGGGCCAGGCGGCCGTGTTCTACGACGGCGACGACGTGCTGGGCGGCGGCTGGATTGAGCGCCACGTGATTGGCGAAGTGCCGGTGCCGGCCGCGCTGGCTGACGTCGTGGCGTAGCACTGGTTTTGTAGGGAATTAAAAATGAAGAATTAAAAATAAGACTATCAAATTTTTAATTCTTCATTTTTAATTTTTAATTCCCTCTGTCAAACCGACCGGCTTGAGTACCTTAGAAACCTGAACGGGCGGGGCTGCCGCGAGGCCCCCGCCCATTTTTCTGCTTTATGAACCCAGTTTTTCGCTTGTTTACGAAGGGGGGCCGGCGCGGGGCGCTGGGGGGGCTGCTGGCCGCGGGCCTGCTGGCCGGCTGCCGCCATGATGTGCTGATAATGCCCGCCTACGACGACTACTTCCCGGTGGCGGTGGGCTCTTACCGCACCTACGCCGTAACCGACTCCAGCTGGACCGGCGGCCGGCCCACGGTTACCAACTACCAGTTTCGGGAGCGCGTGAGCGAGCAGTTTACCGACGCGGCGGGCAAAACGGCCTACCGCCTCATCCGCTCCAAGCGCCCCAGCGCCGCCGCCGCCTGGGCCGACGACAGCGCCTTTGTGGTGCAGCCGCTGCCCCGGGCTGTGCTGCTCACCCGCAACAACGTGCGCACGGTGGAGCTTATCTACCCGGCGCGGGCCGCGCAGGGCTGGAACTACAAGGCCTTCACGGCCTCGCCCGACACCATTACCAGCCTCACCCGCTACTACGGACCCAGCGTAGCCACCCCCTACACCACACCCGCCGTGCCCGGCGCGCCCGCCAAAACGTACGATAACACGGTGAGCACCCGCACCACCCTGGATACGGGCTCGGAAGACGTGAACCTGCTCTACCAGCGGGGCCTGCGGCAAGTATACGCCAGTGGCGTGGGCCTGGTGCTACGCCGCCGCTTCAGTTATAATACCTTCATTACCAACCCCGACGGCTCGCAAACTATTACGCCGGGCGTAGTGCAGAGTGGGCAGGCACGCCGCGAAACGCTCATCGAGTCCGGTACGCTGTAGCTGCGCACGCAGTTTAAGGCAAACGATAAACTACTGCTAACCGGCCGGCTTGCTACCCAGCGAGCCGGCCGGTTGTTGTTTAGCGGCTATGCGGCCGGCTATTCCTAGCCCATAGCGCCTATTTTCGTGGTACTTATCCTGCATCGTATGAAAAATATGTTTTGGCCGGCTGCCGTGCTGCTGGCCGGCCTGCTGGGCTTGGCCCCGGCCGCCCAGGCCCAAACCGGGACCGTGCGCCGTTACTTCGTGACGTTCAAGGACAAAGCCGGCACGCCCTACACCGTGGGGCAGCCGCAGGCATTTTTGTCGGCGCGGGCGGTGGCCCGGCGCACGCGCCAGGGCATTGCGGTGCGCCCGCGCGACCTGCCCGTGAGCCCTGCTTACCTCACCCAGGTGCGCGCCGTGAGCGGCCGGCCGCAGGTGGTGTTTACCTCACGCTGGCTCAATGGCGCGGTGCTGGCTTGCGACTCGGCTACCCTGGTGCAGGTGCAGCAGTTGCCCGCCGTGGGTAGTGCCCAGCTGCTGAGCCGGGTGCTGCCGCAGGCGCCGCGGGCGGCCCCGGCCGTGCCCGCCATGCCCATACCGCCCACGCCCACCACCCCGCGCGCCACCTACGGCAAGGCCTACGCCCAAAACCAGCTAATCGGGGCTATCGCCATGCACAACGCCGGTTTTCGGGGTGAAAACATGCAGCTGGCCGTCTTCGACGCCGGCTTTCCGGGGGCCGACCAAATCACCACGCTGCAAGCCGCGCAGCAGCAGGGGCGGGTGGCCAGCACCCGCAACTTCGTGGACGGTGGCCGGCAGGTGTACCTGCGCAACGGCCACGGCACGGCTTGCTTCTCCGCCATTGGGGGCGAGCTGCCGGGCTACTACGTGGGCACCGCGCCGCACGCCGCATTCCATCTTATTGTGACGGAAGATGTTGACAGCGAGTCGCCTATGGAGGAGGCTAACTGGCTGGCCGCCGCCGAGTACGCCGACTCGGCCGGGGTGGACGTCATCAGCTCGTCGCTGGGTTACACCACCTTCGATGATGCCACGCTTTCGCACACCTACGCCCAGCTCGACGGCCGCACGGCCCTCGGCAGCCGGGCCGCGCTCGGGGCCGCCCGCGCCGGCATGGTCGTGGTAAACGCGGCTGGCAACGACGGCGGTAACAGCTGGCGCTACATCGGCGTGCCCGCCGATGCCGACAGCATTATCTCGGTGGGAGCCGTTGATTCGCTGCGCAACCACGCCGTTTTCAGCTCCTACGGTCCCACGGCCGACGGGCGCATCAAGCCTACGCTGTCGGCCATGGGGGTGGCCTCGGCGGTGCTCACGCCCACGGGGGTGCCCGTGCGCGGCAACGGCACCTCCTACGCCTGCCCCGAGCTGGCGGGCCTGGTGGCGGGCTTTTGGCAGGCCAACCCCACACTCACGGCTCAGCAAGTCATCACGGCCCTCAAAAATGGCGCGTCGCAGGCCCAAAGCCCCGACAATACCCTGGGCTGGGGCATCGTCAACTTCGTGACCTCCTATAACTTGCTGCGGCCCGGCACGCCCCTGGCCACCACCGAAGCGGTGGTTACCCCCGAAGCCAAGCTGGCTGTCTTTCCCAACCCCAGCCACCTCGATGAGCTCACGCTGGCCCTGCCGCCCAGCCTGCGCGGGCAGGTGCTGCGGGTGCGCCTGCTTGACGTAAAAGGCGCGCTGGTGAGTGAGCAGCAGCTGCCCGCCAGCCCCGCCGCCACGGCGGCGCTGCGCTTGCCGGCCCGCCGCCTCGCGCCGGGCGTTTACCTCTGCACGGTGCAGCCCGTGGCGGGTGGCGCGGTGCAAACACTACGCTTTGTGCGGCAGTAATCCAGCTAATATTATTGGGAATAATCGGTTAAATTTTGCCAATATTATTGGTAAATCAGCGCGGCCGGCGTACCTTTAAACCGTCAATCAGACGCCCCTTTCTATGTTACAGATGATGACCAGCAAGCGCATTGGGCGCCGGCAATTCCACTTCACCGTGCAAGGCAGCAACCTCCACGAAACCGTGGCCGAGTACGACCGCCTGAGCTTTCCTGACGTGGCGGCCTGTGGCCTCTGCGGCTCCGACAACCTCGACCTGACCAGCCGCGTGGCCCAGGGCAAGTACAAGTACACGTCCATCAAGTGCCTCTCGTGCCGCGCCGACCTCACGTTTGGCAAAAACAAGGACGACGACCAGAGCTACTTCCTGCGCCGCCGCGACACCGGCGAGCTCGACTGGCGGGCATTTGAGAAGAAAGCTGAGTAAATTAGTTGATTACCAGTGTGAACCGCCGTCAGGGCTTCCCGTGAGGGGCTTTGGCGGCGGTTTTGCGTTATATAGGGGCTGATTTCGGGTGAGCCTTTACGGGCGGCTGGTCCCGGCGGCATCCTTTCCTCGCCACTTATGCCCTCCTCGTCCCTCACCGCCGCCCGGCACCAGGTGCGCCGCCACCGCTTTTTACTGCTACTGCTGGCCGTCATCGTGGGAGCGTGGGGCCTGTTTGCCGAGGTAGCCCATGAGCTGCGTGAGGACCGTTTGCAGGCCGACCACGGGTTTCCCTTCGACCGGCCCATCCTCAACTTTCTGCATCAGCACCCCACCCCCATGCTCTGCACCCTGGCCGACCAGCTGAGTGCCCTGGGCGGCCCCGTGTGGTGGGCG
Source organism: Hymenobacter arcticus (assembly GCF_054779975.1). Lineage (NCBI taxonomy): Bacteria > Pseudomonadati > Bacteroidota > Cytophagia > Cytophagales > Hymenobacteraceae > Hymenobacter > Hymenobacter arcticus. Next base: position 378,922 of record NZ_BAAGXF010000003.1, read on the forward strand.
GTGTACGGGTTGGCGGCGCTAGGGGCGGCTTGGCTGCTACGCCAGCGGCGCTACCACGCCCTGGTTTTTGCCGCCGGTGCGGTGGGCGGCACCATGGCTCTCAACCTGCTGGCCAAATACTACTTCGACCGCCTGCGGCCCAATTTTTATCATCAGGTTTGCTTCGAGGCTCCCACCATGCTGCCCGACCCCAGCTTCCCGAGTGGCCACACGATGGCTTCGCTGGCGCTAGCCTGTACGGTGGGCATTATCTGCTGGCCCACGCGGGGGGGCTGGGCTGCCTGGGGCGTGGGGCTGGCTTTTGCGCTGGGCGTGGCTTGGTCGCGCCTCTACCTGTCGGCGCATTATCCCTCCGACGTGCTGGCCGGCTGGCTGGCCACCGGGGCTTGGGTGAGTACCCTGTACCTGGCCATGTCGCGCTACCTGCGGGCGCTGCGCCGGCTGGGCGAGCGGTTGCAGGGGTGGCTGGGCTGGTGAAGCGGGCGCGCAGTATCAGGCCAGCCCGCACTTTCGGAATAACATAAATTGCTTTTGCCCGGCAAACTGGCCGCTACGGGGCCAGGCGCTGGCTTCCGCTTGTAAGAGGGCCAGTCCTTCCGGCCACGGTTGGTTGTCGAGCAAGCATTCGCTAATGATTTCCCCTGCTGGCTGCCGACTAATGTAGACCTTCAGCCAGTGGAACGGCTCGGGTGAGAGGTGCGCCAGCAACGCGGGCCTAAGTAGCTCAAAAAAATGCGTATCCTCTAGGTCGGCACTATGCGCCGACCAAGCGCCTTGCACTTGCAAGAGGCCCATGAGGGGATGCCAGATAGGCTCGCCCGACGGGGCCAGAATATCCAGGGCCGGGTCGTGTTGGGCGCTTATGCCTTCGAGTATAGTGGGTAGCATACCCTCCACATAATTACTGGCCCCGTTGGTAACAGCCGTTAGCTCATCCTCACCGATGCCGGCCAGAAAATCGGCTATACCGTCAGGAAAGTAAGCCTGATGGAATACCCGCACGCCCAATGTGCAGGTAAAAGCGTTCGGATGCCTGGTTTGGCCCAAAACTTCCGTAGCCAACATCAGGCCAGTGGGTTTCAGGCGCAGGTACTCCTCGTGCCAGGCCACTTCAAGGGCCGGAAAGCTTTGCTGGATAGCAGCCAGTAGCTGCTCCTGAAACAGCTGGTTGAGGCTAGCCGGCTGCGCTTCGTTACTGGCAGCCGGGGTCGTTTCAACCGGGAGCGGCTGGAATAACTGCTTTATTTTACGAAGGAAGCTCATGGTAACCGGCGAAGGTTTTCCCCAAAGAAAGTGGCAAAGCTTCCTATATCCATTATCAAGTGCTATCCCACCACTGCCACTGGGCCACGCGCCGCTGCGGGCGGGCGCATAGGGTGGTAAATCAGGCGCATGTCGGTGGGCAGCTTACACCGCTAGCGGGTTATAGCTTTTGCCGCTGCTCATAAGCAGTATTTGCGCCGGTAGTAGGAGGGTAAGCCGAAAAATTTGCAGTCTAAGCAGAACCATCTACAGAACTCTTGATGCGCGCAAACCGGGCCGTTACCTTCGCGGAGCTACCCTTTGGGGCCAGCATATTTCTATGCCGCGAACTACTACGTTGCTCACCTGGGGGCTGGGGCTCGCCGGGCTGCTGGCCGCCGCGCCAGCCTGGGCCCAGGTCGATACCGTGCGGGCCAGCACGCTGCCCGGCCCGCAGCTGGCTGAAAAGGCCTACAACGCCGGCTTGGCCAGCTACAAAGCCCAGAACTACCCGGCCGCGCTGGCCAGCTTTGGGCAGGCCCTGGCTGCCAAGCCTGACTTTGCGCCCGCCTACGCTAACCGGGCCGCTACCCGACTGGCCCTCAAAGACTACCCGGCCGCCGAGGCCGACTACGACCAAGCCCTGAAGCTGGAGCCCACCAGCTACGCCCACTACTTCGGCCGGGGGCAGGTGCGCGAGGCCGCCGGCCGCGCTCCCGAGGCCGAAGCCGACTACGGCGAGGCGCTGAAGGCCAACCCCGCCTACGCGCCGGCCTGGTACAACCGGGGCGTGCTGCGCTTCGAAAAGGGGGAGTATGAGGCCGCCCTCACTGACTTCGACGGGGCTGTGCAAGCCGACCCCGCCCAGGCCTACGCCTATCACGACCGCGCCAGCACCAACCTGCGCCTGGGCCACTACGCCGCCGCCGTGCCCGACTACACCCAGGCCCTGGCCTTGCAGCCCGCGCTACTGCCGGCGCTGCTCAACCGGGCCGCCGCCGAGCGCCGCACCGGCCAATTGCCGGAGGCCCTGCGCGACTACGACGCGTACCTAGCCCAAAAAACCGATAACCCGCTGGCTTACACCAACCGCGGCAACGCGCGCTTCGAAAATAAGGATTACGCCGGGGCAATAGCCGACTGCGACCGCGCCGTGGCCCTCGACCCCAAGTATGCCTACGCCTGGAACAACCGGGCCGCCGCCGAGCTCAAGCTAACCCAGTACGCCAAGGCCGTGGCCGATGCCACCGAGGCCCTGCGCCTCAACCCGCAGTACGCCGAGGCCTACCTCAACCGGGGCCACGCCCGCGAAATGCTGCGCCAGGCCGACGAGGCCTGCCAGGACTGGCGCCACGCCGCCGCCCTGGGCCGGGCCGAGGGCAATGGCTACGCCGCCGCCGCGGGCTGCGCGGGCGAGGCGGCTGAAGTGTCAGTAAATAAGTAATTATTAAACAACAAGTTAACTTTATAAGGTGGTGAAGGTACGGAGGATTGCCGCGGGCGCCGCGGTGCTGGGTGGGTTGCTGGCCGGCCCGGCCCACGCCCAGGGCGTGGAGTTTTCGAAGGAGAAGTTTAGTGAGGACAAGCAGGGGCTGCGGGAAGCGCTGCGCGAGCTGAAGGCTGGCGACGCCGAATACCACGCCGACCCACCCCGCTACCAGCTGGCCCTGCCGCACTACCTGGCGGCCCAGCAATTCAACCCCGATAACGCAGAGCTAAACATCAAATTAGGAGACTGTTACCTGCACTCGGGCACCAAGGCCCAGGCGCTGAGCTACCTCCAGCGCGCCCAGAAGCTGGCGCCCAGCGCCGACCCGCGCACGCACTACCTGCTGGCCCGCGCCCTGCACCTGAGCGCCAAGTGGGCCGAGGCCATCAAGGAATACCAGCTGGCCGGTCCGCTCGCCGGGGGCCGCAAAGCGGCCGATGACCCGCTGGTGATAACGGCCGAGGACCTGGCCCGCCGCGTGCGCGAGTGCCGCAACGGCCAGGAGCTCTCAACCCACCCCGCCCGCGTGTTCATCGACAACGCTGGCCCGGAAGTCAACTCCGCGTATTCCGACTACGGCCCCGTGGTGTCGGCCGATGAGGCGGCGTTGCTCTTTACCTCGCGCCGCCCCAGCCGGGCCAACGCCCCCAAAGACCCCGATGGCGACAGCTACTTCGAGGATATTTACCAAACGGCCTGGCTCGGTAAGGCCTGGGCACCAGCTACTTCGTTGGGCGCCCCCGTGAACGGCGAGGGGCACGACGCCACTGTGGGCCTGGCCCCCGATGGCCAGCGCCTGCTCGTGTACGCCGACGCTAATGGCGGCGATATCGAGGAAACTACCCTCAAAGGCACGGCCTGGGGCAAGCCCCAGCGACTGGGTAGCCGCATTAATTCCAAGGCCCACGAGTCGTCGGCGGCCTACTCGCCCGATGGGCGCTACCTGTACTTTGTGAGCGACAAGGCCGAGGGCGGGCGCGGGGGCCGCGACATCTACAAGGTGGAAATCGACGGGCGCGCGCCGGCCGAAAACCTGGGCCCGGTCATCAACACGCCCTACGGCGAGGAGGCGGTGTTTCTGATGCCCGACGGCAAAACGCTGTACTTTTCGTCGGAGGGCCACAACTCGATGGGGGGCTACGACATTTTCAAATCGACCTTCGCCGACGGCAAGTGGGGCGAGCCCGAAAACCTGGGCTGGCCCATCAATACCCCCGACGACGACGTGTTTTTCGTGACCTCGGCCTCGGGGCGGCACGGCTACTACGCCTCCGAGCGGCCGGGCGGCCTGGGCAGCAAAGACATTTACCGCATCACCTTTCTGGGCCCCGAAAAGCCGCCCGTGCTCAGCGAGGAAAGCCAGTTGCTGGCCTCGCGCCTCGCGCCCCAGCCCCAAACGCTGCTGGCCCCGCCGGTGGCGGTGGCCACGGCCCAGGTCACCATCCTCAAAGGCACCGTAACGGATGACGCCACCCACCAGCCGCTGGAAGCCAACATCGACCTCATCGACAACAAAACGGGCCAGGCCATTGCCACCTTTCACAGCAACGCCACCTCGGGCAAGTACCTCGTGAGTTTGCCCTCGGGCCTCAACTACGGTATTGTGGTGCGGCAGGAGGGCTACCTGTTTCACTCCGAAAACTTCGACCTGCCGGCCGGCGCCGCCTACGCCGAAGTGGTGAAGGACATCCCCTTGAAAAAGCTTGAAGTGGGCGTGGTTATCGTGCTGAATAACATATTCTTCGACTTCGGCAAAGCCACCCTGCGCCCCGAGAGCACGGCCGAGCTGGAGCGCCTCCGCAAGCTGCTCACCGAGCAGCCCGCCCTGCGCCTCGAAATGGCCGGCCACACCGATAACATCGGCAAGCCCGCCGCCAACCAGGACCTGAGCCAGCGCCGCGCTCAGGCCGTGGTGGCGTACCTCACGCAGCACGGCGTGGCCGCCGCCCGCCTGGCCGCTGCCGGCTACGGCGACACCCGCCCCGTGGCCCCCAACACCAGCGCCGGCGGCCGCCAGCTCAACCGCCGCACCGAGTTCAAGGTGACAGGCAAGTAGGAGGGCTTTTGGGGCGGGCCCAAAAGTCGCCTGTCATTGCGAGCCTGCGAAGCAATCGCACCTGAACGATACCTGCCCGAGTCGTTCGGGTGCGATTGCTTCGCAGGCTCGCAATAACAGACGGGGGTGCTTATCCGTACTTTCGCCCCCAATGAGCCACTCCCTGCCCGACCCCATTTCTCCCCGCGCCCCCCACCGCCGTGAGCCGCTGCTAGCCCCTTCACTCCTGGCCAGCGACCTAGCCAACATCCAGGCCACCGCCGAATTGCTGGCTACCGCCGAGGCCGACTGGCTGCACTTCGACGTGATGGACGGCCGCTTTGTGCCCAATATCTCCTTTGGCCTGCCCATTCTGGAGGCGTTGCGGCCCCACGCCAAGCAGCCCATCGACGTGCACCTGATGATAGAGCAGCCCCAGGATTACCTGGCCGCCTTCCGCGATGCTGGGGCTACCCACATCACCGTGCACTACGAGGCCTGCCCGCACCTGCACCGCGTGGTGGAGCAAATCAAGAGCCTGGGCTGCACCGCCGGTGTGGCCCTCAACCCCGCCACGCCCGCCAGCTTCCTGGTAGACATTGCCAGCGAGCTGGATTTGGTGCTCGTGATGTCCGTCAACCCCGGCTTCGGGGGGCAAACGTTTATTCCGCACACCTTGCAGAAAGTGGCCATGGTCAAGGAGTTGCTGCTCGATGCCGGCTCCGATGCCCTCATTGAGGTAGATGGTGGTGTGAGCCAGGCCAACGCCGCCGCGCTGGTGCAGGCCGGGGCCGACGTGCTGGTGGCTGGCAGCTTCGTGTTTAAGTCGCCCGGCGGGCCGGTGGCCACGCTGGCGGGCCTGCGCAGGCAGCTGCGCGAAGCCAGCCAGGAGTAAGCGCCAAATAAATAGCCCGGCGGCGTACGAAAAGCCCTGCCCGGCCAGTTGAAAAGCCGCTGGCGCGCCGCCGCGGCCGGCGTAGCTTTACGAGTATATTTTCCAGCTGCCTTTTTCTGCTGCCTCTGCGTTTGAAGCCTCTACCACTACTGCTTGTTTTGAGCCTGCTGCCGGTGGCTGCGCCCGTGCTCGCCCAGGATGCCCCCGCGCCGGCTGCCACCGACCTCCTCACCCTCACGGGCACCGTGCGCGATGCCCAGGGCCAGCCCCTGGAGCTGGTGGTGGTGGCCCTCGAAGGCCAGCCCGGCGGGGCCACCACCAACGCGCAGGGTGGCTTCACGTTGCGCCTCACGCGGGCGGTGAGCGGCCCGGTGGTGCTGGTGGCGCGCCGCCTGGGCTACCTGCCGTTGCGCATGCCGCTGACCCTGCCCGCTGCGGCCGGCCAGCCCCTGCGCCTGGCCCTGCAACCCGACACCAAGGCTCTCGGGGGCGTCACGGTGCGGGCCCGCTCGGCGGGGGCCGACCAGCGTGAGCAGGCCAGCCTCATCCAGCTCGACCCGCGCACGGCCAAGGTTATCCCGTCGCCGTTCGGGGACTTTAGCGCCATTCTGAAGACGCTGCCGGGCGTGGTGAGCAACAACGAGCTGAGCAGCACCTATAACGTGCGCGGTGGCAACTACGACGAGAACCTGCTCTACGTCAATGGGTTTGAGGTGTACCGGCCGTTTTTGGTGACGCAGGCGCAGCAGGAGGGCCTGAGCTTTATCAACCCCGACCTCGTGCAGAAGGTCGATTTTAGCACCGGCGGCTGGCAGCCCAAGTACGGCGATAAGCTGTCCTCGGTGCTCGATATTCAGTACAAGGAGCCCGAGAAATTCGCGGCCTCGGCCACTGCCAGTCTGGTGGGCGGCGCGGCCCACGCCGAAGCGCGCTCGGCCAACGGCCGGGTGAGCTACCTGGCCGGCGTGCGCTACAAAAACGCGCAGTACGTGTTCAATGCCCTCAAGCAAAACCAGGGCAACTACAACCCGACTTTCTACGACGGCCAGGCCTACGTAAATATTGGTTTAGGGAAAAAGGGCGGCGACCTGCAGAAAACCAGCCTGGGCATCCTGGGCGTGGTGGCCCACAACGACTACCGCTTCGTGCCGGTGAGCGGGCAGGTTACGTTTTCGACCAATACCAACCAGTTTGCCCGCGTCAACATCTACTACGATGGCCGCGAGCGCATGCAGTACGACACCTACCAGGGCGGGCTCAACCTGAAGCACAATTTCCACCCCGGCCTGCAAGTCGAGCTGCTGGCCTCGGCGCTGCTCACCCGCGAGTTTGAGTTCCGCGATGTGGAGGCGGCCTACACCTTTGCCGATGTCAACCGCGACCCCACGAGCCCCGATTTCAACCAGACCGTGCGCCAGCGCAACATCGGCTCCAGCTTCAACCACGCCCGCAACGACCTCACGGCCCGCGTGTACACCGGCGAGCTGCGCGGCCGCTGGAACCCCGGCGGCGACCCCGCCGGCCCGCACCAAATCCGGTTCGGCGTGAAAACGGGCCGCGAAATCATCCACGACCAAATCGACGAGTACAGCTTTGCCGACTCGGCCGACTACGTGCCCGATGCCCGCCGCACCCGCCTCGCCGCCGACCTCACCCTCGAAAGCCAGCGCACCCAGGGCTACGTGCAGCACACCTGGCAAATTGACACCCTCAAAACCCTGACCTACGGCGTGCGCGCCCACTACTGGTCGGTGAACAGGCAGACCGTTATCAGCCCGCGTATCCAGTTTGCCTCGCGCGACCGCCGCCACCCCGAGCGCAGCTGGAAGCTGGCGGCCGGCCTCTACGCCCAGCCGCCCTTTTACCGCGAGCTGCGCGACCAGATGGGCCAGCTCAACCCCGAGTTGCGGGCCCAGAAATCGTTGCACTTCGTGCTGGGCCGCCAGGTCGAGCTGCACCTCATGAACCGGCCCTTCCGCCTCAACACGGAGGCCTACTACAAGCACCTCACCGACGTGGTGCCCTATGAAATCGACAACGTGCGCCTGCGCTACTCGGCCAAAAACAACGCCACCGCCTACGCCGCCGGCCTCGAAACCCGCCTCAGCGGCGAGTTTGTAAAGGGCGTAGAATCGTGGCTGAGCCTGAGCTTGCTGACTACCAAGGAGTTGATTGCGGGCGACTCAGTGACGACCTACGACGCCCAGGGCGTGAAAACCGGCGTGCAGCCGCTGGGCTACATTCGCCGGCCCCAGGACCAGCGCCTCACGGCCAGCATCTTTTTCCAGGACCACCTGCCCGACAACCCCTCGGTGCGCGGCTACGTGAACCTGGTGTTTGGCACCGGCCTGCCCTTCAGCCCGCCCGGCCTGCCCCAGTACCGCGGCGACAACGCCCTCACCAGCGCCTACCAGCGCGTCGATATCGGCTTCTCCAAGGTACTGAGCCTGCGTACCACGCCCAAGGAGCACCTCACTTCGCTCGAAAGCCTGTGGCTGGGCCTGGAAATCCTCAACATCCTGGGGGCCAACAACGTGGCCAGCTACAGCTACTTGCAGGACGTGAACGGCCGCACCTACGCCGTGCCTAGCTACCTCTCGCAGCGCGTGCTCAATGTGAAGGCCGTGGCGCGGTTTTGAGGGAGATAGGCGCTAACTCTACTTTGGCAGCTTGTTACTAGCTCAGAGAGTGTTTTCACCGCAGAAGACGCGGAGGGCTTCGCAGAAGGAGCGCAGAGGACGTTCTTCTGCGACTCTTCCGCGAAGCCCTCCGCGTCTTCTGCGGTGAAATCTTCGGTGAAAAATACTTAACCTGCCAAAGAATAGCTACTACGCTAGCTCCTAAAAAGATGAAGCCCCGGCTGTGGGGACAGCCGGGGCTTCGGAAAGCAGGTGAAATAAGCACCTGCGCTTTGCTCCTGCAAACAGGAAAAATGTACGCTACAAATATAGCCATCCGCAGCCTACCGGCCCACCGAGTACGTCCGCTGCTGCCCGCCCACGCCCGTAATTTTCAGTGATTGCCAGCCGGTGGGCAGGGTGCTTTTGCGCTGCGTGATGCCTGTGGGCGTGATGTCGAGCCCGCCGAAGCCCATGAGCACGGCTTGCAGCACGCCGCCCGCGCCGGTGGCGAAGTAGGGGTTGGTGCCGCCCTTGGTTTCGGCGATGACGCGGAAGGGCGGCAGCAGGTTGGGCTCGTAGGCATCCTTAAACCACAGCTTGGCTTTGTCGGCGTTGCCGAGGCGGGCGTAGAGCAGGGCAAAAATGCCCTGGGTCATGGCCGGGGTGCCTTCATTGGGTACGCGGGTTTCGTAGTATTCGAGGTCCTTTTTGATTTGGGCCGGGGCCGTAATCACGTTCAGCGGGTAAGCCAGCAGGTTCACGTCGCCCTGCTTGATGCCCTCACCGTGGTAGGTGGCGTGCTCCTGGGTTACGCCGTCGGGCATTTTGAGAATCGGAATATTGCGGGCCACCAGCAGCCAGTCGGGGTCGGCCGGCAGGCCCAAGAGCTTGGCGGCGGCAGTGGCGTTTTGTAGATTTACCTGGGCGGCGGCATTGGTAAAAGCATCATTATCAACGTTCTCGGCCCACTCATCGGAAGCCACCACGTTCTTGATGTCGTAGTGGCCGGGGCCGTTGCGCTCGACGCGGCTGGCCCAGAAGTCGGCCGTGGCCGCCAGGATGGGCCAGCCCTTCTCGCGCAGCCAGGCCTTGTCCTGCGTCACGCAGTAGTACTGCCAGGCCGCCAGCGCCACGCAGGCCGATATGTGGTGTTCAAACGGCCCGCTCAGCGCCCATACGGGCGTTTCTTCCACGCCGGTGTCGGCGCTTTCCCAGGGATACATGGCGCCCTTGTAGCCGTGGGCGAAGGCGTTGTGGCGCGCCGCGTCGAGGCGGCGGAAGCGGTACTCTACCAACGACTTCGCAATGTCGGGGTGCAGCACCAGCAGGGCCGGGAACATCCAGAAATCGGTATCCCAGAACACGTGGCCGTTGTAGCCCAGGCCCGAGAGGCCCATGGGCGAGGGCGAGTAGTCGGTGCCGGCCCGCGAAAAGCTGTAGAGGTGGTAGAGCATGGAGTGCACATCCTGCTGGGCCTGGGCATCGCCGGTGAGCTGGATGTCGCTCTGCCAGAGCTTGTCCCAAGCCTGGTTGTGAAAGGCCAGCAGGCGCTCGCGACCCTCCAGGCGGGCGAAGATGGTGAGGCGCTCGGCCTCGTTGAGCGGGTCGGGGTGGTGGGCCGAGGTGATGCTGGAGCCCGCCACGGCGTAGGCGTAGGTTTGGCCGGCTTGCAGCGGCTTGCTGAACTTCATGAGGTGCTGGTTGCTGTCCCACATCTCGTGAATCACGCGGGGCTCTTGGCCGTGCGGCTCGCTGAATAGGAAGCTGTTGGAAGCGCACAGCTGGAGCTTGCCGGTGCTGCTCTTGGCCGACGAGGTGAGGAGCTGCAGCGTGGCGTGGGGCCGGTCGATTTCGTTGTAGTAGTTCTGCACGTCGCGCAGGGCATCGGGGGCATCCATGACGCTGGCGGCGGTGAGGGCCACGTCCTGCTTGGCCGTGATGCTGACATCGAGCAGCACCGTGAAGGGCAGCTGGCGCAGGGCGTAGTAGGTGTATTTGATGGTGGCCTTGTCGCCGTAGTCGAAGGTGGTGGTGAGCGAGCCGTGGCGCATGTCCAGCTCCTGGCGGAAGTTGCGGGCATCCTGGCTGCCGAGGCGGTGGCCGTCCACCTCCAGGTACATGTTCAGTAAATTAAAGCTGTTCAGGAAGTTACTGACCCGGCCGCGGCCGTACTGGTCGTAGGCCCCGGCCAGTACCACGCTCTTGACTTGAAACGGCTCGGCCGACGACACGATGCCTAGCATGCCGTTGGCCACCGTTTCGCCGTAGTAGTTGCGCGGGTCAATTTTATCGGCGGTGATGCGCCAGGGGTCGGGTGCGGGGGCCTGGGCCTGGGCTTTTTGGGCCGCGGGCGGGCCGGCCAGCAGTAGGGCCAGCGCGGGCAGCAGGAGTTTCAGCTTCGGGGTTGGGAAGGACAGCATGGGTGGGAACGGATAAGAGGCTGGCTGGTCTTGTGTAAATTACTTATATACAAGGGATTGCTTGTTCAACGGAGCGCCTCCCCCCGGCCCCCTCTCCGACAAGGAGAGGGGGAGCCACGGCGGCACTTTCATTGGCGCACGGCTGCAATCGTCAGGCTCCCCCTCTCCTTGTCGGAGAGGGGGCCGGGGGGAGGCGCCCCGTTGAACGACTGTCCGTTCACTATTAACTAGCTGATAGTTACCGCAGCGGCAGCACCACGGCCTGCCAAGGTAGCAGGGCCAGCGTGGGGCTGGCAGTAAAGGTGGGGTAATTGTTGAGCCAGGGCGCGCCGCCTGGCATGAGGCCGGCGGGCAGCGCCCAGTCGCGCTTCTCGGCCGAGAAGTTGAGCACTACCAGTACTTTTTCGGTGCCCTGGGTGCGGGTGTAGGCGTAGATGTGCGGGTTGGCCGCGTCCAGCAGCTGGTACTGGCCGTACACCAGCACCGGGTGCTGCCGGCGCAGGGCCGTGGCCCGGCGGAAGTGGTTGAGCACCGAAGCCGAGTCCTTGTTCTCTGCCTCTTCATTGATGGTCAGGTAGTTGGGGTTAACCCCAATCCAGGGCGTGCCGGTGGTAAAGCCCGCGTGGGCCGTGGCGTTCCACTGAAAAGGCGTGCGGCTGTTGTCGCGCGAGAAGCGGGCTAATTGGTGGAAGAAAGCGGCCTCGTTGCCGTGCTGCTGCTTGAGCAGGGCGTAGGCGTTGCGGGCGGCCACGTCGCGGTAGTCCGCCATGCCCTTAAAGGAACTGTTGGTCATGCCCAGCTCGTCGCCGCTGTAGCAGTAGGGCGTGCCGCGCATCGTCAGCAAAAAGGTATTGAGCAGCTTGGCCGAGGGGGTGCGGAAGGCCGGCCGGTCGTCGCCAAACTTGCTCACCATGCGCGGCTGGTCGTGGTTGCCCAGGTCAATGGCCTGCCAGCCTTTCTGGGCAAAGGCGCTGTCCCACTTCGTAAACACGCGCTTGAGGTCGGTGAGCTGGTACGTATCGGTGCCGCTGCCCACGCCCGTGCCCTCAAAGTGGTAGGTCATGTCAAGCTCCCGGCGGGCGGGGTCCACGAAGAGCATGGCCTCGGTCACGTTGCGGCCCGCGCCTTCGGCCACGCTCATCACATTGTACTTGCTGAGCACCTCGCGGTTTATTTCCCGGAGGTAGTCGTGCAGGTGCGGGCCGTGGTTGTAGGCGTTGGCATAGTTTCGTTCGGTGAGGCCCGGCATGGGCGGGAAGCTGGGGTCCTTGGCCACAAACTGAAACGCGTCCATCCGGAAGCCGTCGATGCCCTTATCCAGCCAGAACTTCATAATGTTGTGCACCTCCTGCCGCAGCTTGGGGTTGTTCCAGTTCAGGTCGGGCTGCTTTTTGGAGAAGATGTGCAGGTAGTAGCTCTTGGTGGGCGCGTCGTACTGCCAGGCATCCTTCTTCACGTCGAAGGTGCTGTAGCGCTTGGGCGGGGTGCCTTTTTCGGCGGGCCACCAGTAGTAGTAGTCGCGGTAGGGGCTGGTGCGCGAGGCGCGGGCCGACTTAAACCACGCGTGCTCATCGGAGCTGTGGTTCACCACCAGGTCCATCACCAGCTTGAGGCCGCGCTGGTGCATGCCCTTGAGCAGGGCATCGAAGTCGGCCATCGTCCCAAACTCAGGCATAATGGCCCGGTAGTCGCTGATATCGTAGCCGTTATCATCGTTGGGCGAGCCGTAAATCGGGTTCAGCCAGACCGTGCCCACCCCGATGCGCTGCAAATAATCAAGGCGCGAAATGATGCCCTTGAGGTCGCCTACGCCGTCGCCGTTGCTGTCCTGGAAGCTGCGCGGATACAGCTGGTACACCACGGTTTCCTTCCACCAATTGGGCTTTTTGGCCGGCGCGGCAGCGGCGGGGGCGGTAGCGGTAGCCACCGGGGCGGTAGTGTTAGCGGTTTCGGTTTTAGCTGGCTGGTTGCAGGCGGCGGCCAGGCCGGCCAGGAGCGGCAGGGTCAGCGCAAGTCGGAAATGCTTCATGGGCATGCTGATTTGGTCGAGAGTTAAGGGTTAAAATACTGTTGTTCAATATTTTAATCCTTAACTCTCGACTGTTAACTCATTTTAAAGGCAGCACCACGGCTTGCCAGGGCTGCAAGGCCAGCGTGGGGCCGGCCGTAAAATCCGGATAATTATTAATCCACGGCGCGCCGCCCGGCGTCATCCCGGCGGGCAGGGCCCAGGCGCGCTTCTCGCTCGAAAAGTTGAGCACTACCAGCACCTTGTCGGCGCCCTGGGTGCGGGTGTAGGCGTAGATGTGCGGGTTGGCCGCGTCCAGCAGCTGGTACTGACCGTACACCAGCACCTTGTGCCGACTCCGCATGGCCGTGGCCCGGCGGAAGTAGTGGAGGATAGAATTCGGGTCTTTTTCCTCGGCCGCCGCGTTCACCTGCGCGTAGTTGGGGTTGAGCTTCAGCCAGGGTGTGCCGGTGGTGAAGCCCGCCTGGGCCGAGGCATCCCACTGGAAGGGCGTGCGGCCGTTGTCGCGGCCCGAGATTTTCTGGGCTTCCACGAACTGCGCCAGGTTGCCGCCCTCCGCTTTCAGCTGCGCGTACATGTTGCGCACTTCGATGTCCTGGTAGTCGGTAATCTTGTCAAACTTGATATTGGTCATGCCCAGCTCGTCGCCGCCGAAGTAGTAGGGCGTGCCGCGCATGGTGAGCAAAAACGTGGTGAGCAGCTTCGACGAAGCGGCCCGGAACTCCGGGCGGTCGTCGCCCCAGCGCGTCACCATCCGGGGCTGGTCGTGGTTACCGAGGTAGATGGTGCCCCAGCCTTTCTCGGCAAATATCTTATCCCACTTCGAGTATACCTGCTTGAATTCCAGCAGGCTATACCCTTCGGGCTTGCGCATACGGTACTTGAGGCCGGGCACGTTGCCCACGCCCATGCCCTCGAAGTGATAGAGCATGTTCAGCTCCTGGCGGGCAGGGTCCACAAATTCCAGGGCCTGGTCGCTGGTCACGCCCGCGCCTTCGGCCACGCTCATTACGTCGTACTTGCCCAGCACCTCGCGGTTCATTTCCTGGAGGTAGTCGTGCAGGTGGGGGCCGTTGGCGTAGTAGCGGCCGAAGTCGCCGTGGTACTGGGCCGGGATGGGCGGAAACGCGGTATCCTTGGCAATGAACGGAATCACGTCCATCCGAAAGCCGTCGATGCCCTTGTCGAACCAAAAGCGCATCATGCTGTAAATCTCCTGGCGCAGCTTGGGGTTTTCCCAGTTGAGGTCGGGCTGCTTGCGCGAGAAGTAGTGCAGGTAGTAGGCCTTGGTGGCCGCGTCGTAGGCCCAGGCGTCGCCCTTCACGTCGAAAAAGCTCTGGCGCTTGTTGGGCACGCCCTTCTCGGCGGGCCACCAGTGGTAGTAGTCGCGGTACGGGTTGTCGCGCCCGCTTTTCGACTGCTGGAACCACGCGTGCTCGTCGCTGCTGTGGTTCACCACCAGGTCCAGCACCACCTTCAGCCCGCGCTGGTGCATGCCCTTGAGCAGCTCATCGAAGTCGGCCATCGTGCCAAAGTCCTTCATAATGGCGCGGTAATCGGAGATGTCGTAGCCGTTGTCGTCGTTGGGCGAGCCATAAATCGGGTTCAGCCAAATCACGTTCACCCCCAGGCTCTTGATGTAGTCGAGCTTGGAGAGGAGGCCCCGCAGGTCGCCCACCCCGTCGCCGTTGCTGTCCTTGTAGCTGCGCGGATACACCTGGTACACTATGGCTTCCTTCCACCAAATAGGCTTTTTGGCCAGCGCGGCGGTATCGGGAGCCGCTACCGATACCGCCGCGCCGGGGGCGGCCGTGGTGGCGGTTTCCGTTTGGGCTGGCTGGCTGCAGCCAGCCAGCAGGCCGGCTAAAGCGGTAGTTGCGAAGGTGGTGAGTAAGTATTTCATCAAAAGACACTTAAAGCCAAAAAAATAAGCTTGCCGGACGAAAGGTCCGGACACAAAACGGCCGCCGAAAACTGCGCACGCGCAGCCGCCGGCGGCCGAAAAGAAGGCTTAGTAGCCGGGGTTCTGGGTGAGGTTGGAGTTTACAGCTATCTGCTGATTCGGAATGGGGAAGATGAGGTACATTGGCGCGGTGCTGGTGGGGCCTTCCTGAATGGGCCCCAAGTACTTGCCAAAGCGCACCATGTCTTGCCGACGCCACAGCTCCAGATACAACTCGCGGCCGCGCTCGTCGTAGAGGGCATTCAGGTCCACGGTGGCCAGCGCGCCGGCGTTGCGCGAGGCGTTGGTGCGGATGGCGTTGACCAGCGCCGTGGGTGTGCTGCCATAGGTGCCGGCCGTGGTGCCGGTGCCGCCGCGCAGGATGGCCTCCGCCTTCATCAGCAGCACGTCGGGCAGGCGCAGGTGCACCATGTCGTTGTCGATGGTACCGGCCCCGTTGTTGGTGAAATCGGGTGGGTACTTCATCGGCCGGATGCCCGTGCGCTCCAGCGTATTGGCATCGGTTTCGATGATGTGCACCTCGCGGGTGAAGGCCAGCGGCGCGCCGGTGCGGTCCAGCAGCGGGGCATCGGTAACTAAGTTGTACTGCTGGCCTATCAGGAAGCCCACGTTCTGGCGCTTGCCAGGGTTGGCGGGGCCATTGGCATACGTGTACACCGTGCCCCGGCGAATGTCGTTGGCCCCGAACTTGTCGTAGAAATCGGACAGGGCCGTGGGGCCGTTGTAGCCCGTGGGGGTCATGTTATAGTGCGAGATGAAGCGCCATAGGTCGTACTGTGCCCCGCTGCTCACGCCGCCAATGTTGAGCTCGGTAAAAATGTTCTCGGTACCGATATTGGTATTGTCGGGGGCGAAGTTGTCGAAATAATTGGCCGCAAACCGGTAGCGCCCGCTGCTGATAATGGCATCGGCCAGGCTGATGACCTGGTTCATGTCGGCGGCGGCAAACGTAGGCGTCTGGCGGTTGGCGTACACGCCCCGGTTGAGGTAGCACTTCATGAGCAGGCCCCGGGCCGCATCCTTCGTGCCCCGGGTCACGGGGGCATCGGGCAGGTTGGGCAGCACGGCATTCACCTCGCTGATGATGAAGTCGAGGGCTTCTGAGCCTTTGCGTACGCGGGCCAGCTGCGTCACCGACTCGCCGGGGTCGCGGTAGGGTACCTGGTCGTAGAGGTCGAGTATCCAGTACATGGCCCAGGCCCGCAGGAAGCGCGCCTCGGCCTGTTGCTGGGTGCTGGGGTTGAACTGCAGCATGTCGGTAGCCGCAAACACCACCGAATTCAGGTTATTGAACGCGTCGCGCACCTGAATGTGGTTGGCATCCCAGTTGTGCTGGTGCAGCTGGCGCCACACGCCGTTGTCGTCCCAGTCGCCGCTGCGCGTAGGCATCAGGCGCTCATCGGTGGTCACCTCCGAGAGGGCAAATACCTGGGTAGCCCCCTGAAACGGGTTGCGCATGGAGGTGTACACCCCGTCGAGCAGCGCGGCGGCGTTGCCGCCGCCGCTGGAGCCTACCTGGCCCGCCGTGAGGGTGCCCTGAAACTCCTCATTAATCTTGCAGCTGTTGGCCAACTGAAGCACGGCCAGCATGGCCGCCGCACTGAGTATCTTTTTCATAATCAATAATTAGCGTTGGGTGGGTTAGAGGGAGAAGTTGACGCCGAACGTGAACGTGCGGGCGCTTGGGAAGCCGGTGTAGTCGATGCCCGCCGAGGGCACGCCGTTCACGGTTTTATTGGTGTTTACTTCCGGGTCGAAGCCCGTGTAATTGGTGATGACGAACAGATTCTGGCCGATGGCGTAGACGCTGGCCCCCTTGAGCACCTTACCCACGTTGCCAAAGGCGTAGGAGAGCGTCACGTTGGAGAGCTTCACGTAGTTGCCGCTTTCCAGGAAGCGCGACGAGGGCGCGAGCCGGTTGCTAAGGGCTTCCTTGATGGGCGACTCGTAGAGCACCTTGGAAATGTTCTTACCCCCCTGAATCTGGCTCACGTTGAGCACGCTGTTGAGCGTGTTATTGTAAATCAGGTTGCCGAATACGCCGTTGAAGTTGGCCGTGAGCGAGAGCTTATCGTAGCGGATGGTAGTGCTCAGGCCGGCCAGCGTCCGGGGGTTGGGGTTGCCCAGGTAGCGGGGGGCACCGTTGTCGGCGTACTGCGACTGGCCGTTGGCGTCGAGGCCTTGGTACTGCTGCGTGAAGAACGAGTTGATGGGGTAGCCGCTCTGAATGGTTTCGACCGTCACGCCCGACAGGCCCTGGCCGTTGAGCGCGCCCGTTTGGATAACGCCGGGCAGGCCGCTCACCATGTTGCGGATAAACGTGGCGTTGGCATTGAAGCTCAGTCCGAATTTGGGGCTCTCCACGGCCGTGATGCCGGCAATCAGCTCCACGCCCTTGTTGACGATGGTGCCGTCGAGGTTGCTCCAGGTGATGGCGCCCCCGGGGGCCGCCGGCTGAATGGGGGCCAGTGGGTAGAGCAGCTTGGAGGTCTTCTTGTAGAAGTAGTCGGCCGTCAGGGTCACCCGGTTGTTGAACAAGCCAATGTCGATGCCCCCATCGTACTGCTCATCCGATTGCCACTGCAAATCGCTATTGAAATTGGTAATCTGCCCCAGGCCGCCGTTGGCTCCCAGAAAAGCGTACTGCGAGCGCGACGCGCCGGCCGGAAACTCCTGGTTGCCGGTGCGGCCGTAGCCCACGCGGGCTTTCAACTGGTTGATGGCCTCCACCTTAAAGAAGCTCTCCTGGCTGATGTCCCAGGCCGCCGACAGCGACGGGAAGTAGCCGTATTTTTTGTTGTCACCAAACTTGGTGCTGCCGTCCGAGCGCAGGGTGGCCGTAAGTAGGTAGCGCCCCTTGTAGTTCAGGATGGCCCGGCCGAAGAACGATTGCAGCTCCGAAACGGGGTCCACAAACGAGGAAATAACGCGGGCCGAGGGGTTCGAAAACTGGAGGTAGTTGGTGTAGTCGAGGCCGTAGGTGCCGAAGCCGTTCGTGGGGCCCAGCGCGTTCACGTTCGAGCCCGAGTAGCCAAACTTGGTGTACTCGTAGCCCACCAGCGCGTTGAGGTTGAGGTCGGTGGTAAGCTTCTTGTTGAAGTTCAGCGTGTGCGTCATCTGCTGCGTGAGCAACTCGGTGCCGGCAATGGCGGCGTAGCCCCGCCCAAAGTACTCGTTGACGTTGAGGCGCTGGTCGATGGAGGTGCGCCGCGAGCCCGTACTGTAATTCACGGCAATGAGGGCGCGGTACTCCAGCCAGTCGGTAAACTTATAGTAGGGCGAAATGGAGGCCAGCGCCGTGGTGACCCGCGAGTTGTCGTTGTAGTACTCCTGCTGCGCCACCGGGTTAATCCGCGAATCTCCGATGCGGGCCACCGGCCGGCCATCGGCGCGGTAGAGCGAGTCGGTGGGGTTCCACTGCAGGGCTTGCCCAATGAGGCTGCCCCGGAAGTCACCGTTGTTGGTAATCGGGGCCAGCTGCTCGCGCGACTGGCTGGCCGTGATGTTCACGTCCACGCCCAGGCGTTTGCTTTCCAGAAACTTCACGTTGGTCACGAAGTTGGCGCTGTACTTCTGGAAGCCGGTTTTCTTGATAATCCCCTTCTGGTCGAGGTAGCCCAGCGAAAGGCGGTAACGGGCATTTTCGTTGCCGCCGCTGATGGCCGCATTGTAGTTCTGGAGCGGCCCGGTTTGCAGAATGGCCGCCAGTGGGTCGTTGCTCAGGCCTTTGTTGTTGCTGGCCGCCGCCCCGTAGTATGTTAGCGCCTGCCGGTACTCATCGGCGTTGAGTACCTTAATCTTGCGCATGATATTCGAGAAGCCACCCGACACGCCGATGTCCAGTTTGGGCTCGCCTACTTTGCCGCGCTTGGTGGTGATAATAACTACGCCGTAGGCGGCCCGCGAGCCGTAGATGGCCGTGGCCGAGGCATCTTTCAGAATATCAATCGACTCAATGTCGGCCGGATTCAGGAAGTTGAGCGGGTTGCTGTCGGGGCTGTCGCCGAAGGTTGTGTTCAGGCCGGGGCGGGCCGAGCGGCCATCAAGCGGTACGCCGTCTACCACGTACAGGGGCTGGCCGGTGCCCGTTACGGCCGAGTTACCGCGAATTTTGATGGTGGAGGCCCCGCCGGGCTGGCCGCTGTTCTGCGTCACCTGCACCCCCGAAGCCCGGCCCTGAATAAGCTGGTCGGGCGAGGTGAAGGTGCCCTTGTTAAAATCCTTAGGCCCCAGCGCGGCCACAGCCCCGGTGAGGTCGCTTTTCTGCACCGTGCCGTAGCCCACTACCACTACGTCGCCCAGGGCCTGGGCATCGTCCTTGAGGGCCACGGTTACCGTCGTTTTGCCCGTGATGTCCACCGTCTGCCTGGTGTAGCCGATAAACGAAATGGTGAGGGAAGTAGCCGTGGCGGGCACCTGCAGCTGGAAGCCGCCATCGGCCCCCGTGCTGGCCCCGATGGTGGTGCCGGTGACCAGCACCGTCACGCCGGGTAGGCCGGTGCCAGTGGCATCAGTGACCTTGCCCGACACCTCACGGGCGGTTTGCGCGTAGCCCACTACGGGAAGAAAAAGAGCCAGCAGCAGTGTCTTACCGCTGAGGGCCGACCGGGCCGCCGGCTGCTCGTAGGCCTGGTGCGTGGAGTAACAAGTGTTACGCATGAGTGAAAAGGGTTGAAATGGTGGGAATCCTACCTGGCTCCCAATCGGGGGCCAGTCTGTCGCCGGGGCTTCTGGCTGGAAGGCGGCAACATTCAGTACTTTACTAGGGCGAAACGTGAGATTTTAAAAGTCTAACCAATAAAGAGTTAAGTAACCAAAGAGTGAGAGGGAAGGAAGTTAAAAAGAAATCGATTGGCGCCGGTTAGGGCTTGGCTCCCGCGCTGAGGTCGGTGAGGCGCAGGTTGCTCACCTGGGCCGCGCCGCCATCGGCGTGCAGGGTGAGGCGGCCGGCGTGCTGCTGCGGAAAAACCAGGTCGGTCAGGGTCGTTTCGCCGTTTTGGGCAAATACCTCCACCACCGACTTATCGACCAGTACCCGCAACTGAAGCTGGCCGTTTTGCAGGGGCACGCGCACCGTTTCCACGGTGCTGGCAAATAGGGGGTTGAAGCCCACGTTGCCCGACTGCGTGCGGTCGAGCGTCAGCTCCTGCCGGGCCACGTCGTAGCGCAGCGCGGTACGTTCAACCTCGCTCTGCAATACGTTAAGGGTAAGTATTTTAGCGGTACCAGGCGTAAGCGTTAGTTCCAGGTCGTAGGCCTCGCCCCGGAAGGGCACTTCGTAGCCCGCCGAGCCCGCTTTAACGGTCATTTTGGGCACGTTGAGTGCCTCCTTACCCAGCTTGCGCAGTTCGGGCACGGGCAGCTGGTTCAGCACCAAGCCCTGGGGCGTGCGGCGTAAGCTCAATTCGCGGGGCACGGCGAAGCCGCCGCGCCACTCGGTGCCAGTGGGCACATCGCGGGCGTAGGCCCAGTTGTTGGTCCAGCCCACCAGGATGCGCCGGCCGCCGGGGGCGTCGTTGAAGGTGACGCCGGCGAAGAAATCCTTGCCAAAGTCAACGTACGTGGCCTCGTCGTAGGCCTGGTCGGGGGTGAAGGCTTTGCCGTCGAAATTGCCCAGGAAGTACTGCTGGCCCCGAAACTCCTCGGTGGGGTTGCCGGCCGAAATCAGCAGCACCCACTTGGTGCCGCCGCCCGGCACGGGCAGCTCAAATAAATCGGGGCATTCCCACTCGCGCACGGTGTTGCCGGCTTGGCCCCAGCGGCTCATAAAGGTCCAGTCCTTCAGGTTTTTCGACTCGTAGAGATACACCAGCTGGCGGTCGGCCTTCACGGTGGCCATCACCCACTTTTGCTGGGGCGCGTACCAAAATACCTTGGGGTCGCGAAACTCCTTACTGCCGATATCGAGCACCGGGTTGCCGGCGTAGCGCTGCCAGGTGCGGCCGTGGTCGAGGCTGAAGGCCAGGTTCTGGTGCTGGGCCAGCACCACGCCCGGCCGCTCCACGTGGCCGGTATAAAAGGCCACCAGCCCGTCGGTTTGGCCCTTCGGGAACAGGCCCGAGGTGTTGTCCTTATCGGCCACGGCGCTACCCGAAAAAATCATCGTGTTGCTGCCGTCCGCGTTCTTATACTCGGTGAGGGCCACGGGCTGGGGCGTCCAGCGCACTAGGTCGGGGCTGGTGGCGTGGCCCCAGCTCAGGTGGCCGGGGTCGGCGCTGAGGGGGTTGTACTGGTAAAAAAGCTGGTACTGCCCGTTGCTGTAAATCAGGCCGTTGGCATCGTTGAGCCAGTTTTTGGGCGCAGTGAAGTGGTACGCCGGCCGGTAGGGGTCGGCCGAGGTAGCACCCGGCTGGGCAGGCGTTTGCGCCGGACTGCGAACAGCCCCCAGCAGGCTAAAAACAAAGAGGAACGCGTGTTTCATGCAAAAGGGAAGCGGAGAAGAAAAGCTAAGCGGCGGCTGGGGTAGTAGTAGCCAGGTGCTGCACCTGGGCTTCGGAAATGGCCGGCGTAGCGCCCAGGTGGCTGGCTACCAGCGAGCCCGCCGCGCAGGCAAAGGCCAGATACTCAGCCGGGGGCTGGCCGGCCAGCCAACCCTTGAGCAGCGCCGCCAAAAAGGCATCGCCGCTGCCAATGGTGTCCTGTACCTGCACCGCAATGCCGGGGCTGCGGTAGAGCTGCTGGCCCACCCAGAGCACGGCTCCGTCGGCGCCCTTGGTCACGCACACGGCTTGCAGCCGGAAGCGCTCGGCCAGCCAGCGCAGGGCGGTTTCCTCGGCGGAACTCACCCCAAACCAGCCCATTATCTCGGCCAGCTCGTGGTGGTTGAGCTTCACCACATCGGCCTGCCGCAGCAGGTAGGTTACGCCATCGCGCGAATAGTGCGGGGTGCGCAGGTTCACGTCGAATACCTTAAGCGGGGCCTGTTGCAGCAGCCGGTAGAGCGTTTCGCGCGAGGGGGCCTGGCGGGCGGCCAGTGACCCAAACACGAAGGCTTCGGCGGTTTCGACCAGCGCGCTCAGCGCGGGCGTGTACTGGATGTAGTCCCAGGCCACGGGCTTCACTATCTGGTAGGTGACTTCCATGCTGTCGCTCACGTTGGCTTTTACCACGCCCGTGAGGTGAGTTTCGCCGCGCTGCACGTAGGCGGTGCCGATGCCTTTTGACTCCACAAATTCGAGTAGCTCCGCGCCCAGGTCGTCGTGGCCCACGCGGCTGATTATCTGGGCCTCCAGGCCAAAATTGTGCAGGTGCACCGCCACGTTGAGGGGCGCGCCGCCGGGTTGGCGGCCCGTGGGCAGCACGTCCCAGAGCATTTCTCCGAAGCAAGCAATGGCCATGTAGTGAAAGAGTAAGGGTGGGAAAGGGAGAGTGTGAGGTGCGAATGAGTGAATTGTGAATGAGTGAATTGGCAGGCGTAGCGGCTGCTAGGCAAAAGGAGCATTCCTATCCCTTCACTCATTCACCCTTAATGGAAGACCAGCGTTTTTTCGACCTGCTCCAGGCTGCTGCCCTTGGTTTCGGGCATGAAGCGGAGCACGAAGATTAATTGGAGCACCATCATGGCGCAGAAGAAGGCGAACGTGTGGCCGCCGCCCAGGTGCTCGGCAAACCAGGGGAAGGTGAAGGCGATGACCGTGGCCATGACCCAGTGCGTGCTCGAGCCCAGCGCCTGGCCCTTGGCCCGCACGGCGTTGGGAAAAATCTCGGAGATGAACACCCAGATAACCGCGCCCTGCGAAAAGGCAAAAAAGGCGATGTACACAAACAGCAGCACCGGCACCGTGTAGCCCGTAAACTGCTGGCTGTAAAAGGCCCGCGCCACCAGCCCCAGCGTGGCGATGAGCCCCACCGAGCCCACCAGCATGAGGGTGCGCCGCCCAAACCGGTCAATCAAATTCACGCCCAGCAGCGTAAAGGCGAAGTTGACCAGCCCAATGCCCGCCGACGAAAGCAGCGCCGCGCCCTGGCCCAGCCCGGTCATCTCAAAGATGCGTGGGGCGTAGTAAATGATGGCGTTGATGCCCGACACCTGGTTGAAAAAGGCGAAGGCCACGGCCAGTAGCACCGGCGTGCGGTACTGCCGCGCCCAGAGCGAGCCACTTTCGCCGGCCGCTGCCGACTGTGCCGTGAGGATGGCCGCCACGTCGGCATCTACGGTGCCGGGGCTGATGAGGGCCAGCACCTCGCGGCCGGCGGCCAGGCGGCCGTGCAGCAGCAGCCAGCGCGGGCTTTCGGGCACCCGAAACAAAAACAGCAGGAACGCCACCGCCGGCACGGCCTGCACGCCCAGCATCAGGCGCCACGAGTGGGAGCCCACGTTGGCCAGCAGGTAGTTGGAAAGGTAGGCGGCCAGAATGCCGAACACGATGTTGAACTGAAACAAGCCCACAAGCTTGCCCCGCGAATCGGGCGGCGAAATCTCGGAGATGTAGAGCGGGGCCGTAACCGACGACGCGCCCACGCCCAGCCCGCCCAGGAACCGAAACACCAGAAACGGCACCCAGGCTGGGGCCAGCGCCGCGCCCAGCGCCGACACCAGGTAGAGCACCGCAATCCAGCGCAGCGTCTGGCGCCGGCCGAGCTTGTCGCTCGGGATGCCGCCAAACATGGCCCCCAGCACCGTGCCGATGAGGGCAATGGAAATGGTGAACCCGTGCTCCACCGCACTCAGCTGCCAGAGCTGCTGAATGGCTTTCTCGGCCCCCGAAATCACGGCCGTGTCGAAGCCGAACAGGAAGCCCCCGAGCGCCGTAACGATAGACCAGAAGAGTACTTTGCGTTGAACCATGAGAAAGCGGGGCAGGAACGTTTCCTCAAAAGTCCACTTTTATCCCCGCAAAGGCCTGCTACTTTCTTTCAAATACTTGCAGGATTCTTACACAGCGCTAATTTTTTACTAACTTATTGCTAGTAAATAAGTTAGTAAAAAATTAGCGCTGGCTGACTGCAAGGATATCATCAGTTTTCCGACACTACTTGCAGGATTTCATCACGAATGATGGGGCGCGTGCAGGGCTTTGTACTCGGAGGGCGACACTTGGTACTTGCCTTTGAAGAGGGTGGCGAAGTAGGAGGGCGAGGAGAAGCCCGTTTGGTAGGCCACCTGGGCAATGGAGCTGCCTTCGTGCAGCAACAACTGCCGGGCCTTGGTGAGGCGCAGGCTCTGGATGTAGTCCGTAACGCCGGTGCCGAGCAGGGCCTTCACCTTGCGGTAGAGTTGCATCTGCGACACGCCCAGGCTGCGGGCAATGTCGTCCACGCTCAGGCCGGGCCGGTCGAGGTTGGCCTCGATGATGGCCGTGAGGTCGGCCAGGAATTTCTGGTCCACCCGCTGCGGGGCTACGGTGGCAGTGTCCACGCTCAGCTCGCGGCGGAAGTGCTCGCGCTGCTGCTCGCGGTTGCGCAGCAGCGTGCGCAGGCTTTCCAGCAAAAAGGTGGGGTTGAAGGGCTTGGTGAGGTAGAGGTCGGCGCCGGCCTGCACGCCAGCCAGGCGGTGCTCGGGCGCATCCTGGGCCGTGAGCAGCACCAGCGGAATGTGGGAGGTGCGCCAGTCGCGCTTGAGGGCGGCGGCCACCTCCAGGCCGCTGAGCCCGGGCAGGTTCACGTCGCACACAATCACGTCGGGGATGGTGTCGCCGGCCAGGCGCAGGCCGGTGGCCCCGTCGGCGGCCGTGCTCACCTGGAAGTGCGGCTGCAGCTTCTGCACCACAAAGTCGCGCACCTCGGCGCTGTCCTCAATCACGAGCACGGTGGCCGTGGCGCGGGCCGGCGGGGCGGGGGTAGGCAGCTCGGGGGGCTCGTCGTCGAGCACGGTAACCAGGGTGGGAGCGTAAGGTGGAGCCGCCGGGCTGGCCTCCAGAAAGGTGTCTGGCTTAGCTAGCGGCAGGCTTACCTCAAAGGTGCTGCCGTGGCCCGGCTGGCTCCGAAACGAGAGGGTGCCCTCGTGCAGCCGGGTGAGGCCCTCGGCCAGGGCTAGGCCCAGCCCCGAGCCGCCCGCCGAGGGCTGGCTACCCTGGTAAAACCAGCCCATGATGCGCGGCTGGTCGATTTCGGCAATGCCGCGGCCGTTGTCTTCCACGCTCACCCGCACCGAATTAGTAGCTGGCTCGCGCTGGATGCTCACCGTAATCTGCCCGCCCCGGTCGGTGTACTTAAAGGCATTGGAGAGCAGGTTGGAAAACACCTTGTCCAGAATATCGCCGTCAAACCAGAGGCTGATAACCGGCTCGGCGGGCAAAAACCGGAAGGCGATGCCCTGGCGGTGGGCCGTTTTCTCAAACGCATCCATGAGCTCGCGCACGAAGGCCACCAGGTTGCCCTCGGTGGCGCGCACGGCCATGCGGCCCACGTCGATTTTGCGAAAATCGAGCAGCTGATTAACTAATTGCAGCAGGCGCTGGGTGTTGCGGTGCACCAGCTTGAGGTCGTGGCGCTGGGCGGACGTGAGGTCGGAGGGCGTGGTGAGCAGGTCCTCCACCGGCCCCAGAATGAGGGTGAGGGGGGTGCGCAGCTCGTGCGAAAAGTTGGTAAAGAAGCGCAATTTGGCCTCCGACGAGCGCCGGGCGTCCTCGGCCAGCTGCTCGATGCGGTTGCGCTGGGTGCGGATTTCGGCGTTCTGACCCTCCAGCACCCGCCGAATGCGGCGGTTGAGGCGCGACGAGCGCCAGGCCAGCGCCCCCAGCGCCAGGGCCACCAGCAGGCTGCCCACCAGCCCGTACACCGTGGTTTTCTGGCTGGCGTAGCGGCGCATCTGCTCGCGCAGGCGCATCTGCTGCTGCCGAATGGCTTCGCGCTGGCTGGCCAGCTGCTCGGTTTGGGTAAGCATGGTGCCCACGTTGGTCGAGTCTATTATCATGGTGCCCAGTACGTTGTCCTTCTGGTAGGGCTCGTGGTGCAAGATGCGCAGGGCCGTGCGAATGGCCTCCTCGCCCCCGGTGGGGTAAAGCAGCGTGGCCTTGAGGGCACCATCCTGTACCAGCTGCAGGCCGTTGCCGGGCCCCGCCAGCCCATCAACCCCAATAATGCGTACGCGCTGGGTGAGGCCCATTTGCTGCACCACCTGGTGGGCGGCCTGCGCCATGGGGTCGTTTTGGGCAAAAATGAGGTCGGTGCCGGGGTGGGCGCGCAACACGGCGGGCAGCAGTTGCAACACACTGTCAGCGTGCCAGTTGCCTTGCAGCTGCGCCACCAGCTGCAGCCGCGGGTAGCCGGCCAGGGCCTGCGCAAAGCCCAGGGTGCGGTCGGTGGCCGGGGAGGAGCCCGCGCGGCCCAGTATCTCGATTACCTGGCCGCGGCGGTGCAGCAGTTGGGCGGCGTAGTGGGCGGCCGTGCGGCCCACTTCCTGGTTGTTGCCGCCCACGTAGGCGGTGTAGAGGTGCGAGGTGGTTTGCCGGTCAAGGATAACCACCGGAATGCCCTGGTTGTACGCCGCTTCGGTGAGGGCGGTGAGCGGGCCCGACTGGTTGGGTGAAATCAGCAGCAAGTCCACGCGCTGGTGAATCAGCTCCCGCACCTGCTGCTGCTGCAAGTCGCTGTCGTCGCGCGCGTCGAACACCTGAAACTGCACGTTGGGGTGGAAGCTGAGTTCCTTCTCAATCTCGGCCAGCATGGCCCGCCGCCAGGCATCGGAGGTGGTGCACTGCGAAAAGCCAATGCGGTACACCGGCTCCTGGGCAATGGGCTCGCAGCCCGCTGCCAGCAACAGCAGGCCGAGCAGCAGCAGGCCCCGTAGCGGCCGGCCGGGCCAGGCAGTACGAAAGGTAGAGGTAGTCAAGGGGTGGGAAAGTTAGGGCGAGGAGGGGCTGGTCGCCGGGGGCTGCCAGTAAGCTACGTCGCCCGGGGCAGCACCGCCGCCGCCCCGGGCCGGGGGGTAGCTGTAAAGTAACTACGCTTAACCTGAACCGGACGCCCGACCCGGTCGCCAGCGCCGAGGCGCGCGTAAATAGGCTGCGTGCCGACTAAATTACGCTTCGAGCTGGATTTCAGTTCCGCCCCGCCCCGGGTAAGCTGGTCTGGACGGCTGCGGGCCAATTGTCCCGTTCTTGCGCTCCCTTACTTCCCGCTCTTGCCAGCGAAGCCTTCCGTATACTATAGTAGTAATGAAACGTATCCTGCTGCTGCACGGCTACACCGAAGCCGGCGCCATCTTCGACACCCTGCGCCCGCTGCTGCCCCCGGCCGCCGAGGTTCTGGTGCCCGAGCTGGAAGCTGAATTGGCCCGGTGGCCGGCCGGCACCCCGCTCACCGTGGCTACGGTGGCCCGCGAGTTGGCCGCCCGCTACCGCATTGGCCCGCACGACGTGCTTATCGGCCACTCGATGGGCGGCTGGCTGGCGGCCCATATCAAGGAGCAAACCGGGGCCACGGCCATTCTGCTGAGCGGCTTCACCGACCAGGCCAAGATTGTGGCCGCCGTGCGCCGGCCCTGGGTACTGGCCCTGGCCGCCCGCTCGGGCCTATTGCAAACCCGCCTGGCCGGCTGGCACTCGCGCCGCCGCTACCAGTTCGACGAGTCGCGGGGGCTGCACGCGCAGCTGGTGGGCCGCACGCCGCAGCTGGGCCGCCGCTACCTGCACCAGCAACTGCAACTGCTGTTTGCGCCGGTGCCCCCGCTCACCACCGCCCCCGAGCTGCGCCTGCACGCCCGGCGCGACCACATCATTCGCCCGCCCGACGAGCCGTATGTGGAATTGCCCGGCGACCACTTTGCCCACTATTTCTACCCCCAGCTGGTAGTCGATGCCATTCGGCCTTTTTTATAAAATGTTAACTAGCAAGTGGTTGATTGTTAAACCAACTTAACCGTAAGCCAATCAGGTACGCCCCCATTACCATGGGCGGCACCAGCGCTGCCAGCACCCGGTGACCCCGGCTGGCGGTGTTGGTGGCCCGTCCCAGCAGGCATAACAACAGTGCGTAGGCTGGTAGCAAGAGCCCATAAATAATAGGGCAGTAAGCACGCCATCTCCCTCCAAATCGTGGGCCCCGCCCCCATAGAAGCGCAGGCCGGCATCGTGCAGGTAAATGAGCAGGGCCGTGCTGGCGGCGCTGGCTACTACGCGGGGCTGCCGCCAGTTGAGCAGTCCGGTGATGGCAATAAATAGTATCGGGGTGGGCAAAATATTGTCAGGAGCGGCGACATGATTGCGCAGTACGTTGGCCACGCACAGTACGAGGGAGAGGAAAAAAGCAAGTGGTAGGGGCATATAACAAGAGAAAAAGGACCGTGCAAAGCTCCCCTGACTTCCGGCCGCCGTTCTTTATCAATAAGATACACCCGGCGTGCCACCTACCCTGGTTGCAGCAGCCGGCCGGTGCTGGGTGGGCGGGGCTTCGCGCCGTACGGCCGCCCGCAACGCGGGGGGCAGAGGCGCAATGGTTTCGAGGGCCGTGAGGAAGTCGCGCATGGCCCCGAAGGTAGCCGCGCGCGCCCTTTTTGCGTATAAGGCTTTGGATTTCGGCCGTCCGGCCTACCTTTGCCCCACGATGACCCCCGTTTGCCGCCGCCCGTCTGCCCTTAGCCCCGCGCTTCCGGCCCCCTTTTCGGGGTTGGCCGCGGCCTGGCGGGCTACGTCGCCGGTGGGGGCCGCGCCGCAGCACCACCATCACCATCTCTAGGGGACCGGGCAACCGGGCTGGCCGCTACCCCGTAGTTACTCGCCAGCCGCTCGCGTCTCCGCCACCATCCCGCCTTCGGGCCGGAAAACACCTTTTCCTCGTTTGGGTTTTACCAGGGTACCGCCGGCTTATTTGCCCCCGGGGTGCCTTTTAGTTACGCCGGCTGCCCCGTTGCGGGCGGCCCGCTTTATTCTTCTCATGCTGCGCATTGCCATTCAAAAGTCCGGCCGCCTCTCGGAGGACTCCCTCAAGCTCATCCGCGAGTGCGGTATCAGCTTCGTCTCGTCTTCCTATAAGCTGAAGGTCGAGGCCAGCAACTTTCCGCTCGAAATCCTCTACCTGCGCGACGATGATATTCCCGGCTATGTGCAGGACGGCGTGGCCGACCTGGGCATTGTGGGCCAAAACGTGCTGGTGGAAGCCGGTTGCGCCGCCCTCGAAGTCGAAGCCCTGGGCTTCAGCAAGTGCCGCCTGAGCCTGGCCGTGCCCCGCGGGGCCGATTACAACTCGGTAGCCGACTTGCAGGGCAAGAGCATCGCCACCTCGTACCCCAAGCTGCTCGGCGACTACCTGGCTGGCGAAGGCGTGCGGGCCAACCTGCACACTATTTCGGGCTCCGTAGAAATTGCGCCCAGCATCGGGCTGGCCGAGGCCATCTGCGACATCGTGAGCAGCGGCTCGACCTTGCTCGGCAACGGCCTGCGCGAAGTCGAAACCATCTTCCGCTCGGAGGCCGTGCTCATCGCCGCCCCCAACCTGAGCTCCGAAAAGCAGGAGCTGCTCGACCAGCTGCGCTTTCGCATGCAGGCCGTGCGCCGCGCCCAGCGCTCCAAGTATATCGTGCTGAATGCCCCCGTGGCGGCGCTCGACGCGGTGAAGGCGCTGCTGCCCGGCATCAAGTCGCCCACCGTCACGCCCCTGGCCGAAGAAGGCTGGGTGTCGGTGCAGTCGGTAGTAGAGGAAGATAAGTTCTGGCACATTGCCGGCGCGCTGCAGGCCATCGGTGCCGAAGGCATCCTGGTGCTTCCCATTGAGAAGCGGGTAGGATAGATTTTTTTTGGAGCTGTTAGCTTATAGCTAGTAACTAATAGCTTTTTCTTGTTCAGGAGAAAGCTATTAGCAGTAGGTAGCCTTTGCCCAGAAAAAAGCTAACAGCTAGTAGCCACCAGCTAACAGCTAAAAAAACATGCAGATTTTCCACAACCCCGCCCGCACCCAGTGGGCCGCGCTGCAGCAGCGCCCGCTGGCGGGCAGCAACGCCGCCATCCTAACCCGTGCCGGCGAGATTTTCGACGACGTAGCCCGGCGCGGCGATGAGGCCCTGCGCGACTACGCCGCCCAGTTCGATGGCGTGCCCGCGCTAGCCGACCTGCGCGTGAGTGCCGAGGAGCTGGCCGCCGGAGCCGCCCAGGTGCCGGCCGAATTGCAAGCCGCTATCCGTCAGGCAATTAAGAATATCACTACGTTCCACGCCGCCCAGCAGCCGCCCGCCGTGGAGGCGGAGGTCGAAACTATGCCCGGCGTGCACTGCTGGCGCCGCAGCGTGGCCGTGCCGCGGGTGGGCCTCTACGTGCCGGGCGGCTCGGCCCCGCTGTTCTCTACCTTGTTAATGCTGGGCATCCCGGCCAAGCTGGCGGGCTGCCGCGAGATTGTGTTGTGCACGCCGCCCGGCCGGGGCGATGGCCGCATTGCGCCGGCTATCCTCTTTGCCGCCCAGGAGCTAGGGCTGACCACGATTATTAAAGCCGGCGGGGCGCAGGCTGTGGCCGCGCTCACCGTGGGCACCGCCTCGGTGCCGGCCGTGGACAAGATTTTCGGTCCCGGCAACCGCTACGTGACGGCCGCCAAGCAGCTGGCGGCCCAGCGCGGGGTAGCCATCGACATGCCCGCCGGCCCGAGCGAAGTGTTGGTCATTGCCGATGCCAGCGCCAACCCCGCCTTTGTGGCGGCCGACCTGCTTTCGCAAGCCGAGCACGGTCCCGATTCGCAGGTAGTTTTGCTCACCGATTCGGAAGCCCTGTTAAATGATGTAGTAACGGAGCTGGAGCGCCAATTGCCGCGGTTACCCCGCGCCGAAATTGCCCGCCAGGCCCTTACCGAAAGTCGCGGTCTGCTGCTGCCGGATATGGCTGCCATGCTAGCCTTCAGCAACGAGTATGCTCCCGAGCACCTCATCCTGGCCGTGGCCGTCCCCGAGGAGCTAGCCGCCGACATCTACAACGCGGGCTCCGTATTCATGGGCCATCTCACACCCGAGGCCGTGGGCGACTACGCTTCCGGCACCAACCACACGCTGCCGACGGGTGGCTACGCCCGCGCCTACAGCGGCGTGTCGCTCGACTCGTTCTATAAAAAAATCACCTTTCAGCAACTCGCCCCCGCCGGCCTGCTCGCGCTGGCCCCCGTGGTAGAGCCGATGGCTGCCGCCGAGGGCCTGCACGCCCATGCCTACGCCGTAGCCCTGCGCCGGGAGCATTTACAGGCCACAAAATAGTCTGCTTAGCCCCGCGTAGTCAGCCCGCGAAGCGGGCGTATCTGCGAAATCCGTTAAATCCGTTTGAATCTGCGATGAATTTAGAATCTCTTATTCGCCCCAACATCCGGGCCATGAAGCCGTACTCGTCGGCCCGCGACGAGTTTCAGGGCGAGGCCCAGGTGATGCTCGACGCCAACGAGAACAGCCTCGGTAGCACCGGCCCCGCGCAGTTCAACCGCTACCCCGACCCGCAGCAGCGCGCCGTGAAGGCTGAATTAGCCCAGCTGAAAGGGGTGGAGCCGAGCCAGATTTTCCTGGGCAACGGCTCCGACGAGGCCATCGACCTGCTGGTGCGTCTCACCTGCACGCCCGGCGGCGACGACAGTATTTTACTGCTGCCGCCCACCTACGGCATGTACGAGGTGGCTGCCAACCTCAACGATGTGCGCATCGAGCGCTGGCCGCTCACCGCCGATTTCCAGCTCTCGCCCGCAATTGTGGCCGGCGTGCTGGCCTCCCCGGCCAAGCTGGTGTTCCTGTGCTCGCCCAACAACCCCACCGGCAACCTGCTCCATGCCGAGGCCATTGAGGAAATTCTGCGCGGCTTCCCCGGTCTGGTCGTGGTGGATGAGGCCTACGCCGACTTCGCCGCCGCCCCGAGCTGGACGACCCGCCTGGCCGAGTTTCCGAATCTGGTGGTGCTCCAGACCTTTTCCAAGGCCTGGGGCCTGGCGGGATTGCGCCTGGGCATGGCCTTCGCCTCGCCGGCCATCATCGGCTACCTCAACAAAATCAAGCCGCCCTACAACATTTCCGAAGCCACCCAACAGCACGCGCTGGCGGCCCTGGCGGCGGCCCCGCACTTCGAGGAGCTGCGCCAGCAGCTGCTCACCGGCCGTGACTGGCTGGCCGGGCGCCTGCCCGCGCTGCCCCTCGTGGCCGAGGTGTTTCCCTCGGATGCCAACTTCCTGCTGGTGCGCTTTCACCCCGATGCCACCGCCGTGTACGACTACCTGCTGAGTCGTGGCATCGTGGTGCGCAACCGCACCACCCAGCCCGGCTGCGCCGGCACGCTGCGTCTCACGGTGGGCTCGCCGGAGGAAAATGAACGGCTGCTGGCGGCGCTGGGGGAGTTTGATAAGGCTAGCTTATGAGCTTTCGAAGCGAGCAGGTTGGCGATGGTATTGTGCAGAAGCTAGAAGTGAATTTTAATGCTAAGCAGACTACTATTTATCTGGAACGATGGTCAGGAGAAGAAGTAGAACAAATTACGGTTCTGTTCATAGGTGTTGAACTACAGGATTTCAAGGAGTTCGGTGACTTTAACTTACTCCATGATATTGAAGAGGCCGCCGACCCAGTAGAATTTTGGCGCTGGTACAGCGAGTGGTTGGAGCGCCGAAGAAATTATATCTCAACTGGTGTACTGGAAAACATTGCAGCCGATGCCTCACTCCGGTATTTCTCAATAGAAGCAGGATATGGTTTTGATGGCTTTGTCATTTGCAAAGACCTTTTGATTTCGACGCACTTGCAGCATTCTTGATTATCCCCATGAAAAAAGTTCTCTTTATCGACCGCGACGGCACCATCCTTATCGAGCCGCCGACCGACTACCAGATTGATGCCTGGCATAAATTCGACTTCGTGCCCGGTGCCATTACGGCCCTGGCCCAACTAGCCCGCGATGGGGAGTACGAGTTGGTGCTGGTGACCAATCAGGACGGCCTCGGCACCGCCAGCTACCCCGAGGAGACCTTCTGGCCCTACCAGCAAAAGATGCTGGATATCCTGAAAGGGGAGGGGGTCGAGTTCAGCGAGATTCTGATTGACCGCAGCTTTGCCCACGACCCGGCCCCGACGCGCAAGCCCGGCACCGCGCTACTCACCCGCTACCTCGACCCGGCTAACGGCTACGACCTGGCGCACTCTTACGTTATCGGCGACCGCCTGACCGATGTGCAGCTGGCCGAGAACCTGGGTTGCCGCGCCATCCTGCTCCACGCCGAGGCCGATGAGCGCGCCACGCTCAGCACCACCGACTGGGCGGCTGTGTACGAGCACCTGCGCCGCCCGCCGCGCCGGGCCCACATCATGCGCAATACCAACGAGACGCGCATCGAAGTTATTCTCAACCTCGATGGCACCGGCCACACCGACTGCAAAACCGGCCTGGGTTTCTACGACCACATGCTTGACCAATTGGGTAAGCATAGCGGCTGCGACCTCTACGTGCGCACCCACGGCGACCTGCACATCGACGAGCACCACACCGTGGAAGACACGGCCATTGCCATTGGCGCGGCCTACGACGAGGCCATCGGCGACAAGCGTGGCGTGAACCGCTACGGCTTTTTGCTGCCCATGGACGATGCGCTGGCCCAGGCTGCCATCGACTTTTCGGGCCGGCCCTGGCTGGTGTGGGCCGCTGACTTCCGGCGTGAGCGGGTGGGTGATGTACCCACGGAGTTGTTTTACCATTTCTTTAAAAGCTTCTCCGACGCGGCCCGTTGCAACCTCAACATTAAGTGCGAGGGCGACAACGAGCACCACAAAATCGAGGCGATTTTCAAGGCCGTGGCCAAGTCCATTAAAATGGCGCTGGTACGCGACCCGGCCGGGCAGCACGTGATTCCCAGTACGAAAGGGATTCTGTAAACTGTATTTATCATTTGGGTAAAATTGGATAAAGTACCCGCTTAACCAAATGTTTTAACATGAACATCGCCGTTATCGATTACCAGGGCGGCAACGTGCAGTCGGTGCTCTTCGCCCTGGAGCGCCTGGGTATGAATGCCACGCTGACCTCCGACCCCGACGTAATCCGGGGGGCCGACCGGGTGCTGTTTCCGGGGGAGGGCGAGGCCAGCTCGGCCATGCGGGCGCTGCGCGCCGCCGGCCTCGACAAGGTGCTGCCCACGCTCACGCAGCCGTTCCTGGGTATCTGCCTGGGCATGCAGCTGCTGGGCCGCCACAGCCAGGAAGGCCCGGCCGGCGGCACCGAGCTGCTCGGCATGCTGCCCTTCGACGTGGTGCGTTTCACGCCGCCCGACGCGGTGTGCAAGGTGCCCCACATGGGTTGGAACAACCTGCACGACCTGAACACACCGTTGTTTGCGGGGCTGCACGAGCCCATTGAGGCGAGCCCCCAGTCGGACTCGAACCAGCCGCTGGCTCCCTCGCTGCTGCTCACGGCCGCCGACTACGTGTACTTTGTACACAGCTACTACGCGCCGGTGGGCGACTACACCATTGCCCAGGCCAGCTACCCGGCGGGCGTGCCGTTTAGCGCCGGGGTGCGCTACCGCAACTTTTACGGCGTGCAGTTTCACGTGGAGAAGAGCGGCCCGGTGGGTGAGCAGATTCTCCGTAATTTCCTAACGGCTGACCTCAGTTAAGTAGTTTACTCAAATGTTATAAAATGGGTGTTCCGCATGGTATCACTCGTGTTGCTCAAATGAATATAATTCCCGCCATCGACCTTATCAACGGCGCGTGCGTGCGCCTGACGGGCGGCGACTTTGCCCGCCAGACCACCTACGCTGCCGACCCGCTGGCTCAGGCGCAGTACTTCGAGCAGCTCGGGGCCACGCATTTGCATTTGGTAGACCTCGACGGGGCCCGCGCCCGCGAGCCGCGCCAGCTGCCCATCCTGGAGCGCATTGCCCGCCATACGAAGCTGCACATTGATTTTGGCGGGGGCATCCAGACCACGGCTTCGGCCGAGGCGGCATTTGCGGCCGGCGCGGCGCAGCTCACGGCTGGCAGTATCGCGGCTCGCGAGCCGGCGCTGGTAGGGGAGTGGCTGGCCCGGTTTGGGGCCGGCCGCATCATCATTGGGGCCGATTTTAAGGGGGAGCATATCGCCGTGAGCGCCTGGACTGAGCAGTCGGACCAAACCCTGACGGGCTTTATCGGCACTTACCTGGCGGCGGGGGCCACCACCTTTATTTGCACCGACGTGAGCCGCGACGGCCAGCTCCAAGGCCCTGCTACCGATACCTACACGGCGCTGCGGCAGCAGTTCCCGGCGGCGCAGTTCGTGGCCAGCGGTGGGGTTACCACCGTGGCTGATGTGACCGCGATGCGGGGGCTGGGTATGGCCGGGGCCATTATTGGTAAGGCTATTTACGAGGGTACCATTACGGAGGCAGAGCTGCGGGCGGAACTTACGCATTAGGTACAGGCTATGGCTGCTTCCTTAGTTAATCCAGGTTTGTCAGAAATGGAGCAGGCTCAGATTTCCGCGGCATTCCCAATGGTGGCAAGCCTCGACTTGACAGCGGTAATGCGGGTTTTGCCGACTACTAGGCAAGTGCAGGAACGTTATGGAAATAGTTACCCGGTGGTCACTTTACTTTCGTCTGATGCAGAAGAAGTCCGATTAAGCGGGCTAACCGTGCGGCTACCTGGCCGGGTCTATTTTGCCGAGCCCTTGGCTACTGATGAGAGTACGCTACCAGTCCGGCAGCAGGTTGTACGGCACTGTATTTATTTGCGTCACCACGATGGGTATGTGCGTCAGCGCCGGTTGGAGCAGTTGCTGGCCGCTCCGTATGAGTTATTCACGGTCCCCTTCACGTTTAGCTTAATTGGCGAGTATGTAAAGGAAATCCTGGAAGTGCTGGATACGGCTCTTCTGTCCGAACTGCTAGCCAGCTACGTGGGCTTCATCCAGGAAAACCCTCGATATTGGCAACGAACGCAGGGGCGGGTGACCAGCTATTGGGATGTTTATTACCGGGGCTACTACCGGGGTGGTACGCCCTTCCGTCATTACGTTGGGGCCCGGTTGTTAAAAAAACTAAAACATGCGCTTCAGCAAGCTATGTTAAGCTGATTCTTACTTTACGCCATTATGCTTACCAAACGCCTCATTGCCTGCCTCGACGTGCAGAACGGCCGCACCGTAAAAGGCACCAATTTCGTGAACCTGCGCGACGCCGGCGACCCCGTGGCCCTGGCCGCGCGCTACGCCCAGGAGGGCATCGACGAGCTGGTGTTGCTTGACATTACGGCCACCGTGGAAAAGCGCCGCACGCTCATCGAGTTGGTGCGCAACGTGGCCCGCGAGGTTAATATTCCCTTCACCGTGGGTGGGGGCATCGGGGCGGTGGCCGATGTGGAAGCCCTGCTGCTGAGCGGGGCCGACAAAGTCAGCCTCAACTCCTCAGTGCTGCGCGAGCCCGGCTTGATTGACGAGCTAGCCCGGCGCTTTGGCTCGCAGGCCATCGTGGTGGCCGTGGATGCCCGGCAGACCAACGAAGCCGCCCAGGGTGCCGCCGACGAGGCCTGGGAGGTGTTCACCCATGGCGGCCGCCACCCAGTTGGCCGCGAGGCCGTGGCCTGGTGCCGTGAGGCGGCCGAGCGCGGCGCGGGCGAAATCCTGCTCACCAGTATGAGCCACGACGGTACCCGCGACGGCTACGCCCTGGGCTTCACGCGGGCCGTATCGGCCGCCGTGGGGGTGCCCGTTATTGCCTCGGGGGGGGCGGGGGCGGCCCCGCATTTTCGCGACGTGCTGCTGCCCGGCGGGGCCGATGCGGCGCTCGCGGCCAGCGTCTTTCACTTTGGCGACCTCTCGGTGGCGGGTCTCAAAAACTATCTATTGGCCGAGGGCGTGGCCATGCGTCCGGCGGGGTAGGGTAGGGTTGAATAGATACTATAAATACTTGTTAATAAGTTAGTTATGTTGCAGCAAATAGCGCACGTCACGGTGCTGGTCACGGACTACGACGAGGCCATTGCCTTTTACACGGAGAAGATGGGCTTTCGGCTGCTCGCCGATACGCCGTTGGGCGATGGCAAGCGTTGGGTGCTGGTGGCCCCCGGTGGGGCCGCCGGCCCGGCGCTGCTGCTGGCTCAGGCCGCTGGCCCCGCCCAGCAAAGCCAGGTGGGCAACCAGACGGGTGGTCGGGTGTTCCTGTTTCTGACTACGGACGATTTCTGGACTGATTACCAGCGGCTGTCGGCCAACGGAGTTGCGTTTCAGGAAACGCCCCGCGAGGAAGCCTACGCTACGGTGGTCGTCTTTGCCGACCTCTACGGCAACCTCTGGGACCTGCTGCAACCTAAGCTTTCCCTCGCATAACCTTCTTTTGTACGCACGTCGCGGTTCCGGCCGCACTATTTTATATGGACTTAGATTTTCAAAAGATGCCTGACCAGCTCATCCCCGCCATTGTGCAGGATGCAGCTACCGGGCAGGTTCTCATGCTGGGCTACTTCAACGCCGAGGCGTGGGCCCGTACCCAGGCTGAAGGGCGGGTCACATTCTTTTCCCGTTCCAAGCAGCGCCTCTGGACCAAGGGCGAAACCAGCGGCAATTACCTGCGCGTAGTAAGCCTGCACGCCGACTGCGACCAGGATACCGTATTGGTAATGGCCCAGCCCGAGGGTCCCACCTGTCACCGGGGCACCACTAGCTGCTTTGAGTTGCTGGGTGGGCCCGCGACGGCCTCCCCTAGTTTAGTACCTGCGCCGGCCGTGGGGTTGCTGGCTGAGCTCGACCAACTCATTGAGCGTCGCCGCCAGTATCCTGAGGAAGAGCCCGGTTCGTACACCGTGCGTTTGTTTGAGAAAGGCTTGGCCCGCATTGCTCAAAAGGTGGGGGAGGAGGCCGTGGAAACCGTTATCGATGCCATGGCAGGTAACCGTGCCGGGGTAGCCGGCGAAGCGGCCGACCTAGTGTACCACTTGCTGGTATTGCTGCGTGCCACTGGTTCCTCGTTGGAAGAGATGCTCCTTGTGCTGCGCCAGCGCCACCAGACAATTAGCGCCGGTCAGCGCCGGCCATTACCCGAATAATAAGGC
The DNA here is from genome assembly GCF_054779975.1 of Hymenobacter arcticus. Taxonomy (NCBI): domain Bacteria; kingdom Pseudomonadati; phylum Bacteroidota; class Cytophagia; order Cytophagales; family Hymenobacteraceae; genus Hymenobacter; species Hymenobacter arcticus. The sequence continues at coordinate 416,522 of NZ_BAAGXF010000003.1, forward strand.
GCACGAAGACCTACTAAAAATGGGCGCCCGAGGCTATCGTTTTACTAACGACCTCCGGCACCCACTTTTTTATCGCCACTTAACGTTTAACATAATTATTATATTAAATTACAAGTGCTTGATAGCCAGCGCATGTTACTTTCGCAATTGCCGTTCTATCTTATCCAGCAGCGCTCTTACTAAAGCTAAGTCTTCTACATCGGCTACTTCTAGCTGTGTCTGCATACCGGGGCCTGCCAAGTGGATGGTAAAGGATTTTAAGGCCGTCTCCGCCTCCTTACCGGTGGTAGGCAAAGGCCGGGTCGTTGGGGTAGGTGAGGCTATGGGCGACTTGGTAGGTCGCACCACTGCTTCGGGCACGTTGCTAGTTGCCGCTGGCAGGGGCGTGGATTGCTCGCTGGCTAGGCCGAAGAGGTGGGCAATGGCATCGGCAGTAGCAGTTGGGGCCGGGCGGCTCGGCGGTAGGGTGCTGGCGCGCCCGGTTGGTATAGCTACCGGAGTCCTGGGAGTGTTGGAAGTACTGTTGGCAGCTGGTCTGGGTAACTCCGCGGCGGGTGTCTCCGAAGTATCTGAGGTGCTTGTATCCGATTCTTCCGGCTCCTCGTCACCTTCATCCAACAGTTCTTCGGGTGGAACCGCAGGGGTCGGGCTTTGCCGAAAGATATTAGGTGCCAGGGTTGGGCTGGCCAGTTCACGTCGGGGGGGCTGCTGCGCGGCCAACTGGTCGATATCAGCCAGGATATTATCCTCATTGAGTAGTCCAACCATTCGTGCCCCGTCCGTGAAGGCTTTTGCTACGTTCTGGGCATTGATTTCCTCCACGTCGAATTCCCGCATGAGGAGTACATCCAGCATGGCTACGGGTAACTCGCGGGAGCGAAACTTGCGGCACAGCTGCGTAAACAGGGGTGGGCTAAGAAATGCTTCCCGGTGGAAGACTAATTCTTCCTGTTTGTCATAGGCGTGCTTAATGCGGCGGAAAAGGGTCGTGGTCGTTAGCATTTCCCGCTTGCTGGTCAGAAGTCCAAACTTCACGGCCGACCCTACTATGGCTTTAAAAGAGCCACTTACCTTGCGGTTTAGCTTGCGAGCGCTGGTTTCGAGCGCGCATTTGCCACCAGTATCGTCAACAACTTCGGCTACTTCCCAAGCACCGGTGTAGCTCGTGCGGGGGTAGTCAATCAGCTTTGGCATAAAACAGAGGAGGAAGAGGTCGGTTAGGGAATACAAGTATAAAGGATAAAACTTAAAAAGTCATTAAAAGTACAAAAAAGTTCATAAAATATTTTAAACTTGTACTTTTTTGTACTTTTAATGACTTAGCACTAGTGATTTTCATTTTATGCTGTGGCCATTGATTAAGTTATCCGTTTCTAGTCTTGGTTACGACACCTTGAACACCAGCCAAATGAAACATTAGGGGAGTCCTTCTGCTTATTTATTATGTACCAAGCAAGTAGCATCACAAACCCAAAGTGAAGTTGGTGTTTCTCGTAGGTATCATCTTATCTAAGGGAGCTTAGAAACAACTGCACACCTAGCCTTATCCTACAACTAGTAAACTGTCACTAGCGTTATAGAGCAACCAAACCGTTTCAGAATAAAACTTGCTTACAAGTTCAGTGGAGAACGCCCACAGCAAATTATGCTTTCCAATACGTAGCACTGACTCATTGAAACTAAGTAAGCCTAAACAGACGGCGGGCAAACCGGCTAAGCTATAAGCATCCAACCGAAACAACTACGGAGAAATTAGTGAAACTGAGCAGCACAGCATCAGCCACTTCAGCTAGCCCGACAGTAACAGCAACCAGCATCCCGTATCTCGTATCTCTTATTCAATTCGTAGAACTAGGCCAGCAAGCTTACTGCGTGAAGCGGCTAACGTAGGATAATATGACGCAGAGTCAAACTAGATTAAGTTGTCTTATAATTTATATTATGTTAAACTAAACTTCAGTGAATATGCTCGCCGGCAGTTCTTGCCCTTCCCAGCTACCCTCTTCATACAATTTGGATAAAAAAATATCCCGACCTGACGGCCGGGATATTTTAAGCTTTCAACCAGAAGTGTATGGTGTGGTACGCTACTTTTTCAACGCTTGCAGGCGGTCTTCCATGCGCTTAGAGTCCGCATTGCGGCCCAACCGGAAATATGCTTTTTGCAGGGCGCTAATGCTACCGGCATCGTTAGGCTGAATTTCCAGGGCTTTCTCAAAATAAGGCACCGAAGCTTCAAAATACTTTTTGCCTTCCGCCTCAATGGCTTTGCCTTTAGCCTGGTAGGTCTTCAAGTCCATTTTGCTGGCTTTGGTGTAGAGTGTGGCCGCCTGGTTGAAATTATAGATGCCCATATTGAATTGCGCATCAAAGCTTTTCGGGTCCAGCGCGATAGCCTTCTTGTAATCCTCCTGCGCCAGGTCCGTCTTTTTTTGCTGGTCGTAGAGCGAGCCACGCACCGAATACAGATTCGCGTTAGTAGGGTCAGCGGCAATAGCCTTACTGATTTTGTCCAGAGCGGCGGCATTATTACCTCCCGACATCGACATGTTGAGGTCCTCAATCAGGAAGGTCTTATTGTTCGGATACGCCGCCAGTCCCTGTTGCAACACTTTTTTAGCTTCCGCCTCATTCTTCTCCTCCTTTGCAATGGATAGCAAGCGGGTGTAAACGTTCACCGGTGCCGGCTTGCTCTTATACACGTCGAGGCCCAACAGTTGGTTGTAGGTGGCCTTAGCGCCCGCATAGTCCTGTTTCGCATCCTGCGTATAGGCGCTATACAGCAGCGCCGTAGAATCCTGGGGGCTGATTTGCGAAGCTAACTTAAAGCCATCCAGTGCTTTATCATATTCTTTGGCTTGGTAGCCTGCCACGCCCGCGTTAAACGCCAAGCCATACAGGTTTTGCAGGCGGGCGGGTACTTGCTTGCCGTATTCGCCGGTGGGGCCGTCCAGCGCCAGCGCCTTGTTATACGATTCGACGGCTTTTTGGAGGGGCTCGCCCGGCTTCATATCCTTGGCGTATTTACCAAACAGCGCCTGGGTGCTGGGGTCCACTAGCTGGTAGTAGATATCGCCGCGGGTAAACCAGGCCTTGGGCTTGTCCTTATCCTTGGTTTTATCGCTGGCAATCGCCTGGTCGATGCTCACAATGGCTTTATCGAGCTGGCCGGCTTTCTGGCTGAGAATGGCATTGGTGATGGCCGAGCTTTGCGCGAGCGCGGGCGTTGCCGCGCCAATGGCGACTGTCAGGGCGGCGGAAGCGGCCAGCGTCAGAAAGGTTTTTTTCATTGGGAAGAGAAAGAAAGGTATTATTAGAGGGCAAAACTACACTCGCCGGACAAACTACGCCGGGCACCGCTCGCAAACTTCTACGGGCCGCGGCCCACCTGGTTTGTCTTTAGCCGGCATCAGCCACTAAAAAAGGGGCGGCCCGCTACCGGCCCGCCCCTCTCCTAGTCCGGCACCGGATTACTCCTGGTCCTCGGCTTCTTCTGCTTCACTCACCTCTTCCTCGCCTTCGAGGTCGTTCGGCTCCGCGTTAGTTGCAGCGAGGTCAGCTAGCTCAACGGCCGGAGAGAGCCCGTCAACCGTGCCGGCCAGGGCTTCTAGCGCCAGCGGGTCCAGCTCCGCTTCGGCGGCCGCTACTTTAGCCACCGACGAAATCTCGTCATTGGCCGCCACCTTAAACAGGCGCACACCTTGCGTAGCCCGACCAATAGTGCGCAACTCACTCATACTCAACCGAATAGCGAGGCCCGAACGATTAATAATCATCAGGTCATCGGCATCACTCACGGCCTGGATACTCACCAGCTTACCGGTTTTATCGGTCAGGTTCATGGCGCGCACGCCTTTGCCGCCGCGATTGGTGATGCGGTACTCGTCGAGCGAGGAGCGCTTGCCATAGCCGTTTTCACTCACCACCAGCAGTTCCTGGCTGGCATCGGCGATGCAGACCATGCCCACTACGCGGTCACCGGTTTCGTCGCCCAGCGTGATACCGCGCACCCCGGCCGCCGTGCGGCCCATCGGGCGCACCTTGGTTTCGGGGAAGCGCACCGCCCGCCCCGAGCGCAGGGCCAGGATAACTTCGGCGTTACCGGTGAGCAGCTGCACGTCGAGCAAACGGTCACCTTCGTTGATGGTAATGGCGTTGATGCCCGCCGCCCGGGGGCGCGAGTAGGCCACCAACGGCGTCTTTTTTACCGTGCCCTGCGCGGTGCAGAACATCAGGAAGGTGTTTTCCAGGTAGTCGGGCGAGCGCAGGTTGCGCACGTTGAGCACCGAGCGCACGGCATCTTCCTTGGGCTTGTCGATGAGGTTCTGAAGCGGAGTGCCCTTGCTGGTTTTCGCCGATTCGGGCACTTCGTAGGCGCGCAGCCAGAACATGCGACCCTGCTCGGTGAAGATGAGCAGGTACTCGTGGGTGGTAGCTACGAACAGGTGCTCCGTGAAGTCGTCCTGCTTGGAGCCGGCGCCGCGGGCTCCTACTCCACCACGGCCTTGCGTGCGGTACTCGTCGAGGCTCGTGCGCTTGATGTAGCCCTCGCGGCTCACGGTAATCACCATCGCCTCATCGGCAATCATGTCTTCCATGGAGAAATCGCCGCCGGCGTGGTTGATGCTCGTGCGGCGGCCGTCGCCGTAGCGCTCGCGCATCTCGCTGAGCTCGGTTTTGATGAGCGCACGCTGCTCTTCGGGCGAGGCCAGAATAGCGTTCAGGCGGTCGACCAGGCGCATCAGCTCCTCATACTCGCCCACAATTTTGTCGCGCTCCAGGCCGGTGAGGCGCTGCAAGCGCATATCCAGGATGGCGCGGGCCTGCACCTCACTCAGGGCAAAGCGCTCGATGAGGCCGGCGCGGGCCAACTCGGGGTCGCGCGACTCGCGGATGAGCTTAATCACCTCGTCCAAGTGGTCGAGGGCGATGAGCAGGCCCTCCAAAATGTGCGCCCGCTTCTTGGCCTCAGCCAGCTCGTAGCGCGTGCGGCGCACAATCACTTCCTCGCGGTGCTCCACGAAGTACATGATGAGCTGCTGCAAGTTGAGCGTCATCGGGCGGCCCTTGACCAGGCACACGTTGTTGACGCCGAACGAGCTTTGCAGCTGCGTGTACTTAAACAAGTTATTGAGCACCACCGTGTTAAGGGCGTCACGCTTGAGCTCGTACACCACCCGCATACCGTCACGGTCGCTTTCGTCGCGCAGGGCGGCGATACCCTCGATTTTCTTGTCGTTGATGAGCGCGGCCGTCTTCTCAATCATCGAGGCCTTGTTCACCTGGTAGGGAATCTCGGTCACGATAATCTGCTCCTTGCCGTTGGGCAGCACCTCAAAGTGCGTTTTGGCCCGCATCACGATGCGGCCCCGACCGGTTTCGAAGGCCGTTTTCACGCCCTCGGAGCCGTAAATGATACCCCCCGTGGGGAAATCAGGCGCCGTGATGTACTCCATCAGCTCCGCGATGGTGATGTCGGGCTTGTCGAGGTAGGCGATAATGCCATTGACGACCTCCGTCATGTTGTGCGGGGCCATGTTGGTGGCCATGCCCACGGCAATGCCACTGGTGCCGTTCACGAGCAGATTCGGGAACTTGGCGGGCAGCACGCTGGGCTCTTCGAGCGAGTCGTCGAAGTTGGGCTGGAAGTCCACCGTGTCCTTATCCAGGTCGCCAAGCAGCTCATCGGACAAGCGCTTGAGGCGGGCCTCGGTGTAGCGCATGGCGGCCGGCGAGTCGCCGTCGATGCTGCCGAAGTTACCCTGGCCATCCACGAGTGGGTAGCGCAGGCTCCAGTCCTGGGCCATGCGCACCATGGTATCGTACACGCTGCTGTCGCCGTGCGGGTGGTACTTACCCAGCACCTCGCCCACGATACGGGCCGATTTCTTGTAGCTTTTGGTGTACGAAACGCCCAGCTCGCTCATGCCGTAGAGCACGCGCCGGTGCACGGGCTTGAGGCCGTCGCGCACGTCGGGCAGGGCCCGCGAGATGATAACCGACATCGAGTAATCGATGTAGGCCCCGCGCATCTCGTCTTCGATGTTAATCGGGATTATTTTTTCGCCTTCGGCCATTCTGGATATAGCTGTTAGCCGACAGCTGTTAGCTGTTAGCTCTGTTCGAGAAAGGGCAAGGGCTGAGGCCGGCACTTTCCAACGGAAAGCCGACACCCCAGGCCACTGCTTGTTACCCGCGCAAGATACGGCAAAAAACGCGCTTTTCCTAGCCTCTACGCCACTTTGCGGGACCTCCCCTCCTCCCCCCGACGCGACCGGCTGCGGCTATTGTACCCCCGTCAAAAAGCGAAATCCCGAATTTCAGCCCCTCCGGCTCTGCTTATTTAAGTTATTTGAGCGATTTGCTGTGGTCGTCAGGGCTACGCTTAGCAGGCTCGCCACGGCGAATCTTGATTTTCTCACCCACCGCCGGGTACTGCATCTTCCAGATGGGCCGGGCGCGGTACTTTACGGCGTTGTGGTAGTGCGCTTTACGAATGTGGCACGAGTCGATGGGGCACGTGCGGCAGCCCGCCAGCGTGAGCCCGGCCAGCAGCACCGTGAGCAAATAATAGTAGCGGCGGCCTCGGCCGGCAGGAGAATTCGCACCTTTTTTCATCGCCCTAAAGGTACAGGGTGGTCCCCACTACCCCCGTACCTTTGCCCGACCTCGCGTTAGGTTCGTCCCCCAGCCCAACGGCTACTCTGCTGTAAACAGAGAAGCCCGGCTGCTGTAACAGACCGGGCTTCGAGAAGTGTGGGGGTTCTAACGTAACCCTTTACTTCTAGCAGATGAAAAAGGACAGCGTGAAGTCGGAGTTTGAAGTAAAATTCAGGCTCCGGATGCCACCCGAGCTAGCCAAATGGCTCGTGTGGTTTCTAATGGGAGGCACGGCTTTATCGGCCGCTGCCGCGCATTGGATTAGGTAAAGGCGGGGGTTGGGCCAGTTGGCTCGACCCCCGCTTTTGGTACAACAAATATAACGCGGGTTTACGCAAAACGTTGCGCAACAGTCGGCGGCACTAGCTCGCCACGTCGGCGCTATCCCACTCGCGCAGAAACTGGACCACGAACTCCTCCATGAAGCGGTGGCGCTCGGCGGCCAGGCGGCGCCCCCCGGGGGTGTGCATCCGGTCCTTGAGGTGCAAGAGCTTCTCGTAGAAGTGATTAATGGTGGGCGCGGTACTCTGCTTGTACTGCTCAAAGTCGGCGTGCGAGACGGGCGGCGTGGCGGGGTCGTGCATCGGGCGACCCGCGTGGCCCCCGTAGGCAAAGGCCCGCGCCACCCCAATGGCCCCGATGGCGTCGAGCCGGTCGGCATCCTGCACCACGGCCGCCTCGGGGCTGCTCACGGGCGTTTCCACACCCAGGCCTTTGAAGCTCACCTCGCGGATAACTTGCTCCACGCGGGCCACGGTGGTCTCGGGCACCTGCTGACTAAGCAGCCAAGCGCGGGCGGCGCGGGGGCCGGCCTCGTAGTCGCCGCCGTGAAACTTCCAGTCGGCGATGTCGTGCAGCAGGGCCGCTAGCTCGGTCACTTCCTGGTTGAGGCCGGGCTGCTCGGCGGCCAGCGCCCGTGCCACCTGCCACACCCGCCGGATGTGCGGCCAGTCGTGGCCCGAGCCTTCGGCCTGGAATTTTTCTTCGATAAAAGCGGCGGTAGCGGCAATAACTGGGGTCATGGCAAAAGGGAAATTTCTGCAAATATGGACCCTGCGGCTCTAGCTTGCGGCCTGAATTCCCCCCTGACTTGCTGACGGGTCGCCCCTCCCCGACCCTATTTTATGGAAAAAATCGCCATGCTGGGCGGCGGCTCCTGGGCCACGGCCCTCACCAAAATCCTCTCCGAAAACGGCGCCCGCGTCGATTGGTGGCTGCGCTCGAAAGACGACGTGCAGCACTTGCTGCGCACCGGCCACAACCCGCGCTACCTCTCCTCGGTACTCTTTGACCGCAACCTGGTATTCCCCACCACCGACCTCAGCGATGCCGTGGCCGAGGCCGACTGGCTAGTGCTGGCCGTGCCGGCCGCCTTTGTGCAGCCCGTGCTTGATAAGCTGGGCCGCGACGCGCTGCGCCACAAAAAGGGCGTTATCTCGGCCATCAAGGGCATGATTCCGGGCAAGAACATCCTGGTGACCGACTACGTGCAGGAGCGCTTCCGGCTGCCCGCCGCCCAGCTCGGCGTGATTGCCGGGCCCTGCCACGCCGAGGAAGTGGCGCTGGAAAAGCAGAGCTACCTCACCATCGGCTCGCCCGACGTGAGCGGGCTGGGCAGCGCCTTTTGCCAGCTGCTGCGCAACCGCTACGTGAGCGCCCACCCGGCGGCCGACCTCGACGGCATCGAGTACTGCGCCGTGATGAAAAACATCATTGCCCTGACCGGCGGCATTGCCCACGGCCTGGGCTACGGCGACAACTTCCTGGCCGTGCTGGTGAGCAACGCGGTGCAGGAAATCCGCCGCTTTTTGCAGGCCATCTCGCCCCAGCCGCGCGACCTCTCGGCCTCGGCCTACCTGGGTGATTTGCTGGTGACGGCCTACTCGCAGTTTTCGCGCAACCGCACCTTCGGCAACATGGTGGGCCGCGGCTACTCCGTGAAGTCGGCCCAGCTGGAGATGAACATGGTGGCCGAGGGCTACTACGCCGTGAAGAGTATTCATGAGCTCAACCGCCAGCTCAAGGTGAACATGCCCATTACCACGGCTGCGTATAATGTTTTGTATGAGCGCATTGCGCCGGCCGTGGAACTGGAGATTTTGAAGGAGAAGCTGCGGTAACCGACCTTTCTAACGGTATTCCACACAGAAGCAATACGGAAATACTGATGACAACTAGCCAACTGATACACGTTATCACAAGCGGCGCCTCTTGCTAGATATAGGTACCTATAAAACAGTCTGATGGATTACTCGGGTTATACAGAACAGCTACGCTAGTGCCTTTAGGAAACTGCTGTGACGAGTGCGTCGTCGTCGTTTCTGTTTGTTGCTGCTGCCCCAGTAAAGCGATGGCCAGTTATCACACCCAGTGTTCGCAACCCAACACGACGCAATCGGACAAGTTTTTTTCGCTGCTTACGGACCCAGACCGTTCCGTAGACTGCAAAGCCCCACATTACCACATTAGCAGAATAAAAACCCATTCCGAAAGCTTAGCCATGCAGCTAAATAACTACTGAAACCAACTACCGCCCCAACCCGTTATATTTGCAGCAGTTACGAAAATAAGGGGCCGGCCTTACCTCAACTACCGGAGGATGTAGGTGAGCACCAGCGCGGCCAAAGCCTTAGCTAGCCCACCCGCAAACCCCACCAATGCCGCCGTACCGATGGCATCGAGTAGTTTCTTCGCGTTGTCCCGTTTCATTGGTGATGAAGTGAAGGGTTCCAACAAACCCCCGCTTCTGAAACCCCGACTGTTGACGCAGCCGGGGTTTCTCTTTTTCAAGAGCTACCGTAGGCCGGGGGACATACCCAACGCGCGTGCCGCAAAGGTAGCGGCTACCCAGGGCCGGGGCCGCTGCATACGCACCTGCCTAAGGTAAATGCGTGAGTAGTACCCACGTAAAAAACAAGCCGAAGCAGACCCAGAAAGCCAGAAAGCCATAATTTGCACGCTGCCCCAGCCCCTTATCAACTAGAAACAGGTGGGGCTTACGCGCATCGTACACAACGGTAACCTCATCGCCAATAAAGCAGTTGGGCAATGTGCTTACGCCGTACGCTTGCCCGGTTATCACCTCTTCCTGACCAATCGTAAAGCGCAGCGTGGAGATAATGGCTCCTTTGGTACCATAACGGCTGGACGCGGTACGCTGGCTGATGATGCGGGCCCGCGCGCGCACACCCTGGCGGCGCAGCTTAGCCGTTACCCGAATGCTTTCCAGGGCCGCTGCAACGGGAAGAACGACGAAGAGTAGCTCTAAAAATGCGTAAACGAGCCAAATCATTCTGCTAACTAACTACTGTTCCAACACGCATGTCCAACTGGCTTCCCCTGGCCCTGCTCACGGCGCTGTGCCTGGCGGGCTACAATTTCTTTATTAAGCTGGCCGCCGCGCACCTGCCACCCGCCGTGGGCGCGGTGGTGTTGCAGCTGGTGGCGGCCGGGCTGGGCGCGGCGTGGCTGCTGCGCCTAAAGCTGCTGGGGCAGCCGCTGGCCGTGTCGGGCAAGGGCTTGGGGCTGGCCGCCTTAGCGGGCCTGAGCGTGGGACTGGCCGAGATTCTGACCTTCGTGGTGTTTAAGCGCGGGGTGCCGGCTTCGGTGGGCACGCCCGTAATTGTGGGCGGCTCCGTGCTGCTGGCCGCCGTGCTGGGACTGGTGGTGCTGCGCGAAAGCATGTCGCTGGCGCAGGCCGGCGGGCTCGGGTTGATTGTGGTGGGTATTGCGCTACTGGCTAAAGGCTAGCCATAACCTATTTTCAATCAAGCACTTATACTTAGTATTGAACCAAGGGCTGCATGGGTGACACCGGGATGATGCGCAGCAGCTCGTTGCGGTAGCGTGCCGGGGCCGCCGGCACGCTACCGGCCGGCAAGGCTTCGACCTCCTGGCGCGGGCCGGGCCGGGCGGCGGGCACGTCGTAGACGACGCGCAGCGGCAGCGGGCGCTGGCCGGCGCTCAGGGCGTAGTGCTGCCAGAACAAGGCGTAGGCCCGCGGCTCGACCCACACGCGGCGCAGCGGCTGGGTGCGCAGCCAGGCGTAGGCCTGACGCAGGGCCACCTGCTGCTGGATTTGGGCCCTGATAACGGCCTGCTCCCGGTGCAGGCGGTAACCTCCGTAGGCCCCCAGCACGAGCACCAAAGCCGCTAGCTGCCGCCCCCGCATACTAGTAGTGACTGCCCACAAGGCCGGTTTTACAGCCACTACCCTTAGCCAGCGGGCCCAGGCCACCTGGGCTACCAAGGCAGCCACTAGGAAAAAGGCGAGCAGCACCAGTAGCAGCGTGCGGGCCGGCGGCAGCACGTGCTGCGCCACCGACAGCGGCAGCCACAGCCCCAGCTGCACATAAAGCACCCAGCCCAGCCGGCGCGAGGGGGCCGGCAACTGGCCCCGGCCCAGCGCCACCGGGGCCAGCAGCAGCAGGAGCACGTAGGCCGCTGCGCTCAGTCCGCGCTGCCCCAGTAGCTCGGTAGCCGTGCCCACCAAAAAAGGCCCCACCGCCACCCGAAACTCGGGCCACGCCTGCCGGGCCACGTAGGGGTTGGCCAGCAGCGCCGGCCAGCCCGACACCGCCCCAATGGGCGCGTACAGCACCCCCGCTACCAGGACCAGGCCCAGCGTAGCCACGGCCAGGTGCGCCAGCCGCACCGCGCGCCCCCGGCCCCGGCCGAAGCCCACCAGCAAAGCCAGGCCCAGCCCCAGCAGCGCGTAGAGGTGCGTAGGCACGGCGTAGAGCCCCAGCGCCCCGCTTAGCCCAAACACCACCCAGGCCAGCTGCCGCACGGGGCGCCGCGCGCCCGGCCGCAGCAGCTCCAGGATGGCCAACACGCCAGCCAGCGCCGCCACCAGCGTCCAGGCGTAGCCGCGCCCCGCCACGGCGTAGTACGCGGCCAGCGGCGAAAGCCAGTACAGCCCCAGCCCCAGCGTGGCCACCCCAAACCGCAGGTGGCGCAACGCCAGCGCGAACACCACGGGCAGCGTGAGCAAACTCAACAGCGTGGGCAGCAGCCGCAGCGCCAGCGTCGGCGGGGCGGCCGGGGCCAGGGTGTGCACCAGGCCCACCAGCAGGTTGGGCAGCACGTGGTTGTTGGGAAAGGGATAGTAGCTGGCCGTAACGGCCGCGCCCGGCAGCACCCAGTAGTCGTAAGAGGCTATTTCATCTAGGCTAAGTGGGTAATAGATAGCATAATACCCCCGAACTACCGCCGCCGTGACCAGCAGCCCCAGCGCCCCCCAGCGCTGCGCCGGGCGCAAGCGCTGCCAGGGCCGGGCCAGCGCCCGCACCAGCTGCCAGCCCCCCCCCGCGTAGTGGGGAGCTTTTGGATGGGAGCCCACTGGGCGCGGCCACCCCGCCCATAGCGCAGCGGCCGCCAGCGCTACGCCGGCCAGCCCCCAGCGCAGCACCTGGTAGCGGGCCGGCGTAAGCGGCAGCACGACCCAGCTGCCAATGCCGAAAATGCCAAACCCACTGCGCCCCCCGTGGGCCAGCAGGTCGGCGTAGCTGGTCAGGCCAAAGAGCAGGGCCAGGCCCGCCGCCCCCGCCCCTAGCAGCCACAGCTGAAACCGCACAAGAAATTGCATACGTAGCTTCTAAGCAAATTTTTAGGGCACAGTGGCCCGCTTCAACTCAGGGTGCCACAAAAATATCCAGCAGCCCGTCGTGATGGGCGGGCGGCCCCGCCACGGCGGGGTCGTAGGGCCCCGGCTGGGCCCCGGGCTTGCGCACCAGGTAGCGGTAGTGCACCCCTGGCCGGGGGTGGTCGTCTACCTGCCAGGGCTGCTGCCACAGCTGGCTGTGCACGTAGAAGCGCAGCACAAACCGGTGCAAGGCGTCGGGAACCAGCACCGGGCCGGGAGACTGGTGGCTCAGCCACTGCCCGCCCGCCCGGTACGTCACCCACTGGGCCTGCTGCAAGCGGTTGAAGCGCTCGACAAAAAATAACTCGACCCCGGCAAAGGCCAGACTACCCACCACCAGTAGCCGCTGCCCCCAGCGGCGCGGCAGCACCACAACCGGTTGCCACAGGCCCCAATCAACTACTATAGCAGCTAGTATACTCAGTAGCTGCGCTTTATAATGCAACGTACGCTCGGGCGGCTGCACCCGCTGCACCAGCACCAGCAGATAGGGCGCCAGCACAAACCAGACGCCCGGCAGCCCCAGGCCCCGCACCAGCCGGGCCGTAGCGGCGGGCACCCGCCCCGTGGCCGCCCGCTGCCACAGCAGCGCAAAGCCCAGCAGCACAACTAGCAGCGGCCCGGCCCCCAGCCACCGGTGGCCACTCAGCCAGCCTTCCGTGAACCAGAAGTAGCGCGGCAAGGCCCGCCAGAACTCACCCACCGGCAAAGACACTACGTACCCGTTGTGAAACAGCAGCCCCGGCCCCGAAAGCAGCAGCAGCGGGGCATACAGCAGCCCGGCCCCCACCAGCGTGAGGACGCCCAGCCCCACGGCCCGCCCCAGCGCCCCCCACGCCCGGCGCCGCAGCAGCCCCAGGCCCAGCCACCCATACGCCGATACCAAAAAGTACGCATGCGTGGGCACCCCGTACAAGCCCAGCACCCCGCTGCCTACCAGCGCCACCCACGCTAGTTGCCGCCGCCGAGCAGCCGCCGCCCCCAGAATTTCGTGCACGGCAAAAAAGCCGATGGCCCCCAACGCCCCCAGCAGGGCGTAGCCGCGCCCCGTTACGCTGTGGTAAAAGGCCAGCTGCGTAACGCTGAACCAGCCCACGGCCAGCAGCGCCACCCGAAAATTGCTGCGCCGCAACAGCAGTAAAAACCAGCCCCCCGTGGCCCCCGTACTCACCAGCAGCACCGGCAGGCGCATGCTCCACCAAAACCCGGGGTACACTTGGTAAAACAGCCACGAGAGCGTATTACTCAGCACGTGGTTGTTGGGCAGCGGGTAGGTGGCGCTCACCGTAAGCAGGGAAGCCCGCACAAATACTTCGTAGGAAACGGCATCGTCGCCGGGCGCGGTAACGAGGCTGTAGTAAGCCCGCAGCGCCGTGAGGGCCAGCAGCAGGCCGCCGGCCAGCCGCCGCTGCCCCGGCCGCAGCCCGCGCCAGCCCGCGCCCAGGCCCCGCCCAATCGCCCGCACCTCCTGCGCCCATCGGGCCCACTCCAGCCGGCCCGCCGGCCGCCACGATACGCCCAGCGCCCCCAGGCCGCTGGCCGCCGCCAGCCCCAGCAGTGCCCACCGCAGGCTCGCAAACCCGGCCGCCGTATAGGCCCGCGGTTCCCATTGGTAAAACTGACGCAGCCCCGCCGCCTCGGCCCAGCTAGCCGAGTAGAGCACCAGCGCCGCGTAGCCCGCGCAAGCAGCGAGCACTACCAGGACCAGCAGCCCCCCGCCAGGGCCCGGAACCCGGCGGGGGACGCTTTTTTCAAAATAAGTCATTATTCAGCAACCTGTTAACTACCCGGCTAGCAGGCTTTGCTTACACTTGCCCCAGCCCCAGCGCGTGCAGAGCGGCCCACACGCGGTGGGTGGGCAGGCCCATCACGTTGAAATAGGAGCCTTCGAGGCGCTCGATGCCCACCAAACCCAGCCAGTCCTGCGCGCCGTAGGCCCCGGCCTTGTCCAGGGGCTGGTAGCGGTCCACGTAAAACGTTATCTCGGCGGCGCTCAGGGCGCGGAAGTGCACGGTCGTTTCGTCGGCGAACACCACCGGCGGGCGGCCGTCGCCGGGCAGCAGGCACACGCCGGTATATACCTGGTGGGCACGACCTTGCAAGCGGGTGAGCATGGCGCGGGCCGCCGCCGCATCGGCGGGCTTGTTGAGCACGTCGTCGCCGAGGCACACAATGGTATCGGCCGTGAGCAGCAGCTCATCCGGGGCCAGGTCGGCGCGGTAGGCCGCGGCCTTGTGGCGGGCCAGGTACTCGGCCACCGCAGCCCGGCGCAGCGTGGGCGGGTAACTTTCGTCCACGTCGCGCAGCCGGATTTCGTAGGCCAGGCCCAGGTCGGTGAGCAACTGGCGGCGGCGGGGCGAGCCGGAGGCAAGAATCAAGTTCATAACACTTTTATTTACAACTACTTAATTTTATTATCTTCAATAGTCCTTGCGCGCCGTGGGCGGCCCAGCCACCGGCGGGGCGCTGTAGCGGGCCAGCCGCAGCGTGCCCACCGAAAATACCAACGGGCCAGTGCCGGGAAGCACAGGCGCGCCGGCCCGGCTCAGCACGTAGCCGTAGCGCACGCCGGGCAGGGCCACCCGGTCCACGGCCCAGGGCTGGCGAGGGTCGTTGACGTGGGCTTGCAGGGTTTGCCAGTTCCAGATGCCGTCATCCAGCACCAGCACGGGCCGGACCTGCGGGTGCTGGGCCAGCCAGGTGGCCATGGCCCCGTCGGGGGCCAGGCGCCGCTGGGCCTGGCGGTTGTCGCGCAGCTGGGCCGTTACCTGGTACAGAACAAATACCGCGGCCACCAGGCCCGCCAACCAGCGCCGCGCCGGGCGCTGCCACCGCCAGCCGGCCAGCACCAGGGCCAGCAGCAGGTAGCTAAACCACGACTTATAGAGCCACGTGCGCTCGGGCGGCAGCACCCGCTGCACCAGCAGCAGCGCATAGGGCCAGCCCACAAACCAGAGCGCCGGCCAGCCCACCTCGCGCACTTGCCGGGCCCGGCCGGGGGCCAGCCGGCCCGCCCGCTGCTGCCCCAGCAGGTAGCCAAACAGCCCCAGAACCAGCAGCGTGCCGGCCGCACCCAGCCCGCGCTGGCCCAGCAGGTAGCCCTCCGTAAGCCAGGCGTGGGTGGGCAGCTGCCGCCAGAAGTCGGGGGCCGCCAGGGGCTGCACGTAGGGGTTGGCCAGCAGCATTTCGGGGCCCGATACCAGCAGCAGGGGCGTGTAGAGCAGCCCGGCCCCGGCCCCAATGAGGGCACCCGCGGCGACGGCCTGCGCCAGTAGTTTCCCCCGCCGCTGCCACAGCGCCTGCCCCGCCAGCCACGTCAGGGCCGAGCCCAGCGCGTAGGCAAACGTGGGCACGGCGTACAAACCCAGCACCCCCGTGGCTACCACGCTCACCCAGGCCAGCCGCCGGGGCGCTACGCCGGGGCGCAGCAGCGCCAGCAGCGCGCAAAACAGCCCCACCGTCAGCCCAATCGTCAGCCAATAGGCGCGGCCGGCGGCCGCCTGGTACAAACCCAGCTGCACCCAACTGCTGGCCCCGGCCGCCAGCAGTGCGGGCCAGTAGCCCAGCCGCCGCCGCATGGCTGTAAAAAACCCCAGCGTAGCCAGCGTGCTGAGCAGCAGCACGGGCAGGCGCATCGTCCACCAAAAACTGGGGTGCACTTGGTAAAACAACAAAGCTATCGTATTGGATAGCAAATGGTTGTTGGGAATGGGATAGTAGGCACTCACCGCCAGCAGCCCGTGCCGCACAAAAAAGCCGTACGAAGCCGCGTCGTCGTTCCAGGGCGTGGTCAAGCTCAGGTAGAGGCGCACGGCCGTGAGGGCGGCCAGCAACGCGCCGAGCACCCCGCGCCGGGTGCGCGACAAGCTCCGCCACTGCCCGCCCAGCCGGCCCACCAGCCGCCGCCCCTGGGCCACGGTGGCCCGCAGCTCGTGCCGGCCGGCCGCCGTGGCCGGGCCCAGGGCCAGCCACGCGGCCGCCAGCCCGGCCGCCAGGCCCGCCAGCAGCCGCTGCGCCCACTGCCAGTCGGCGGGGCTAAAGGCGCAAATGTGCCACACGTCATCAAACGGGTAGAGGCCGTCCAGGGCCCGGGCCTCGGCCCAGCTGGCCGTGCCCAGCACCAGCGCGGCGTAGCCCGCGCAGAGGGCCAGGCTGCCCAGCGCCAGCAGCAGCCAGTAGCGCGCCGCCGACGCGGGGGGGTGGACTGCGATGACCTTATCTGACACAAATATTTGATGCACAATATTTTATGAAAACAAGCGACTTATTCCTCAAACACGGCCCCGAACACGGTGGGCGCTTCGGCCAGGCTCGAAAAGAGCAGGCCGGCCAGGGTTTTGGGGTAGAAGAAGGTGGACTTGGCCGGCATCACGGCCCCCGAGTGGCACACGGCCTCCACCTGGGCCATGGTGACCTCGTTGGTGAGGAAGGCGGCGCGGGCCTCGCCCCGGTCCACTTGCTGGAGGCACTCGGCCAGGCCGCGCACGTAGGCCACGCCGGCCCAGCGGCGCTGGGCATCGGGCCCCACAATGCCGAGCACTTTTTCGAGCACGAAAAAGTGCAGCACCGTCAGGTCGAGGTCCTTCACCTCGGGCGTGGTGGGCCAGTCGAGCCGGGCGTGCACCTCGGGGCGCAGGCGCAGCTTGTAGGCCCCACTGGGCAACACCAGGCCAAAAGCCCAACGCTTGCCGGCCATCAGCTCGGGCAGGTCCTGCGGCTCAGCCTGCGGCACTACCGTGAAGTAGGCGGCCAGCCGGGTGAGCAGCGCGGCATCGGTGAGGCCCGCGGGCAATTCGCGCAGCACCCGGTGGGTGGGCAGGATGCGCACGTCGTCGCTGGCGGCGTTGGTGAGGTACATCAGGTGGAAGTTCCAGGGCTCGTGGCCGGTGCTGCCGGCCGGGCCGGCGGCCAGCTGCCGAGCCTGGCGGTAGGCCAGCGAGCCTTCGTAGCGGTGGTGGCCGTCGGCCAGGATAACCTGCCGGCTGGCCAGCACCGCCTGAAACCGCCGGATAACCCCGGCATCCTGAATCACGGCCAGCACGTCGCGCGCGCCCTGGTAATCTTCCTCCGTTTGGCAGAGCGGGTCCCGGATGGCCTCGTCCATCAGGGCTTCCAGCTCAAAGGCCTCGTCGCGGTACAGGCCGTGGGTGGCGCTGGTTTGAAACTGGAGCTCGGCCAGCAGTTCGGCCCGGTCGTTGACGGCGGCGGGCAGCGTGTTTTCGTGGCGCAGCACCACGTTCTCGGCCCAGTCGGTGGCCCGGATGTGGCACATAAAGCCCTTGCGGCAACGCTCGCGCCCCTCGCCCGGCAGCCGGAAATACTGGTAGTACACGTAAATGCCGGGCAGGCCGTCCTGCCGCAGCACGCCCGCGGCCTGCCACTGCGCCAGGCGGCGGGCGGCCGCCACAGTGGGCAGCAGTTCACCTTCAGCGCGGGGCACCGATAAGTGAATGGAATTGAGGGGATTGCGGTACAGCGCCTCACGCTGGCGCACGCTCACCACGTCGAAAAGCGGCGACACCACCTCGTCAATATCGGCACTCAGGGCTGGGTTGTAGCGCCAGCCGCGCACGGGTTGAATTTCAGCCAAGCGGTAGAATGGTAAGTAAGTAAGTGAGTATAGGAGCTAGCAGGTTAGTCGTGTCTGTCATCTTGCCAAATTAAGAGCTTGGCTAACTCCGCAATTCCTAACCCGGCGGCGATGTTCAGTCGCGCTAGCAGTTGCGCAAAGTGTGCTAACTCTAGTTGCACATTAGCAACGGCAGTCTGTAAAGCGGCCCGGCTTAAGCGCACCGTGACCGTAGGCGGTGGTGGCTCAAACGGCTCGTCATCGACTTGGGTAGCGAAGTCAAGCACTAGCGTATCCTGCTCAATCACTACGCCGGGTGCCGGGTGCCCCTCATAGGCTGAGTGCTGACCCAACGCCAGCCTTTCCCAGTAAATGATGTCACTCAGGCCGCCGCAGCATTGAGGGAAAAACTTATCTTCCCCATCAACCCGCAACACATAGCCACCAAACAAATTACTGGCTTGCTCCCGGTCGTATTCACCCGCGCGCCACCCAGCCGTGTGGTCTACGACTAATTTGAGCAAATTGGCTTCGGTAATAGCTGACAAGCGGCAAAAGGCGGACCCTGGCCCATAGGTGGCTAAGGCATCCGGAAAACCAGCTTGGTGCCAACTCGCGGCCCGGTAGGCCGCCCAAAGCACCGTATTTTCCCAGTAGGGGTACTTGTCCGGCACTTGAACCTGTTGGTTATTATACCCAATCTCAACAACTGGAATCAGCTCTATTACCATCGCCACGACGCTAAAACTTACGGGGCTAAGCGACTGATTTTCCATTCGTTGTTCCCGGCGGCGCGCTCGTACACCAGGCGGTCGTGCAGGCGGCTGGGGCGGCCCTGCCAAAACTCCACGCGGGTGGGGCGCAGCACATAGCCGCCCCAGTGCGGCGGCCGGGGCAAAGGGGTTTGGTCGGCAAAGCGGGCTTCTATTTCGTGCTCGCGGGCTTCCAGCTCCTGGCGGCTGCCGATGACGGCGCTCTGGGGCGAGGCCCAGGCCCCTACCTGGCTGCTGCGCGGCCGGCTCTGGAAGTACTCAGTAGAGACATTTTCGGACGCTTTTTCTACCACGCCTTCCACCCGCACCTGGCGCTCGAGGCCGGGCCAGAAGAAGTTGAGCGCCGCCCGGGGCTGGGCGGCCAGCTCGTGGCCCTTCTGCGAGTCATAGTTGGTGTAGAACAGGAAGCCCGCGTCGGCGGGCAGGCCCTTGAGCAGCACCACGCGCTGGCTGGGCTGGCCGGTGGCCGCGTCTACGGTAGCCAGGGTGAGGGCGGCGGGCTCGGGCAGCTGGGCCGCCACGGCCTCCTCCAGCCACTGCCGAAACTGGCGCACGGCATCGGGCAGCACGTCCGTTTCCAGCAGCGTGCGCTGGGTGTAGCTCTGGCGCAGGTCGGCAAGTTCGGTATCAGTCATTTTAATAAGTTATGAGTTATGAGCTGTGCGTACTGCGGCAGCACAAGCAACAGGATGCTGCGCTGCCCAGCCACGAAGTATTCGGTATAGCAGACGTACTCGCCCAACGGGTAGCTGTGCCCGTGCGGCAGCATTCCCTCATTGAGCGGCGGGCGCACAAACGTGACCAGCGAGCAGGGCCTTCGGAAGTAGAAAGAGTCATGCAGGAACGAAAAGCGAATACGCCGGGGCCAACCGCCACCGCCGCCAGGTAGGCAAAGGTAGGGGGCACTATCCGGCCCGCCCGTGCGTATTTAGGTCTATCTTACTTGCTCCTTTCGTTATGAAGCCCGGTACCCTGCTCATCTCGCAGCCCTTTTTGGGCGACCCGCACTTCACCCGCAGCGTGGTGCTGCTGTGCCGCCACCGCCCCGCCGAGGGCGCGTTTGGCCTGGTGCTCACCCGGCGCATGGCCACCGGGCTCGGCGACGTGCTCCCCCTGCCCCCCGGCCCCGCCGCCGCCCTGCCCCTCTACGAAGGCGGCCCGGTGCAGCTCGATACGCTGCATTTTGTGCACCGCTACGCCAGCCTGCCCAAGGCCGTTAACCTGGGCGATGACGTGTACTGGGGCGGCGACTTCGACTCACTTATCTCCTTGGTAAATACGGGGGTTATCCTACCCGATGACGTGCGTTGCTTTATCGGCTATTCGGGCTGGTCGGCGGGGCAGCTGGAGGAGGAAATTGCGGGCGGCTCCTGGTTTCGGGAGCCCGCTAGTGCCGGGAAAGTATTTACTTTGAGGGCTGATGCGTTCTGGCAAGGCATCCTGCGCGAAAAAGGCGGCCGCTACCGCGCCCTGTCCAACTACCCGCTCGACCCGCGCCTGAACTAACACTGCCTAACTTTGCCCCTTGCCCGCCGCGCCGGCGGTTCACCAACTTTCCTTTCCCGGCCCCGGCCGGCCGCCGGCTTTTCGCTTTGCTTTATGCTGCCCGAAGAAAACCCCACCCCCGCCCAAGACACGCCCGCTGACCGCATGAGCGTCCTCGAAGCCCGCCTGGCCGAAATCCGCGCCCAGCAGGGCGATGCGCCCACCGCCGCCCCGGCCGAAGCCACGCCCGCCGCCCCCGCCCTCAGCGACACCCCGGCCGAGGCCGCCGTGCCCCCCGGAGGCGGGGCCACCCAAACCGAAGTCGACCCGCTCCGCTCGGAGCCCGGCCTGGCCGAAGCCCTGGGCCACCCCGCCCCCGGCAGTGCCGCCGACGCTTCGCCCGAAGCCGCCGCGGCCGCCGAAACGGCCCAGCATGTGCCCGCCGAAGTAGCCGCCGAGCACCTATCGGCCCCCGCAGCCCGCGCCGTGGCCCACTACGGCGAGGCCATGGCCCCGGCCGACGCCAGCGCGCCCGCGCTCGCCCCACCGGCTGATGCCGACGAGGCCGCCCCCGTGCACGCCCTGACCAGCGCGGAAGACATCGAGAACATGCCAGAGGGCGTGGCTACCCTGCCCACCTCGGCCGCCGACACCGCCGCCGAAGCCCACCAGGCCGAACTAGAGCACCAGCACGAAGCCGCTGGCGATGCCCAAGGCGACGAGGCCGACGATTATGTGCCCGAAACCCCGGCCCCCGACTTCGCCACGCTCGACCTCGAAAGCCAGGCCGCCCACCTCATCGACCTATTGCGCCGGCCCGACGCGCGCCGCAACCGCCAGCAGATTTTCGAGCTCAGCCGCCAGTACGAGGCCAACGTGGCCGCCGCCCGCGCCGCCTCGCGCCAGAAGCTGGCCGAAGACGCCAACGCGCCCCAGGAGTTCAGCTTCCAGCCCCCAGCCAGCCAGGCCGAGCTGAATAAAGCCCTCCAGGAGTTCCGCGAAGGCCGCGCCCGCGATGCCAAAACCGAGGACCAGAATCGCGGTCAGAACCTAGCCCGCAAGCAGGAGCTGCTCACCCAGCTGCGCCAGCTGGTGGAGAATGCCGAAACCAAAGACAGCTCGCAGAAGCTCAAGCAGTTGCAAGCCGACTGGAAGAGCACCGGCCCCGTACCCCAGGCCGATAGCCAGGAAACCTGGAACAGCTACCACGGCCTGCTCGACCGCTACTACGCCAACCAGGGTCGTTTCTACGAGCTGAAGGAGCTGGACCGCCGCCGCAACCAGGAGGCCAAGGAGGCCCTCGTGGCCCGCGCCGAAGCCCTGCAAGGCGCCCCCGGCATCAACAAGGCCCTCGACGAGCTCAAGAAGCTGCACGACGACTGGAAACACATCGGCCCCGTGCCCGGTGAGCAGCGCGAGCCCCTGTGGCAGCGCTTCCTGGCCGCCTCCGAGGCCGTGCACCTGCGCCGCAAGGAGTTTGTGGACGTGCGCTCGGCCCAGGAAAAGGACAACCTCACCGCCAAGCAAACCCTGCTGGCGCGCGTGCTGCCCTTCGCCGAGTTCACCACCGAGCGCGTAAATGAGTGGCGCTCGCGCACCGACGAGCTCCAGGAAATCAAGAAGGAGTGGGAAGCCACCGGCCCCGTGCCTCGCGCCCAGGCCGATGCCCTCAACAAGCAGTACTGGAACGCCTACAAGGCGTTCTTCAACCGCAAAAACGACTTCTTCAAGAGTCTCGACTCGGAGAAGAACACCAACCTGCAAGCCAAGTACGCCCTCATCGAGCAGGCCGAGGCGGCCCAGCAGCTGCCCGACTTCGACGAGGCCCGCACCATCATCATCCGGGTGCAGAAGGAGTGGAAGGACGTGGGCCGCGTGCCCGAAAAGCAGGCCGACAAAATCTGGAAGCGCTTCCGCGCCGCCTGCGACGGCGTGTTTGAGCGCCCCAAGCAGGAAACCCGCCACCGCGAGGAGCGCCAGTCGGCCGCCAGCGCCGAGCAGGTGACCCGCCTCGACACCGTGGGCCAGCAAGTGGCCGCCCTCTCGCCCACCACGCCCGGCACGCTCGAAGGCTTCCGCGCCCTGGCTGCCGACTGGCAGACCCTGGACGGCGAAGGCGGCGGCACCTCCGACCGCGGTGAGGAGCAGTTTATGACCCTCGCCGGCAAGTACCTCGACCAGACCGGCGGCATCACGCCCACCGACCGCGAGGACTTGCTCTTCCAATTGGAAGTGGCCCGCCTCAAGGCCCGCCCGCAGGCCCAGCAGGCCTTCACCCGCAAGGAAACCGGCCTGCGCCGCGAAATCCAGGAGCTGGAAAACGACGTGGCCACCCTGCAAACCAACCTCGACTTCTTCGCCCGCTCCAAAAACGCCGACCAACTGCGCCAGGAGTACCAGGGCCGCATGGAGGAAGCCCGCGTGCGCATCGAAAAACTCAAGAAGCAGCTCAAGCAGCTGCGCAGCTAACCGCTTGATTACGTTGTAAAAAGGGTCGTGCCAACTGGCACGACCCTTTTTTATTGCCCGGCCGGGTTGCCCGGCCACGTTTTTAAGCTTACTTTTGCCCCACGATTAAGCCTCCATAGCTCAGTTGGTAGAGCTTCTGACTTGTAATCAGAGGGTCGTTGGTTCGAGTCCGACTGGGGGCTCCCTTAATCCGTACCGGAACGCCCGGAAAACCGCTTCTCACGTCGTGAAGGCAGTTTTCCGGGTTTTTTGCGTCTGGGGGAATTAGTATTCCTGAGGTAGTAGTGCCGGGCGGTGAGGAGGCGCAAGCGCCGCATGATAGCGTGGTCTGACCCTACGCTGATGGGCCCAAGCCAGCAAGCGCAGGGGGTGGGGCTGGCCGGCTTAGCAGGCGAAACGCTGAGGTTTGACGGGCGGCGCGGGCCGGGCTAGTAGAACGCGCTCGTGGGCCGGGGCCAATATTGCCGCGGCGGCCTGATGGACCGCTACCTGGGTGAGTCGTTTAGCTATACCCACAGAGGGGAAACGCGTACCGACATGTTCGCAGCTGGCATGAAGAGGTAACTGCTGATACCCTCCAAAAAGCCGGCCACCACCCTGGGAGCAGGCTTTTTTGTTCTTTTGGGATGCTGCTGGAACGGGGTAAGCGGCGGGCTATCAGCCAAAAAATACTCAACTACTTAGTTTGTGCTGCCCGCTTTTGAGGAGATAGCCGTTGCGGGGCTCAAAGTTTTGGGCGAGGCTGCCCTGGTCGCTGCGTCCGCTGCGGCGTTACCCATTGCCATGACGCTGGGCTTAGTTTTGCTCAGCCATACGCCGGCCGGGGGGCCGGGTATCGACCAGCACCTGCCCCCACCCCTCAGCCCCGATGCGCTCCGGCTTATTGAGTTGGAAGAGGCCCGCAAACACCAGGCATTAACGGATGACGAGGTAGCTGAACTCATTGCGTTGCTGGCTAAAGTGCGCGGAGTACACGTAACGGGCCCGCACGAGTTGGAGTACCGTTACTCGCAGGACATTGCCTTCAACCACTGGTGGGACCAACACGCCCCAACTGACCTGCGGCAACTGGATTTACAGAGTACACTCGACCATATAGAATACCGCGATTACTCTGTGCCGCGGGGTAACGGTATTGGGGGAGCACATAACGCACACGAGTGGGATAAGCATAAAGCTGACTATACAGAAGTGAGTCGTACGCCCCATCCTTCCGTACCAGGCGTAACACATATTAAGTATCAGATTCCAGCTCTTGGCAAAGACCTCAAACCCACCAAGACTTTAAAAAAAGATATCTGCGAGAAAACCATTTATGACCCCGCTATTTGGCCACGTCCAAAGCTAGAGCGGGCTTTAAAAGAGGGATTGCTGAATTCCTATCATAAAGAAAAAAACACGTTGATTAGGGAGTGGACAGGTGTTACGCAAGAGGGCTATTATATACGTGGATTTTACGACTCAAAGACCAAAAAAATTACTACTTTCTTCTTTCAAATGTCTAAGTAGCAATGGAAAAAATACATTGGAGTATCGAAGCACTAAAGCCCGGTGAGACGGGGGTTCTCGATTTGTGTATAAGCGATACACAAGACCCGGATGCCCCTTGGCAATTCTACTTTACTGGCATACCCGTCAGTAAGTACCCGGCTGTTATTGAGGCAGCATCTCAGGAGATTAGTCTCAATGGAGAATACACAGGAGTCAATTTCGCATCTGGACAAGATGAGTTAGAAAAACAGGAGGCCCCCCTACCCCATACTGCTGTGGAAGTTTACCACCAGTATTTGGGTGGCACAGTTATGTTGCGAATTGATTTTTATACACTATTACAGGCTTTTGCTGAACGTTTGCTAACGCGGCCTGGGCAGCCCGCCGCCTGGTACGAAGCCATGCGAGCAGCTTTAGCTAAGCTACAAGCCAAGATGACAGCCGACGCGAACAGCGCGTAGACTGGCTAAATAGGCTACCAGGAGGAGTTTACGAGCGGCGAGCTGCGCACCGGGGCCTACGTGTGCCACGTGCGCATCAGCGCGCCCCAACTCACGCTGCAGGCCGGCGGGGCGGGCAGCTACGTGCCCCCCGCAGCTGGCGAGCACGCGGGCCAGCAGCAGGCGTTTGGGGGGTCGTAGGGCTGCTGGCCACCACGGCCACGGCGGCCGAAAAGGTCGTGGTACCCGTTATCAAGGAGTTTGTGGTACCCGCTTTTGAAGAGATAGCCGCCACGGGGCTCAAAGTTTTGGGGGAGGCCGCGTTGGCCACTGCGTCCGTGATTGCCTTGCCCGTGGTCCTGACGGCGGGTTTGGTTCTGGGCAGCAGCACGCCGGCCGGGGGACCGGGTATTCCTCAGCCGCACCTCTTGCCTGTCAGCCGGGATGAGCTACGCTTACGGGAGTTGACTGCTAAACATGAAGCTGGCACGCTCGATGCGGAGGAGGAGGCGGAGTTGGTGGCCCTGCTAGCCAAGGTCAAGGGTATTCATATACAAAAGCTGGTTAACCTGAAGACTGTCAGCGCTGATTTTGTAGGCAAAGTGCCGATGGAAGAAAGCGACTTAGGACGTGAGGCCTTGAAATACCGCATTGAAAAACTTTTGGCACGATAAAAACCTCTTTGTTTTTGAATACTATGATAATGAAGGAAACTTACGACAGCATGTGCAGAGCACCCTTCCCACAACGAAAAAACACGCTGAACGCTTGGCTATAGAGAAGTTAGTTGATGATAAAATACCATTTGGAAACGCAAAACGTATCTACTCTGAGTTAGAGCCGTGTGAATTAACTGGTGGAGGTGAACAAGGCGAAGGGTGTAAAGCAATGATAAATAGCTATTTCCCTTCTGCCACGGTTACATACAGCTACGATTATGCTGGCACATTTGCGGACACCAAGCCTGACCACACAGCTTCTTTGAAAAAACGTGCCGCTTACTTTACTAAATATCAAAAATTGAAGCCATGATAACCTCACTGGAAGCCGCTTTGCAACCTGAGCCGCCATTAGTAGTAATGCAGCCTAATCGGGCTGTTGACAGTAAATTATCTGCCAAAACGTTAGCGCACCTGCATACGATAGGGCTACCTACTAGTGAAGAATTGGGGTTCTCCTTTACTGGTCAAATGCTACTATTGCCTAACGGGGTAGTACGCTTGGCAGAAACAACCCGAACACTTTTTGTGGGGCAGAAATCAGCGGCACGAGAAGTATCCAAGCGAAAGAAATATTCGGTCCCTTTTACGATAATACAGGCTCTAGGAAGAACCGGCCATCTTATGCTAATGCGTTGGCAGATAAGATACGGGCAATAGACCCCGCCGTGTTCGAGAAAGGCTATTATTGGCCCGCTTTTATCGAAGAAATCGAAAACGGTTTGTAGCAAATAAAATGCTAAGCCGCAGCCCGGATTCTGGGCAGCAGCACGCCGGCCGGGGGGCCGGGTATTGCGCAGCCGCACGGGCTGCCGATAGACCCGGACCGTGCCCGCTTGGCCTATCCTGTTTAACTCCCGGCAACCATGATGATAGAAGTAGATTACATCGAACTAGGGTTTGCTAAAGCGGTGCCTGAGCCCGAACTGTTGGCTGAAATGGGTCACCTCCTAGGAGTAGACCCTACTGCTATGTGGGACTGGCGATGGCCAGGGGAGCCTGCTGAAGACTGGTTGGTAAACGTCACGTACGTGGTGGATGATGTTCCCGACTAGCCATTGTATATATCTTTGAATTTTAACAAGACCCGTGAGGTATCGCTCGGTTTCGAAATAGAACTTGGTGTTGCGCTGGCGCAGCGTTTCGGTTGCGCGATGCTAATCGGCGACCCCAGCGACCCCCACGGCTCACCGGATAGGCCTTTGGAGATTCAGCCGAGCGGTCAGGTCAGGTCTTGCGAGCGAGAGGAAGATGAAGAAGGCCAGCGCACGCACCCTTCGGTAAAAGGGCTTTCCGGCTCCTATCAAGAGGCGATTGCGCAACTGGAAGCCTTGGTGCAACGAGTGGGCAGGCTGCCATGGATGGGCGGCTGACAGAAAAGTCAGGGAGTAGCCCGGAAGCTAAAGGATGATTTCTGGGGGCAGCAAGTGAAAACGCTGTAGTAGTTAGGAACATGTTTAATTCCCGGCAGCCATGATACAGACACTCTATTTTCTGGAAATAAGCTTTTCTAAAATAATCCCTGAATTGGAATTGCTGGATGAGATGAGTCGCGTGATGCTAGTAGACCGGGCCACGATGTGGAATTGGAGTTGGCCAGAAGAATCTCCTGACTTTGTGTATACCAACGTCAGTTATCGTGCGGATAACGAGTCCGATTATCCGCTGTTTGTATCTCTCGACTTTAATCAGCAGCCCCCGGAGACGCCCGTCGGCTTCGAAGTAGAGATTGGGTATGCCCTGGCGCATCATTTTGACTGCTCGGCGCTAATAAACGACTTTAGTTATTCAGATGAGCGTTTATTGAAAATTCAGCCCACAGGCCAGGTAGTGGCATGCGAGCGCGAGGATGACGAGCAGGGCCGGCCGAGCTACCCCCGCGTACCCGGGCCGTCAGGCACTTACCAGCAGGTCATCCAGCAACTACTGGTAGCAGCACAGCGGGAGGGCTAGCCAGGCGGTCAGTTAATTGTATTCACTAGTCAAGCGCAAAATGGCCGGCTTATATCATAATTAGTTGCCTACCAAACATTTATGATATAAGCCCGTCATTTTGCGTGGCTGTAAGCCTCGAAACTTAGCTCAGCGCTAGCCCGGGTGCTTAGCGGTGGGTAGCCAGCTCGGGCAGCAGGCGGTTAATGACGTTGTAGTTGAGGCCGGTCCAGAACTCCGAGCGGACCAGGTCGATGAAAGTAGCTTCGTCGGCCTCAATGGCGCGGTAGTCGTCGGTGGCGAGGTAGTCCTCCACGTCGTTGACGCTGGCGAAGGAAAGCACCGAAACGGCGTCAATCGAGGCGCCCTCGGGGTCGGGCTGCTGGGTGGAGCCGATGTTGTGCAGTTGGGCGTAACGGCGCACGTAGAGGTGCGTGGCGGGCTGGGCCACCACCAGCGCGGCGTGATGCTCCAGCAGGCGCTGCTGAAACTCCTCGCGGCTCAGCTCGGGCCGGCGGTAGTGAATTTTAACCAAGCTCAGCGGGTCGCGGTGCTGGGCACTGGGCAGCAGGATGTACTCACGGGCAATTTCGCGGGTAACCAAGCGAAACGCCGTTTGCTCGTCGGCAATGATGCGCTGGTCGTACTGCGGCTGCTTGAGCACGCGGTCGATATCGGCCTCCGCCGCGTAGGCGATGTAGGCGAAGCCATCGAAGCGCGGGCGCTGGTAGGGCGGCACTTGGGCGTAGGGGTCGCTCACCAGCTTTTTATCGGCCGTAATCATGGCCGCGTAGGGCGGGCGAAAATATGACGATGGCCCGCCGGCAAAGCGGTGTACCTGGTCGTAGCGCAGCACGGGCTCGTTGTCGGTGCCCGGCTCTTCGTAGGCAAACTTGGGACCGTGCACC
Organism: Hymenobacter arcticus; assembly: GCF_054779975.1. Classification (NCBI taxonomy): domain Bacteria; kingdom Pseudomonadati; phylum Bacteroidota; class Cytophagia; order Cytophagales; family Hymenobacteraceae; genus Hymenobacter; species Hymenobacter arcticus. The sequence goes on from NZ_BAAGXF010000003.1 coordinate 444,612, forward strand.
TTGCGCCAGTACTCGTCCCAGCGCTCGTAGGCGAGGTTGGGGTCGGCTTCGAGGGCGATTTCGGCGGGCTCGGCGGCGGGGTTTTCGATGCCTTCGCCGTGCCGGCCCTTGGTCGAGCCGGGGTCCATGGTGCGCTCGGCGCGGGGCGTGTTGTCGGCGCGCGTCAGAAACGTGGGTGTGACGATAAGGGGCTCGGTGGTAGTGTGGTAGCTGGTGCGGAAGGGTGGCCGGTGGCGGTGGTCGGTCACGGAGTTTTCGGCAGCGGAGCTAGGCAGGGCAGCGGACATGGGAAAAGGAAAAAGAGGTTGGAGAAAAGGTGGCGGGGAAGGCCGTTGGGACTCGGGGAAGTCGTCTAAGGCTTACTACAATACCAGAACGTCATGCTCATCTGGCGTCCGCTTGTCGAAGCATCTCTATTGCGCCAATTGATTATCCTAGCGGTGCGGTAGAGATGCTTCGACAAGCGGACGCCAGATGAGCATGACGTTCCTTTTATTAGCTTAATAAAGCAATGATTACCCATCACTTACGGGATAAGCCGGTCGGTGCGCAGCTGGGCAAACAGGTCGAAAAACGAGTCTTCGGTGGGCTGATACGCGAGGAAGCCTAGCTTACGGCTCTTGCTCATGTCGGTATTCACTTCCAGCGGGCGGCCCAGGTCCAGGTCGGTGTGCCAGGGCGAGGCCAACTGGCTGAGCTCGGGCACGGCGAGGTGGTGGCGGGTGGCCAGCTCCTGCCACCGCGGGGCGTCGCCGGCCATGGCTGCTTCGAGCGGGTGCACGGTGCCATCAAAGCCCGCGGCCTCGATGCCGAACCAGGCGGCCAGGCGCGGCCACAGCCAGCTCCAGCGGAAAAAGTCGCCATTGACAATGTTAAACGCCTCGTTGTGAGCGGCTTCGGTGGTGGCAGCCCAGGCCAACTGCTTGGCAATGATGCGGGCATCGGTCACGTCGGAAAGGCCGTTCCACTGGGCTTCGGAGCCCGGCCACTGGAAGGGGCGGCCGGTTTCTTTGCAGAGGCTGGCGTACACGGCCAGGGTGGTGCCCATGTTCATGAGGTTGCCCACGGCTTGGCCGATGATGGTGTGCGGGCGGTGGATGCTCCAGGTGAAGCCGTCGCGGGCGGCCGCGGCGTACACCTCGTCTTCCTGGGCGTAGTAAAAGTTGTCGATATCGAGGCGCGGCTGCTCCTCGCGGAAGGGCGTGGGCAGCGGCAGGCCGCCCTTGGCGTACGACTCGAACGGCCCGAGGTAGTGCTTGAGGCCCGTGACGAGCGCCACGTGCTGCACCGACTGCTTGGGCGAGAGGGCGTCTAACACATTGCGCACCAAAGCGCTATTGACCCGGATATTCTCGATTTCGGTGTCGTTACGCATCCAGCTGGTGATGAATACGTGCGTGGGGGCCACGTCGGCCAGGGCGGTGGCCAGGCTGGCGGGGTCGAGCAGGTTGGCGGCCACGGGGCGCAGGCCGGGCACGTCGTTTTTGGGGTTGCGCGAGAGGCCGTAGGTAATCCAGCCGGTGGCCAGCAGCTTATTGGCCAGGTTGCTGCCGATGATGCCGCTCGCCCCTACTATTAACGCAATTTTATCCATGATATTCGTAATCAATTAATTTACAATAAGTTATCTAGGAAGCAAAGGCGCTAGGCAGCCCTGCTTCCCGACTGCCTCACAAAATTATGGGGCCCGTCTATCCCGCCCTTTGCACCGATTGCCGAACTATTTGTACCCCGTGAACCTAGCCCGGTAGGCCGAAGGCGCCTGCCCAACCGCCTGCTTGAACCAGCGCGAAAAATGCGCCACGTCGTAGAAGCCCAGCCGGTAGCCCAGCTCGCCAATGGGCAGGGCAGTACCCGTGAGCAGCACCTTGGCTTCGGTGGCTACCTTTTGCTTGAGCAGGTCGGTGGCGCTTTGGCCGGTGGCCTGGCGGCAAAGGTCGCTCAGGTGCTTGGCCGTGAGGTGCAGGGCCTCGGCATAGGGCTCCAGGGTGAGCGCGGGCGCGGCGGCGGCCAGCCGGGTTTCGATGAGCTGCAAAAACTGCTGCACCTGGGGCAGCGCCGGGCCAGCGGCCGCGGGCGGCGCCCACTGCTGCACGTCGGCCAGCAGCAGGCGCAGGTAGAGGCGCGCCTTGTCGAGGCGGTGCTGCTGGGCCCAGAGCTGCTCGGCGCTTTGGTGCAGGGCGGCGTACTCGGCCGGGGTGCAGGCGTGGTACACGTAGGGCGCGGCGGGGGCCAGCGCGACGTGCAGCTGGTAGCCCGGCAGCAGGCCGGCGTTGTAAAAATCAGTTGAGAAGAAGCAGTACAGCCCCGTTTGGGGACCCGCGTGCAGGTGCCAGCTCAGGGCCGTGCCGGGCTGCACCAGCAGCAGCGAGTGCGGGGCCACCGCCACCACCTCATCGTTGAGAAAAAACGTGCCCCCGCCCGCCCCCACCAGCGAGAGCTTGTAGAAGTGGCGGCGGTGCTGCTCCATGTGCTGGCGGCAGGTGGCAAACCGGTCTTCGCGCCGGTAGGCCACCAGCTGCGCCAGGGCCTCGGCGGCGGGCGGCGGCGGGCCGGGCTCAGCGGCCTGCGGATACGCCGCGAACGCGAAGGTCGGAATCAGGGGGTTTTCCATCTGGCTTTTAACTACGGGGCGGGCCGATGGTTGCGCGGCCGGCCCCGGCCTTCGGCCGCTGCCCTAAAAATCAGCTGGGCCCACCCCACGCAACTACCTAGTGGCGGCGGCGCGGGGTGGGCCCAGTTTTGCTTGTGGAGCTTAGCTTATTTGATGACCTGTAAAAACCAGACTATCAATTATTTATTAATACTAACGCTTAATAAGAAAAAGCACCGCTAGGCATTTACTACTCCTTCGTAAAATCCATGCGTTGAATGCGCACGGCGTTGAGGATAGCCAGCAGCGCCACGCCCACGTCGGCAAATACGGCCTCCCACATGGTGGCCAGGCCGCCGGCGCCGAGGGTCAGCACCACGGCTTTGACGGCGAAGGCCAGCCAGATATTTTGCCACACCACGCGGTGGGTGGCGCGGGCAATGCGGCGGGCGGTGGCGATTTTGCTGGGGTGGTCGGTTTGAATGACCACGTCGGCCGTTTCGATGGTAGCGTCGGAGCCCAGGCCGCCCATGGCGATGCCTACGTCGGCCAGGGCCACCACGGGCGCGTCGTTCACACCGTCGCCCACGAAGGCCAGCTTGCGGCCCTCGTTCAAGAACTGCTGCACGAACCGGGCTTTGTCTTCGGGCAGCAAGTCGCCGTGGGCCTCGCTGATACCCAGTTCTTTGGCTACGCGCTGCACAATGCTGTCTTTGTCGCCCGAGAGCATGACCAGCCGGGTAATGCCGTCGGCCCGCAGCTCGCGCACGGCCTGGGCGGCGTCGGCCTTGGGGGCGTCGGCCACGGTGAGGTAGCCGGCGTACTGCCCGTCGATGGCGGCTACCACAATGCTATCGGCCACCTCGTCTACCTCGGCGGGGTAGCTGATGGCGAACTCCTTGAGCAGCTTGGCGTTACCGGCCAGCACCTGGCGGCCGTCTACGCTCCCGTACAGGCCGTGGCCGGCAATTTCCTCCACGTTTTCGACGGGCACGCCCGCGGCGGCGGCACCCACGTGGGTCACTACGGCCCGGGCAATGGGGTGGGTCGATTTGGTTTCGAGCGCGCCCACCAGCCGCAATAGCTGCGCGGCCTCGGTGCCGGGCGCGGGCTGCACCTGCTGCACGGCAAACACGCCCTGGGTGAGGGTACCGGTTTTGTCCAGCACCACGGTATCAATCTCGCGCAGCACATCGAGAAAGTTGGAGCCCTTAAACAGGATACCAGCCTTGGAAGCGGCCCCAATGCCGCCGAAGTAGCCCAGCGGAATGCTGATGACCAGCGCGCACGGACACGAAATGACCAGGAACACCAGCGCTCGGTAGAGCCAGTCGCGAAACACGTAGTCGCTCACTATGAAGTAGGGCGCCACCACCAGTAGCGCGGCCAGCCCCACCACAATGGGCGTGTACACCTGCGCAAACTTAGTAATAAACTGCTGCGTTTTGGCCTTGCGGCCCACCGCGTTTTGCACCATGGCCAGGATTTTGGCCAGCTTGGTGTCCTGGAAAGCGGCCGTGACGGTGACTTGCACCAGGCTTTCGAGGTTAATCATGCCAGCCAGCACGGCGTCGCCGGGCTGCTTGGTTTGCGGGGCCGACTCGCCGGTGAGGGCGGCCGTGTTGAAGCTGGCCGCCTTGGTGTTGAGCGTGCCGTCGAGGGCTACTTTTTCGCCGGGGCGCACCTCCATCACGTCGCCCACGCGCACGGTTTTGGGGTCGATGACCAGCGGCTGGCCATCGCGCAGCACGGTTACTTCGGTGGCCTGAATTTCAAGCAGCGCCTTGATGCTGCGCTTGGCCCGGTTCACGGCCGCGTCCTGAAACAGCTCGCCCACGGTGTAAAACAGCATCACGGCCACGCCCTCCGGGTATTCGCCGATGGCGAACGCGCCAATGGTGGCAATGCTCATCAGCAAAAACTCGTTGAACATGTTGCCGCTCGGAATGCTGAGCACGGCCGCTTTCACCACGTTCCAGCCTACCAGCAAGAAGGCCACCCCGTACCACAGCGGGCGCACCCAGCCCGCAAAAAAGCCCGCGTGAAAGTAGTCCAGCGCCAGCCCCGCCAGCAGCAAGGCCAGGCTAAGGCCGGGCAGCAGGTAAGGGTTGGCCCCGGCCGGGCCGTGGCTGTGGCCGTCGTCGTCGTGCGAGTGGCCGGCGTGGCTGTGGCCCGCGTGTTTAGGACTGGCGTGGTCGTGCCCGGTGTGGTCGTGGCCCGCGTGGTCATGGTCGTGGTCCGCGTGGTCCAGGTCCGCGTGGTCGTGGCCGGGCACGTCGTGGCCCTGGCGCTCGGTAGCGGCGGCGGGCGTGAGCTGCTGGCGGTTGAGGGCGCCCACGTTTTCGAGCTGCACCTGCTTGGCGGTGTTCAGCTCTTCGTCGGTGTTGGCGGAAGTCGGGTCGGGCATCGGGGCGAGGAGAAAGACGGAAGGAAAGCACAGCGGGGACCACCGAAGCTACCGCCTATGAACAACAGTTGGCGGCCAAATTACTCAGTTTAGGCCCGCCGGGCGTCTTTTACGCAACCTGGCCTACCGGGGCCAGCCCCGCCCCCATCACCACGCTGGAGCCATGCGCGCCAGCCTACTTAATAGCGCAGGTAATGGGCACGTTAAAGCTGACCGCTACGGCCCGACGATTTTGAAAACCCGGCCGCCAGCGCTGCCGGCCAATGCTGGCCACGGCCTGCCGCCCAGCCTCGTCCAGGCTGGCCGACACGCTTTCCACCACCTTAATATCGGTAACGAGGCCCGTGGCCGACACCACAAAGCCCATTACCAGCCGACCGGCTTCCTGGTTGCGCAGGGCACGGGCCGGGTACACAAAGGCCCGCTGAATATCGCTCATTACCTGCTTCATATCGCCGTCGGGGTACTCCGGCATCTGTTCGGAATAGCGGTAATGACCAGCCGGCGCGGGCGCGGGCGCGTAGGCGTAGCGCTCGGTGAGGCGGCCCGCGGTGGCCTGTTTGCTTAGTTCCAGCTCGCCGTTGGCAAAGTAGCGGCGGTAGCCAAGGTGGTCGCCGCAGCGCACAATTTCCTTGCTTACCTGGCCCCAGGGCAGGTACCAGGTGCGGCGGTGCAGGGCCTGGCCCTGGGCATCGTGGCCGGTTTCGAGCAGTTCCTCCAGCCAGGCGGGACCATCAAGCAGGTTGTAGAGCCGCCGCTCGGTGAGGCCGGCTTGCTGGTGCACCTCCACGCGGTAGGCGGCCCCGGCCGCCGTGGGGCACGGCGACTGGTCGGCCGCCAGGTAGGTGCCGGCCGACTCCGCGGGCGCCAACGCACTAGGGGCCGGCACTTGCGCGCCGGCCCCCAGTACTTGCTTAAGCCACGTTGCTAAGCCCATTTAACAAATTGTTGTTTTACAATGACTTAGCTACTAGCGCTTCGGCCTTGGCAATGGCGGTGCCCAGGCCGGCCGCGTTTTTGCCGCCGGCGGTGGCGAAGAATGGCTGCCCGCCGCCGCCGCCCTGAATTTCCTTGGCCAGCTCGCGCACCAGGGTGGTGGCGTTGAGCTTGCCGGCCTTGGCGAGGTCGTCGTCGAGCATCACGGCCAGCTGGGGCTTGCCGTCAATTTCGGTACCCAGCACCAGCACGAGGCCGGGCACGGCCTGGCGCAGGTCGTAGGCCAGCTTCTTGAGGTCGTCGGCGCTGGTGGCCTGCACCTGGGCGGCCAAGAACTTGACGCCGCTCAGGTCTTTTACCTGGCCCACCAGCTGGGTTTTCTGCTGGTTGAGGCTCTGCTGGGCAAACTGCTCGATTTGCTTGCGCAGGGCGGTAATTTCCTCCGTTTGCTTTTCCAGCGAAGTCAGCAGGTGCTGCGGATTGCCGAGGGCCTCGCGCACTTCACCCAACAAATCAAGCTGCTGGTCCACAAAGGCTTCGGCTGCGCCGGCCGTTACGGCTTCGATGCGGCGCACACCCGCGCCCACGGCGGTTTCGGTCGTGATTTTGAAGTAGCCGATGCTGCCCGTGTTGGCCACGTGCAGGCCGCCGCACAGCTCCACCGAGTACTCCTTATCGAAGGTAATGACGCGCACAAACTCGCCGTACTTCTCGCCAAACAACGCCATGGCCCCCAGCGTTTTAGCCTCGGCAATGGGCACGTTGCGGCGCTCAACCAGCGGAATCTGCTGGCGGATGCGCTCATTCACGAGCTGCTCAATCTCGCGCAATTGCGCGTCGGTCACCTTGGTAAAGTGTGAGAAGTCGAAGCGCAGCAGCTTCTCGTTCACCAGCGAACCCTTTTGCTGCACGTGGCTGCCCAGCACCTGGCGCAGGGCGGCTTGCAGCAAGTGCGTGGCCGTGTGGTTGTTGCGAATGAGCGTGCGCCGCGCCACGTCGGGCCGGGCAATGAACTCGGCCGTCAGGTCCTGCGGCAGCTCCAGGGTGGTGTGAATGATGAGGTCGTTTTCCTTGCGCGTGTCGATTACGCGCACCTTGTCGAAATCGCTTTCCAGGTAGCCGGTATCGCCAATCTGGCCGCCGCTTTCGGCGTAGAAGGGCGTTTCACTCAGCACCAGCTGGTACTCGGCCTTGCCCTTTTTCTCGATTTTGCGGTAGCGCAGCAGGCGGGCGGTGGCCTCGTCGTGGTCGTAGCCCACAAACACGTTGGGCGCGTCGGTGTCGGTCACGGTCACCCAGTCCGACTGCTCGGTTTCCTGGTCGCCGCGGCTGCGGCCTTTCTGCGCTGCCAGCTCTTTCTTAAAGCCGGCCTCGTCCACCGTCAGGCCCTTTTCGCGGGCAATAAGGGCGGTGAGGTCGAAGGGAAAGCCGAAGGTATCGCTCAGCTCAAACGCCGTTTTGCCGTTGATAACGTTACCGTTCTGGCGGGCGCTTTCTTCGAGGGCGTCGAGGCGGCGCAGGCCGGTTTCCAGCGTTTTGAGGAAGCTGATTTCCTCCTCCTCAATCACGCGCGTCACGAACGCTTGCTGGGCTTTCAGCTCGGGGAAGATGCCGGCCATCTGGTCGGCCAGCACCGGCACGAGCTTGTAAAGGAAGGGCTGCTTCTGATTCAGCGACGAGAAAGCGTAGCGCACGGCGCGGCGCAGGATGCGCCGAATCACGTAGCCGGCCTTCACGTTGCTGGGCAGCTGGCCATCGGCAATGGTGAAGGCAATGGCCCGGATGTGGTCGGCAATGACGCGGATGGCGATGTCGGTTTTCTCCTCCTCCGTGGCCGGCAGGTCGGTTACCGTGGCCGGCGACGTGCCGTGGTAGGCCACGCCCACCTCCTGGGCAATAAACTGGATAAGCGGCTGAAACACATCGGTATCGTAGTTCGATTTCACGCCCGACACGGCCATCATCAGGCGCTCGAAACCCATGCCGGTATCCACGCTCTGGGCGGGCAGCTTGATGAGCGACTTGTCGGTCAGGCGCTGGAATTCCATAAACACGTTGTTCCACACCTCCACCACCTGCGGGTGGTCGGCGTTCACCAGCTCGCGGCCCGATTTAGCGGCGCGCTCCTCCTCGGAGCGCAGGTCGATGTGGATTTCGGTGCACGGGCCGCACGGACCCGTGTCGCCCATCTCCCAGAAGTTGTCCTTCTTGTTGCCGGGCAGGATGCGGTCGTCGGTAGTGTACTGCCGCCACAGGTCCTGCGTCTCGGTGTCGGGGCCGGTGTTATCGCCGGCATCACCTTCAAAATACGTTACATACAGCCGGTCTTTCTCCAGCTTATACACCTCCGTGAGCAGCTCCCAGGCCCAGTTGATGGCGTCCTTTTTGAAGTAATCGCCGAACGACCAGTTGCCCAGCATCTCAAACATGGTGTGGTGGTAGGTGTCATAGCCTACCTCCTCCAGGTCGTTGTGCTTGCCGCTCACGCGCAGGCACTTCTGGGTGTCGGCAATGCGCTTGTGGGGCGCGGGCCGGTTGCCCAGAAAGTAGTCCTTAAACGGCGCCATGCCGCTGTTAATAAAGAGCAGCGTGGGGTCGTCCTTCACCACGAGCGGGGCCGAAGGCACGATGTGGTGGCCCTTGGAGGCGAAAAAATCGAGAAACTGCTGGCGAACGTGCGAGGCGGTGGGAAGCGACATAACTTTAAAAAAAACGGCCCACATTTGCGGGGCCGGCGGCCGCACAAAGGTAGCTTTCCAAAACAGTAGCGCGAAACGGGTAGTTCGGCCCACCGCCCCGCCTTGTACCTTGCGCAACTGCCAGCTACTTTCGGCTCCTTTTTTTCGATTTCTGTGCTATCATTTGGTTTTTGGGCCGCCGCGGGGCGGCGGGTGCTCCCGGCCCTGCTCGGGCTGCTGCTGGCACACGGCGCTAGTGCGCAAAGTGTTGCGAATAAGCCCGTTAAAGCATCAGCTGCCCGGCCACGCCTGGGCAAAGTCCTCGGGGCCGACATCTCCTTTTTGCCCCAGTTGGAGGCCCGGGGCATGAAGTTTTCGGATAAAGGCGTGGAGAAAGACGCCATCCAAATTCTGAAAGACCACCATATCAACTACATCCGGCTGCGGATTTTTAACAACCCGGCCGCCGACAGCGGCTACTCGCCCCAAAAGGGTTTTTGCGACCTGCCCCACACCCTGGCCATGGCCCAGCGCGTGCACGCCGCCGGCCTGAAATTGCTACTCGACTTCCACTACTCCGACACCTGGGCCGACCCCCAAAAGCAGTTTAAGCCCCAGGCCTGGCGGGCCCTCAGCGGCCCCGCCCTCACCCAGGCCGTGCACGACTACACCAAAGAAGTGCTGCTGGCCCTGCAAGCCCAGGGCACCCCGCCCGATATGGTGCAGGTGGGCAACGAAATCAACCACGGCATGATGTGGCCCGACGCCAACGTGCAGCTCCCCGATAGCCTTGCCCGCTACGAAACCCTGGCGAAACTGGCCCAGGCCGGCTCCAGCGCCGTGCGCGAGGTAAATCCCCGCACGCTGGTGATGCTGCACATCGCCCTCGGCGGCCAGGCCCTGCTCTCCAACGCCTGGCTCGACCGCATGCTAGCGCAGCACGTTGATTTTGACGTAATTGGCGAGTCGTATTATCCTAAATGGCACGGCACCATCCCCGACCTGCAAGCTAACCTCACGCAGCTGGCCAAGCGCTACAAGCAGGACGTGGTGGTGGTCGAATACTCGGAGCGCAAGCGCGAGGTCAACGACGCGGTATTTACCCTGCCGGGCGGCAAAGGCAAGGGCAGCTTCATCTGGGAGCCGCTCAACACCTGGGAAGCCGTGTTTGACAAGCAGGGCCGCGCCAACGAGCTGCTGCCGCTCTACGACGAAATCAGCCATAAATACAACGTACAGTAAATTAGACCTTTAGCCTAGCTGCCGCCATGCCCTACAAAGAGCGCGACATTACCAAGCAATACTTCACCATCGGCGAGGTGGCCGAGCAGTTCGGCGTGGCCACCTCGCTCATCCGCTTCTGGGAAACGGAGTTTGACGAGCTCAACCCGCGCAAAAGCAAGAAGGGCAACCGCCTCTTCACCCAGGCCGACGTGGACATCTTTCGCACTATCTATCACCTGGTGAAGGAGCGCGGCTACACCATTGCCGGCGCCCGCGAAATGCTCAAGCAGAAGGGCGGCCAGCTCAAAGACAAGATTGACGTGATTCAATCCCTGGAGAAAGTGCGCGGCTTTTTGCTGAACCTCAAAAAGGAAATCGACGGCGCCCAAAAGGCCGAGTAGCGCGAAGCTCCGCTTCGCGCACGAGCGTAGCGAGTAGCGGCGCGCGCGCGCCGCTTGGCAGTCGTAACTTAAAAACCACCAATCCCCAGCACGAAGCAGCATTCGCTGCGCTCGTCCACGAAGCAGAGCTTCGCGCTACATGACCGACGACCTCTACTACGAGCTGGCCCTGACGCTGCTACCCGGCATTGGCCCGCAACTCACGCGACAATTGATGAGCTACGGCTCGTCGGCCAAAAACGTGTTTACGCTGCCGCCCGGCAAGCTGCGGCGCATCCCCGGCGTGGGCGACGCCACGGTTAAAATCCTGACCGGGGCCGCGCGCGGCCAAGCGCTAACCCAGGCCGAAACCAGCCTGCGTAAGGCCGAAAAGGAGGGCGTTGAAATTCTGTTTTACACCAATAAGCGGTTTCCAACCCGCCTTAAGCTCATCCCCGATGCGCCGGCGCTGCTCTACTACCAGGGACCCGCCGACCTGAACGCGCCCAAGGTGCTGGCGTTGGTGGGCACGCGCCAAGCCACCGAATACGGCCGCGAGCAAACCGAGCGCATCCTCAAGGGCGTACTGCCGCATAATCCGCTAATCATCAGTGGCCTGGCCTACGGCATCGACATCATGGCCCACCGCGCGGCCTTGCAGGAAGGCTTGCTCACGGTGGGCGTGATGGCTACCGGCCTCGACGTTATTTACCCCGCCGCCCACCGCAAAACGGCCGAGAAAATGCGCGAAACGGGCGGCCTGCTCACCGAGTTTGCCTTCGGCACGCAGCCTGACCGCTACAACTTTCCGCAGCGCAACCGCATCATCGCGGGCCTGTCCGACGGCACCGTGGTGGTAGAAGCGGCCGCCAAGGGCGGCGCGCTCATCACCGCCGAGCTGGCCCTGAGCTACGACCGCGACGTGCTGGCCGTACCCGGCCCGCTGGGCGCGCCGTCCTCCGAAGGCTGCAACGCGCTGATTAAGAGCAATAAAGCTGCCCTCTACCAGGAGCCCCGCGACCTGGAGCAGCTCCTCAACTGGGACGCCGCCCTGCACCAAACCGGTAAGTTTCAGCCGCCCCCCTCCTACTCGGCCGCCGATTTCTCGGCCGACGAGTTTGCCCTCCTCACGGTGCTAGCCGCTGCCGCCGGCCGCGAGGAGCAGATGGACAACCTCGCCTGGAAAGCCCAGCAGCCCATTCACGCCGTAGCCTCGCTGCTGCTGGGGCTCGAGTTTCGGGGCGTGGTGCGGGCGCTGCCGGGCAAGAAATTCGCATTGATTTAAGTTAGCCACCGCGGCCAGCTACCTTGCACCGATGATGACTCAAACCAGCCGCTGGCTCCTGTTGCTCGGGCTAACCGGCGGCCTGGTAGCGGGCGGCACCTACGCTTACCAACGCGGGCAGGCCAGCCAGGCAGCCAGGCTGGCTGGCTCAAATCGGTGCCGTGGTGGCCCAGGTAGCTGCTAATAATCAGCAGTGTGCCGCGGCCAATGCGCGCACCGGGCGCAGCATTGCGCACTTCGTTTGCCAGAATTATCGCCAGCCCGCCGACGTGGCGCTGCTCGCCCAAACGCGGCAGATTCAGGCCCGTACCCAGGCGCTCATTGATACCCTGCACCTACTGCGCCCGCAGCTACAAAGCCCCGCCGCCCTGGCTGCACTAGCTAACCCGCTGGCTGAACAGCTTGAACGTTATACGGCTTTTATTCAGCACTATACCCCAGAATACGTTCCCGGCCCTCACCCCTTAACGGCTATGGCAGCCGAAAAGGGACCGAGGCAAGCTGCACTAGGTAAGCTGCCCCTATCCGCCGCACTGGCTACCCTCACCCGGCTGGAAGCCCAGTTGCGGCGCTACGAGGCGCGGGCGCTGCAAGGGCAGGCGGAAAAGATAGGGGGCAAGGATGGTAGCTTTGATACAATCGGCCTGCAAGCAGTGCCCGCAGCCGAAACTGTGGCTCCCGGTACTGAGTATCAGGCCTACCTGTTTTTGGCGCAGTTTAGCCATCGCGACCTCTGCAACATGGAGATGACGGCCAACGGCGTAACGCTGACGCAGCCAAGCAGCCCGGGAATGTTGGTGCGATTTGCCGTGCCCGCCCGGCAACCCGGCCAGCCCGATACGGTACGCGCGCAGTGGCACGGCACTATCCAGGGGCCGTTGTTTCCATCGGATACCACCTTGCAGCTTACGGTGCCTTACCTCATTGTGCAACACTCCGGCCCATGAGCAGCTTCGCCAAATTAGTGTGGCTGCTGCTGCTAGCTGGGCTAAGCACTGGCGTATATCTTACTTACAGTCAGCACAATACGCAAGCCCAGTTAGGCACAGTACTGCAACAGCTTGATGCAACGCTAACTACCCAAAACGACGAGGCCGCCACTACCGCCCACAACAGCCTAAAAGGTATCGAGAATGTAGTAGCCAAAAATCGCAATCAACCCGCCGAGCTGGCAGTGCTGCACCGCGCCCAAGCGCTGGCAAGCGGCACCCAGGAGCTGTGCGGTATGCTGCGCCGCTACCGGGCGCAATTGCGCCCGGCGGCCAGCCGCCCCGCCCCTCCTACCGTGTTCGCCTACCCCGAACCAACGGCGGCCGTAGCCCAGCTGCTTGGCAGCGGCACCCCAGCGCAGCGGGCGCTGCGCCAGCACCTGGCCGCCTACGCCGATACCCTGCGGCAGCTAGGGCCGGCTATGCCCACCCGGCTCACGGCCCCCGCGTTCGACCAGCTGCCCGTGGCCGAAGCGTTGGCGGCACTCTCGCTGCTCGAAGCGCGGGTGCGGGCCAGTGAATTTCGCGCGCTCCGGCACTTGGCCCGGCCGCTGGGGGCACCCCTGATTCCCACCCGTTTTGTGGCCGCTGCCACGGCTGTATGCGCCACCGTGGCACCGGGCAGCACCTACCAGGCGCGGTTGCTGGTGGTAAAGAGCCTGTTGCCCAGCTCTATGCGCATGTATTGCAACGGCCAGCCCGTGCCAGTGGGGCCCGACGGCGCGGGCTTCGTGCGCTTTCGCGCGCCGCGCCAGGCCGGTCCGGCAAGCTGGGTCGGCAGGGTGCGCATCAACCACAACGGCCGCGACACCACCTTTGTAGTACGGGTGCCGTATCGGGTGGCCTCCCGCTAGCCCCTGCCGATGCTACTTTTCAACGGAGAATTACTTGACCCGGCAACCTTCTGCCTGCCCCTGCCCAACCGCGGCCTGGCCTTTGGCGACGGCTTTTTTGAAACCCTGATTTTCCTCCATGGCCGCCTGCGCTACGCCGCCGGCCACCTGGCCCGCATGCAGCAGGCCGCCGCCGCACTCTATCTCAGCTTGCCAGCAGCGCTGGCCACCACCGAGGCACTGGAAGCTACCCTGGCCCGCCTTGCGGCCGCCAACCAGCTGCCCACCGCCCGCCTGCGCCTGCAACTGTGGCGCGCCGGGGGCGGCCGCTACACCCCGCCCACCGCCGCCACCGAATGGCTGGCCACCGCCGAGCCCTTCGTGGCCGATGACTCGCCGCTGCAACGAGTTGATTTTTCGCTCGATACGCAGTCGATACTTTCGCCGCTCAGCTTTTGCAAGGGGCCGCAGGCGTGGCTCTACGTGCGCGCCGCCCACGAGCGCCAGCAGCGCGGGCTCGACGAAATTATTCTCTGCGACGCGGCCGGACACGTGGCGGAGGCCGGCGCGGCGGCCATTTTTTGGGTGAAAAGCGACGTGCTGTTCACCCCGTCGCTGGCCAGCGGCTGCGTGGCCGGCGTGCGCCGCGCCGAGGTGCTGCGGGCAGCGCAGGCGCAGGGCGTGGAATGCCGGGAAGGGCTGTTTTTACGGGAAGAGTTGCTAGCGGCCGATGCCGTATTCACAGCCAACGTGGCGGCCGTGCGAATAGTGAAGCAGGTAGGCCAGCAGCCTTTCAACCCGCCCTCCCCGGCCTGGCAGCAGCTAATAAGTAGTTTATAATTTATCTTAACACGTTATCAACAAGATAGTTACTCCGCAATAAAGCGCATGGGCACCACCAGCGAATCCAGCGCGGCTGGGGAGCGCACGAAGCGCAGCGCGCCCAGTACGCGCAGGGCCTCGGCGTCGAGGGCGCGGATGGCGGCGGGCGGGTACTCGGCCTCGGGGCGGCTCAGCTCGCGGCGGGTGATGCGCGGGGGCTGGCGCACCGAGCCGTTGGCCCGAACGCGCACGCTCACCAGGATGCGGCCGGTGGGCATGAGGTCGTTGGGCTGGCCGGGGGCCGGGCGGGCGGCGGCCGGGTAGTGCGCCTGCTCCGACACAAACTGGAAGAACTGCTCGCGGCCCGCCGCCTGCCGGGTGGCGTCGGACTCGTGCCAGAAGCGCGCGAGCACCGGCGAAAGCAGCTTGGGCGCGGTGGGGCCGGCGGGCGGCAGCGGGCGGTGGTGCGGCAGCATCGGGAAGCCGGGGGCCGAGTAGCCCTCCTGGGCGTGGGCGGCCCCGCCGGCCAGCAGCAGCGCGCCCAGCAGGGCCAAGCATTGGTTTCTCATGCGGCAGTTGTCATGCTGCCAAGTTACACCGCAACGGGCGCTTTGATGGCCGGCCAGGGGTCGTAGCTTTCCAGCTGAAAATCTTCGAATTGGAAGCCGAAAATGTCGGTCACGGCCGGGTTGAGGCGCATGGTGGGCAGCGGGCGCGGGGCGCGCTCCAGCTGCTGGCGGGCCTGCTCCAGGTGGTTGCTGTAGAGGTGGGTATCGCCGCCGGTCCAGATGAATTCGCCGGGTTGCAGGCCCGTTACCTGGGCCACCATGAGGGTGAGCAGCGCGTAGGAGGCAATATTGAAGGGCACGCCCAAAAACACGTCGGCCGAGCGCTGGTAGAGCTGGCAGCTGAGGCGGCCATCGGCTACGTAAAACTGGAACAGGGCGTGGCAGGCGGGCAGCTTCATGGCCGGCAGGTCAGCCACGTTCCAGGCGCTTACTACCATGCGGCGCGAGTCGGGCTGCGTCTTTAATTGATTGATAATCTGCGAAATCTGGTCGGTGTGGCCGCCGTGGCCATCGGGCCAGCTGCGCCACTGGTAGCCATACACGGGGCCGAGGTCGCCGTTTTCGTCGGCCCACTCATTCCAAATTTTTACGCCGTTCTGCTGCAAATAAGCAATATTAGTGTCACCCTTCAAAAACCACAGCAGCTCATGGATAATACTCTTCAGATGAACCTTTTTGGTGGTCACTAAAGGAAAACCAGCCGTTAAATCAAACCGCATTTGGTGACCAAATATGGACATCGTACAGGTGCCGGTACGGTCGGTTTTAAGCGCGCCAGTTTCTAAAATCTGGTGCAGCAAGGCTTGGTACTGACGCATAACAGGGCAACTTAGATAGTGAGAAGCAGGTATATCAAGCAACCAGTAAGTTGAGCAACTTAGCTGCCATGAGGGGCGCAAAGGTACCCCGGCGACCCAAAAAAAGCCACCTCGAAACGGAGGTGGCTTTGCTTAGGAATAAGCATTTTTAGTGTCAGGCAGGCTGCATTTCCTGGCCTTTGGCCTCGTGGCGCTGCACCGCCGCCCGAATGCGCGATGCCAGCTCATACAGGTTATCCAGTGAGGTAATATCCACGCGTTCACCGCCTTCCACGTCAAATACCGTCACGTATTTTTTGCTGCTGTTGAAGTGCAACCGGCAAATTGGCTTGCGGTTGTTATCATCCAGCAATATTCCGCAGTACGATTGCACATCGCGCATTATTACCCGGCTCACAGCCACGGTTTTGCGCAGGATAGCGCGCACAATCATAAAGCCTTCCGTTTCTTCCACTGTTGTTTCAATCTCCTTGTCAACCGATTCGGCTGCTGTCAGTGGCAGCGCCAGTTCCGCCACGGTAATGGTTGGCACCGCCACAACCAAGGCGCTGCTCGTAGTATCCAGCATGGCCGAGCGCAGGCGCATGGTTATCTTATCATTTAGAAACTGATGAAACGAGCGGTGCACCAACACGCTGAATTGTTCTTTCAGCTTCGGTGTGAGCGTGCCATCATAAATCTGCTTGGAAACGAAGTGAATAAACTCAGCCGACGGCTGATTGAACTGTTCCTCGAAGTACTTTTTAAAGGCCCGCATGTACTTCAGGTTGTAAGCCGCAAACAGCATGTCGTCGATGCTGAAATCGGCCTTGCTAAGCTTTTTTATTTCAGAGACGTCGTTCTCCTGAAAATTGAACAAGTCAAACTCCATGAATGGCCGCTCGTCCATTTTATTGGCCTGCTCCAAATCGGTAAACAGCTTGTAGTGAATGCCATTAGTCAGAATAGCAATCCGGGCCTCCGTTACGTGAAAGTATCGGAATAGCTGGCTGGCGTGGTTGATATTCAAATCACCGCCAACGTGCTTACACTCAAACAGGATAATGGGCTTGCCATCGCGCATGATGGCGTAGTCTATCTTCTCCCCTTTTTTGGTGCCTATATCACAGATGAACTCAGGCACGACTTCCGTAGGGTCGAAAACGTTATAGCCCAGCGCATTAATGAACGGCATGATTAAGGCCGTTTTCGTAGCTTCCTCCGTCTGAATATGCTAAATCTGCTTTTGCGCCCGTGAGGCTAAGTTGGCAAGTTGGTCAATAAGCTCCATAGGCTAGGATTGAGTGAGTGAAAAGACATTGAAATGTACTGCTTTGTGATTTACTTTTAATTAAATACTTCACCGCTGCAAAAACAATAGCGTAGTAAAACAGAAAAAGCCACCTAGTAAGGTGGCTTTTTCTGTTTTACCTGATACTGAATCCAGACCTTACATCGACTTCACTACCGGCACTTTTGCATTGGCTGTGGCCGGAGTAGCAGCCTTGGCGGCGGCCATTTTGGCGCGGCAGCAGGCGGGCATGCCGGCCATGCTGGTGCCGGCCATACCTTTCTCGCATTTGGCGGCGGCTACGCCGGTGCAGTTATCGGCTTTTTTGCCTTTGGCGGGCTTGTCGCCGTCGTGAGCGAAGGCAGTGGCGGCCGAAGCCAGCAGGGCAAAGGCGAGCAGGGACTTTTTCATGGGCGCAGGGAGAAACAATTGGGGAAAACGGGGGGTTGCTGGTAGTTGCGGCTTCTAAAGTACAAAGCGTTTCGGAAATGCCGAAGCGGATACTTGCTGGTTGCTAACGATTACGCGGATTATAAAATTCGCGCTCCTGCTTATGCCCCTTCGCCGAACTGCCTACCTCACGCTGCTCGTGCTGGCCCTGCTCACGGGGCTGGCCGGCTACTTTGCTGCCCAGCTGCGCTTCAACTACAATTTCAACGACTTTTACCCCGCCGGCGACCCCGACCTGGACTACTACCAGGGCTACACCCAGCGCTTTGGCAACGACAACGACTACCTGCTGCTGGCCGTGGAGGCCGGGCCGGGGCAAACGGCCTTTTCGCCGGCCTTCCTGACGCAGGTGGACAGCCTCACGCGCGTGGCGCGGCGGCAGCGCAACGTGCTGCACGTCATCTCCCCCACCACGCTCAGCCAAACCGTGGTGGAGGGCCTCGGGGCCTACACCCTGCCCTACCTGCACCCGGCCGAGTACCGCGCCGACCCCAGCCGCCGCGCCGCCGACTCGACCTTGATTTACCAAACGCCCGGCCTGGTGGGCAACGTCTTCAGCCCCGATGCGCGGGCCGTGGCCCTGGTCATCCAAACCACGCCCGACCTCAAGAAGCCGCCCGGCGACTCGCTACTGACGCAGCTGCGCGCCGGCTTGGCACGGGCCGGGCTGCCGGCGGCGCGGGTCCACTTTGCGGGCAAGGCGGTGGCGCAGTCCGTGTTTGTGGACCGCCTACAGCGGGAGATGATTATTTTCATGTCGCTGTCTTTCCTGCTGGTAATGGGGCTGTTGTGGCTCACGTTTCGCACCTGGTGGGGCGTGGTGCTGCCGCTGGTGGTGGTGGTGGGCGCCATCATCTGGGGGCTGGGCGTGATGGGCGCCTGCGGCATCAGCATTGATTTGATGACGGCCCTGCTGCCGCTCATGCTCTTCGTGGTGGGCATGTCGGATACCATCCACATTATCAGCCGCTACGTGAGCGAGCTGGGCTACGGCGCGGGCAAGCGGCACGCCCTGCGTACCACCATGAAGGAGTCGGGCTTCGGCTCGGGGCTGTCGGCGCTCACCACTAGCATCGGCTTTTTTACGCTGATGACGAGCACCATCCGGCCCATTCACAACTTCGGGCTGTTTACGGGCATCGCCGTTATTCTAGCGTTCTTCCTGAGCTTCACGCTGTTGCCGGCCATGCTGGTGCTGCTCAATAAGCCGGCGCTGCGCGAGCCGCGCAAGCACGGCCACGACTGGGACGGCGTGCTGGGCCGCCTCTTTATGAGCGTGCTGCGGCGGCGGCGGCTGGTGTTTATGCTCAGCGGGCTCGTTTTGGTGGCCAGCATCGGGCTGGCCACGCGGGTGCGCATCAACTCGGCCATGCTCGACGACCTATCGAAGAGCGACCCGGTGCGGCAGGATTTTGCGTTTTTCAACGACCGCTTTGCCGGGGTGCGGCCCTTCGAGCTGGAGCTGAAGCCCGCCGGCGGGCGCGACGTGTACGACCCCGCCGTGCTCATCCAAACCGAGAAAGTGGAGCGCTACCTGACTACCACCTACGGCCTCAAGTTTTCGGCCTCGCCGGCCACGCTGGTGCGCACGGTGCACCAGGCCCTGCACGGCGGCGGGCTGGCCGAATACCGCCTGCCCCCCGATTCGGCGGGCCTGGCGCGGCTGCGGGGGCCGCTGCGGCAGTTTCGTAAGCGGCCCGAGTTTCGGGCGCTGGCCCTGCCCGACGGCAGCGCCGGCCGCCTCACCGGCCGCATGGTGGACGTGGGCAGTATGCGCGCCGATGCGCTCAACGGCGCGCTGCGGCACTTCCTGCGCACGGGCATCGATACCACCATTTTGCGCACGCGCCTCACGGGTTCGTCCAACCTCATCGATAAAAACAATGAGAACCTGACCCTCAATATGATACAGGGCATGGCGATTGACGTGGCCATGGTTACGCTTATTGTGCTGGTGCTGTTCCGGTCGGTACGCATGACGGTGGTGGTGCTCATTCCCAACCTGCTGCCCATCTTGGTAGTGGCGGGCGTGATGGGGCTGGCCGGGGTCAGCATGAAGGTGAGCACGAGCATCATCTTCACCATCGCCTTCGGCATTGCGGTCGATGATACCATTCACTTTATCAGCAAGTTGCGCCTGACCATGGGCCACGAGCCCAACTTGTTTAAGGCCGTGCGGCGCACCTATATCTTGGCGGGGCAGGCGGTTATCGTGACGTCGCTCATTCTGGTGGGCGGCTTCGGCACGTTGCTGTTTTCGTCGTTTGACGGCACGTTTTACGTGGGCCTGCTCATTGGCCTCACGCTGCTGTTTGGGGTGGTGGCCGAGCTGACGCTGCTGCCGCTGCTGATACTGGGCATTTATGGGCGCAAGCGGAAGAAGACCGGGGCCGTGCCCGAACTGGTGGGCGGCAAGTAGCCCGGCCGCCTGGGGCGCGGGCCCGCGCAGGCTGGCACCCGGGGCACTGACTCGCCAGCTTTTTCAGCGGCTTCGGCAGCTTTTTCCCTGGGTTCGGGGGCGGGCGCTGGGGAAAGGTCGGGCTAGCGGCGTGGTTTGGGCCACGTTTCACCCTAGCCTTTCTGAGCATGAACCTTCGCCCTCTCCTTCGCCCGGCCCGGCTGGTGGCTGCCCTGCTGCTGGCCGGGCTCGCCGCCCGCGCCCAGCAGCCCGAATCCATTTTTACCGACGCGCCCCGCGAAACTCTGGACCTGGCCGGCTCGCCCCAGTTCCGGCTTTTTGACCGGGCTTTTTACCAGAACAAGGTGTTTTTGCTGGGCGAGTCGCACGGCGTGCAGCGGGTGCAGGACGTGGACTTTGCCCTGCTGCGCCACCTCAACCAGCGCGCCGGCGTGCGCCGCTACCTGGCCGAAGTGGACTGTGCCAAAGCCTATTACCTCAACGAGTACCTGCGCACCGGCGACGCGGCCACCCTCGACCGCGTGTTTGCCAGCTGGGTGCGCGAGCAGGCGCAGTGGGGCAACGCCGACTTCCGGGCCAAAATCGTGCGCATCCGGGGCCTGAACCAGACGCTGCCCGCCGGCCGCCGCATCCAGTTTGTGGGCATTGACGGGGTGCAGGATTTCGCCCTGCTGGCCGACTACCTGCGCGACTTGCGCGCCGCCGGCTGGCCCCTGCCCCCGGCCCTGGCTACCAGCCTCGACTCGGTGCAAGCTGCCCTGCGCTCCCAGCCAGCCCAGGCCGCCGACCTGGCCCTGCGCGCCCAGCACGCCCTGCGCCAGGCCGCCCCCGCCGCCCGCCGTGCCCTCGGCACCGACGCCTACGCCGAGGTGCAGCACGCGCTCACCAACGTGGGCTACGCCCGCACCCTGCCCAGCCGCGAGCAGCAGCTCTTTGCCAACTACCAGGCCGCTTTGCCGCTCTGGCACCTCACGCACGAAAAGCTCTATGGCCTCTGGGGCCTGGGCCACGTGCCACAGCAAAAGGGGCTGAATTTCACTAGCCTGGCCGCCTATATCCTGCGCAGCGACCTGCCGGGCCACGACAAAATCGTGTCCATCCTCAGCACGTATTCGGGCTGCCAGATGCTGATGGCCTCGGCCAGCCTGCCCGCGCCCTGGCGCACGCCGGACCAGCTGTTTTCAGTGGTCGACAAGTTCAACCACGACGGGCCGCTGGTGCGCCTGCAAGGCCTAGCGGCGCTCAAAGCGTGCACCCAGCCCGGCAGCACCACGCTCGTGCGGCTCGACGCCCCCGGCACGGCCGCCCACCGCCTGCCCGTGCAGCTCAGCTACGCCTCCGGCCTGCCCGCCAATCAGCAAATGCAGTTTGACCCCGCCCTGCCCGCCACGGCCTACGTGCAGTACCTGCTGCTGGTGCGCGACTCGGGGCCCGTGCAGCCGCTGCCGGTGGCGGGCGGGGTAGCCGGCCGCTAGTGCGCGCCGCCCTCTCGCCGCCTCGCCTACCCATTGCCCCGTTTGAGCCGGGAGGCGGCCGGCGCGGCATCTTGCCCCTTCTTTGCCCCATGGAGTTGGATTCATCCTTTACCACCCAGCGCCCCTCGCGCTCCGACCTCGGCCTGGTGGCCGCCTACTGGCTGGTGGTGGCCCCCGTGCTACTGCTTCAGTACCAGGCCGATGCCGGGGCCGCGGCCAGCCGGGTGCTGCCTATTGTAGCCGCCACGGTGCTCTTCGACACGGCCACCGTGGCCCTGTTGGTAGGCGGGCTGCTGCCGTTGTTTCTGAGCCGGCGGCGCTGGCTGGGGCTGGCGCTGCTGCCCGGGTTTTTGCTGCTGAGCGGCGGGGCCTACGAGCGCCTATACAGCGTTCTATTCGGGCACCCGGCGGCGTGGTCGCTGGGCCGCGTGGTGCTGGGGGCCGTGCAGCACGCCAAAAGCTACGGCCTGCTAGCGGTGCTGCTCACTGGCAAGCGCTACTTCGAGGCCCAGCGCCACGTGCTACACTTACAAAAAGCCCAGGCCGAAAGCGAACTGCGCGCCCTCAAGGCTCAGATTGACCCGCATTTTTTGTTTAACAACCTGAATGTCTTGCACATGCTTATTGGGCAAGACGCCGAGGTGGCGAGCCACTACCTGGGCTGCTTCGCGGGCCTCTACCGCTACCTCATCCGGCACCGCGATGCCGATTTTGTAACCCTGGCCGACGAGCTGCGCTTTCTCGACGACTACGTGTACCTGCTGCGCCACCGCTTCGGGGCGGCCTACGCGTTTGAAACCACCCTGGCCCCCGCCCTCGACCCCGCCCGGCTGCACACCGTGCCCGGCACGCTCCAGATTCTGGTCGAAAATGCCCTCAAGCACAACAGCGGCGACGACGACGACCCGCTGCGTATCTCGCTGGAAGTGAGTTCCACCAGCCTGCGCGTGCGCAACCCCCGCCGCCCCAAGCACACCCGCCCTGAGCCCGGCGGCACCGGCCTGCGCAACTTGCAGGAGCGCTACCGCCTGCTGGCCGGCCAGCCCGTGCAGATAGTAGCTGATGCTGAGCACTTTACCGTCACGGTGCCGCTGCTGCGCCAAGTGCCTGTAGCGTAAGCTTTAGCTTGCGAGCGGGCGCAGCGAGCGGGCGGGACCGGGGGCACCCAATGCCCCTAACGCCAGCTGCTCGCTGCGCTCGCTCGCAAGCTACACCCGTTAAATCCCCGCTCATTTGCGCCTGCTCATCATCGAAGACGAGGCCCCCACGGCCGCCCAAATCCGCCGCTTCGCGGCCCGCTACGGCCTACCGGCCACTGACGTGCACGAGGTGCGCAGCATTAAAAAAGGCCTTGCCTGGTTTGCTGAGCACGAGATGCCAGCGCTCATTTTCTCCGACATTGAGCTGCTCGATGGCAACGTGTTCAGCCTCTACGCGCAGGTGGCCGTTACGTGCCCCATTATTTTTATCACCGCCTACGACCAGTTTTTGCTGCCCGCCTTTCAAGCCACTGGCATTGGCTACCTCTTAAAACCCTTTGATTACGAGCAATTTGCCGCCGCCCTGGCCAAGTACGACGGCCTGCGCGCCAGCTTCACGCCCGCGCCAGCCGCCGCGGCGATTCTGCCCGCGCCGGGCTTGTCGGCCGCCGTGGTTGAGCAGTTGCGCGCTGCCCTGCGCCCACCGGCCGCCAGCTACCGGCAGCGCTTCACCGTGCGCCAGCCCAACAACAGCTTTTACCTGCTGCCCGCCGACGAGGTGGCCTTTTTGCAGGCCGATGAGGGCGTGGTGTTCGCCATCGACCAGCGCGGGGGGCGCCACCCGCTCACCGGCACCCTCACCGAGTGGGAGCAGCAGCTCGACCCCGCCCGTTTTTTCCGCCTCAACCGCAGCGAGCTGGTGCAGCTCAGCGCCATCGTCAAGGCCGAGCCCTATTTCAATAATCGCTTGCTGGTCAGCTTAAAGCACGGCGCGACCCTCACCAGCAGCACCGCCCTCACCGCCGCCTTCCGCCGCTGGCTGGAGGGCTGAGCGCCGGCGCGTCGTATTGGGCAGGGTGGCAGCTATCGTATGGAAACGACATAGCCGGGGGCGATGATGCGGTGGTGGAAACTTGAGCAGGGTGGCAGCTATCATACTAGAAGGCAGGCGCTACTCCCTTGCATCTGTCCTGCTGACGAAGGAAGCATCTTATTGCGACACAATGACTTGTGCTAATGCGGTAGGATGCTTCCTTCGTCAGCAGGACAATGGAGCACCCTATCGCCCCCAGGCTGCGGCAGGGAAGCATGCTGCTCAAGGCTCACCTTAAAATTATTGCCTTTGTGGAAGAAGGTAAATTAACTAGTCAGGTATTAACTTTGAATTTCAAAGTAAAATTGAACACAAAGCAAAGCACACGGCACCTCTGGTTGCCGCCGCTTGTTTGGCCCTGCTTATGGACTACTTCGTTGCCCCCACTTCCATTGTGCGCCGCATCTGGGGCACTTCCGATACGGTGCTGTTCATCTTTGCCGGGGCGGCCGCCGAATTTGCCCTCAACAAGGCCGTGGACTGGCTCTACTTCACCGGGCGGCTGCCGGCCGACCCGCTGGGCCGGCTGTTTTCGACCGTCGATTACGCCCGCCGCATTGTGTTTGCCGACCGGGCGGGGGCCGAAAAGGCCATCGACAGCATCGCCGCCATTCACGGCGCGGTGGAGGCCAGCCGGGGGCGGGCCATTCCGGCCTGGGCGTATCGCGACGTGCTGTACCTGCTCATCGCCTACTCCATTCGGGCGTTTGAGGTGCTGGAGCGGCCCCTCACGCCGGCCGAGTGCGAGGAGATAACGGACGTTTTTTGCCGCCTCGGGCGGCGCATGGGCGTGCCCGATTTGCCCACTTCCTACGCTGCCTGGCTCGCCGACCGCGCCCGGCACCTGGCCGCCAATCTGGCCCCGAGCCGCTTCACGGCCGACCTCTATTTACAATATCGCAAGCACCTGGGCGGCGTGCGCTACGCGCTGCTGCGCGGCGTGCAGGGCCTGGTAGTGCCGCCCCCGGTAGCCGCACATTTGGCGCTGGGCAGCGGCGCGTGGCTACACCTGGCCCTGGTTTTTTACCGCCACACCAAGCAACTGGCCGCCAGCCAATGGTTGAAAAATACGATGCTCCCCACCGAGTACGCCGCCCGCATAAAAGCGCTGGATGAAGCACCCAAGGCCTACCAGCCAGCGTAAGCTATGCTTGTTATTCAGCAGCGCATTAGCTTATTAAACAGCTATTTAACAAATATAAATAACAACTGTATGCTGCGTTTGCACAAAGGTTACCTGGGCTGGGCAGCATTCTTACTGGCGCTGGAGGTTTTCATTGGCACATTTGTGCATGACCAGTTTGTGCGGCCCTACGTGGGCGACTTTCTGGTGACTATACTTTTGTATTGCGTGGGGAGGGGCTTGTGGCGGCAGCCGGTGGGGCGCGCGCTGGGGGGCGTGCTGTTACTTTCCTACCTGATTGAGCTTGGCCAGTATTGCCACCTGGTGGCGCGCCTGGGGCTGGGGCATGTGCGCGTGGCGCGCATCGTGCTGGGCACCTCCTTCGCGTGGGCCGACATGCTGGCCTACACGCTGGGGGCCGCCCTGGTGCTGGCCCTGGAAGCTGGGCGGCCTGGGCCCACGCCCGCCTAACCCGCCTGCGCAGCGGCGGCCGGCAACCCAAGTACTAGCGGCCGGTGAAACTACCGCCGGTACCCACCGGGCCCGCTCCCGCGGGGCCGGCCGGCCCCCGGGCAACGGCGCTTGCGTATCGTTGCGGGTAATTACGCGCGGCACAGCTAGCTTAGCGGCTCCGGCAGAAACCAGCTTTTGCCGACACCATACCTCCCCCTTCGCACCCAGTTTTATTGGCTATGCCCACCCCAGACCAGCCGGCGGCCGAGGCCCTGTTTGAGCAAAGCACGGAGGCGGCTTTTGTCCTGAGTCAGTCGGGTGTTTATCAGCAGGTTACCAGCGGATACGCCCGGTTGCTGGGCCGGCCGGCCGCGCAGCTGCTGGGCCGGCACTTTGCCAGCAGCCTGGCCCCGCACGAAGCGGCGCAGCACCAGCACCACCTGGGCCGGGCGGTAGCCGGGGAGGTGGTGCGCTACCAGGCCACGGTGCCCCACCAAGCCAAGCCCGTGGAGGCCGAGTTTCAGCTGCTGCCTTCCTTGCCGGGGGCGGGCGGGGCGCTGCACGGCCTGGCGCAGCCCGTGGCCGAGCGCCAGCACCCGAGCACCACGCTGCTGGAGCGCGAGCGCCAGCTGAGCATCATTTTCAACAGCCTGGCCGATGTCACGTTTGTGCTGCGCGTGGAGCCGGACGAGCGCTACCGGTTTCTTTTCGCCAACGACTCTTTTGAGCGCACTACCGGCCTGAGCCTGAGCCAGGTAGTGGGGCGCTACGTAGAGGAGGTGATTCCCGAGCCTTCGCTAACCCTGGTGCGGGGCCACTACCGCCGGGCCGTGGCCAGCCGCGCGCGCGTGGTATGGCAGGAAACGTCCGATTACCCTACCGGCCGGGTAACGGGCGAGGTGAGCGTGACCCCCGTGTGCGACCACAGCGGCCGCTGCTACCAGCTCGTGGGCGTGGTGCACGACCTCACCCAGGAAAAGCAGATTGCCGAAGACCTGCGCCGCAGCAACGAGCGCTTTCGCTACGCCCTGAAGGCCACCAGCGACGCCATTTATGACTGGAGCGTGGCCGACGATACCGTGTACTGGGGCGAGGGCTGGGCCGACTTGTTTGGCTACCCGCTCGCCCCGCAGCCCGCCGCGCTCGGCCAGTGGGCCCGGGCCGTGCACCCGGCCGATGCGCAGCGCGTGGTGCTGGGCCGGCAGCAGGCCGTGGCCCAGCCCAGCACCACCTTTTGGCAGGAAGAATACCGCTTTCGCCGGGCCGACGGCTCGTGGGCCACGGTGCTCGACCGGGGCTACCTGCTGCGCGATGCCCAGGGCCAGGGCGTGCGGGTGCTGGGGGCCATGCAGGATATTACGGAGCGGCAGCAGGCGGCCGCCCGGCAGCACTTGCTTACGCAGCGGCTGAGCCAACAAAATGCTGATTTACAGCAGTTTACCTACATCGTCTCGCACGACCTGCGCTCGCTCCTGGCCAATGCCCTGGGCTACGCCGACCTGCTGCCGCGCCTCGATAAGCACGCGCCCGTGTTTGCGGAGGCCCTGCAACGCCTGCACACCAGCCTGCGGCAGCTCGATGCGGTGGTCACCGACGTCAACGGCATTCTGTCGCTGCGCGATGCGCAGGATGGCCAGCGCCCCGAGCTGGTGGCCGTGGCCGACACCTGCCACCAGGCCCTGCTCGGCCTGCAGGAGCCGCTGCGCGCCTGCGGCGGCCAGCTGGTGAGCACCCTGCCCGGCGACCTGCGCCTGCTGGGCAGCCGGGCGTATTTTCACAGCATTTTTCACAACCTGATTTCCAACGCCATCAAGTACCGCTCGGATGCCCGGCCGCTGCAGATTGAGGTAGCGGGCCACGTCGAGCCGCACGGCGACACCATTATTACGGTGCGCGACAACGGTCTGGGCTTCGACCAGCAGCGGGTAGGCAGCGAGCTGTTTCAGCTCTACCGGCGCTTTCACACCGTGCCGGCCGGCCGCGGCATCGGTCTTTTTCTGGTAAAAGCGCACGTAGAAGCCATGCAAGGGCAAATCAGTGCACAAAGTGAGGTGGGGGTCGGCACGCAGTTTACCCTTGCTTTTAAGCCTAGCAGCGATGAAAACCTACTTGATTGATGACGATGAGCTGGCCCTTTTTCTGGCCCGGTATCTTATTCAGACCGAAGGCTTTGCCGAAGTCATCCATTCCTTCACGGCGGCCGAGGAGGCCCTGGCCAGCCTGGCCACCCTGCCACAAGAAGAGTTGCCGCAGGTGATTTTTCTGGATTTGAACATGCCCGTGATGAACGGCTGGCAGTTTCTGGATGCGCTGGCTCCCTACGAAGCCGACCTGCTCGGCCGCTGCCGCATCTACATCCTGACTTCCTCGCTGGCCCTGGCCGACCTGGAAAAATCCCGCCGCTACCGCCTGGTAGAATCCCTGATTCACAAGCCCCTCGACCGCGGCGAGCTGCAAGCCATTCTGGGCCAGCTAAATACCTCAGTGGCTGGCTGGTCGTAGCTGTTCAGCGCGTTGCGGCTGGCCCTGCCCGCAAGCTGCCCGAAACCTACGCCGGCTTAGAAGGACGAACCAGATAAGGTGTCGGCTGCCGGTCCGACGCCGGAGGCGTCCGACCGGTTGTCGTTGAAGCTTGCTGCTGTCGCGTGAGCTAGCGGCGCGGTCGTCAGCAGACGACAACCGGTCGGACGCCTCCGGCGTCGGACCGGCAGCCGACACCTTATCTGGTTCGTCCTACTGGTGGTCCACAGCTTTAGGTACATAGTAAATTGATGGTCAATCCACTACAACAAGACTCTTAGCCCTCGGCTAGGAAGCGCGCCAGGTAGGGCGCGGTGCGGCTGGCCGCCGACGCGGCCACCGCGGCGGGCGAGCCCTGGGCCACTACCTGGCCACCCTCGTCGCCGGCCCCGGGGCCGATGTCGAGCACCCAGTCGGAGCCCGCTACCACGCGCATATCGTGCTCCACCACCAGCACCGAGTGGCCGGCCTCGACCAGGCCGTTGAGCTGAGTGAGCAGCTTTTCGACGTCGGCGGGGTGCAGGCCGGTGGTGGGCTCGTCGAGCACGTAGAGGGTGTGGGCGCGGGCCTGGCGCTGCAGCTCGGTGGCGAGCTTGATGCGCTGGGCCTCGCCGCCGCTCAGCTCGGTGGCCGACTGGCCGAGGCGCAGGTAGCCCAGGCCCACTTCGCGCAGCACGGTGAGGGCGCGGCGCACGCTGGGCTCGTCGGCGAAAAAGGCCCAGGCCTCGTCCACGGTGAGGCGCAGCACGTCGGCCACGTTTTTACCTTGGTAGTTGATTTCTAGCGTTTTAGCGTTGTAACGCGCGCCGTGGCAGGTGGGGCACGGCGAATACACGCTGGGCAAAAACAGCAGCTCGACCATCACGAAGCCCTCGCCCTGGCAGGTTTCGCAGCGGCCCTTGGCCACGTTGAAGGAGAAACGGCCGGCGTCGTAGCGGCGCTTGCGGGCCTCCGGCGTGGCCGCAAACAGCTTGCGCACGTGGTCAAACAGGCCGGTGTAGGTGGCCATGTTGGAGCGCGGCGTGCGGCCAATGGGCTGCTGGTCCACGCGCACGAGGCGTTTTACCAAGTCGAGCCCAGCCGTTATTTTGCCTTGGATGGCCAAATCCTGGTCGGCCAATTCCAGGATTTCCTCGGCGGCCTCGCCGATGCTGGCTTCGGCCTCGGTGGTTTTCAGGCCCAGCGCTTCGCTCACCAGCTCGACCAGCACCTGGCTGACCAGTGTCGACTTGCCGGAGCCCGATACGCCCGTAACAGTTGTAAACACGCCCAGCGGAAAGGCTACATCGAGCCCGCGCAAGTTGTGGCGGGTAGCGTCGGTGAGCTTCAGACAGCCCACAGGCTCGCGCAAAGTACGTTTCTCAAATACTTTATTATCAAGCAGATACTTACGCGTCTGCGAATTTTCGACTTCGGCCAGGCCGGCGGGCGGGCCGCTGTAAAGGATATGGCCACCCTGCTCGCCGGCGGCGGGACCCACGTCCACGAGCCAGTCGGCCTGGCGCACCACGTCGAGATTGTGCTCTACTACGAAGAGTGAGTTACCGGCTTTTTTGAGGCTGGCGAGGGCCGCCAGCAGCGCCTGGGTATCGGAGGGGTGCAGGCCGGCTGAGGGCTCATCGAGCACATACACTACGCCGAACAGGTTGGAATACAGCTGGGTAGCTAGCCGCAGGCGCTGCAACTCGCCGGGCGAGAGCGTGGGCGTGCTGCGCTCCAGGGCCAGGTAGCCGAGGCCCAGGTCGAGGAGCACGGCTAGGCGGGCCACCAAGTCGGCGGTGATGCGGCGCGTGACTTCGGCCTGCTCGGGGTGGGCCGCGTCGTGGCTTTGGGCGCCGGCCGTGCCGTCGGCGTAGGGCCGCAGGCGGGCGGCTACCTGCTGCAAGGGCAGCCGCGCCATGTCGGCAATGTCGAGGCCGGCAAAAGTTACGCTCAACGACTCGGTCCGCAGGCGCTTGCCGTGGCACAGCGGGCACGCCTGGCTGAGCATGTACTGCAACACGCGCTTTTTCATAAGCGCGCTCTGGGTGTTGCCAAATGTATAGAGCACGTGCCGCCGGGCGCTCGAAAACGTACCCATGTAATTAGGTGATTCCTTGCGCTTTAGGGCGCGCTGCGTTTCGGCGGGCGAGTAGCCGGGGTACACCGGCACCACGGGCTGCTCATCCGTAAACAAAATCCAGTCGCGGTCCTTTTGGGGCAAGTCGCGCCAGGGGCGGTCCACGTCGTAGCCCAGCGTGACGAGGATATCGCGCTGGTTTTGGCCGCCCCAGGCCTGGGGCCAGGCCGCAATGGCCCGCTCGCGGATGGTGAGCGAGGGGTCGGGCACCATCGAGTCTTCGGTCACCTCGTACACCCGGCCCAGGCCGTGGCAGCGCGGGCAAGCGCCTTCGGGCGTGTTGGACGAAAAGGCTTCGGCGTAGATAATGCCCTGGCCCGCTGGGTAGTCGCCGGCCCGCGAATACAGCATGCGCAGCAAGTTGGACAGTGTGGTGACCGAGCCCACCGACGAGCGCGTGGTGGGCGCGCCGCGCTGCTGCTGCAAAGCTACGGCCGGCGGCAGGCCCTCAATGCTATCTACCTCGGGCACTGATAGTTGGTGAAACAACCGCCGGGCGTAGGGCGACACCGATTCGAGGTAGCGGCGCTGGGCCTCGGCGTAGAGCGTGCCAAAAGCCAGGCTCGATTTGCCCGAGCCCGACACGCCCGTAAACACCACCAGGGCATCGCGCGGAATATCCACGTCCACGTTTTGCAGGTTGTGCTCGCGGGCGCCGCGCACGCGCACAAAGCCAGTAAAGCCAGCCGGGTCAGAAGGAGTAGTTGCCATAGTATCCAAGGGCGCGTTGCGTAGCGGCCGGCCTTGGATACGAATCTAAGGGGCTTAACATCCAACTATAACACGCCCATAAAAGGTACGTAGCCCGTAATCAACCGGTTATCGCACCGCTTACTTCAGCTGCCTCACGCCCCGCGAGCGCCTGCTGCACCGCCCGGCGCAGCGCGGCGTAGTCGCCCGCGGGCACCAGCGTGAGGCCCGGCTGGGGCCCGAGGCCGCAGGCCGGCGTAGCCACCACCGGAATGCCCGCCGCCAGCGCCCGCAGCAGCAGCCGGGGCTGGTGCTCCACGTAGGCCGGGTACACCACCAGCCCTACGCCGGCCAGCGCGTCGGGGCAGGCGGGCGTGGTAGCCACGTCCTGCCAAAAGCCCGCGCCCTCGGTGGCGCGGCCGGCCACCACCAGCGGCAGGCGCAGTTCCTGGGCCAGCCGGCGCATTTCGTAGGCCCCCTTGCGGGCCACCGCCGAAGCCGGAAATAGGATGCGCGTACCTAACACAGCACCAGGTACGCTTTTCGGCCGCACCCATTCCAACAGTATCACTTTGTTGTTAAACAAGTTAGCTAGCTCAACGTGGGGCGTGAGCAGGCGGCGCGCCTGGGTGAGGGCGCGGCTTTCGGCCGCCACAAACGATGCGGGGGCGCGGAAGTCGCGCAGCGTGGGGCTGGTGGGGTGGCGCGCGTGGGCCGCGTCGAGGCGGGCGTGCAGCAGCGTGGCGGGCAAGCGGGTCAGCAGCACGTCGAAGGTGCGGCCGCCCAGCACCCCGGCCTGCCATAAAAACGGCAGCAGCGACTGCGCCACCACCAGGTGGGTGCTATCGGGCCGCAGGTGGCGAGCGGCGGCAGCCGCCACCCGCGCATCACCGCGCAAGGATTGGGCGAATAGGTTGCGGCCCAGCCTATTAGCCAGCCGCAACCCCAGCTGGCGCCGCCAGGCCGCGCCGCGCAGGGCCACCACCTGCGGCAGGGCGGCCAGCCCGCTGGCCCGCCGCGGGCGGCCCAGGGGCTGCGGCACCACTACTACATCGGCCGGGCCAGCGGTGGCTTGCACATACTGCGCAAACTCAGGCCAGCTTTCGTCGAGCACGAAGGTGGTGCGCGTGGCGGCGGGCCGCGCCGGCACTTGGCCGGGGTGCTTGAAGCAGCCCAGGTTGCCGCAGGCGTAGCAGTCGTGCAGCGCCGAGGCTGGGCGCGGGGTTTCAGTTGGGCGCGGTGGGCTGGCAAGAGCTGGGGTTTCGCCTCGAAAGCACACCACGAGTTGGTCGGCCGTGAGCTCCACTTCGAGGCGAAAGGCGACGGGGGCCCGAAAGCGCAGGTCGAGGTAGTTCCACTTCACGGTGGCGTCTCGGTCTTGCTCGGCCAGCGAGCCCTTGATAACCTGCGTATGCCGGTGCCGCTCTACAATGGTAAAGCCAGCTCGCAGAGTCGCATCATACAGGGCATTAGATAGTTGACACAGGCCGCCGGCCACAGTGGGCACCACGCAACCCTCCCGGATTTCGCGCCCCAGCACGTAGCCGCGGCCAAAATTGGGATTGCCCACCTGCCGCCAGAAGCTGAACGTGGCCCCGGCCGGCACCGCCAGGCCGTGCAGGCGGCGGGCGGCGCGGCGCAGGTTTTCGACCTTGCCGGCCGTGAGCAGCCAGTTGGCGGCGGTGTCGTCGGGGTTCCACAGGTCGCTGGTAGAGGTAGCCAGCACCGGGGCGGTTTCGGTGGGTTGGCCGGCGCGGGCCTGAAAGCGCGGCAGCGGCTGCCGCAGGTTCTGGAGCTGCCGCCAGCCGGTGAGCAGCAGCACCTTGAGGCGAAACGTGGTGTCGCGAACCCAGGTGTGGCGCTCGGAAAGGGTGGCCGAAGGGTGCATGAGGAAAGCAGGTGCAGGCGCGCGCAAGGTACTAGCGGCGTGCGATATATTGCCCGGAACGCCTGCGTTTAACGGGCGCGGCGAATAACTGGCCGCGTACGGCTTTGTGAACTTCATTTGTGAGCTGGCTAACGGCATAATACTAGTTGGCCAGCGGCCAGCAATAGGCAGCGAACGCGCGCGCCGGGCGCAGCTTGTCGATGATTTAGCAGTCAGATTCTTTTTGCTAATTTTTGCCAAATTTATTAGTAACTATAAAAAATTTAGCACACCTTTGCTAAACAAAAACACCCTTTTCCCATGTCCGACCTCACCTACGCCTACGCCCAGCCTTCGGCCCTAACCCACGCCCCAGAGGGCGCTGCGCTGCAACTTGCCGCCTACGCCGAGAATGCGCCCGCCAACGGGGCCGCCTGTTTTTTTCAGGGCCGGCTGCGCGACTCGTGGCTGGCGGCCCGCGGGCTAACCACGTTAGCCAAAGTAGTGGCCTCGCGCTTCGTGCCGCAGAGCGCCGCCCTGCGCGACCCCATTGTGACGGCCGGCGCGGGGCTGCTGCGCTTCGAGGCGTTTTCGTCGTGCAACGGCGTGTACGCCCGCCTCGACCTGGGGCCCGACGCACTGGAGGGCGAGTTTTTGAGCAGCGGCACTACCAACGTCGATTTCAACGAGCCCATGGTGAACGCCCTCAGCCGGGTGGCCCGCGCCGAGCCCGTGCGCCTCACCGTGGGCCAGCTGGAAGTGACCCTGGAGCGCGCCGCCGGCAAGGTGACCGAGCGCAAAGTGACGCTGCCCGAGCGTTGGATAAAGGGCCTCACCGCCGTGCAGGGCTACCTGGCCTTGATGGAGGAAAAAATGACCCTCACCCGCGTGCAGGCCACGCAGCTGGTGCAAAGCATTCCGGCGGGCACGGCCAAGGGCGACTTTTTTCTGGTGCTGCGCGGGCCGCGGCCCAGTTTTGCGCCGGTGGCCAGCGCGGGCGCGGTGCGGGTGGGCGGCGTGCACCGGCTGCGGCTGCTCGACGGCCTGCTGCCCCTCTGCGAAAGCCTGCGGGTGTTTGCCACGCCCGACGGGCAGGCCAGCGCCTTTGTGCTGGCGCTGGGCGGCGGCCAGGAGTTCGTGCTGGCCCTGTCGGCGGCCGTGAACCGGGGCTTTTCGGGCGAGGGCAACCAGCTCGATACGTTGCTGGAGGACTTGCCCGCCGACTGGCTGGCGGGGGCCAACAACCTATTTCGGGGCAACGAAACCTTCAACCCTACCCTGTTCGCGATGGAGCACGACCTGGCCCCCGGCACCGTGGACCGGCTGTGCGCCAGCCTCTCGGCCATGGGGCTGCTGGGCTTCGACCTGGCTGAAAACCACTACTTCTACCGCCGCCTGCCCTTCAAAACCGACCGCATTCTCAAGCTCAACCCGCGCCTCAAAAATGCCCGCGCCCTGCTTGACTCGGCCGACGATGTGCAGCTGGTGGGCGTGGGGGCCGGCGGGCGCACCGAGGCCCGCGTGCGCGGCACCGACGTGTGGCACACCGTGCTGGTGGGCGGCGCCGAGCCCGCGCGCTGCACCTGCCAGTGGTTTACGAGCCACCAGGGCCAGCGCGGGCCGTGCAAGCACATTCTGGCCGCGCAGCTGCGGTTTGGGTAGGGTGCAGGCTATTACTCATAAATCATTGCTGAACAAGTACTTGAGCTTTTAATATGCCTACTGCCGTCGAAACTTTTGAGTATATTATCAGCCGGCAAACCACTAAAGAGCTAGTGCCTTTTCTGCTGGCGCTATCGAAACGAGATGCACAGTTGGTGCGGCTAAAGGCGCTCGATTTTCTCAAGCACGGCATTCCTAATCCCCGGCCGCGGGCGGCACGCGGCTGGACGATATATCCGCCTCTAGCCGCAGTGCCCGCGATGATGGAGGCAGCTATGCAGCCGGCTGCCCCAGGGGCTACTTTTTACCTGGACCCTGTGCAGGAGGAAAGCGCCCTATTCTTTCTGACAGCCCTTGCCACTTACACGCGCAAGGAGGCCTTTGGCAATGGGTTTAATTGGTGTGGCAGCCTGGCGCACGACTTTTTTAGTTCGCGCCGCGAGGAGGTGCGGGCCGTGCTGGCACACGCCAAGCCTGCCTGGCTTGGCGATTGGGTAATAAGCAACGGTAATTCGCTTGCTGATTATTGGGTATTGCGGGAGCTGGAAGACGAGGGGTTTATTGAGTATCGCCCGCAGGATTTTGCTTTTCGGCTGGCCTGGCTGGCTTTCGAGCGGGACTTATCTCAATTGCGGGAAAAACTAGCGAAAGATAAGCTGGCGCTAACGCGCGATATACCCAGTCAGTTTGATTTTGAACTCTCAATAGCTCGGCTTGATGGCATGTCAGCGGCCAACTACGAAAAATTCACCTGGCTCCGCATTCTCGTTGACTTGATAGCGGCCGGCCACCTAAACCGGCTCGACCTCCTCACGCGCTGCCTACTGGCACTGCGGCGCGATTTTCGGCGACCTTCTCTTACGTGGTACATTGCGCTCTATCAGGCCCTTGAACCAACATTGACTGAGCGCTTAGCCTTACAAGACCTTCTTGCTGAGCTACTACTACAATCCCTACCGCTGGTCGTCAACTTCGCCCTCGACCAACTCAAGGACCTCCTGCCGGAGCCAGGCTTTACCCTGGCTCCCTTGCTGCTTTCAGCTGATAGCCTGCTGGTTAGGTCCGACCTCAAAACCGGCCTGCGCGCCCTGCTGGCCAGCCTGACGAAGCTGCCCCAGCAAAACCCCGCCAACGCCCCGACCGTGGCGCGCCTGCTGGCCACCGCCCTCGCCCACCCCGACGCCGCTGTGCAGGAGCGCGCCGCCAAGGGCCTGGTCGAGCTGCTGAGCGCCAAAAAGCCCCTGCTTGCGGCCGCTGAAATTGCCGCCCTCACCACCACCATCGGCCAGCAAGCCGACCTGCTGGGCGCGGCCGCCCGCACGTTGCTGGGGCCGTGGCTCACGGCAACCGTTGAGTTAACTACCAATTATACTGTTAGTTACCAGGAACTCACGCAGTTCGTGCCCGACCTCTCGCACGCCATGGCCATTGCGCCGGTGGCCGACTGGCACGAGCTGCTCTTCCTCACCGGCCAGGTGTTGCGCCACGACGACCCGGCCGCTACCGAACGCTGGCTCGACGGCCTGCTGCGCCTGCACGGGCAGCTGCCGGCCGGCCACGCGGCCCAACTCCAACCCTACCTGGTGCAGGTGCTGCCGCAGCTCAGAAAAGCGAGCGCCGCCGAAGCAGCGGCCTTGCTGGCTGCGCCCATTCGGCTGGGTGGGCACGAGGGGCTGACGCTAGCCCTGCTGCTGAGCTGGGCCGGCGGCGCGGCCACCCCGCGGGTGGGCAGCGTAGCCATTGCGGGGCCCGACGCCACGCGCTCGCCCCTGCTGCCGCTGGAGCAGCAGCGCTACCAGGTAGTGGAGGCCGCACTGCGCACGGGCCCCACGCTACCGATGCTGAGCACGCCCACCCACCAGCCGCACTGGGTAGCACCCAGCACATTGGTTAGCAAGCTGTTGGCTTACCAGGCGGCGGGCGTAGCCCCTAGCATCGCCGACCTTGTGCTGGCCCTCACCCGCACCGCTCACGCCCACCCCGCCGAAGCCGCCACCGCCCGCCACCTGCTGCCCCAGCTGGCCGAAACGGGGCTGCGGCAGCTGCTGGAGTGGTTTGTGGGTGCGCCCGAGCAGCCGCTGCCGGCGCTGGTGCCCGCGGGTGGCCGGCCGCCGGCTCCCCTCACTTCTACCCTAGCCGACGCGCTGCCCGAGCTATGGGCCGTGGCCGCCCGCACCAAAGCCCCCACCAAAACCTTTGCCGCGCTAGCGGCCAGCCTGGGCTACGACCACCCCGGCCTGACGCACCCGCTGCGCTCGACCTGCGAGGTGGTGCCCCGCGAAAACGTGTACCCCGACCCGAGCCAGCCCGGCCAGGTGAGTACCTACCGCTTCATCGAGCTGGCGTGGAGCAGCGGGGCTCCGGCGGCCGCGCCCTCCCCGCTGCTGCCCTACGCGCCGCCCGTGGGCAAAAACGAGTACGGGTCGTGGGAAGAAAACAACTTATTATCCAGCGATTTAACGTTTCTAACCGCGCTGTTACCCCACTACGCCGCCCCCGTCTACGACCAGGTGCTGCGGTGCGCCGCCTGGGCCGACAACCTCGAAACCACCGAGCGCGATGTGCTGGCCCAGGCCCTGCGCACGCTGCTGGGCCCCGGCCCGGCGCTGGAGGCCGCGGCCACGGCCGTGCTGGCCAGCGGCCTTATTCACCACACGCCGCTCTGCCGCAGCCTGGCCCAGGAAGTGCTGCTGCAAGCCATTGCCCAAGGCCGCCTGCGGCCCGCCGCGCTGGGTGAGGTGCTGGGCCAACAAATAGCCATTGGCTACGCACCCGCCCCGCGCCTCGCTAGTAATCTCTTGCCAATCAAGGGGCTAGATGCCCTGACTGATGACGCCCTGCGCCAAACCCTCAACGCGCTGCTGCCCGGGCTACCCGCCACCCCACCCCGCAACCTGTGCCCCCTGCTCGACGCCTACGCCGACTTGCTGGCCCGCACCCGCCAGCCCGTGCCCGCGCTTGTGCAGGCCCAGCTTGGCGCGTGGCAGGCTACGGCCAGCCTGCGCAAAACCAGTAAGACGCTGCTGAGCCTTTGCGCGGCTTAGTATAAGTTATTCACAATCAATATTTTATAATTTCGCTGCCATGACTCCTGCTGCCGTTGTTGACACCTTTGACCAGCTCGTGCGCCACCGGCCCATGCCGGAGCTAATCGACTTTTTGCTGCACCTGGACAAGAAAGACCTGGGGGCGGTGCGGCTCAGAACCAAGGAGCTGTACAAGGAAATGAACGACTGGCGCAACGACAGCCCGGAAACAAAAAAGCTGCGCAACCGCACCACGGCGGTCTTCCTGGCCGGGCTGGCTACTTACTCCAAGCAGGAAGCGATGGGGCGCAGCTTCGACCTGCCCTGGGGCATCGACCTGGACAATGCCAAGGACAACCGGGGGTATAAAGACCACTTTATGACGGTGGTGCGCCACAGCCGGCCCACCTGGCTCACCGACTGGCTGGTGCGCCTCACGCGCAGCAATTCGTGGGGTGGCCTGGCCTACAGTCAATTACGCGAGCTGGAAGCCGAGGGCTTGGTCAGCTACGACCCCTGGCTAACGACCCAGCTGCTCAGCCACCGCCTCAACCGCTACAACCGCGCCGAAAAGGAGCGCGGCCAGCACTTGGCTACCTACGTGCTTACCCAGCTGCAAACCGACGCCACGCTGCTGACCCGCGACCTGCCCCTACTGTTCGACTACGACACGGCGGCCGACTCCGCTTCTATCTACCTGGGTGAAAAGCGGGAATCCATCACCTGGCTTACGCTGCTGCCGCAGCTGGTAGCCTCGGGCCACCTGGAGCGGACCGACCTGCTCACGCGCTGCCTGCTGGCGCTGCGCCGCGACTTTCGGCGGCCGCTGCTCACCTGGTTTAAGAGCGTGTTTGGCAGCTTCGACCCCACCCCGGCCGAGCGCCTGGCCCGCCAGAGTGAACTGACCGAGCTGCTGGCCCACCCGCTGCCGCTGGTCGTCAACTTCGCCCTCGACCAGCTTAAGGACCTGTGGGCCGACCCTGGCTTTGCGCCCGACCTGCTGCTGCGCTACGCCGATGGCCTGCTGGCGCGGCAAGACCTCAAAACGGGCCTCAAAACGCTGCTGGCGGGCTTTGGCAAGCTGCTAAAAGTGAGCCCCGGCCTGGCCCCCACACTGGCCCCGCTCTACGCCGCCGCCCTGGCCCAGGCCGATGCCACCGTGCAGGAGCGCGCCGCCAAGGGCCTGGCCGAGCTGCTAAGCGCCAAAAAGCCCCTGCTCGCGCCCGCCGAAGCGGCCGGCGTGGCTGCCACCATCCCCACCTACGCCGACCTGCTGGCCCCGGCCGCCCGCGCCGTGCTGGCGCCGTGGCTATACCCGGCCGATACCAGTGCAACCAACACTAATACAAGTACTTATGAGCCAATAACAGATTTTGTGCCCGATATTTCGGCCGCCACGGCCCTTGCGCCGGTGGCCGACTGGCACGAGCTGCTCTTCCTCACCGGGCCGGTGGTGCAGGGCACCGAGCCGGCCGCCTTTGAGCGCTGGCTGGATGGGTTGCTGCGCCTGCGGGGCCAGTTTCCGGCCGGCTACGCCCAGCAGCTGCGGCCCTACCTGCAGCAGGCTTTCCCGTGGGAGTTGCAGGACCAATCGGAGGCGCAGCAAGCCCTCACCCTGCGCCACTACGCGTTTGGCGGCAGCCACGTGAGCCACCGCGATTTTAGCAAGGCGCTGCTAGCCAGCTGGTTTGCTAATTTTGAGCACCCCCGGCTCGCCAAAATGTCGCTAACCGACCACCCGCACAACCACCCCGACCCGCTGCTTAGCCTGGAGCGCCAGCGCCTGGCCACCGCCGAGGCGCGCCTGCACCCCGGCGCCACCCAGCCCCTGCCGCTGCTGAGCACGGCCAGCCACGCCCCGTACTGGGTGGCGCCTACCGTGTTGGTAGCTAAGCTTTTAGCCCATGAAGCTGCTGGCCAGGTACCCGACCCGGCCGACCTGGTGCTGGCCCTGGCCCGCACCGCCTTCGCCGCCACCGCCGATGCCGCGGCCGCCCGGCAGCTACTGCCCCAGCTGGCGCACGCCGGGCTGCGGGCGCTGCTCACCTGGTTTTTGGCGCCCGCCACCGCCGAGGTGGCGGCCGTGCCGCTGCCCATTGCCACGGGCAAGCCGGCGGGCCAGCTGCTGGCCGGGCTGGTGGGCCGGCTGCTTTCCTTCAAAGGCAGCCCCGCGCCAGCCGCGCCGCTGGCTGAGGCGCTACCCTGGCTGTGGGCCGTGGCCGCCCGCACCCGCTACCCCGCCGCCAACCTGCCCGAGCTGCGCCCGCTGGCCGACTACCCCGGCCTGGCTACTCCCTGGCAGCCCGCCTGGTACTTCGAGGCGAAGTCGCACACCTATAAGTACCCCTGGAACAAGCAGCAGCCCGAAGTCACCAACACCTGGACCGAGCTGACCGTGGCCACCGAGCACCCCGGCCAGCGGCCCCCTTCCCCCTTGGCCCTGTACTCGCTGCACGCCCGCCTGCGGCAAGACAAGCCGTATTACCTGTGGTCGCTGGGGCTAAGCCTGCCCCTGCTGCTCACCCTACTGCCCAACAACCCTGACCCGCTGCACTGGCACCTGCTGCGCACCGCCTGCCGCACCGACGGTACCGGCTCGGAGGCCCGCAACACCCTGGAGCAGGTGCTGGCCACACTGCTCGCCGCCGGCCCGCGCTTCCCCGCCAGCACCACCGCGCTGCTGGCCGTGGCCCTCACGCACGCCGCGCCCACCTGCCGGGCGCTGGCCCGCGAAGTGGTGCTGGCCGCCGTGGCGCAGCGCCGGTTGGTACCCGCCGACCTGGGCGCGGCGCTCGGCCGCCTGCTGGCCGCCGGCTTCGTGCCCGTGCAGCGCCTCGCCGATGGCCTGGCCGACCTGCGCGCCATCGACGCCACCACCGACGAGGTGCTTACCCAAACCCTGGCCGCCCTGCTGCCCGAGCTGCCCGCCGAGCCCCCGCGCAACACCCGCAAGCTGCTCGACGCCTACGCCGACCTGCTGGGCCGCACCCACCAGCCCGTGCCTGCCCCCGTGCAAGCCCGCCTGCGCGAGTGGCAAGCCAACGCGTCCCTCAAAAAAACGGTGGTGGCCCTGCTGGCCTGAAACCCAGCCCCGGTCCGCCGGCGAAGCCGGCCGACCGGTTATCGCGGGCGCTGCGGGGCCCGTCGTTTCGCCACGTTCACGCGACAACCGGTCGGCTGGCTCCGCCAGCGGACCGGGGCAATTAGCCCTTGATAGCTTACTCTTGCTTTAGTTTATGACGACTCCGACCGACACCTTCGCGCACATTATCCGCCGCCAGACTGTGCAGCAGCTTCTGCCGTTTTTGCTGAGTTTAGCGAAGAAAGACGTGGTGCCCGTGCGGCAGCAAGCGCTGATTCTCAAGAAAGAGCTGGAAGAATACAAGGAGCGCGAAGTGACGCCCGGTAAGCTGCAATGGGATTGCCTGATGACGACCGAGCAACATAAAATGCTGTTTTTGGCGGGTCTGGCTACCTACTCGCGCAAAGAGGCGCTGGGGCGGGGGTTCGATATTCGATGGAAACTCGACTGGGACAGCCCCGACAGCCCCACGGCCGACAACTCACTGGCGCTTAAAGTATTAGAGCACACCCGCCCCGACTGGCTATCCGAGTGGCTGACGCGCCGCACCCGGACCAACCTGTGGGCGGCCCCGACCTACCACGTGCTGCGCACGCTGGAAACGCGCGCGCTGCTGGCCTACGAGCCGTGGCTGTTTGCGCAGTCGGTGGCCCACCTGCCAACGGTGTACAACTGGCAGCGCAATAACGTAAAAGGAGGCGATATTGAGAACTACGACCAGCTTATCCTCAGTGAGTTGCGAGCCGATACTACGCTGCTGGAGCGCGACGTGCTGCTGCTGTTCGACTTCGACACGATGGCCGATTCGGCCTCTACCTATTCGGGGCAGGCCCGCACCACCGTTTCCTGGCTCACGCTACTGCCCGAGTTGGTCGCCTCAGGCCACCTCGGGCGGGCTGACATCCTCACGCGCTGCCTGCTGGCGTTGCGCCGCGACTTCCGCCGGCCGCTGCTCACTTGGTTCAAGAACCTGTTTGGCAGCCTAAACCCTACTCCGGCCGAATGCCTGGCCCACCAGGGCGAGCTTACCGAACTGCTGGCCCACCCGCTGCCGCTGGTCGTCAATTTTGCCCTCGACCACCTCAAGGCCTTCTGGCTGGCGCCGACTTTTGAGCTGGACGCCCTGCTGCGCGCCGCCGATGGCCTCATGACCCGGCAAGACCTCAAAACCGGCCTCAAAACCCTGCTAGTGGGCTTTAGCAAGCTCCTGAAAACCCACCCAACCCAGGCGCTGCCGCTGGCGCGGCTCCACGCCGCCGCCCTCGCCCACGCCGACAGCGCCGTGCAGGAGCGCGCCGCTAAGGGCCTGGCCGAAGTACTGAGCGCTAAAAAGCCCCTGCTCACGCCCGCCGACACCGCCGAACTCACCACCACCGTGCGCGCCTACGCCGACTTGCTGGCCCCGGCCACCCGCGCGGTGCTGGCTCCCTGGCTGGCCGCGGCCCCATCAGTGGCTCTCGCAGATACGGTGGCTGAATCCGCTCATTATGAGTTGCTTGCTGAGTTTTTGCCCGACCTGTCGGCCGCTACGGCCATCGTGCCGGTAGCCGATTGGCACGAGCTACTGTTTCTCACCGGGCAGGTGCTCAAGCACGACGACGCGCTGGCCCTGGAGCGCTGGCTCGATGGCCTGCTGCGCATGCGCGGCCAGCTACCGGCCGGTTACGCCGACTTGTTGCTGCCCTACATTGTGCAAATGGACCCCTACCTGGCGGGCACGACGGCCGAGCGGGCCGCCACTATCACAGCAAGGGCGGCTAAGAGCCAAGTGGGCTACGCCCTCTTACCCTGCGTGCTGCTGTTAAGCTGGGCCAACGGCTTTACCGAGCCCTTTGTGGCGCGCACCCTCATTGCCGACACCCACCTCGTGCCCGACCCACTAGTGGCGGTAGCACAGCAGCGGCTAGCCTTTGCTGAAGCTTTGTTGATGGGTGGGCATGATTTGCCATTGCTTAGCACGCCTACCCACGCGCCCTACTGGGTAGCACCTAGTGAACTGGCAGAGCGCCTATTAGCTTACCAACAGGCGCAGCAGGAACCCAACCCCACCGACCTGGCCGTGGCCCTGGCCCGCACCGCCTGGCAGGTGCCCGCCAGTGCCGATGCCGCCCGGCAGCTGTTGCCGCAGCTAGCGCACGCCGGCTTGCGGGCGCTGCTCACCTGGCTGCTGGCCCCCACCGAGGCGCTGCTCCCCACTCTTCCCGCCCTGCCTACCCCGGCCGCCGCCGAGCCCACCACCCTGGCCGAGGCGCTGCCCTGGCTGTGGGCCGTGGCCACCCGCACCCGCCAGCCGGCCGGCCACTTCCCGGCGCTCATCCACCTCACGCCCCACGCGTGCCCCAACGTGGCACAGCCCTGGCAGCCGGGCTGGGAGCTGCACCCCAAGTCGAACACCTACGTGCAGCAGTATCTGCCCGGCAAGCCCGAAGTAACTGAGCACTGGCTGGAGCTGCTTATTAGTGATAAGGACGACTATTCGCCGGTCCCTAATAACTTGTTAGTCTATTCATTACATCAGGAAGTTAAGAATGCGCACGTACCCTATCAGTTCGGTCGCCTGCGGGCCCTGGCGGCTGACTTTCCTTTCCTGGTGGCGCTGCTGCCGCAGTACCCGGCCCCGCTCTACTGGCATACGCTGGCGCTGGCCGCCACCCGCGACACGGTAGATTCTACAAACCGCGACGTGCTGTTGCAGGCCCTGCGCAGCCTGCTGGGCACCGGGCCGGCGTTCGACGAGGCCGCTACCCTGCTGTTGGCTATCGGCCTGACTTATAACGCCCCCACCGGCCGGGCGCTGGCGCTGGAAGTGCTATTGGCCGCTACTGCCACGGGCCGCCTGGTACCCGCCAGCCTGGGCACGGCGCTGGGTGGCCTGCTGGGCGGCGGCTTCGTGCCCGTGCAGCGCCTCGCCGATGGCCTGGCCGACCTGCGCGCCGCCAGCCCCGTGGCCGATGCAGCCCTGCACCAAGTCCTCGACGCCCTGCTGCCCGCCCTGCCCGCCGAGCCCCCGCGCAACACCCGCAAGCTGCTCGACGCCTACGCCGACCTCCAAAGCCGCACCCAGCAGCCCACGCCGCCCCCGGTGCAAGCCCGCCTGCGCGAGTGGCAAGCCACAGCCTCCCTCAAAAAAGCCGCCGCCCTACTGCTGGCGTAAAGTCCCAATTCATACTTCACACTTCACGTCATGGCCCTCCTCACCATTCAGGATGAAACCGCGAGCGGCAGCATCCTCACCCGCCTGGAGCTGGAAATAGCCCAGGAAATGCTCACCGTGCGCGAGCTCATTGCCCGCCGCGTGCACGACGAAGTAGCCACCTACAATGACCACCAAACCGGCGTGTTCCGGGGCCTCATGCAGCCCACCGACTCCGAGCGCCTGCTCAACGGCGACACCTACCGCCTGCGCCACGCCCGGCGCATCGACGCCGAGCAGCAGGTGTACCACGCCCTCGAAGCCTTCCAGAACAACGGCTTTTTTCTGCTCGTGAACGACCGCCAGGTTGAAACCCTGGATGAGGAAATCTGGCTCGGGGCCGGGGCCACGGCCAGCTTCATCAAGCTCACACCGCTGGTGGGCGGCTGAGGTTAATAAAGAACGTCATGCTCATCTGGCGTCCGCTTGCCGAAGCATCTCTACTACGCCGTTGGTTAGTAATCCAGCGGCGTGGTAGAGATGCTTCG
This sequence comes from Hymenobacter arcticus, assembly GCF_054779975.1. NCBI lineage: Bacteria > Pseudomonadati > Bacteroidota > Cytophagia > Cytophagales > Hymenobacteraceae > Hymenobacter > Hymenobacter arcticus. The sequence continues at coordinate 488,056 of NZ_BAAGXF010000003.1, forward strand.
GCAAGCGGACGCCAGATGAGCATGACGTTCACTTAGACCTTAATTACTTTATTTATAATTAGTTAATCGTCTTTTATGGCTGATTCAGAAAAATTCACCCTGGCCGCCCTCTCCGCCGCTGCCAGCCCCGAGTCGCAGGAAATGCAGCCCGTGCTGCAACAGCTCATCCGCGAGGCTGGGGGCACCGCCAACTGGCACAGCGCCATCACCGAGCTGCCCACCTACCAGGCCGCCAAGGCCCAGAATGCCACCTACCGGGGCCGCCTGGCCCTGGCCGCCGTGGTAGCCCTGCGGGCCAATGCGGGCCGCCTGCGTACCACGCTCATGCAGCTGCTCGGCGGACTGATGCGCACAACTATTACGCTGAGCGACAGCGACTTTATTGTCCTGCTTCAACACTACGGGCTCACGTTTGATAGGCTTCGGGATACTATCATTCGCGATGCGGCGGGTGTTTTTCCAGTGAGCCTCACCCTAGGACAGGTGGAGAAATCAGTGAAGAAAAACGGCCTCAGCAAGCCCCTGGCCACGTACCTAACCCAGTTTCTGGCCGCCACCGGCAAGGAGGTTTCCGGGTTTCAGGCCAATGAGATAATCGCGACGCAGCGCCGCCTGCAAGCCATCCTGAACCTGGGCAATGCCGAGGCGCGGCCCGTCCTCGTCTTCCCCGAGGGCGATGCCTTTGGCCAGCAGCTCACGGAGTTTGCCGTCGGCCTGCCCGACGATGCGCCCACCACCCGGCCCTGGCTGCACCTGCTCCAGCTGTGGCAACGAACCAGCGGCGGCCAGCCCACCGCCAAGTTTCGCAAGGAGCTCGATGCCGCCACCGCCGCCGTGGGCGCCGCGGCCGTGCAGGAACAAGCTATTACCTGGCTCGAACTACTGGCCGCCACGCCCGTGGTAGAGGAAACCCAAACCGTAGCGTACGGCGAGGGCCGCTCCCAAACCTACACCTCCTACCGCTACGTGCTGGAGCCCAACCTCATCGTAGCCAAGGGCTTAGTGTGGACGGTGCAGCCGCTGCTCACCGACGCCCTGCTGCACCAGCTGGCCAGCCTGGCCGCCAAGTGCTACCGCAAGATTCCGGAAAAAGGCCCCCTGGCTATGGCCCTCGGCAACGCCTGCCTGCTGGCCCTGGCGCACGGCGGCCTGCCCGGCGTGGCGGCCCTGGCGCGGGTGCGCCTCAAAATCAAGCAAACCAACACCCAGGCGCTCATTGCCAGCCACATCGAAAAAGCCTCCCAGGAATTGGGCGTAACCCCCGACGAAATCGAGGACATGGCCGTGCCCGACTTCGACCTGCACAACGGCCGCGCCGAGTGGCAGCTGGGCGACTACACGGCCACGCTAGTACTCGAACAAGGCAAGGCCGAGGTGCGCTGGACCAAGGCCGGCAAGCCTCTCAAAGCCACCCCCGCCGCCCTCAAGGCCACGCACGCCGCCGAGCTTAAAGAGCTCAAGAACAGCCAGGTGCAGGCCCAGCAAACCTACACCGCCCAGCGCGAGCGCCTCGACCGCAGCTTTGTGGCCGGCCGCCGCATCGCGGCCCCGTGGTTTCGGCAGTACTACGCCGGGCACGGCCTGCTGAGCTTGCTCACGCGCCCGCTCATCTGGCGCTTTCACCACCCTGACCACACTCACACCGACGCTATTTGGCTGGCCAACGCCTGGCGCGACACCCAGCACCAGCCCGTGGCCCCGCCCACCGACGACGACACGGCCGAGCTGTGGCACCCCATGCTGGCCGCCCCGGCCGAGGTGCTGGCCTGGCGCGCGCTGCTCGAAGCCCAGCAGCTGCAGCAGCCCATCAAGCAGGCCTTCCGGGAGGTGTACCTGCTCACGCCGCCCGAGGAGCGCACCCGCACCTACTCCAACCGCATGGCGGCCCACCTGCTTAAGCAGCACCAATTCAACTCGTTAGCTAAAATACGTGGTTGGAAATACCGCCTGCTCGGGGCCTACGACAAGGGCTACGAAACCGAAACGGCCACCCTGGCGCTGCCTGCCCACCACTTGCAAGCCGAGTACTGGGTAAGCGAAGTGGACGCCGACAACGCCTTCAACGACACCGGTATCTGGCTCTACGTGAGCACCGACCAGGTGCGTTTCACGCGCGCCGGCGAGGCCGTGCCGCTGCCCGAAGTGCCCCCGCTGGCCTTTTCGGAGGTGATGCGCGACGTGGACCTGTTTGTGGGCGTGGCCAGCGTGGGCAACGACCCGCAGTGGCGTGACAACGGCGGCCTCACCCAGTTTCGCACCTACTGGGAAAACTACAGCTTTGGCGAGCTGGGCGAGGTGGCCAAAAACCGCCGACTGGCCCTGGAGCGTCTGGTGCCCCGCCTCAAAATCAGTAAAGTCAGCACCCTTACCGACCGGTTTTTGGTGGTGCAGGGCAAGCTGCGCACCTACAAAATCCACCTGGGCAGCGGCAATATCCTGATGGAGCCCAACGACCAGTACCTCTGCATTGTACCCGACCGCTCGGCCAAAAACGTGGGCGCCACCGGTGTATTCTTGCCCTTCGAGGGCGACGCCATGCTGTCCATCATCCTCAGCAAAGCCCTGCTGCTGATGGACGACGATAAGATTACCGACGAGACTATTTTATGGCAGCTCAAAACCAAGTAGTTATGCAGCAACTAGCTGATTTACAAGAGTTAGCAACCAGCAAGGGCTTGGGTGAGTTCTGGCCGCTCCTGGCCCCGCATTGCCGCCCCAGCATCCGGGTGCTGCCGCAGGCGGAGGCCGCGGCGGCCCCGCTGGCCCTGGGAGCTTCGCGCCTGGGCGATGCGCCCGACCTGCCGATGGCCGCCGCCTGGCCCACCTGGCAGGGCCGCAGCCTCAGCTTTATCGCCCAGCTCAACCTGGCCGAAGTAGCCCCGCACGATACCCGCGGGCTGCTGCCCCCCACCGGCTGGCTGGCCTTTTTCTACGATGCGCAGGAGCAGCCCTGGGGCGATGACCCCGCCGACCGCGGCCGGGCCGTGGTGCAATATTACCCGGCCACGGATACGCTGGCTACCCGGCCCCTTCCCCCCGATTTAACGGCCGAAGCTTACTCTGCCTTCCCGGCCGCCGCGCTAACCTTCGCCCCAGAAATGACGCTGCCCAACCCCTGGGACGAGGACTTACCCCTGCCGGAGGAGGCCTTTACCGAGGACCAGCGCGCCGCCTACGGCTTCCTGCTACTCACCCAGCACGGCGACGGCACCAGCCGCCTGCTGGGCAATTCGGACAACCTCCAGGGGCCCATGCGCAGGCAGTGCTCCCTGGCCAGCCGGGGCATCATCAGTATTGATAACCAAAATCTTAGCTCCGAGCAAGCAACTGCGCTTGCACAGCAAGCGGCCGGCGAGTGGGAGCTGTTCTTGCAACTCGACAGCCACGAAGCCGAGGCCGGCATGATGTGGGGCGATATGGGCCGCCTCTACTTCTGGATAAACCGGACCGACCTGGCCCGCCGCGATTTCAGCCAACTGGTGCAGTTCTTACAATGCTACTAACGTGGTTTCGGAGTCAGTATACGGTCGGCCGGCTTGCGCCGGCTGACCGGAGGCAAGTGCCATGCTGTACGCTGACTCCGAAACAGCTTTCATGCCAGCCCCAGCCAAAACTGACCGGAGCCAAAAGCTGGGCTAGCGCCGCGTTACGGCGCTACATTCGCTACGCCAATAGTTGGCCACCCAACGGCCAGCTACCCACGCTGGGCGGGCGCAAAACGAATAAGTATTCCGCTAGCTTTTTACTATCGCCTTCTTATGCAGCTTCCTGGCCTCATCATTGGCGGCGGCATTGCCGGACTCACGGCGGCTCTGGCGCTGCGGCAGCGCGGCATTGCCGCCATGGTGTGCGAGGCTGCTCCGCAGATACTGCCGCTGGGCGCGGGCATCTGGATGGCCCCCAACGCCATGCAAGTGTTTGAGCGCCTGGGCCTGGCTGACCGCATCGACGCCGGCGGGGTGCCCCTGCAAGCCATTGAGATAGTGGATGGGCAGATGCGCCCCATCATGCGCACCAACCAGGACCGGATTCGGGCGCGGTTTGGGCACAGCACCACGGCTATTCGGCGGGCCACGCTACAAGGCCTACTGCTGGCCGAGGTGGGCCCGGCCCACGTGCAGCTAGGCAAGGTGTGCACCGCGCTACTCGAAGATGCGGACGGCGTCACGGTCACCTTTGCCGATGGCAGCACCGTGCGGGCGGCCTTCGTGGTGGCGGCCGATGGCATTCACTCGCCCATTCGGCAGACGCTGTTTCCGGGGGTGCGGCCGAGTGGCACGGGGCACCTGGTGTGGCGCGGCATGTCGGCGGTGCAGCTCACGCCGCACTTCAAGCGGGCCATTCGGGAAGCCTGGGCGGGCGGACTACGGTTTGGCTTTTCGGAGATTGAGGACGGCGTGGTCGATTGGTTTGCGGCCGTACCGGGCCGCTTTGGCGGCGCGCGCGAGGGTTTGCTGGCGCGGCTGCAAGCCGCGTTTGCGGGCTTTGCCTACCCGGTGCCAGCCATTTTGGCGGCGGCTACCGAGGCCGCTATTATTAAGAACGAGGTGCTCGACATCGACCCGCTGCCGCACTGGCACCGGGGCCGCGTGTGCCTCATCGGCGATGCCGCCCACGCCGCCACGCCCTACATGGGCCAGGGCGGCTGCCAGGCCGTAGAAGATGCTTACGCGCTGGCCCTCAGCCTCTCACAAAACCCCGCCGACCCGGCGGCGGCCTTCACCGCCATGCAGCGCCTGCGCCACGCCAAGGCCCGGCGCATTGTGCACACCTCGCGCCTCATGGGCCACGTGGGCTACTTAGCTGGAGCGCTGGGCACCCTGCGCAACGTGGCCATGCGGGCCGCGCCCATGTGGGCCACAGAGCGGCAGTTTTGCGCGGTGTATGCGCTTAATTTTTAAGTAGCGTGCAGGTGGCACTGCCTGCGAGATAAGGCAGCTGTTTAGGAATTCATTTTCGCCGGCAGCCCGCCCCAATAGCCCTATCCCTAAACAGCTTCAAAGGCAAATTGCAACCTGGCTCCGTGCGAATTACCTGGCTTTTCTATACCACTTAGTTTAGCATCAGCGCTTCGGCTCCTGAGTTATCAGCGGGGAAATCCAATGCTTCTGAAAAACCTCTTCCGTGTAAAATAATCCATCCATAACGAGTGGCAATCTCATATGCATTTCTTTGTACCCAAAGGGCCGAGCAATTAGCGGGTCTTGTAGCCATTGCGGGAGGTTGGGCTTATGCAGGTCAATAAATAAAAACGGCTGTTTCGTCTGCCCCAATGCATACTCTATACTGGTCGGCTTATGCTTTTTCACATTAAGCACGTGAAAGAAAAGGAGCTTTCCAAATTCCCCCCGGTAGCCCGTAAACCCAATGCTGTAATAGTTATCGCCGTAGCCCTGCTTGATGTAATCTCCTAGCCTGAGATTCTGGTGGTAAAACGCACTTGCTATGTTAGCCCCATTATAAGTCAGGTGCGAGGAAGCTGCCCACACAATCACTTTTTCACCTTTGTACAACGCTCGTTGTAAGTACATTAGGTTATCACCCATCTGCCGGTCGCGCAGCTGCTCATTTGGTTTTTTCCCAGCCTGCACCTGCTTATTCGAGAATTTTCGGGCTATTTCGGCCAGCGAGCTGCGGCAGAATTGCTGCCAGAATAATTGCTCCTGCGACCTGCCCGCCGACAACGCAGCCTTTCCCTTTATTTCCGCCAGAATATTCTTTAAGGCAGGATTTAATAGCAGCGTATCGGCTACGCTCGGTTTAGTATAGTAATCTGAGATGTCGATAGCGTGCTTTAGTGCAACGCTGAACGCTCTCCACTTGGCGGTATCCTGCACAAGGGCGGAGTTACTGGCCCGCAGATAATTATTCAAGTCGGGCAGCAGGTTTTCGCTGGAATATGTGCCTGAAAATTTGCAGTCGATACCCGACAATATCAACGGCCGGTCGGTATTCTTCTGTTTATCGATATACTTGAAAAGCTCCTCGGTTTCCGTGCTAATCCAGAAAGGATAAATCGATTTCCTGGCGGCATCCATTGTCGCTTTCCCGCCTTGTATTTCTTGCCAGGCCTTGTAGCAATCATAGAAACCACTCTCAAAGGCAATTACCCGAAAACCCAGCTCCTGGTGCAGGAATTTAATTAATCTGGTTTTGGCCTTGAACGCGCTGCCATCGTGATGAATTGGCTCTCCCAGCCCGACAATAGTCACGTCTTTCAAACTTTGCTTGAGCGGCGCTAAGTCCGTGTAGTCTTCGTTGGTTGGCTCTACATTGCTGACTATAAGTGCATTGCCCTTGAGATAGGCCACTCGGTCGGCAACGGCTTGTGCCTGCACCTGATTGGCAAGGCCAATCAAAAGGATGAGCAGCAAATTTGTTCTTTTTCTCATTTGGCAAGATGACGCTATCTAGCGGGCCAGCACAGTTTATTTCTACTAGTGCGCCCGTGACAACGATATGACACGCCAGCCGGGCCCACCAGTTGCAAGGGCAGCGCGCTAAAAGCAGCAGCCAAAAATAATTTTTGGCGCTGAAATAAACTATTGGGCAGCGGGAGTGCGTAGGAGCGCAATCAGCACGCCAAAAGCATTCTCTTGTAACCGGAGAGGCAAAACCTATTTCTAGTACTACTAACTGGGTGTAATTTCCCAAACACCTATTACTTCTACGTTCTCAATGATTTTACTGAGTCTGCTATTTCTCAATGCGTTATGCTTCTTACTATTTTACTTAGACAAGCGAAAAGCCCAGCAGGGCCAGCGGCGCATTTCCGAAAAAACCCTGCATCTGGCCACGCTATTAGGGGCCGCGCCGGGCGCGTGGGCGGCCATTTTTTTGCTACACCATAAAAATCGAAAGGCAGCTTTTTGGAGCATTACCTTATTGATTACGCTGCTCCAGGGCGCGGCTTTTTATTTTGCTATGCACCATTTTCAAGCGCTGAGCTAGCGGCATAAAACGCCCGCAGCCGCGCCGCCACCTCCGGGGTCCGCGCCAGCACCATCCAGTGCGTGGCGCCGGGCAAAATGGTTACCTGCGCGTGCGGAATCTGAGTGGCCAAAAAGCGCGCCTGCGAGGGCGGAAAGTGCTTGTCTTTTTCGCCCCACAGGATGAACGTGGGGCACTGCACGCGCCGGTAGCGCTCGGGTAGGCGGGGTAGCTGCGCCTCGTAGCCGGCGCACATGCGCACCACGTAGTCGCGCACAGCTGGCCGCCGAAACGTGCGCCACAGCTCACGCCGCAACGGGCCGCTTAGGCCCGGCCCGCTCCAAGGCAAAAACGTGTGTAGCGCCCGCCAGTACACCAGCCGGGGTAGGTGCTGCAGCAGTAGCTTATTCATCCCAAAGCGGCGCAACCACTTGATTTCCCAAGAGGTAGCTTCATCACCACTGACCAGGCTGTTCATCACGACCAGGCTGTGCACGCGCTCGGGGTAGGCGGCCGCGAACACCAGCGCCGGCTGCCCGCCCATGTCCTGCCCCACAAGGTGCACTTTGGCCAGGCCCCAGGCGTCGAGCAGCGTCAGCAGGTGACGAGCCAGCACCACCGGCGTGGCCCCGCCGGGCCAGGCGTCACTGTCGCCCAGGCCCGGCCAGTCAAAGGCTATGACTTGTTTATCAACGGCTAACAGTGGAAGCAACTCACTAAAAACCTGCAGGTTATCGGGGTAGCCGTGCAGCAGCAGCACGGCTTCGCCCTGGCCCTGGCGGGCCACCCGCACCCGGCCGGCGGGGTGCGGCTCCAGCGCGGTATCAAGCAGCATGGGGCACGGGCAGGTCGTGGGTTAGGCAGTCGGCGGCCAGCACGCCAGCAATTGCGCAGAAGCTCACCCACTGGCCGGGGTGCGTGCTGCTGCCGGTGAGGTAGAGGCCCTTCACGGTGGGGCTGCGGTGGGCCAGGCGGCCCTTCAGCATCAGGCGCGAGGTCATCACCGGGTTCATGCTGTCGCGGTAGAGGTAATAGTCGCGGCCCCACTCGAAGGTGGTGCGCCGGTGCAGCACCTTGTATTCGGCAATGCCCTCCTGCCACCAGGGCTCAGCTAGCTGCTGGTCAATGAGTTCGCGCTGGCCATCGGGCCCCAGCGTCTCGGCTTCGGCGTGGGCGAGCGGCGAGATGAGCCGGGCCGGATACCAGCCATCCTGCGCTAGCTCAGGGGCCAGCAGGCCGGGCTGCACGAAGGCCGTGCAGCCCGCGCCCCGCAGCTTGAAGCGGATGTAGTACGGCGGCTGCCGGCCCCGCACGGCCAGGTAGGCGCAGGTGCCCGGCGATTGCAGCGGCAACTGCTGAAGCTTTTCCTTCTCAGAAACTGGAAAATCCTCCACCAATTCTACATAAGTACCGATACCGCTAGAATCGGACATGATGGCCGTAGCCGGCAGAAAACCACCCGCTGCCGTGCGCACGCCCGTTGCGCGGCCACCAGGAGCCACAATGGCTTCTACTTTCGTATTATACTGAATATCAACGCCTTCTTTCAGAGCCGTGGCTGTGAGAAGCTCGGCCACGGCGCGCATGCCGCCCTTCGGGTAATACGCACCTACGCCGTGAAATAGGCCGGGCACAAACGCCATCGGGGCCGGGGCCTGGGTCATGGGCTGCCCGGCAATATGCGTCCAGATGCCAATGCTTTCCTGCAATTCGGGCGGCAGCACGGCCTTATCCAGCACCGAGGCCAGCGAGCTGAGCATAAACGGCACGCTGCCCAGCGAGCCGTTGCGCAGCACGTCCCACACGCCAGGGTGCGAGTGAAACGTGAGCGGCTGCACGTTGGCGTGGGTAGCCATCATCTTCTCTACGAACGCTTTATAGCGCGCACCGCTGCCCGGGAAGCGCGCCTCAAAGCCCGCCGCCGTAGTATCGAGGCTGCGGTCGAAGGCCGTGGCCGTGCCGTCTTCGTGCAGCACGTGGTACACGTGGTCGATGGGGATGAGCGGCAGCGCGCCGGCCGCAATACCCAACTCGTTAAACGCCCACTCCAGCCCCGGCTTGTCGAGCAGGATATACGGGCCCGCATCAAACGTGAAACCCTCGGCCGTGAAGCCCGACGCCAGCCCACCGGCCTGCGCCCGTGCCTCCAGCACCTGCACCGCGTAGCCCTGCCGCGCCAGCCGGATGGCGGCGCTCAGGCCACCTACTCCGGCTCCGATAACGATAATCTTATTGGCAGTTTGGTTTTGGCTGGACATACTGATTTACTAATTTTTAGCGGTTATTAATTCAATAAATCGCCCGAGATAATCTTAATAGCTGGCGACTGCTTTATGCTCCAATTGACTAATAATTTTCAGAATATTCGCCCGGTTTTTAGCGGCCTTAATAAAATTCGGCAGACACTCTACCATCGTCATGGAGAACTGGGTTTGGCGCTCGCGCAAAGTGGCTTGCACATACGCTTTTATATCCGCTAAATGGGGCCGGTTATACGCCCAGAATACCTCGTTTTTTAGCGAATGCTGCAACCACAGCGGCAAATTAAAAACTGGGTCATTTATCGCGCTAACTGACTCTTGTTTACACACATACCTTTCGTACCGAGGCTTTACTGCATACTGCGCCCGGCAATGGGTACAAGTAATTAATAAGCTAGCCGCCTTCTCTTTAACATTCGGAATAGTTACGGCGATTGGGCAGCCACAATCCACACAATTCCTCTTTACGAGTAACATGTAGCGAATTTGATTATGCGCGTTTTCGGTGTGGTGGCAGTTGCCACAGTGTAGCTTACCACCGCATCGAAAACCGGCATCGTAATCCGTTACCAGCGCATCTTTTTGGCATTTTGGGCACACTACCAAAAACTCCTTCATGTAGGAAAGCCGAATGGTTGGGGGGCCACTATATCGGCTGTCTTCGTCAGGTAGTACCATGTGGGTTAGCTGGCTAAAAATTGTGATAAATTAAGCAGGTTTATCCAAGAAATCATTCCCTTCCTACCCAGCCGCCCGCAGTCCGCACCCTTTCCAAAAGGGCGGCGTGGTGTGGGCCGCGGCTCAGCACCAGCTCATTGCCCAGCAAAATCAATTGCTGGCGCGCCCGCGTTACGGCCACGTTGAGCTTGCGGTCGACCTGGCCGGTTTCGTCGGGCGATACCATTAGCTCCAGTTGGTGCTCGTGGTGGCAGCAGAAGCTCACAATAATCACCTCGCGCTGCGAGCCCTGGTAGCGCTCCACGGTATCGACGCTGACCTGGGCCAGCTGGGGCAAGTTGTGCTCCTGGGCCAGCTGAGCCAGCCGCGCCCGGATGCGGGCCGCCTGGTTGCGGTAGCTGGCAATGATGCCCAGCGTGGCTTCGGGGTCGAAGGCTGGGCCGTAGCCCTGGACCACGGCCAGGGCGGCGCGGGCGGCCAGCTCGGCTTCCTGGCTCGACTCCTTTTGTGAAAGGTCGTCGGGCTGGCGGCGGGTGGGCACGAACACGAGGCGCTGGCGGCGCAGGGCCGCGCCGAAGGTATCGGCCGGGTTGGCGGGCGCGGGCCAGGCGTGGGGGTTGAGGCTGGCGTGCTGCCAGGGCAGAGGGCTGCGCAGCTGGCCGTCGTAAAAATCTTCGTTGACGAGCGCGGCCAGGTCGGCGTGGGCCCGGTACTGGTTGGCGAGCGTGCCGTGGGCGTAGGGCCACTGCGCCTCGGCGCGGCGAAACAGGCGCTCGAAGTACGAGTTGCGCAAGTTACTGAGGCCCAGCTGCTCGCGCAGCAGCTCGGCCACGGCGGGGGCCACGGCGCTGGTTTCGGTTTCCTGGGTTACCACGGCGGGCAGCTGGCGGTGGTCGCCGATGAGGATGAATTTCTTGGCCTTGGCCAGCAGCGCCAGCATGGGGCCTTCGAGCACCTGGCTGGCCTCGTCTACCACGGCCACGTCGAAATTCTTGAGCTGAAACAGCTCGGGCCGGCCCAGTAAGCTGCTGATGGTGCCCACGTAGAGCGGCGTGCCGGTGAGGCGCGCCCGCACCATCTGGCGGGTGGGCAGGTCGCGAATCATGTTATCGAGCAGGTACGGGCGGTAGGCCGGCGAGGTGCCCAGCCGTGAGCCGATGCGAATAAACGGCAAGCCAGCGTCCATTAGCTGCTCGCAGATTTCGTCCACGGCGCGGTTGGTGTAGGCGGCCAGCAGCGTCTGCTTGTCATCGGCCACGAGGCGGGTGGCCAGCTCGCGCAGCACCGAGCGGGTTTTGCCGGTGCCGGGCGGGCCGCAGAGCACAAACCAGTCGGGCGCGGCCAGGGCGCGGGCCACCACCTCGGGCGCGGCGGTGGCGGGCTGGGCACGGGCGGCGTCCCAGCCTTCGGGCGGGCGCGGAGCGGTGCGGGCCAGCAGTTGACGGCGGCGGGCGGGCGGCAAACTCAGGAAGCTGGTCAGCCCCGCCCACTCGCGCCGAAAGGTGTCGTAGGTATCGGGCTCCAGGGCCCAGTGCGAGTGGCCGTGCAGGTAGCGCGGGGCCATGCGGCGGTTACGCACGGCCAGCACCACGCGGCCATCGGCCCCGAGGTCTTCGGCCAGCGTCACCTTCACCACCTGCGCATCGAGGGCGCTGAGGGTCTTGAGGTTATGGGCAGGCTGAACGAGGGCGCCAGCCGCATTTTCCACTGCCTCGCCGGCAGTTGCCGCCTCCGCGAGCGGCTGGCTTTCGGCCGCGGTGCCGCGGCGGCGCGGATATAAAATTAGCGTGTCGCCGGCCCGGAAATTAACTTCCCTCCCTCCCACCGGCCGCTGAAAAATGAGGTGCGGCCCCAGGCCCTCGCGGGCATCGTCGGGGGCGTTGCTGTGGTCTTCGATTAATTCCAGCTCATCTAGTAGACTGAAGTTCTGGTGTTTACGGGCTTGCGGCAGCAGCCAGAGGCCCGCCTGGCCACCGGCGTCGCCGGGGCGGCCCTCGTCGCCGAGCAGGGCCAGGCGCATTTCGCGGGCCGCGAAGCGGGTCATTTCCAGGCAGTAGGCGCGCTCGGTGCGGTCGGCGTCGGCCCACACGCGGGCGGTTTTTTCGGCCTTTTCGCGGTTGAAGGGCGGCACGGCCTGCAAGTTGGGGCGCAGCACGGGGGCCAGCAGGGCCGCCACCTGGCCGGGACCAGTGGCGCGGGCCAGCTGCAACTCGGTGCCTACCAAGTGGTTGCGGGCGGCCAGTAGTTGGTCCACAAAGTCCTGGTTTTGAATGACCGGGCGCACGGCGGGCTGGTCCTCGGCGGCGTTGGAGTACAGGATGCTAGTGCGGCCCCGGCCGGCGGTTTCGCCATCGGCCCCAAATACCGATTCCAGCAGCAAGCGGTAAAGCTGGGCCTGGGCGGCGTGGTTGGTCCAGGGCTCGGCGGCGGGCACTTTCACCGAGCTTTTCAGCTCCACGAGGTCGTAGCCGGTGGGGCTTTCGTGCAACAGGTCGAGGCGGCCTTGTAGGCCGTAAGTAGCTGACAGAAAGGTGGGTTCGAGAAAGCAATCGACCAGGCGCAGGGGCTGCTGCTGGTAGCCGGTGCGCGAGAGGGCCGCGAAGCCCTGCCGCTGGGCCTGGCGCAGCGTGCGGTGGTGGCGGCGCAGGTCGTTGAGCAGCTCGGGCACGCCGGTGCGGGTCTGAAACTCGGGCAAGGTACTCAGCGTGAGGGGCTCGGCGCGAAAGAGCTTCTTGGTCAGAAAGTGCTCCAGGTCGAAATCGGCGGCCGGCGCGGGATTGGCGGCTGGCTGGGGCTCGGCGGCCGCTTCGGCCGGGCGCAGCAGGGCCAACGCGGCCGCCACCTGCGCCTGGCGCGCCACTACCTGCTGGGCGGCGTGGCTTACTTCCTCATCCAGCAGGCGGTTTACGAGGTTACCCACCACCAGCGAGCGCGAGGTTTCATCGGGCAAAAACGCCTTGAGCAGGGCCAGCTCGCCGTAGGTGCCATCGCGCTGCGCGCACTCGGCTAAGGTGGTGACGCTGATGAGGTAATCGGGCTCCAGCACCACGCGGCGGGGGCGCACGCGGCCGCCCGGCAGCACCACGGGGCCGATGAGATTGAGGGCCGGGTGCAAGGCCTTGGCCGCCAGCAGCAGGCCCTCATAGGCGGCCGGCAGCTCCAGCTGAAACGGGCCGGCCGGGCGGCCGTCGGCCGGCGTGCTCAGCTCCACGGTGATGACGCCGGTGGGTAGGTCGGCGTGCAGCACCTGCACCCGCCACACGGCGCGCGGGTCGGCGGCCAGGGCGGCGCGGGCCGAGCTGGCGGGCGCCGCGGCCGGACTAGCCGCAACCGCCGCCAGCGTTTCGGCAGCGGCGGGTTGCGGCGGGTATGGCCCCGTATAGGGCTCACCCGTAAGCACTTCCAGCAATTCGGCCACGGCCGCGAAGCCGGCGGCTACCTCGGCGGCGGTGCCCCGGTAGCTTTCGTGCAGCACCAGGTTGGCGGTCAGGCGCAGGTCTTGCAGCTGGTCGCGCAGGGCGGTGGGCAGCTCCAGCGAGTAGCAGGCCCCGCCGATGGCCTGAAACAGGTTGCCAAACGGCGCTTTGCGGCGCTTGTAGTCGGCGCGCAGCAGGGTTTCGAGCAGCTTGCGCAGGCGCGGCAATTGGTCGGCGGGCGCGGCGAGCGGGTCGGCCAGGGCGGCAAGGCGGGCGTGGGGCGTATCGGACAAAATTAAGGGGGCCTGAACTGACCTTAAAGGTAAGCTCAGGCATAGCAATACGTGTTATGGTTCTGAGGGCTTGGCTCCGGCCTGGGGGCACCTCACCCCCAGGCCAGGTACCCCAAGCTACGTCAGGTAATAGTGCCGGATGCGGTTGAAATCCTCGTCCAGCTCGTACACCAGCGGCACGCCGGTCGGGATGTCCAGGGCCGTCACTTCCTCGTCGCTCAGGTGGTCGATGTACTGCACCAGGGCGCGCAGGCTGTTGCCGTGGGCGGCGATAATCACCTTCTGGTTGCGGCGCAGGGCACCCATTATCTTCTCGGTCCAGAAGGGCATGACGCGGGCCAGCGTTTCGCTCAGGTTTTCGGTGGTGGGCAGCTCGCGCTCGGTGAGGTGCTGGTAGCGCCGGTCGTGGCCGGGCCAGCGGGGGTCGTCCTTGGTCACGGCCGGCGGGTGGGCGTGCGGCGAGCGCCGCCACTCCTGCACCTGGTCGGCGCCGTACTGGGCAGCGGTTTCGGCCTTGTTGAGGCCTTGCAGCGCGCCGTAGAAACGCTCATTGAGCCGCCACGATTTTTGCACCGGAATCCAGAGCTCGTCCATGTTTTCGAGGGTGATATCCAGCGTTTTAATGGCCCGCTTGAGCACCGACGTGAAGCCGATATCGAAGGTGTAGCCGTGCTGTTGCAGCAGTTGGCCCGCGTGAGCGGCCTGCTGCTTACCCAGCTCCGAGAGGTCCACGTCGGTCCAGCCGGTGAAGCGATTTTCCTGGTTCCACACGCTTTCGCCGTGGCGTAGCAGCACGAGCTTTTCCATAATTACTTTATTATCAATATTTTATACAAAATCAGGCAGCTTACCTAAAACAGAACGTCATGCTGAGCTTGCCGAAGCATCTCTACCGCATCGTTGGATGAAGCGGTAGAGATGCTTCGGCAAGCTCAGCATGACGTTCTATATTCTAGGTGAAGCCAGCGGGCTACTTCACCATGAAGGCAGCCTCCGACTTAGCCCACATGAGGGCCACTTTGCCGGTTTTGTCGGCCGTGATGGTGAACTGCTCCACGGGCGTGGTCAGGGTGGTGGGCTTCACTTTTACGCGCAGCACGTCATCGGCAGCTTTGTATTCGTAGGCACCCCACTGCTTGGCGGTTTTGTTGAAAATAATGGTCCACTCGGTAGCGCCGGGGATGGTGAACAGCCCGTAGGTGCCCGCGGCCAGCGCCTGGCCGTTGATTTTCACGGCCTTGCTCACCGTGAAGGTCGTAGCCTCGTTGGCACCCGTGCGCCACACGTCGCCCACTGGAGCCAGCGGCGATTTGGGGCCGAATGCCTCGCGGCCCTTCAGCGCGGGGCGGCTGTAGTCGATGGTAACGTCGGTGCTGCCCACGGTGGTTTTTACCACGGCCGGCGGGCTGGGGCGCTTGGACTTGTCTTCGGGCTTTTTGGCCTGGGCGGGCTCCGTCATGGTCGTTTGGGCTTGGGCCCGGGCGGCCTGGGAGCCGAAAACCAGCGTGGTGCCGGCTACGGCGGCTACGATAAAGGAGGATGAAAGGAAACGCATTTTTTTAGGAAAGAAAAGTGTAGGCAGGTAAGCCAGAAGCCCGGCAATTAGTTTGTCTCAATGTCGTCGATTAAAGTTCTGTCATTGCGAGCACAGCGAAGCAATGACAAACGATTTATTCGCCCTGAATCTCATCCGCCATGTGTCCGCTGGCCCGGCTCTCGCCCATGCGCCAGTACACGAGCAGCGAAACAAGCGCGCAGCCCGTCACGTACCAGTAAAACCACTCGGCCACGCCTTGCTCCTTGGCAAAGAGGGCCAGGTACTCGGCCGTGCCGCCAAAGATGGCCACCGTGAGCGCGTAGGGCAGCCCCACGCCCAGCGCCCGAATGTGGGTCGGAAACAGCTCGGCCTTCACCACGGCCGAGATGCTGGTGTAGGCGCTCACCACAAACAGGGCCGCCACCAGCAAGCCAAACGCGCCCCACTCGCTGCTGGTGTGGGCCAGCGCCCGCAGCAACGGCACGGTGCCCAGCGTAGCCCCGATACCAAAAAACAGCAGCACCGGCCGCCGCCCCACCGCATCAGAAATAGCTCCCAGCAGCGGCTGAAACAGCAGGGCCACGGCCATCGCGCCAAACGAAATGAGGGTGGCCTGCTCCTTACTGAAGCCGCTGGTATTCACCAAAAATTTCTGGGCGTAGGTGGTGAACGTGTAGAACGCCAGCGTGCCGCCCAGCGTGAGGCCCACCACGGTGAGCGTTTCGCGCGGATACTGCCGCAGCTGTTGAAAGGCCGATAGTTGGGCGGGGCGGCTGGCCGCCGGCTCCGTGGCCTGCGCCTGCTCGAAGGCGGCCGTTTCGCGCATGTGGGTGCGCAAAAACAACGCCCCCAGCGCCGCCCCGGCCCCGATAACAAACGGCACACGCCAGCCCCAGCTCGTCATCTCGGCCGGGGTAATGAGCTGCTGCAATGTTAGTTGCACCACCAGCGCCAGCAGCTGCCCGCCCATGAGGGTGAGGTACTGAAAGCTCGACCAGAAGCCGCGGTGCCGCGCGCCGGCCATCTCGCTAAGGTAGGTGGCCGAGGTGCCGTACTCGCCCCCCACGCTGATGCCTTGCAGCAGCCGCGCTACCAGCAGCAGCGCCGGCGCACCCAGCCCAATGGTAGCGTAGCCCGGCGCGCAGGCAATGAGCAGCGAGCCGCCCGCCATCAATTGCACCGAAAGCAGCAGCGCCGCCCGCCGCCCGTGCTTATCGGCGTAGCGCCCGAGCAGCGCCGCCCCCAGCGGCCGCATCAAAAAGCCCACCGCGAAGATGGCGGCCGTGTTCAGCAGCTGCGCCGTGGGGCTGCCCTTGGGGAAAAAGACCGGCGCGAAATACAGGGCAAATGCCGAGTACACGTACCAGTCGTACCACTCCACGAGGTTGCCGATGGAGCCGGAAATGATGGAGCGCAGTGGGGAGGCGGGGGCAGCGGACATGCGCCAAAAGTAGCGGCGGAGCAACCGCCAACTGGCGCGCGTTATTTTTTTAGCCCGCTTTTTATTCCAGGGCTACTTTCCGCATCAGGTGAATGCCCCCGATACTATAAGCAACGTCAATGGCAACGACTTCGCCTCTCAAGTAAAAATTTCCGTTTTGAAAGGGCGTAATTCTATCGTCAATCAGGAAAAAATAAGCTTCCCTATCCGTTAGCACGCCCAGATTTTCATTGGTTAACTCAACCTGCTCGACGTACTCCACCAAACCAATCTTATTTAACTCCGGAATCGTTATTTTTTGAGAATCAATTTCGCAAACGTATTTTTCGCCGAGCCCGGGCATACCAAACCACGGCATTGCCTGGGCTACTTGCAAAGAAATCCGGGAGGTATCGCCCGTAAAAAGGAAGTTTTTAACGGCGAATGTCTCGAAAACCGGCGGCAAGGATTTCTTCGGAAAGAGCTCTTCCGCTCTCCAAAAAAACATGACTTTATTTTGCCACTCCTGGTCGTTTGGGTCTTGGCAAACCAGCTTATCCGTCCAGTAGTGCATGTAAAGCTGGCTGGCTTGCAGCAAAATCGTTGACTTACCAACGCTTTCTTTTTGCGCCGCCGTCAAGGGCCGGCTGATTTTGAAACCATAATTATCCCCAGCCGAAACGAATGAGTCGCCCGCCTCCAAACGCCCGGTTTCGGTTGTTTTTTCTGAGTTAGCGTCCGGCTGCTTACAGTCAAATAGTTTAGCAAAGAATCCCATAATTTTATTTTATTGAGCGTAAATCGGGATTGCTGAACGGTTTTAAGTAAATGAAGTCCTGAATTCCAAAGGCGAGAGCTTCGTCTTTGACTTGAACAGCTTGCTAAAGGAGGGCAAATGCTCAAAACCCAGCTCGTACGCAATTTCGCTCACGGTCAGGCTGGTAGTCGATAGCTTTTCCTTGGCTTTGGCTATCAGCTGGGCGTGAATGTGCTGCTGGGTATTTTGCCCGGTTACCAGGCGCAGGACGTTACTCAGGTACTTGGGCGAAAGGTGCAGGCAATCGGCCACGTAGTGTACGGAAGGCAAGCCTATTTCCGCTAAATCGGGGCGATTGAAATACGCGTGCAGCAGGGTTTCCAACCGTTCGAGCACCTGGTGGTTAGCTTTCTCACGGGTAATAAACTGGCGGCTATAAAACCGGTCGGCGTAGTTCAGCAAGCCTTCTACTTGCGAGATAATAATGTGCTTGCTGAACCGGTCAATAGCGGAATTACACTCCTGCTCAATGGCCAGAATAATATTCGTAATAATTGCCTCTTCCCTGGCCGAAAGAAATAGGCCCTCGTAGAGCGAATAATCCCAGAAATCGTAGTGCTTGATGGTTTTGGCCAGCGGGGTATTCCAAATAAAATCGGGGTGAATATAAATTACCCAGCCCGATTTTTCCACGGCTTCGGCTTTGTTGGCAACGGCGGAGCTAAACACCTGATTGGGTGCCATAAACGACAAAATACCCTCGTTGAAATCAAACGAATGTTGCCCATATTTGAAGTTAATATTGTGCATTCTTTTTACGGAAATGGCGTAAAAATCCAGCATCATAGTAACCGGCTCCTCTTCCTCACGGTGCGGCACGGCCCCAACATCCACTACGCTGAGTAGTGGATGTTGGGGTTTGGGCAATTGCACGAACTCGTGGAATTCGCTTATCGTTTTGAAATGCCTCATGCGGGCTCGTTTTCGTTGCGTATTTCCAGCACCAATTTACCCCGCACGTGCCAGGTTTCGCTTTCGCGGTGAGCCTCGGCCACCTGCGCCAGCGGAAACACGCGGCTGACAAACACCTGCACCTGGCCGGCGTCGATTAGCTCGGCGATTTCGGTTAGCCAGTCCTGCCGGGGCTGGTTGGGCGCGAGCTCGCCGGTGGCCTGCTTCTGGGCCAAAGCGGCCAGCACGGCCTCGTCAAACGGCGCATCGACGTTGACGCTCACGAAGATGCCGCCGGGCTTGAGCACGGCCACCGCCTTGAGGCGCTCGCGGTTGTCGCGCTGGGGCGAAGCTTCCAGTACCACGTCCACGTCGCGCACCAGCTCTTCAAACGGCTGGGCCCGGTAATCAAGCGCCTCATCGGCCCCCAACTGCCTGACGTACTCCAGGTTGCCAGCCGAGGCGAGGCCGATGACGTACGCCCCTTTGGCCTTGGCAAACTGCACCGCGAAGCTCCCTACCCCGCCCGAAGCCCCCTGAATGAGCACGCGCTGGCCCGCCCGCAGCCGGCCGTGGGCGAAGAGGCCCGTCCAGGCCGTGAGGCCGGCCAGCGGCACGCCCGCCGCCTCGTTGAAACTCAGACGCTGGGGCTTGCGGGCAAACTGGCTGGCCTTGGCCGCGCAATACTCGGCGTAGCTGCCGTTGCCCGGAAAATTGGGCACCCCGTACACAGCATCGCCGGGCTGAAAGCCGGTAACCGCGCTCCCGACTTCGGCCACCACGCCGGCCGCATCCCAGCCCAGGGTCAGGGGCAGGGTCAAAAACGCCCGCATCGCCTCGTTGCTACCCTCCCGAATTACCCAATCGACCGGGTTTACGCCGCTGGCAAACATGCTAATCAAGAGCTCATCCGGCGCCGGCACGGGGCGCGCTACGTCTGCTAATTGGAGGACCTCCGGGCCGCCAAAGGCATTGATTCTTACTGCTTTCATACGAGCTTTTTTTCTGGTTGATGACGATACAAAGGTCATCACCCCCCGAAAAGCAGGCTTACGCAAAATGCCCTTTGTCTTAGCCAAAATGCCGCCGCCCGGCCCCGGCCGCTAGCCCGCCGGCCGCTAACCACACCAGGCTGCCCGTAGCGGCTAGGGTAGCTAGGTGGCTTAGGGAGCGGGGAAGGCGGGCGTGAAATGGAGAGGCAGGCATAGCGCCGAAGGTAACGAGGCACCTCTTTTGATGATGTATCTAACGGTCTTCGTCTCGACTATGTAGCGGAAATTAAAGCGCGAATTTTCAATTTTATACTAAATTTCAAGTAAAACTGAACTAAGCTTAGCACTTTATATACCTCATTACCGAATCAATATTGGAGCCATTTTTTATTTTCAGGCTAGAAAAGCATTCATTTCACTTGGCATTGGATAATACCCATTCTGTCGCATTATCAGAATCATTTCACCAATATGGAATGACAAGTGAATTGTTAAATCTTGAATTATTTTTAATTTTCGCTCAATACCTTCCTGCTCTACTGTCATTTTACCTAATTCAATTTTAATCATTTCTAATTGCTCATTAAATTTCATTATCTTATCATTAAGCAGACTTTGGTCCGATACTTTTTTTTCCGTAGGCCAAGTAGTAATTTCTTTTATATCTTCTGTGCTGATGTTACAAAACTTATCTATTTGATAACCCTGCCAAATTACTAAATGATTTAATATTTGCCACACACTGTTAGGTGAGCTATAATTTATCAAATTAGCTTGCTGAATGCTCAGTTTGTCAAACACTTTAAAAGTGTCAAAAGAATCTGTAAAAACGTTTGCTAATTTCATTCTTTTTCTCGTTACACTTGCTACTGACACCTATATTGCTGCTCACTGTATTCGCACAAAGCGGCAATCACACCATTGTTAGCGTGGTTGCCGCAAGTATAAGCAATAATTACGTAGCGTCAAGAACCTGAGAGCTACCAGGCTGGCAGAGAAACCCGCCCATCCCGCCCCCCATCGTAAATTTGCGCCTGCTTAACGGCTAACTCCCGTTCGCCTGCTGTATGAAACAAGAACTAGACTTGGCCCTACCCCCCGAGGTGGCCTACGACGAGCTGGCCCGCTACGCGGCCATTCTGGCCGCCGCCGGCCTGCGCCCCGGCGAAGCCGACTTCGTGCACATTCGCAAGCGCTCGCTCGATGCGCGGGGCCGCCGGCCCCTCATCCGCCTGCGGGCCGACGTGTACGACCGCGCCACGCCCGCCCCCGCCCACGAACTGCTGGGGCCGTGGTTTGAATACCCCGACGTGCGCCAGGCGCGGCGGCGGGTGCTCATTGTGGGCGCGGGGCCGGCGGGGCTGTTTGCGGCGCTGCGCTGCATCGAGCTGGGTATCAAGCCCATCGTGCTGGAGCGCGGCAAGGACGTGCGCACCCGCCGCCGCGACCTGGCTGCCCTCAACAAGGAGCACCTCGTGAACCCCGACTCGAACTACTGCTTTGGCGAGGGCGGCGCGGGCACCTACTCCGATGGTAAGCTGTATACCCGCGCCACCAAGCGCGGCGACGTGGGCCGCATCTTGCGGCGGCTGGTGCAGCACGGCGCCACCCCCGATATCCTGGTCGATGCTCATCCCCACATCGGCACCAACAAGCTCCCCGCCGTGGTGCAGAGCCTGCGCGACGCCATCATCGAGGCCGGCGGCGAGGTGCGGTTTGAGACGCGGGTCGAGGATTTAATTCTGGAAAACAACTACTTGCGCGGGGTGGTCACGCACACCGGCGAGGCGCTGGAGGCCGAGGCCACCGTGCTGGCCACCGGCCACTCGGCCCGCGACATCTACGAGCTGCTGCACCGGCGCGGGGTGGCCATCGAGGCCAAGCCCTTCGCCCTGGGCGTGCGCGTCGAGCACCCGCAAAGCCTGATTGATGCGGCGCAGTACGGGCGGCCCGAGCGCGGCCTGCTGCCGGCCGCCAGCTACGCGCTGGTGGAGCAAACGAAGGTGCGCGACGCCCAGCGCGGCGTGTTTTCGTTTTGCATGTGCCCCGGCGGCTTCATTGTGCCGGCGGCCACCGCACCCGGCGAGGTGGTGGTGAACGGCATGAGCCCCAGCCGCCGCGACTCGCGCTTTGCCAACTCGGGCATCGTGGCCGCCGTGGAGCTGGCCGACATGGACGTGGCCCGCTACGGCGTGCTCGCCGGCCTGCGCTTGCAGCAGGAAATAGAGCAGCGCGCCTGCCAGCTGGCCGGCAACACCCAGCTGGCCCCGGCCCAGCTGCTGGGCGATTTCCTCCAGAAGAAGCTCTCTTCCAGCCTACTAGAAACCAGCTACCAGCCCGGCCTGGTGAGCGTGGAGATGGACGCCGTGCTCGGCCCCGCCCTCAGCGAGCGGCTGCGGCAGGGCTTCCGCGCCTTCGGCCGCAAAATCCCCGGCTTCGCCACCAACGAGGCCCAGATTGTGGGCGTGGAGAGCCGCACCTCGTCGCCCGTCCGCATCCCGCGCGATAGCGACACCCTGCGCCACCCGGTGGTGGCCGGCCTCTACCCCTGCGGCGAGGGCGCGGGCTACGCGGGCGGCATCGTGAGCGCGGCCATGGACGGCGAGCGCGTGGCGGAGGCGCTGGCCGTATCCGTGGGGCGCTAGAAAACGTTAACCACCATGTTTGTCATGCTGACGAAGGAAGCATCTTGTCAGGGTAGAACATGGCTAACTGAACTAACCTGCTGAGATGCTTCCTTTGTCAGCATGACAAATGCATTTTAACTTAGAAACCATGAAGACTTTAGTTCTCGGTGCCACCGACAACCCCGACCGCTACGCCTACAAGGCTGTGCATTCGCTCAAAAATCACGGCCACGAAGTAGTGCCCGTGGGCATCCGCAAGGGACAGGTGGCGGGCATTGACATTCATACCGACCGCCCCACCGAGGCAGGCATCGACACCGTGACGCTCTACGTGGGCCCCCAAAACCAGCCCGCCTGGTACGACTACATCCTGAGCCTCAAGCCGCGGCGCATCATCTTCAACCCCGGCACCGAAAACCCCGAGTTGGAGCAAAAAGCACAGGCCCAGGGCATTATGACCGAGGAAGCCTGCACGCTGGTGATGCTGAGCGTGGGGCAGTACGATAAGTAGCTATCAGACAACTCCTTGTGAATAAAGCCAAAAAAGCTCCGGCCGCCAGCCGGAGCTTTTTTGGCTTTCGCAGGTAATTTTCCAATCGTCAGGCAACCCCGGCACTCACCCGCGCATCTACCGCCCCAAATACCTTCGTGCCGCTGCCCTACTTCTACCTTTTTCCGTGACTGAGCCCGACCTCATTGCCGCCTGCCTGCGGGGCGAGCCCCGCGCCCAGCGCCAGCTCTACAACCAGTTTGCGGGACTGATGCTGACCGTGTGCCGCCGCTACCTAAAGCGCCCCGAAGACGCCGAGGAGGCCCTGCTGCTGGGGTTTGCCAAGGTGTTTCGGGCGCTGCCCACGTTTCGGCAAGAGGGCTCGTTTGAGGGCTGGATACGGCGCATCATGGTGAACGAGGCGCTCATGGAGCTGCGCCGCCGCGAGCCGCTGCATCTCTCGTTTGAGGACTTTGCGCAGCCCGAAAACCTGGCCACCACCCCCGCCACCGCCGATACCCAGCTGCAAGCCGAAGAGTTGCTGGCCCTGCTCCAAACCCTGCCCACCGGCTACCGCACCGTGTTCAACCTCTACGCGCTGGAGGGCTACTCGCACCCCGAAATCGCGGAGCTGCTGGGCATTTCGGAGGGCACCAGCAAGTCGCAGCTCAGCAAGGCGCGGGCCATGCTGCAACGCCGCCTCCAATTGGCTACGAGCAATTAGGCTAAAACGGTATTAAGTAATTACTTGACAAACAATAATTTATAATATAATGGCCACCAACGACCTCGACGACTTGTTTCGCCAGCAGCTGGATGGGCACGCCACGCCCCCCGGCCCCGGCTTGCAGCAGCGGCTAGCCGAGCTAGCGGAGGCCGAGCGCCTCGACACCCTGTTTCGGACGGGGCTGGGCGGCCATGCTTCCCAGCCCCGCCGTGAGTTGTGGGAGCGCCTGGAAGACGAGCACCTGCACCCCCGGCCCCGCCGCCGCCGGGTGGTGGCCTGGTGGCAATACTCGGCCGCCGCCGT
Organism: Hymenobacter arcticus; assembly: GCF_054779975.1. Taxonomy (NCBI): domain Bacteria; kingdom Pseudomonadati; phylum Bacteroidota; class Cytophagia; order Cytophagales; family Hymenobacteraceae; genus Hymenobacter; species Hymenobacter arcticus. Next base: position 511,438 of record NZ_BAAGXF010000003.1, read on the forward strand.
GCTTCTACTTACGCTGCTGGCAGGCGGCGCCGGGCTGTGGCGCGGGCAGCTGGGGCGGCTGGCTGGCACCGTGGCTACCGCTACTACGAACCCTCGGCCGGCAGCATCCGCTACGGCTGCGCAGCCTGGCGCACCCAGCCGCCAGGTGCTATCAACCCTGACGCTAGAAGCACAAATTATTGATAATAAATCAATTGCGGGCAACAAAACCAGCATTTCTAAAAAAAATCAAGAAAATGTTACTCGCCAGGCAACGGCTCCTCCCCTTTCCCCATCTAGCCACCCGATAGCCACTATTACCCGGCCGCGCCGCCCCGCCACGGCACCCCAGGTAGCTAGTAGCATTCACCCAACAACCCGGCGGCCGGACGCGGCCACCGGCCAGCTGGCCACCACCGGGGGGCGGAAAGCCCCGGTCGACCAGCTTTGCACTACCTCGCAGGAGGCCCCGACAACAATCGGTAGTCCGGCCGCCCCCCGTGACAATGCCGCCCTGGCCGTAGCGGCCTTCACGGCCGCCACTGCCCCAGCCGGCGTGATTGAAGTAGATGTGCGGCGCGGCCCCGAAACCGCCCGCCCCACCGCGGCCCCGGCCGCCGCCGTAGTGGCCGAGGCGGCCCCCCAGCGCCGGCCTCGCCTGCGCCTCGGAGGCCTGCTGCGCCAAGCCGACCACCTAGTGCACGGCGAAGCCGTGAGCCTGACCGAGGCCACCGCCGGCCTGCCCGAAACCCTGACCGTGCACGCCCGCCTCGGCGGCCGCACGCTCAGCAAGACCATTGCCCTGTAGCCGCCGACGCTAGCTTACTTACTGGTGTTAGTTTTCGATTTCCTTGCCTTTTTATCGGGGCAGCCTTCCTTTTCACAGCCTTTTCTCAACGTCTTTCACTGATGAAACCCGCTCTTTTTTCTGCTGCGCTGCTGGCGCTTTTTGCCGCCGCTGCTACTGGTGCGCAGGCCCGTACGCTGGCCCTGCCCAAGCTGCCCCTGGCCGCCGCACCCACCGACACCATTGTGGTGCGGCTGCCCAATAAGGCTATTATGACGCTGGTGGTACGCGATGCTGCCCAGCTGCGCCAGCTGCCCCAGTACCACCTCGACTCACTAGTGGCCCGGCTGGGCGGCTACATCAAGCAGGCCGATGCGGCGGCCCAGGTGGCCACCACCGACCGCACCACGATGGAGTTTCACCCCAACCGCGACCAGCCGGGCAAAGACTTGCCCGAGGAAATTCGCATCACCACTCACAAGGCCCCCGGCCAGCCCGGCGACCGCACCAGCCGCGTAGATGTGGCCCTCGACAAGGCTTTTGGCTTGCAGATGCGCATCGACCACGACGGCAAAAAAACGTACGTGACGGGCAACTCCGAAACCCGCCAGGCCCGCCGCGACTCGATGCGCCAGGCACGCTGGGACCGCAAATCGTCGTCTACCGACTTTGTGTTTGACCTGGGACTGAACGCGCTCACCAACCTAAGCAGCGGCCCCGGCCGGCCCGACCTGCGCACGCTGGGCTCGCGCTACGTCAACCTGGGCTTCGACTTCAAGCAGCGGCTGGGCGGGCGGCGCAGCCCGCTTTACCTCATCTTCGGACCCGAATTTGCCTTCAACAATTACATGCTGGAAGGCAACTCAAAGTGGGTGAATATTAATGGGATAACCAGCGTAGTAAACGAAACCAATGGCCGCCAGTACCAGAAAACCAAGCTGGCCACTTCCACCTTCACTGTGCCGCTGATGTTTCAGCTCAACCTGCACGACCAGCACCACCGCACCAGCCTGCGCCTGGGGGCCGGCGGCTTCGTGGGCTACCGCCTCAACAGCTGGACCAAGCTCAAATACTTCGAAGACGGCAATACCCGCAAGGACAAGGACTACGGCAACTACGGCCTCAACGACTGGCAGTACGGCCTGCAAGGCGTGCTGGGCTACAAGTCGGTAACCTTCTTTGCGAAGTATAATCTGAACAACCTCTTCCGCGACGGCCAGGGCCCGCAGGCCCAAACGGTGAGCTTCGGCGTGCGGCTATTGGGTAATTAACATGTAGCGCGAAGCTCCGGCTTCGGGCGCGAGCATAGCGAGCAGCCGGGGCAGAAACTTCGCCCTAGCACAGATGCTCGCTGCGCTCGCGCCCGAAGCCGGAGCTTCGCGCTACTTAGCTATTCCGAAAGAAATTATCCAGCAGGATGGCGGCCGACACGGCCACGTTGAGGCTCTCGGCGCGGCCGCCGGGGCCGTGCGGAATGTGCAGCCGGCGCGTGAGCTGCGCGCCCACCTCGGGGCTGAGGCCGTGGCTTTCGCTGCCCATTACCAGCACGCCGGCTGGTTGCAGGTGCAGTTTATGCACGTTATCACCTTCTAAATCAGCCCCGTATACGGCAACTTCTTTTGGTAGCGCGGCCAACCAGGCAGCGAGGTCGCGGTCGGCCCACACGGGTACGCGGCCGAAGGCGCCCATGCTGGCGGCCACGGCTTTGGGGTTGAAGGGGTCGGCGCAGTTTTCGCTCAGCACCAGGCCGGGCAGGCCATACCAGTCGGCCAGGCGCCAGAGGGTGCCCAGGTTGCCGGGGTCGGCCACGTTGTCGAGGGCCAGCACGAGGTGGGTGGCGGGCAGGGCGGCGGGCAGCGGTATTTCGGGCGGGCGGCGCACTACGGCCAGCGCGGCGGCGTTGGTTTGCAGGGTGCCGAGCTGGGTGAGCTCATCTTCGGTGGCCAGCTGCACCGGCAGGCCGGGCGTGGGCGGCAATTGCCCGGCAAAGGCGGGCGTAACGAGCAAGTGCTCGATTTCGAGGCCCGAGCCGAGCAATTCTAGCACGCTTTTCGCACCTTCGACCAGGAAGGCGGCGTGGCGTTGCCGATATTTGCGCTGGTGTAGCGACCGAACGTATTTGGCGAGAGCTTTTGAAACCATTAGGACAACAAAGTAACGACCGGCCGCGCATCGGCCCCACCAGCCTGGCCGCTGGGCTGCTGCTGGCCGTGGTGGCCCTGCTGGTGGCGGTGGGCTGCTCGCCGCTGCGCCTGCTCACGCCCCAGCAGCGCCTGCTCACCAAGGTGGAGGTGGAAAGCGACGGCCTGAGCACGGCTCAGCAGGAGCGCCTGCTCACGCTGGTGCAGCAAAAGCCCAACCGCACTATCCCCATTCCCAAGCTGGCCGTGTACCAGCTGGGCCATTCGTTTTATGATTCGGCCCGCATTCAGCGGCGGCTCACCAAAATAAAGGACCGGTACGCCGGCCGGCTGGCCGGGGTGACGGGCGATTCCACCCGCACCGGTAAGGTGCTGGCCCACCGCAACCGCCTGCTGGCCCGCAAGCGCACGGCCCTCGACAAGGGCAACTCCATTATGCGCCTGGGCGAGCCGCCCGTTATCTACGACCCCACGCTGAGCCAGCGCACCGTGGACCAGCTTAATACCTACCTGCGCTCGCAGGGATATTTTCGGGCGCAAGTCGGCTTTACTGATTCGGCCCGCTCGAAGCCCAGCCTCATTGCCAGCGCCCTGCGGGCGGTGGGTTTGCGCAAACCCGTGCGGCCGGTACCGCTGCGCGACTCGGCCGGGCAGCGCCTACACCGGCTCGTGACAGTTACTTACCAAGTGAAAGAGGGTCAAGATTTTACGTATAGCCGCCTCACGCGCAGCATTCCTGACTCGGGGGTGGCGCGGGTGGTGGCCGGGGCCCAAGGCGCTACCGTGCTGCGCGTGGGCGATGCCTACAACGAGGACGTGATTGGCCAGGAGCGGCAGCGCCTCGAAGCGCTGCTCAAAAACGCGGGCTACTACGATTTCCGGGCCCAGTACATCACCCTGGAAGCCGATACCAGCTTCGAGAAAAACCAGGTGCGGCTGCGCGTGCTCATTGCCAGCCCGCCCGGCGGGCATCGCGCCTACCGCCTGCGCAACGTGACGGTGCTCACCGACGTGAGCCAGAACCGTGCCCTACGCCTGGCCTCGGGCGATACCACCCGGCGGGCGGGCCGCCGCGCCGGCGGCCGGGTAGCCGCCCCCGCCGATAGCACCAACGTGTCGGGCCGGGCGGTGGGCTCGGCCACGGGGCGCATCTCCACGGCCAACATGCCGGCGGGCGTGACGCCCGCCGCCGTGGCCGACTCGCTGAGTGCGCGCCGGCTGCGGCGCGTGGGCCGCAACGCTATCCCGCGCGACACGGTGCGCCTCGATAGTATCATCTTCTCCAGCCGCGGGCCGCTGCCCATTAGCCCGGGCATTTTGGCGCGGCAGGTAACGGTGCGGCCCGGCCAGCTCTACAGCCAGGCCCGCACCCAACGCACGCAGCGCCAGCTTTCGAGCCTCGACATGTTCCGGTTTAACACCCTGAGCTACCGCAAGGTAACCGACCGCCCCACCGCTGGCGAGGCCAGCGGGGGCGGCACCGAGGGCGTGGCCGCCGACAGCAGCCGGGCGCTCACGGCCGGCTCAGCCGCCACGGTGCCCACCGGCCCGGCAGCCCCTGGCCTGCTTGATGCCATTGTGACTACTTCGCCTAGCCCGCGCTTTTCCGAAACTACCGAATTTGGCGGCACCTACGTGGCTACCAAGGTGGGCCCTTTTGCCAACTTCCGCCTCAAGTGGCGCAATCCCTTTGGCGGGGCCGAGGTGCTGGAGCTAAGCGCCCGCGCCGGCCTGGAGGGCCAGCTGGCCCAGCTCGGCAACGACAGCGTGAGCATTGCCACCTACACGGTGCAGTACGGGGCTACGGCGGCGTTGCTGGTACCGCAGTTTCTGGTGCCGTTTCGGCTAGGCAATTTCCTGGCCGACTACCAGCCGCGCACCCGCTTTGCCCTGTCAACCACTTATACCCGAAGCGCTTACTACACCCGCAGCAACACCGAGTTTACGTTTGACTACCTCTGGCAAACCAGCCCGTACCAGCAGTTCATCTTCACGCCCGTAGACCTGGGCATTGTAAGCACGCCCGTCATCAGCCCGTTTTACCGCAACCGGCTTGAAAGCCTGCGCATCAACCAGGGTAGCCCGCTCTACCGCTCGTTTCAGCCCATTTACGAGCCCAGCTTCAGCTTCACCTCGCTTTATAATTCCAACGACCTCACGCAGACCCGCAATGCCAGCTACCTGCGCGTGTTTGCCGAGCTGGGCGGCCTCACGCGGGGGCTGTACCGTAACGAGTCGTGGTTTACCAGAACCGGCTTGTCGGTGTACAACTTTGCCAAAATCACGGTCGATTACCGGCGCTACTACAAGCTTTCGCCCACCACCTACCTGGCTTGGCGCCTCAACGGGGGCCTGGCCCACGCCCTCACCACCACGCCCGATACCACCGGCGAGCGCGGCCGCGGCACGGTAGACCGCTTCATTATTCCCTACGACAAGTACCTGTTTGCGGGCGGCTCCAACAGCGTGCGCGCCTGGAGCCCACGCCGCCTGGGCACCGGCTCCTACGCCACGCGCCTGCCCGGCGGCGACCGCGACTACTACACCGAGCAGCCCGGCGAGGTGCTGCTGGAGGGCTCGCTGGAGTACCGCTTCCCAGTGTATTCGTTTATCAAGGGTGCGCTATTCACTGATTTTGGCAACGTCTGGACTCTCCAGCCCGACACCAACCGGCCGGGGGCCGAGTTCCTGGTCAACCGCTTCTACAAGCAGTTTGCCGTGGCCTCGGGCTTCGGCGTTCGCATGGACTTTACCTTCCTAATCCTGCGCTTCGACGTAGCTACCAAGGTATTTGACCCCACCGAAACCGGCCAGCCCTGGCGCCTGCGCAATGCCGTGAAGCATACGGATAACCAGACGGTTGTGAACGTGGGCTTGGGCTATCCGTTCTAACGCACGCCGGTAAGCCGGGCGCGGCGGGCACGGGCGGTGGCACAAGCCGCGCCGGGTGGGCAGCGCCCCAGCCTGCGCCTACCAGCTGAAAGCTCCATCTGTTTTGCATTAAACAACTAATAATTACTAATTTTAGCATCATCAACTAATACAGGAGTAGGGAGCGCGGGCTAAATTTGCAGAATTTCTTCAAAATTCAACTGAATGAAAAATCTGTTACTCACCTTCCTTTTACTTGGAAGCTGGCTGGCGGCCCGCGCGGCCCCGGTAGCCAACCCCGACGCCGCCAGCACGCCGGGCAACGCCGCCGTTACCTTTTCCGTCACGGCCAACGACACGGGTTTACCACTAGCGGCCACGGTCGATTTTACCACCAATACCGCCGCTACTCGGCTCACCACACGCACCGTGAGCGGGCAGGGCACCTTCACGGCCGACGACCTGGGCAACGTCACGTTTACGCCGCTGGCCACGTTTTCGGGCACCAGCACCACCACGTATTTCGTGCGCGATGCCTTAGGTGCGGCTTCCAACCGGGCCAGCATTACGGTGACGGTGGGGCCCATCGCCAACAACGATTTTGTGCTGGTTACCTACCAAACCGCCCGCACATTTCAGCCCACCGCCAACGACGTGTCGGGCGCGGGCTTCGACTTTCTGAGCCTCGACCTCGACCTGACCCAGCCCGGCGTGCAGGCCCAGCGGGTGCTGGCCGCGGGCACCCTGCAAAGCGACGGGGCCGGCAACGTCACCTTCACGCCTGCCGCGGGCTTCATGGGCAGCGTGCCCGACGTTACCTACACCATTTCGAGCGCGGGCAGCCCGGCCGTGAGAAGCAATGAGGGTACCATTCAACTGCGGGTGGGTGGGCAGCCGTTTGCGTGCAGCGGCGAGTTTTACCAGATTAGTCAGGTAGGCGCTACAGCTCAGCTGTTTCGGCTGGTGCGCAACACCGCGGGCGGCGCGGTCAACTACACCGCCACCCTGCTCTACGACACCGGCGTGCGGCTCAATAGCCTGGCCCTGAGCGGGCAGGATGGCTACCTCTACGCTGTGGGTATCAATACCACGGCCGGCAGCGCCAACGTGGGGCAGGTGTACCAGCTCAGCCAGACCGGTGCCATGAACCTGGGCCTGATGCCGGGCTTGCCGGCCCAGGCCTTCAACTCGGCCACGGCCGACAACCAGGGCAACTACTACCTGGCCAACAACAGCACCAATACCATCTACCGGGCTGACTTAAAGACGTTTACGGCAGCGGGCATTCCGCTGGCGAGCGCGGCCAACTGCGGCGACATTGCCTTTGACCCCTCCACGGGCTACCTCTACGCCTCGCGCTTCCCCAACAACCTCTACCGCATTGACCTGGCCAGCGCCAACGCCAGCAAGCCGGTGCTGGCCCTGAGCACCGGCACCACGGGCGGCAACATGGGCTCCATCTTTTTCGATGCCAGCGGCACGCTCTACGGGGCCAGCAACGAGGGTGAGTTTTTCATCTACGACCTGGTCACGGGCCTCACCACGTCGGTGGGCACAGCCAACACGGCCAGCCAGGGCGACGGGGCCAGCTGCGCCTTCCCGGCCCAAAAGCTCGACGTAGTGAAGGCGGCCGGCGCCATCAACAAGCGCAGCGCCACGGTGTTCGACGTGCCGTTCAGCATTCAGCTGCGCAACACCAGCAGCGCCGAAGACCCTAACATTCAGGTCAATGACTTTCTGTTTTCGGCCAGCGCGGGTACTAGCAATGTCACGTTTCCGGGGGCTATTAGCGTAGCCATCACGGCGGGGCCCACGGCTACTATTGCGGGAACCGCCGTGGCTGCCAACGCGGCCTTCACCGGCCAGCAGGGCAACACGGGCTTGCTGCCGGGCACCCAGTCGCTGCAAGCCGGCCAAACGGCCGTGCTCACCTTCACGGCCCGCGTTACGTACCCGGCCGGCAGCGTACCCAGCCAAGCCCAGAACACGGCCTATGCCAGCGCCGCCAGCGCCACCCCCAACAGTGGCTACCAGCAGCTGAGCGACGGCTCACTGGTATCGCCCGACCAGGTGCTGGCCACCGACCGCTCTACCACGGGAGCCACGCTGCCCAGCTCGGCCAACGCTGATGCGCCGGCTCCTACGGTAGTTAATTTCAGCAACGCCAGCCCCCTGCCGGTAGTGCTGAGCAGCTTCGTGGCCACAGCCGCCGGCCGCACCGCGCAGCTCACTTGGACTACCGCCAGCGAGGTCAACAACGCTTATTTTGACGTGGAGCGGGCTACGGCTAGCGGCGCTTTCACTAGCCTGGGCACGGTAGCCGGGCACGGCAATAGCGCTCTTGGGGCCGCCTACAGCTATGTGGATGCTGAGGCCGCCCGCGCGGGCAGCCTGCTCTACTACCGCCTGCGCCAGGTCGATACCGATGGCACAGCCAGCTACTCGCCGGTGCGCGTAGTGCGCCTGGGCGGCGCGGGCCTGGCCACGGTGGCCCTCTACCCCAACCCTGCTGACGCGGCCACTACCCTCGACCTCACGGCGCTACCCGCCGGCCCCTACGCCGTAACGGTCTACGACCTGACCGGCCGCCTGCTGGCTACTTACTCGCTGGCCGGCGGCCAAACCCACGACCTCAACCTTCAGGCGTTGCCGCTGGGCGTGAGTGTGTTGCGCGTAGCCGGCCAAACGCTGCGCCTGTTGCATCAGCAGTAGCCTCTGCCGGGCGCAGCACTTGCCCTTAGGTAAGCCCGCCAACCAAAAGGGACCCCGATGACTAGTCATCGGGGTCCCTTTTGGTTGGCGGGCTTACGCAAAAGCCGTTTGTCATTGCGAGCACCGCGAAGCAATCGCACCAGCGCGAGCTGTTCGAGTGTCGTTCGGATGCGATTGCTTCGCGGTGCTCGCAATGGCAAACGGCTTTTGCGTATATCCTAATTTATTAGTACTACGTTAATAGCCAAGTAGTTCACCCAACGCTACAGCCACTTTGGCGGCGCTGGGCAGCATTTGCTTTTCCAGCTCCACGTTGAGCGGGATGGCGGGCAGGTTGGCCGCGCCGAGGGTGAACACGGGCGCGTCAAGCTGGCGGAAGCAGTGGCGCTGGATGCGCCCGGCCAGGCTCTCGGCAAAGGAGTTGAGCAGGGGCTCTTCGGTGAGCACCAGGGCTTTACCGTGGCGGCGCACGGCGGCGAGTACGGCGTCCCAGTCGAGGGGGTTGAGAGTACGCAGGTCGAGGATTTCGACGCGGCCGGGGTAGTCGCGGCTGGCGGCGCGAGCCCAATGCACACCCATGCCGTAGGTGACCACCACGCACGTTTCGCCACTGGCTAATTTGTCGGCAGCGGCAGCCTGGGCCACGGCGGCCTGGCCCAGCGGAATGACGTAGCCGGCGGCCGGCTCGGTGGTTTTGGCGTCTTCGGTGCCGGGCACTTTACTCCAGTATAACCCCTTATGCTCTAGCATAATAACCGGGTTGGGGTCAAGAAAAGCGGCGCGCAGCAGGCCCTTCATATCGGCGGCGTTGCTGGGGTACACCACCTTGATGCCCCGGATGGTAAGCAGCGTGCTCTCGATGGAGCCCGAGTGGTAGGGCCCGCCCCCGCCGTAGGCCCCCACCGGCACCCGAATGAGCGCCGGCACCGGAAACTTGCCCATGCTGAGGTAGCACGATTTCGACAGCTCCTCCACTAACTGGTTGAGCGCCGGCCAGATGTAGTCGGCAAACTGAATCTCGACGATGGGCCGCGCGCCCACGGCCGCCATGCCGGCCGTGCTGCCCACTATGTAGGCCTCCTGAATGGGTGTATTGAATACGCGCTTCTCGCCGTACTTCTTAGCCAGCAGCGCCGCCTCGCGAAATACGCCGCCCAGCTCGCCGCCCACGTCCTGGCCGTAGAACAGGGCCTCGGGGAATTCGCGCAAAATATCGTCTACGGCGTGCAGGGCGGCGTCTACCATCAGCACTTTGTCGGCCCCGGCGGGGGCGCGCTCGCCAGCCTCGGTGAGCACGGCGGGCGGCGCAAACTCGTGGTCGGCGAAGGTGGCGGGGTCGGGGTCGGGCGCGGCCTGGGCGGCGGCCCAGTCGGCGGCCACGGTGGCGCGGGCCTGGGCGGCCAGCTCGGTTAGCTCGGCCTCGGTAGCGCCGGCGGCCAGCAGGCGCTGGTGCAGGCGGGGCAGCGGGTCGTTTTGCTGGTGCGCGGTGAGGTCGTCGCCGCGGTACCACTCCCGCCGCACGCCGCTGGTATGGTGGCCCAGCAGCGGGCACTTGGCGTGCACCAGGGCGGGGCCGCGCCGCGCGCGCACGTGCGCAAACGCCTCACTCAAACCATTATACGAAGACTCGAAATCGGCCCCATCGACCCGCACGCGGTGCAGGCCGGGAAAGCCGGCGGCAAAATCGTAGGCGTCCATGGCGCGCATTTCGCGGCCCGTGGCCGAGATGCCCCAGTCGTTGTCCTGCACCAAGTACACGATGGGCAGCCGGTGCAAAATGGCCATTTGCAGCGCCTCGCTCACCTCGCCCTCCGTCATGGCTCCATCGCCGATGGAGCAGAGCACCAGCGGCTTAGTTGGGGCCGCTGAAGCTAGCTGGCTCAGCCCCGGCAAAGGCTGGCCCGAGAGGTAGAAATCGCGCGGGTCGGGCGATAGCAGGTCCTCGCCCTGGCTTTCCAGGTAGCTGATGGCGTGGGCCATGCCCGTGGCCGGAATGGCCTGCATGCCCGTAGCCGAGCTTTGGTGCGGAATGATGGGAAACTCGGGCCGGTACAGACTGGGGTGGCTGTAGTAGGTGCGTCCGCCGCTGAAAGGGTCGTCGCGCTTGGCCAACAATTGCAGCATCAGCTCGTAGGGGCGCAGGCCCAGGCCCAGCAGCAAGGCATCGTCGCGGTAGTAGGGCGTGGCGTAGTCGGTGGGCCACAGCAGCGCGGCGGCGGCCAGCTGCACGGCTTCGTGGCCGCGGGCGGTGGCGTGCACGTAGCGAGCGGCCACGGTTTTCTGGGCTTCGTAGAGCGCGGCCATTTCGGCGGCCGTGTGCATCAGTAAGTAGGCACGTTGCAGTAGGGCCGCGGGCACGGCCGGGGTAGCCACGGCGGGCGCGGCGGGGGCATCAATCAGCATAAAAACAGGGGTGGGTAGAGCCAGTGGGGATGGTAAAATTACGCGTTCGCCCGACCTTTGTAAGGAAATGCTAACGCCTGGGGCGGGTTGTCATTGCGAGCACAACGCAGTGGAGCGCGGCACCCGAAGGACAGCGAAGCTAATCCTTCCTTGTCGCCCAGGGTTACTAATCCAATGTAAAAGGAAAGATTAGCTTCGCTCCACTGCGTTGCGCTCGCAATGACAACCGATTCTTACTCCACTATGTCCCTCACCCGCACCGCTATAACTACCTGGCTCCAGGATTTTCAAACCCGCCTTTGCGCCCAGCTCGAAGCCGCCGACGGCAGCGCCGTGCGCTTTGGGCAAGACGACTGGCAGCGGCCCGGCGGCGGCGGCGGCCACTCGCGGGTGTTTGAGGGCGGGGCTATTTTGGAAAAAGGCGGCGTAGGCTTTTCGGCCGTGGAGGGCGAGATGAGCGCCGCCGCTGCCCGGCAGTTGCACATGCCCGACCCGCATTTTTTTGCCACTGGCGTGAGCGTGGTGCTGCACCCGCGCAGCCCGCGGGTGCCCATCATCCACATGAATGTGCGCTACTTCGAGGCCGGCAACGGCGAGGCGTGGTTTGGCGGCGGCATCGACCTCACCCCCATTTACGTGGATGAAACGCAGGCCCAGCGCTTTCACCAGCGCCTAAAAGCCGCCTGCGATGCCCACAACCCGGCCTACTACGCCAAGTTTACGCGCTGGGCCGATGACTACTTCTACCTGCCCCACCGCCAGGAAACGCGTGGCGTGGGCGGTATTTTCTTCGACCGCCTGACGGTAGGTAAGGATGGCACGGCGGCCGAGCTGTTCAGCTTCGTGCAGGCTGTGGCCGAGGTGTTCGGGCCCTTCTACACCGAGCTAATGGCCGAAAACCACGCCCTGCCCTTCGGCGAGCGCGAGGAAGCCTGGCAAACCCTGCGCCGCAACCGCTACGCCGAATTCAACCTGGCCTTCGACCGCGGCACCCGCTTCGGCCTCGAAACCGGCGGCCGCACCGAGAGCATCCTCATGAGCCTGCCTCCCCGCTGCGGCTGGAGCTACAACCCCGCCCCGCCCGCCCCCGGCTCGCACGAGGCTTCTACGCTCGGCTGGCTGCGCAAGGGTGTGGAGTGGGTGTAGCAACGTAGCAGCCGGCTGTCATTGCGAGCCTGCGAAGCAATCGCACCCGCCCGATATCCGCACGCCTCGTTATTAGTGCGATTGCTTCGCAGGCTCGCAATGACAATTGTATTTTCATGTCCGTTTCTTCCCTTTTACACCTCCTCACCGACCTCGACCACCGGCTGCTACTGGCCATCAACCACGCCCGCACGCCGCTGCTGGACGCGGTGATGACGTTTGCGTCCCAGATTAAGGTCTGGTTTCCGTTTTACACGGTGCTGCTGGGCTGGCTCATCTACCATTTTCGCCGCCAGGCGCTGCTGCTACTGCCGCTGCTGGCCGCCACTGTGGCGCTGGCTGATAGCATTACGAGCCGCATTTTCAAGCCCTGGGCAGCCCGCCCCCGCCCCTGCCACGCCGCCGACCTGGCCACCCAGCTCTACCTGCCCGATGGATGCGGCGGGGCCTACGGCTTCATGTCGTCGCACGCCGCCAACGCGATGGGGCTCGCTGTCTTTCTGCTCTTTACGCTACCCGCCGGCCGCTTTCGCTCGCTTAAAGCGGGCGTGTTCGTCTGGGCCGCGGTGATTTCGTACAGCCGTGTGTATCTGGCGGCCCACTACCCCCTCGATGTACTGGGCGGCTGGCTGGTGGGCGCGGCGCTAGGCGCGGGCGCGGGCTGGGTGTTCCGGCGCTGGGATGGGCAGCAGTCGGTTGCAGCAACTCAGAATTAAGATTATCAGATTTAAACTGCAATTTGTAAAATGGAGTACCTCCAAAAGCTTGGGGTAGCTGAGTTAGAGCTGTGGGGCTTAGTCGGGGCCGACCTACATATGCTTCCTCAGCTCGCGGCTGTCCAAGTTCACTTAGCGTATCCTGGCTACCAATTCGTTGTTCATCTTGCCCCGCGTGAGCGAGGTAGGCAAATAGCTGCTTACTACCGGCAAGCCTACCAATATTTGGTGGCCTTGCTGCCGGTTATGTCTTTCACGCGCATAGGCTCGCGCAATAGGCCTACTGGCCTGACGGCCCACCTGCGATTATCCCAGCTGCCACCCCTCTTACAACAGTCGTTTGTGAGCGGGATAACTATCGAGAGCATTGAGGACCTGGTTCCTAGAGAGGTAGACCCGGAACCGTCTTTCTGGTGCATTCAGGCCCGGTTCGCTATTCAAATTGAGAACGCAACGAACGGAATGCAAACGTATGAGGACAGGTTGCTGGTGGTTAAAGCCTTCACCGAAGAGGAAGCACAGCAGAAATTACTGCCCGGCTTCGAGTCGTATGCGGAGCCTTATTTGAATGGCGCCGGCTTGCTGGTGCGCTGGCAATTTGAAGCTTTCACGAATAGCTATTGCCTTGATTTTCAATCAGCGGACGCATTTTTAAGCGCGCAAGGAGCGGAAGTATTCTCGACCCTACATAACCGGCGATTAAGGCCAGATGGAGAGTGGCATCCCGCAAAATAGCCGCTTAGCAGCAAATAAAAAGGGAAGCGACCTGTCCTGGCCACCTCCCCTTTACTAGCTCATTGGCAATCACTTACGCCGCTACGCTGGCAATAAGCCCCTGGCTGGCCAGCAGCTTGGCCACATACTTGCCCACGATGTCAAACTCCAGGTTGACCAGCTCGCCGGCTTGCAGCTGGTGAAAGCCAGTGTGCTCGTAGGTGTAGGGAATAATGGCCACCGAAAACTCCGTGTCGGTGCTCTCGAAACAGGTGAGGCTCACACCGTTGATGGTGATGGAGCCCTTCTCCACCGTGAGGCGCTGCGGGCCGGCCGCGTGCCGGAAGCGGAACAGCCAGGAGCCATCCTGGTCCTGCACGCGCAGGCACTCGGCGGTGGCATCGACGTGGCCCTGCACAATGTGGCCGTCGAAGCGCCCACCCGCGGCCAGGCAGCGCTCCAGGTTGAGGTGGCGGCCGGGTGCCCACTGGCCCAGGTTGGTCTTTTTCAGGGTTTCATCGATGGCCGTTACCACGTGGGTGCCCGCGGCTACGTCGAGCGCTACCACCGTGAGGCACACGCCGTCGTGGGCCACGCTCTGGTCGATTTTCAACTCGCCGGCGAAGGGCGACTGAATGGTGAAATGGCGGTTGGTGCCCTGGTTTTCGACGGCTACTACGGTGCCGACGGCTTCAATTATTCCGGTAAACATAAATCGCAGATTTAGACAGGTTGCGCAGATTTCGCTTATTCGAACGGCGCGCTATTGCTGGTAACTACCAGTAGCGTATGGTACTTGTTGAGAACAAAAAGCTTGTGGACATAGAGCCCTTGACACAAAGAAATAGTAGTTTGAGGCGAACGCTGACCAGCAAACAAGCTTGAACTAGCGTCAAGCGGGGCAAAACCGCGCCGTTCGAATCAGCGAAATCAGCGCAATCTGTCTAAATCTGCGATTTTATTTGCCCCGGCCTTCCAGAATGATTTTAAAGGTGTAGAGCAGCACCCGGAAGTCCATGGCCAGGCTCATGTTTTCGATGTAGAGGATGTCGAATTTCAGGCGCTCCACCATCTGGGCTACAGTTTCGGCGTAGCCGTATTTCACTTGGCCCAGGCTGGTGAGGCCGGGGCGCACACGGTGCAGGTGGCGGTAGTGGGGCGCGATTTTGACAATCTGGTCGATGAAGAACTGGCGTTCGGGGCGCGGCCCCACCAAGCTCATATCGCCCTTGATAACGTTCCAGAACTGCGGAAACTCGTCGAGCCGCACCTTGCGCATAAAGCGGCCCCACTTGGTGATGCGCGGGTCGTGGTCGGAGCTGAGCAGCGGCCCCTGCTTCTCCGAATCGACGTACATCGAGCGAAACTTGATAATATCGAACGGCACGCCGTGCCGACCAATGCGCGGCTGCCGGTAAAAAATGGGCCCCGGCGACGACGAGCGCACCATGAGCGCCGTGAACAGGTACACCGGCCAGGCCAGCAGCAAAAACACGCTGGAAGCCCCCACGTCGAGCATCCGCTTGAGCACCTGCTGCCACACGGGCAGCAAATCCTGCTTGATTTCGATGAGCGGCGTGCCAAATACGTGGTTGACTTTCACCGACCCCAGCAGCATCTGGTAGAGGTCGGGCAGCACGCTGATGCGTACTACCGAGCCCTCCAGCAAATTCAGAATTTCCTGAATGCGACGGTGCTCGCTCGGCTCAATGGCGATGATAACCTGCTCGATACCCAGGCTCTGAATCAGCTCGGGCAGCTGCTGGTACGAGCCGGCCGCGGGCAAGGCCTGGGCCAGCTCGGCCGCCACGGTAGTGCCCATCGGCGTGAACCCCACCAGCCGCAGCCCCAAGTGCCGCCCCGTGTGCTGTAAATCGGTGTAAGTGCTCAGCGCCAGCTGATTGGACCCCACCAGCAGCGTAGGAAAGGAGATATCACCCCGCCGCACCAGTTGCTGCACGCTACTTACGGCCCAGGTACGCAGCACCGCCGTGATGGCAAAATGCAACAGGTAATACGACCCAAACGTCTTGTAATACGCGTGGTAGTTGCTCACCCCCTGGTCGTCGAGCAACAGCGCAAAAAAGATGACGACCGCCCCCAGCAGCGACACGCGTGCTAGGCGGATAATCTCGCTCAGGCGCGATTTGCGAAAAATATCGCGGTACTCGCCCAGCAGCGCGTAGAGCGTGGTCCAGAATAGCGCCACCAGCACGGCTGCCCCCGCCAGGTACACCAGCGCATTCTCCGTGAAGCGGTAGTCCACTAACTCGCTCAGTAGGTATTTGCGCAGCAGAAAAAATACGACCCAGGCCAGCAACGCCGCGCCAAAGTCGGCCGCCACAAGCTTGATGTACTGAATTCGACGAAGCGACAAGGGGCGGGCCAGATGGGGTGTAATTTTGCAGCGGACCCCGCAAAAATAGACCAGTTACCTGGCTTTGCGGGTTATTTGTTCACCCTGCCATTCGATTAGGTAGGCCTTTAGCTACTCTCTCAGGCTGTTGCGGGTCACTAGGTTCAGCTTGCGCTTGCCTAATAGGCCCGTTTTTTTTCACTAAGCTGCTTTCCTTTATCCAACCTCTACCCGATTCATACCGCCACCGGGGCCAGCGCCGGGCCCTCATCACGCTGCTGCGCGAGCAGCGCAACATCCGCGACGAGCGCGTGCTGGCGGCCATCAACGCGGTGCCACGCCACTTGTTTTTTGAGCCCGCCTTCGAGGCCCACGCCTACCACGACAAGGCCTTTCCCATTGGCGAGGGCCAAACGATTTCGCAGCCCAGCACCGTGGCCTACCAAACCGAGCTGCTAGGTATTCGGCCCGGGCAGCAGCTATTGGAAGTGGGTACGGGTTCAGGCTATCAGTTCGCGGTGCTATGCCAGTTGGCTGATAATGTGCAAAGTATAGAATTCAACCACGTACTGTTTGAGCGCGGGCGGCAGCGGCTGGCGGCGCTGGGCCTGCCCACCGCGGGCCTGCACCTGGGCGATGGTTCGCTGGGCCTACCGGGCCACGCGCCCTTCGATGGCATCCTGGTTACGGCCGGTGCGCCGGGCTTGCCGCCGGCCCTGCTGCGGCAGCTGCGCATTGGCGGGCGGCTGGTGGTGCCGGTGGGCACCGCCGACCCCGGCCAGCAACAGCTGCTGCGCATCACCCGCGAGGGGCCCGAGTCGTATCTGCGCGAGGAGTTTGGCGACTGCCGCTTCGTGCCCCTGCTCGGCGCGGCCGGCTGGGCGGTTTAAGTGAAGGAGGTAGAAGTTGGCATGCATCCTTAGCAGCCTGACGCCTCCTTCTTCTAGCTTCTTCCTGCCGAAGACCTGCCTCTTGCCCCATTGCCACCGGCCGTACCTTTGCGCACCTTCCCACCCACCTCACTCTTCCTTTTTCATTGCCAATTCTTAATCCAACGAAAGTGCGCAAGCAACGCCCCGTCTCCGACTCGTTCGTCATCATGACCGAGCTGGTGCTCCCCAACGACACCAACACCCTCAACAACTTGATGGGCGGCCGCATGATGCACCTTATGGACATTGCCGCCGCCATCGCCGCCCAAAAGCACTCCAACCGCATCGTGGTGACGGCGTCGGTCGATAACGTATCGTTTCGCGACCCCATCCGCCTGGGCAACGTGGTGACGCTGCAAGCCCAGGTGACGCGCGCCTTCGCCTCCAGCATGGAGGTGCACATCGACGTGTGGGCCGAGGATATCCCCAGCGGCACCAAGCTCAAAACCAACGAGGCGTTCTTCACCTTCGTGGCCGTCGACCAGTCGGGCCGCCCCATCGACGTGCCCGAGGCCCTGCCCGAAACCGCCGAGGAAATCGCCCTTTACGACGGGGCTTTGCGCCGCCGGCAGCTGCGCCTAGTGCTCGCCGGCCGCATGAAGCCCAGCGATGCCGCCGAGCTAAAAGCTATGTTTGAACTGGCCTAACACCTCACATATATGACTGAGGACGAGCAAAGCGGCACCCTGGCCTTCCTGCAAAACTTCTACACCGGCGTTACGCTCTACATGCCCCACGAGGCTACCGAGCCGGCCGTGGAAGCCATCGCCGCATTGCCAGTTGTGGCCACCGCGCTACCCGCCCCAGTGGCTGCAAGTGTTGCGCCAGTGGCCGCCGCCTTGCCCCCGGCAACGCCGCCCCCAGCCATAACCAACCTACCCAGCTTACCTGCTCTACCCGGCAAATTGCCCTCGCTGGCCACGGTACTCCCGAGCCCAGTAGTGGCGCCAATAGCCAGGCCGGAGCCAGTACCGCCGACTGTGCTGGCGGCCCCGGTAACCCGGGCGGCGCCGGTGCCGCCGCCCGTAGCAGCGGCCCCGATGCCCCAGCCGGAGCCGGTAGCTCCGCCGGCCATCAAAGGCCCGGGCCCGGCCACCGACCCACCCGTAGCGCCTTACCTGCTCACAAAGTTTGCCACGCTGGGCAGCAATGCGCAGGGTGTAGTGCTGCTGGTACGCCTGCCGCCCGAGCAATTTCAGAAGTTGCCGCGCAATGTTTTTCTCAATAAGCTACTGCAAGCCATTCAGTTAGTGATGGCCGACGTGGTGCTGGTGAACGTGGAAGGCAACTACCCGGTGGCCTTGCAAAACCTGCGCAAGGAAATTGCCGCCACCCATATTCTGGCTTTCGGCAAAAACCTGCTCGACGTGGCCGTGCGCACCACCCAGATTTACGAGCCGGTGCAATTTCCGGCCGTGGGCCTCTCCTACCTGGCCGGGGCCGAAGTAGAGATGATTGAGTACGACGTGAGCCTCAAGAAGCGCCTGTGGGGCGGCTTGCAGCGCATGTTTTTGGGCTAGCTGCTTGCTGGTAGCTCTTTGCTAATGCACCCGGGCAGCGCCGATAGCGCGCCGCGCAAGCACCATACATAAGTTATTATCAGTCTATTACATTTCCCATCCAATGAACCTATCCTTCCCCACCCACTGGCGGCCTGCTCCTCTCGCACTAACGCTGCTTTGCCTCTCTTTGCTGGGCCTGCGCGCGCAGGCCGAGGAGATTAAGTCGCCCAATAACCAGCTCACGCTCAATTTTACGCTGCAAGCCGGCGGGGTGCCCACTTACAGCCTCACGTACAAGGGCCGGCCGGTTATCAAAACCAGCAAGCTGGGCCTAGACCTCAAGCAGGGGCCGGGCCTGACCAGCGGCTTTGCCGTGGCTGATGCCAAGAAAACGACGTTTGACCAAAGCTGGCAGCCGGTGTGGGGTGAGGTTAAAACCATCCGCAACCATTACAACGAGCTGACTGTCACGCTTACGCAGGCCGCCACCAAGCGCACCATGCTGGTACACTTCCGGGTGTTCGACGACGGGCTGGGCTTTCGCTACGACTTCCCCAAGCAGCCCGAGCTGGCTTACTTCGTGGTGAAGGAGGAGCGCACGCAGTTTGCCCTGGCCGGCGACCACAAGGCCTTCTGGCTGCCCGGCGACTACGACACGCAGGAGTACAGCACCACCACCTCGAAGCTGTCGGAGGTGCGCGGCCTGATGAAAAAGGCCGTGACGCCCAACGCCTCGCAAACCACGTTTTCGCCCACCGGCCTGCAAACGCCCCTCATGCTCAAGAGCCCCGACGGGCTGTACATCAACCTGCACGAGGCGGCGCTGATTGACTATTCGACCATGTCGCTGGAGCTGGACGATAAGAATATGGTGCTCGAATCGCACCTCACGCCCGACGCGCAGGGCAACAAAGGCTACCTCCAAACGCCCTGCCTGTCGCCCTGGCGCACGGTGATTGTGAGCGATAAAGCCGGCGATATTCTGGAGTCGAAGCTGGTGCTCAACCTCAACGAACCCACTAAATACCAGGATGTTTCGTGGATTAAGCCTACCAAATACGTGGGCGTGTGGTGGGAGATGATTACCGGCAAAAGCACGTGGTCGTACACCAACGGCGGCAACATCAAGCTGGACTCCACCAACTACGCCAAGGTCAAGCCCAACGGCACGCACGCCGCCAACACGGCCCACGTGAAGGAGTACATCGACTTCGCGGCCCAGCACCACCTCGACGCCGTGCTGGTGGAGGGCTGGAACACCGGCTGGGAAGACTGGTTTGGCCAGAGCAAGGACTACGTGTTTGACTTCGTGACGCCCTACCCCGACTTTGATGTGCAGGAGCTGCACCGCTACGCGGCCGGCAAAGGCATCAAAATTATCATGCACCACGAAACCAGCGGCTCGGTGCGCAACTACGAGCGCCACCTCGATAAAGCCTATAAATTCATGGCTGATAACGGCTACAGTGCCGTGAAAAGCGGCTACGTGGGCGACATTCTGCCGCACGGCGAACACCATTACGGTCAGTGGATTAACAACCACTACCTCTACACCATCACGGAGGCGGCCAAGTATAAAATCATGGTGAACGCCCACGAGGCCGTGCGCCCCACCGGCCTGGCCCGCACCTACCCCAACCTCATCGGCAACGAGGCGGCCCGCGGCACCGAGTATGAGGCCTTCGGGGGCAACAACGTGGACCATACCACCATTCTGCCCTTTACCCGCCTCATCGGCGGGCCGATGGACTACACGCCTGGCATTTTTCAGACGAAAGTCAGTGCCTACAATCCCAGCAATAAGTCCTTTGTGCACAGCACCTTGGCCCGGCAGCTAGCCCTGTACGTGACGATGTACTCGCCCCTGCAAATGGCGGCCGACTTACCCGAAACCTACAACAAGTTTCTCGACGCCTTCCAGTTTATCGAAGACGTGGCCGTGGACTGGGACGACAGCCACGTGCTCGAAGCCGAGCCCGGCGACTACATCACCATCGCTCGCAAGGCCAAGGGCAAGAGCAGCTGGTTTGTGGGCAGCACCTGCGATGAGCAGGGCCGCACCTCGGCCATTAGCCTGAGCTTTCTCGACCCCGGCAAGCAGTACACGGCCACCATCTACGCCGATGGCAAGAACGCCCACTACGAAAAAAACCCGCAGGCCTACGCTATCCGCACCGTGAAAGTGACCAGCGCGTCGAAGCTGACGCAGTACTGCGCCCCAGGCGGCGGCTACGCCATTAGCATCCATGAGGGGAACGCGGCGCGCTAATAGTCAGGCGTTAACGGCTTATTAACTTATAAGCGGCGCAAACATACGAAACTCCCGTAGTAGTACGAATTATTCGTACTACTACGGGAGTTTCGTATGTTTGCGCCGTGCTTCTACTCCGAATTCTTCTTTTGCAGCTGCTGTGCGCGTTGTCTGCAGCAGCGCAGGTTACCATCAGCGGCACGGTGCGCGACTCGCTCACGCGCCAGCCGCTGCCGTTTGCCAGCGTGTTTCTGGCCAATACTACGCGCGGGGCCACTACCGATGCGCAGGGCCACTACGCGCTGACGGGCGTGCCAGCGGGGCATTATGAGCTGGCAGCCACTTATTTAGGGTATCAGCTTCGGCAGCGGGCCCTTGTAGTCGCCGCGGGGGCTGTCGGGCCCTTCGACATGGCACTGCCGCCCGCCGCCCAGCAGCTGGCCGAAGTGGTGGTACGCCCCAACCCGCACCGGGCCGCCGACTACCAGCGCTTCCTGGAGCTGTTCCTAGGCACCTCCACCCTAGCCAAGCAGTGCCGGGTACGCAACCCTGATGCCGTGCAAATTGACTACGACCCGGAGCGCAACGTGCTCACGGCCAGCGCACCCCATGCCCTCGAAGTAGACAACCCGGCGCTGGGCTACCGCCTCATTTTCTACGACCTCGACTTCCAGGCCAATTTTGCCCGCGACGAGCAAACCGTGACTTCGCTCAGCCACCTTGCCTTTCGGGAGCTACCGGGCGGCACCGCCCGGCAGCGGCGCTGGGCTGCCAACCGGCAGCGCGCCTACGCGGGCTCGCTGCTGCACTTTTTGCGTAGCGTACACGCCAACCAAGTAGCGGAGGCGGGCTTCGAGGTGCAGCGCCTGCGGCGCGTGCCCAACCGCCGCTGGGCCCGGGCCGACAGCGTGCGCCGCCTCACGTTGGCAGCGGGGCAGCTAACCGGCCAAGTCAGCCTGCCCGATTCCATCTGGCAAGCGTTGAAGCAGCCACGCGTGCTTAACTACCTGTTTGCGCCATTATTGCCACCCGCCGGTTATCGCCGGGCCGCCGCCGGCCGGGTGTGGCTCCGCTTCCCCGACCTACTGGCCGTGACCTACCTACGAGCCAAGCCCGATGCCAACTACCACCAGCTCAGCCTCACACTCACGCCGGGGCGCGAGCAGGCATCAGTATTACACCTCACCCAAAATACTGAGGCCGAGCTAGATGCCATCGGCACCCCCACCGACCCGCTCGCACTACTCAGTGAGGGATACTGGGGCTTTATGCAGATGGGCGACCTGTTGCCGCTAGACTACCAGCCCCCGCCCGCTACCAAGTAGCGCAACTTGCCAGTAGCGCGACGCTTCCGCTTCGTGCGCGAGCACAGCGAGCAGCTCGCACCTCGGGTCGTGCGGTACCGCCTGCTCGCTATGCTCGCGCACGAGGCGGAAGCGTCGCGCTACGTCCGAACAGCCCAAAAAAGGGACGTCCGGCAATGCCGGACGTCCCTTTTTATAGTAAAGCCAATAAGCTACGGCCGCAAACCTTACTTCAGCACCTCCGCCAGCTTAGCCTCCAGGGCGGGACCGCGCAGGTTTTTGCCGATGATTTTGCCGTTGGGGTCGAGCAGGAACGAGGCCGGGATGGACTGCACGCCGTAAGCAGCGGCGGCGGCGTTGTTCCACTTTTTGAGGTCCGACACGTGGTTGGGCCACAGCAGGCCGTCGGCGGCGATGGCCTTGGTCCAACGGTCCTTATCGTCGTCCAGCGACACGCTGAACACCGTGAAGCCCTTGCCCTTATCCTTGAACTGGTTGTAGGCTTTGACGACGTTCGGGTTTTCCTGTCGGCAGGGGCCGCACCAGCTGGCCCAGAAATCAACGAGCACGTACTTACCACGCATACCCTTGAGCGACAAGTTTTTACCATCGGGCGTAGCCAGGTTGATTTCGGGCGCGGCCGTGCCAATGGCCGTGGCCCGCAGCGGCTCCAGGCGCTCGCTCAGCGCCTGGGTGAAGGGCGAGCCGGGCTGCGTTTTGCGCTGAATGCCGGCGATAGAATCGGCAAAAGCGAAGTCGTCGTCGGGGTTCACGAAGCTGAGCGTGGCGAAGCCCGCCGCCACCGAGCCCGCATTGCGCCGAATAACGGCCTTGGCCCGGTTGGCCGTGGCGCGCTGCAACACGTTGTATTTCTGCTCGATAATGGCGAGCGAATCCTTTTGGCCGGCCGAGCCAGCGGCATTGTAGCGCTGGCCCAGGCGCTCCATTTGGCCGCGGCTGGCGTTCATGGTGCGCGTCAGCTGCTGAATGACTTCCGAGTCTTTCGAACCCTTCACCATGTAGCTGGATGCCAGGCTTTTCGCGTCGCCCGAGAGGGTAAGGCGCGTCTTGTTGTCAAGCACCAGCAGCACCTGGTTGGGCTCGTCTACCTTAAGCTGGTACACGGCCGCCGTCACGGGCAGCGTACCCTTGAACGTGAACTTGCCTTGGGCATCGGTTTTGGCCGTGCCGCGCTCTACAAACTGGCTGCTGGTTAGCTCCGAAAGGTGGAGCGTGGTGCCGGCCGGCAGGTTGCGCAGCTGGCCGTTGATTTCGTACCCTTCGGCGGCGCTGGCGTTCTGGCAGGCGTTGGTGAGGCCGAGTAGCGCGACGGCAACGAGGGTAGGTTTCATAAAGGAGGTCATTGACAAAGAATAAAAACGCCATCGGCCGCAGCTGGCAGCTGCCGCACAAAGCTAAAAACGGGCCAACTGGTTCCGCAGCAGCCCTTTTTGCCGGCTAGCCGTCGAGGCCCTGCCGCAGCAGCTGGTTGGCTAGTTTGGGGTCGGCCTTGCCGCTGGTCAGCTTCATGAGCTCGCCCATAAACATGCCGGTGAGCGACTTTTTGCCGGCGCGGTACTCGGCTACTTTGGCGGGGTTGGCGGCCAGCACTTGTTGCACCAGCGCCTCCAGCTCGCCGGCATCGGCCTTGGTGAGTAGGCCCAGCTCGTCGGCCGCGCCGGTGGCGTTGGCCTGCGGGTGGTCGAGCAGGTAGGGGAACAGCTGCTTGCTGGCCACTGAGTAGTTGATTTTACCAGCTTCGATGAGCTCGATGATGCCGGCCAGCTGGCCGGGGTCGAGCGGGAAGTCGTTGATTTCCAGGGCCCGCTCGTTAAGGTATGACTTCACGGGGCCCATTATCCAGTTGGCGGCGGCTTTGGCGCTGGCCGGGGGCATCAGGCGGGCCAGGTCGTCGAAGTACTGGGCCACTTCCTTCTGGTCGATGAGCACGTTAGCGTCGTAGTCGCTCAAGCCCAGCTCGCCCGTGAAGCGGGCGTAGAGCTGCTGCGGCAGGGCCGGCAGCTCGGCCTGCACGCGGTGCAGCCAGGCATCGTCGATGATGAGCGGCGGCAGGTCGGGCTCGGGGAAATAGCGGTAGTCGTTCAGCGTCTCCTTCGAGCGCTGGCCGTTGGTGGTGCCGCTGGCCGCGTCGAAGCCCCGGGTTTCGGAATCTACCTCGCTCCCGGCTTCCAGAATCTGAATCTGCCGAACTACCTCGTGCTCAATGGCGCGCTGCACGTTGCGGAAGGAGTTCATGTTCTTGACCTCCACCTTCGTACCGTACTCGGTAGCACCTTTTTTCATCACGCTCACGTTGGCATCGCAACGCAACGAGCCTTCCTCCATGTTGCCGTCGCAGATGCCCAGGTACTCGACCAGCTTCTTGATTTCGGCCAGATAGGCGTAGGCTTCCTCCTCGGTGCGGATATCGGGCTCGCTCACGATTTCGATGAGCGGCACGCCGGCGCGGTTGAGGTCCACGAGGGTTTCCGTTTCGCCGGCCAAGTGCATCGACTTACCCGCGTCTTCCTCCATGTGAATGCGGGTGATGCCAATGCGGCGCGTGCTGCCATCGGCGAGCCGGATATCGAGGTGGCCGCCGTAGCAAATCGGCGTTTTGTCCTGCGTAATCTGGTAGCCCTTGGGTAGGTCGGGGTAAAAGTAATTTTTGCGCGCAAACAGGTTCTCGCGCTGAATCTGGCAGTTGGTGGCCAGGCCCATTTTCAGGGCAAAGTCCACGGCCGTGCGGTTCACGCGGGGCAGCGTGCCGGGGTGGCCCAGGGTAATGACCGAGAGGTTGGTGTTGGGCAGCGAGCCGTACTCATTCTCATCGGAAGAATACATTTTGCTGTGCGTCAGCAGCTGCGCGTGTACTTCGAGCCCGATAACGGGCTGGTAGCTGGCAAGGAGAGCGTCGTCCATAAGAGCAAAGTTGGCGGCCACGACCGTTGTCGTCGCAACCGGGCTGCAAGTTAAAGCCGATTCGGTGCGCCGTGGTTTGCCGGGCGCCCCAAGAAACGGCCCCGCTCCTACCTAACCGCGTTAACGTAGCGCAGATTTGGTAGTCCGCGCTAGCATCCGACCCATAAAAAAAGCAGCCCGCTCAACGTGAGCGGGCTGCTTTTCAAACTAGCCAGAAGGCTTAACGAGTGCTTACTTCTTCTTGCGCACGACAGCTTTCTTCTTAGCGGGCGCTTTTTTGGCAGCGCCTTTGGCTTTGGCAGCGGCGGCTTTCACCTCAGCTTCCGAAGGCTCGGGCGGGGCGGCACCGTACTTCACTTCGGCCGAGTTGGGCTCGCCGGTGAGGAAGGGGTCAAAATCCACGCGGCGGTTCAGGGCCTGGCCAGCAGGCTTGGCATTGTCGGCAATGGGCTTGGTTTCGCCATAGCCACGGCTCTCAATGCGGTCGGCGGGGATGCCCTTGCTCAGCATGTAAGCACGGGCCGAAGCGGCGCGCTCGTAGCTCAAACGCAGGTTGTAGTCGTCGGCGCCTTTGCTGTCGGTGTGGCCGGCAATGCTGAGCGAGTAGTCGGGGTACTCGTTCAGAATCTGCACCATCTGTTGCAATTTCGGGTACGAGGTGGGCTTCAGCGTGGCCTTGTCGAAGTCGAATTGGATGTACTTGGTGGCTTCAGTCAGGATTTTCTTCTGCTCCGCCTTAATCTCGGGGCAGCCTTTGTTACTGGCGGGGCCGGCGCGGTCGGGGCAGCGGTCCATGTAGTCGGGCACACCGTCGCCGTCGCGGTCAAGCGGGCAGCCGTTGGCGTCTACTTGGGCACCAGCGGGGGTGTCGGGGCACTTGTCGAGGTAGTCGGGTACTTTGTCGCCGTCGGCGTCGAGCGGGCAGCCCGAGGCGTCCACTTTCACGCCGGCGGGCGTGTTGGGGCAACGGTCGTCGGCATCAGCTACGCCGTCGCCATCGCTGTCGGGGCAGCCTTGCAGGGCCGCGAGGCCCTTCACGTCGGGGCACTTGTCGAGGTAGTCGGCTACGCCGTCGCCATCGGTGTCGAGGGGGCAACCGGCTTCGTCCACTTTCACGCCAGCAGGCGTGTCGGGGCACTTGTCCTTGCGGTCAGGCACGCCATCACCGTCGGTGTCTTTGGCCTTGCCAAAGTTGGCGGTAAGGCCCGCCGAGAACTGCATGTAGCGGTCGTACTGGTTGAAGAAGCCATCGTCGCTCGAGTTGCCCCCCACACCATCGAGGCGGTTATCGTCGCGGTCGAGGTAGTGCTGGCCAGCCTGGGCAAACATGCTGAAGCCCGGCGTGATGCGGAACGTGAGGCCCAAAGCCGCCTGGCCATCAAACGCGCCGTAGTTGGAGGCGTTGCTGTTGGCGTTGGAATAGTTGGCGTAGCGCTGGGTATAAATGTACGCGTAGCCCGGCTGCAACAGAATATAAGGCTGAATAACAGCATCTTCCTTCAGCGCCCAGCCGTTGTTCAGCTTGAACTTGAAGCCCAGGCCAAACGTGCTGATGTTGGCGTAGAAGCGGCGGCCCGAAGCCGCACCCGTGCCATTGTTGATGAAGGTGAACGTGTTCTCTTTGCCAGGGTAGCGCAAGGTGCTCTGGTTGGCCGACAGGTTGATGTCGATGCCTTTGGTCACGTAGCGGCTCAGGGTGAGGCCGCCGCCGTAGGTGAGGTTGTGGGCATCCCAGAAGCTGCTGCCCAGGTCGCCCCGGTATTGCAGCGTAGTAGCGTAGCCGCTCACGCCCCACTTGCGGTCGGCGTTTTGAGCTTGGCTGCGCGGCGCGGCGGCCAACACGGCAGCCCCGCTCAGCAGCGCGGTTTTGAATAGGAGGTGCTTCATATAAGAAGAAAAAGTGAAAGCCGGGAAACGGTCGGTCCCAGAGAAAGGAAGCTGGTTGATAAAGACTTAGCAGCGGCTACCAGCCGCGTGCGAGGCCTAACACTACGAAAATCAAAAGCTCATGGATGAGGAGCGGCCTGGCCGGCGGGCCACCCAGCGGGCGGTGGCAGCACGCACAGCTTGGAGGCAGCGCGGCACAGGGAAGAAGCGAGGGCGAAACAAAACAGGCTGCTTCATCTGAAACAGCCTGTTTTATTTCGCCGCAAAGATACGCGCGCGGCCTTGTTCCAGTTCTTTTTAAGCCACTGGCTGCCGATAGCAACAATTTCTTAACGCGCCACCGGAGCCTGGCCAGCGGCCGGGCGGTCAAGGTGCTGCATGGCCAGCATCTGCTTCATATTCTTTTCCAGGCCTTCGTTGGAGCCGTCAAGGAAGATGACGTTGCCTTTGCCCTGCTCGGCAAAGTGCTTGATGGCCTCCGTCCACATGGAGAAGTATACCAGGCTGGGGTCCAGGTTATTATCGGCCAGCTCCTGCACGGCGTGGGCCATGCCCTTCGTGACTTCTTCGCGGAACAGCGCCACGCCCTGACCGCGCAGCTGGGCGGCAATCTTCTCGGCCTCAGCCGATATTTTGATGGCGTTGCCCTCGGCTTCGGCGGCCTTGGTTTTGGTGATGAGTAGCGCCTGGCCTTCGTTTTCGGCGGCAGCTTTTAAGTTACTACTAGCCACCACTTTAGCCATCGAGCGCATAATTTCCTCGTCGAAGGCTATGTCGTTGAGTTGCAAGTCGATGAGGTGGTAGCCCCAGCTTTCGAGCGTCTCGTCGAGCTGGTCCTTCACGTGCAGCACAATTTCGCCGCGCAAACTCAATACTGCCGCCTGGCGCTGGGTGGCCACGAAGGCCCGAATACTGCCCTCCACGGTGCGGATGAGCGCCTGCATGAGGCTACGCTCGTCCACAAACTTGAAGGCGACCCGCTTGATGGCCTCCTCGCTTTGGTCGAAGACGGCGTACACCAGCATGGCCTTGAAATTGACGTTGGCTTGGTCAATGGTAATGGCCTGAAACTCAAGCTCCAGCGAGCGACTCTGGATGGAGATGCGCTTGTACACGTTCTCGATAAAGGGCAGCTTGAAGTTGAGGCCCGGCATCATCACGCGCCGGTATTTGCCAAAAACTGTGACCACCGCCACCGTGCCCTGCGGCACAATGACGTAGCTCAGGAAGAGGGTGAGCAGCACGAGGCCGAATAAAATCAGCGAATAGCTCATGGGAAGCAGGCGTTTAGCGCGCCAAAAAAGGTGAGGTAACTACCGAACCGGCCGGCAAGGTACGGGCTGGGCCGGCAGTTCAGAATGGTTTATCGCCGGGGTGGGTAGGGCATTACAGGGAGCGCGGGCCGTGCCGTTATTTTTGCCGGCCGGCCCACGTACTTCGCCGCCTATGCTCACCCGCCAGACCCTGCGCCGCCTTGCCAACGCCAACAGCTTCGAGCGGAGCGAAACGCTTTACGACGAAGGCCAGGTGGAAAAGCTGCGCCGCGAGGGCGAGGCCTTCGCGGCCACCGTGCGGGGCAGCCGGCCCTACCGCGTGGGGCTGCGCCTGGCGGCGGCCGGGCCCAAGTTTAGCTGCAACTGCCCATATGCCTTCGACGGCATCTGCAAGCATAAGGTGGCGTTGGGCTTGGCCGTGCTGGAGACCTACGACGGGGGCCAGCTCAGTTCCGCGCCTGCCCAAAGCCCCACCGCCGCCCTGGCTGGCAACACCTTGGCGGCGGCCGTAAAAACTGCCTGGGGTGACCGCAGGAAGGGCGACCGGCTGCGTTTTCTCAAGCAGGCCCTGGCCAAAAACGAGGACCTGGCCCGGCAGTTTCTGGCCTTTGGCCAACCGGCGGCCCCCACCGAAGCCACGCCAACCCGTCTGCTCACCGGCCTGCCCGCGCGCCTCACCGACACGCTCCTGACGCTGGAGTTTGACGAGGATATGTGGGAAACCAGCGATTCTTATTACGAAGAGGACGAGGGCGATGGCTTGCAGGAAGCGGCCGATGAGCTGCTGCGCGAAGCCCTGGGCCCCTTCGCGGCCGAGCTACTGGGGCTGGCGCGGGGCGGACAGCTCACGCTGGCCCTGCGCTACTGGGCCACGGCCTGCGCGGCCATTTACCAGGTAGAGGAGCCGGCCAGCGACGATTTTGGCTTGTTTGGCGACTACGGCGAGGATGCCCTGCACCAGTGGCACGGCGTGCTGACCACCGCCGGCTGGCCCGACGCGCTGCTCACGGCCGTGCTGCCGCCCACCGAGCTGCCGGCCGGCCTGGCCTGGCTGGAGCAGCACCTGGCCAACCCGCCCGCCCGCTGGCCGAGCTTCGAAGCCAGCTGGCAGCCGCTGCTGCTGGCCCTGGCCGCCGATGCCACCGCGGCCCCGCAGCTAGCCCCGCTACTCGCCGCCCCGGTTCTCAGCCCCACTGCCAAAACCCGCCTGCGCCTGCAAGCCGCCCAAACCCTGGCCGACGACGCGGCCTGGGCCGCCACCGCCGAAACCCTGCTACCCACCGATGCCGCCGTGGCCCAGCAGCTGCTGCACTACTACACCAGCCAGGCCGACCTGCCCGCCCAGCTGCGCACCGCCGCCACGGCCTTCGCTACCTGGCCCGACCAGTTTGCCGACTACATCCTGCGCACCTTCGCCGCCGGCCAGGCCCCCGACCTCGCCCGCGCCGCCCTGCGCTACCGCGCCCTGGCCAACCATAGCCTCCCCGATTTTGACGCCCTGCACCCACTGCTGACAGCCGGCGCAGTAACTGATTTTGTGCACGAAGCCGTGGCCGCCGCCCAGGCCCGGCGCGGCAGCGTAGCCTTCGCCGCCGACCTGCTGGCCCGCACTCAGGATGCGGCCGGCCTGCGCGCCTTCGTGCTGGGCCTGGAGTGGCTGAGCGTGAGCCCGCCCTATCACGTCGAAATAGCGATGAGTCGCCTGGCCGAAGCCGACCCCACCCCCCTGATGCGGGAGCTGGAAACCCGCCTTCCCGCTTACCTGCACGGCCGCGCTCAGGCCAAGCGCGGGGCATTTCTCTACGAGCGCATCGGCCGCTGGCTCGTCACGATGCGCAGCACCGCCCCCCGCCTCGCCGAGCCCGTGCTGCGCCTGGCCCAGGAGCTACGCACGGAGTTTCCGACCCTGCACGGCCTGCGCGATGTGCTGCACCGCGAGGGCCTGCTAGTGACGGCGGCGCCGATTACGGAGGTGAAGAAAGCCGGGCGCAAACCAAAGAAGAACTAGCTAACCCAAGTTGCGAGCTACGCTTGGCCGGTCCGCCGGCGCTAGCTGGCCAACCGGCCAAGCGGCCTCGCCAGCTGAAACTTGCCAGTGCGGCACGCTACGCCGCAACTTAGGTTAGCTACGCGTAGTGCGCGGCGGCTGCCCGCAGCCGTGTGCCTATGCGCTCGCGCAGGCTGGCCGGCGCTAGCACCTCCACGTCGTCGCCGAAGCTGAGGAGCAGCGTTTCCAACTCAGGCGTGGGCACTACGCGTAGGGTAATGGTCAGTATATCGGCTGTTTCGGCCAGCACTTGCTGGCTGGGGTGCAGGGGCTTGGTACGCACGTACTGCCCGCGCCCGGCGCGAAATTGCAGCTGTACCAACTCGGGCACGCTGCTTTCGGCGGGCACCGACACGCCTACCACGTCGGCGAAGCGGCTGGCCAGGCTGGCGGGTGGCGGCAGGTAGGGCTCGCTGCTTGCCGCCAGGCTTTCGATACGGTCCAGGGCGTAGTTGCTCAGGCCGGGGCGGCCCGTGCCTTCTCCAATCAGAAGGCAGCGGTGGTTGAACTGCTTCATTAAGAGGGTGTTAGGGAATTAAGCAGGCGCTAAGCGGTTGAGGCACATGGTCATGTTGGCAATGAGCAGCCAGGCTT
>NZ_BAAGXF010000004.1:0-386908 GCF_054779975.1 Hymenobacter arcticus
GCACCCCGCTCGAAATCGAACTTCACTACCTTTTCAACCTACCTTAGCTCGGTGTCCATTTGCACCCGACCACCTCAGTCGAATACTAGCCACTAAATCGCTCGAAGGTCTGCCAGTACTTGTCTTTGTACAGGGAGTATTCGAGGTTAAGGGTCCCGGCGTAGCGGGTCTGGAACTGATACAGCACCTTCGAGGGCTTTCTAAAGTCTTGGCAGGCAAAGTAGATTTCCCGGCTGCCATCGGCGGTTTGCCGCCCTATATTGAGAAAGCCCTCATGGTCGGGTAATTCGGCAATAAGCTCCTCTTCCAATTGGTTGAGTAGCTCATAAGTCTCGGAATCAGGCATTCCGTTGCGTTGCGTCCCATCGAAGGGAATAGTGACCACCATCACCCAGGGGTGGGACGCTTTCGCGTCCCATTCCAGCAGGTCCGTGTTGATGATGGCAAGGAGTGGCTGCCCATCCGCCCGCTCCGCCGTGAACGAAGCGTAGGTATCGTTGTCCGTCTCGTGGCGTATCCCGGAATACTTTTCTACAAATTCCTTTTGCCGCCAGGTTAAGAAGTCCCGCAGTTTGGTGACGGGGACGAGCACCTGCTGCGCCTGGGGCTCGCTCACGATGGTTACCTGGTCTACCAGCGTGGCAAAAGCCAGCTCCCCTAGGTAGGTGTCTAGGAAAATCAACGTGCCGTTTTCGACGGTGGCGTGGTTCTCTTCCGTGAGGTCGGTGTGTGTCACCGTGATGGCAATCTCATCGGGATAGGAGGCGTCGGCGTCTGGGTAGAAGTGAATATTGCTAGTGCTGAACTTATAGTCCGCCATGTGGATGACAATATCCTCGATATTCGGAACTGCCTCCTTCAGCGCCGTGAATTTCCACCCCACGAGCGCTGGGGCAGCCGCGATTAACTCTTCGGCAAAGATGATATTCTCAATAGCGCCCTCGGCGGAGATTATCAGCTCGGCGGTGTCGGCGTCTGCCATTCCTGCCTGAAAATATAAGCCCTCCTTCACGGCATCCAGCGCCGGGGAGAGGTCGTCAAAGAAGGATTCCTGGATGTGAGTGCCTTCCTGCACCGCTTGGAAGTAAGTGCTCTGGTTCTGAATGAACCAGGACCAGAATTTGGAATAGGCGTTGGCTAGAAGATTGGATGTAGGCGAATCAAGGGGAGACACAGGGACTGAAGCAATGAAATTGTTGTGGACGAATAAGGTGATGAGTTTGGTTCAGGTGGTCTTATATAAATACCAACCATTGCCTATCTCGCGAATCATGATGACATCGCCCGGATTCATGGTGGGGACCGCCTGCTTGTCAGTGACGTAGAAATAGCCTACTGAATTATCCAGAATACCGCCGATTAGAAAGTTCAGGCGCTTGCCGCCCGTCGCGTGCTCGGTGCGGATGGACGAGATGAATAGTTTTCGGTAAGCTGCTTGCTCGGTAACGAGTACGGGCGCGCCGCGCATCTCATCAGCTCCGGTGGGGGATGCTTGCGCTAGTGCAAGGTCCCGTAACCGCGCAAATTCAGCTTGATTTTTCCGAAAGTGTTCTATCAGGCGGTCATCCGACTCCAAGACTAAGGAAAAATTGCCTAACTCGTATTCGTAGTCTGCCCTAGACGTAATCACCTCTTCTTTCTTATCCTTCTTCGCTGCCGAACTAGCTATTAGCTTGTCTACCTGCGCCGGAGTCATCTGCTCTAACTCCTTCTTTGCCTGCTCAATCATGCCCGTCATGGCGAGGGCGCGGAAAGCAGACAGCTTCCAGACAGTATCGCGCTTAAAGTGGAGGTACGTATCCAAGGCTTTGCCATCTGCCCCCTGGATGGTCATCGCCACTACCGCTCGTTTCTCGTCTTGCCCCAGCAGTAGAAAGCGCGTGGTGGCACCTGGCGGCAAATCTTGCCCATTGGGGCGACCCTCATATTCGCCGGTGCTGTAGCGCTTAATAGCATCAAACTTGGTTTTGCCAAAAATCTGTCGGGCAACTTCTAGCGGTTCCGAAGCTTGACCGTAGCTAGTAGTGACAGTTGAGGCGAAGAGTACCAAAAGGCATAGTAGGCTTACTTTCATAAAGAATGGCTAGGCATTAACCGAAGCAAGCTAGCAACGCCTGGCTATATTAGCCTCATCACTTGGAGTTCATAAGTATCAGCTATTGTTTTAGTCGATTGAATGAGCAATCTGCCCAAGCTGCCTGACAAGCGGACGCCGCTTCTCTACATCATGCTCCCCCTGTAACTGCCGGTTTAGGTCGATATACTTATTGCTAATAGTCAGGAATCGCTCGGTCGCTGTGAACGCGGTTAGCCACTCGGCAAAGTTCAATAATGTAGTCTGCTTACCAAGAGAGTCGAAGTAGGCTGCGAAGGAGTCATTCTCTATGGCAGTATACTCCCACGGCTCGACTGGAATGCTGGGTCTATCGAGAAACTCATCAAAGAGGTGAATGTCGGCGCAGTAGGTTTCGATGGCTTTCTTCTCCGCCTCTTTGGTCTTTCCACTTTGGTAGAGGATGATTGTACACTCGAAGAGAAAGTCAGGAAAGCCCGCGTCATCGGGAAAATTGCGGTGGAACCAACGCAGGTAGGTGAGCCCGCCCTTAAAGTCGCCGAGCTGCACGTAGTACCTGCTAGGGAAGTAGCGCATTCCCCGGCTGTCATCATAACCCCCGAACTTCTTCTTTTCGGCAGCAAGGGCGCGCCTGATGTCGGTAATCTTCTTGCGGAGGCGTTCGGTTTGCTTTGGAGTCATAGCAGCAGCCAATATACCCTAGTACCCAGCAAAGTTGACTCAAGGCATTATTGAGGATGCTCCTCGTGCTCCCCACTCACGGCTTCTACCTTAATTTATCTTGGTCCCCATTGGTGATAGCCTCATCATGGACCAATTCATTTAAGTGGATGCCTAGGGCTCGGCTAATGGATATGAGTACGTCCACGGAAGGAGACACCGCCGCGATTTCTATTCGTTTAATAGTTGCTAACCCGACCTCTGCCTCGGTAGCTAGCTTCTGCTGGCTCATATTTCTTGCCTTGCGCAACGCCTCTAACCGCTGCCCAAGTATAGTTGCGCCAACTGGGTTTCTCACAACCACAAAAAGCGGGCAGCGAGCAGAGAAAAATTGGCTCAGATATGAGCTAGTGTCAATGCTTCTGCTTATTTTTGCTGTGTGTAATTACAAGCCAACAAAGTAGGTTCCAGGAGGCATATGTCCTTAGTATGTAAAGGGTGGAAAATGAATGTTGTACCTCACCCACCTCTTCCCCCCCCGCAGGAAATACCGAATATCTGCGACGAGGCAACATGAATGCACTCGCTACGACTAGTCCCGATACAATTCACCTTACTTCCTGCTGCATCTATGAAAAAAGCGCTGCTCACGTTGCTCCTCGTTTTTATCATCTCCCTAGGGTGGCTTAGTAGGGGGGCAGCCCTAGACCCAGCACTGTTGAGTAAAGCAAAGCAGGAGCATTGGCGGAATAGAAGTAAGCTGCGCAATGCACGCTACCTGACCATCATCGATTATCGTAGGTCCATTCTACAAGACCGCCTGTATGTCTACGACTTACAGAAACAGGAGACAGTTATCCAATCGCGGGTATCCCATGCTTTTTGGTCTGGTATTCTCTATCCAACCAGCTTCTCTAATGTGGAAGGAAGCGAGCAGAGCTGCTACGGCTCCTTCTTATCGGCGGAAGCCTATCATGGAAAATTTGGTTACTCGATGCGCATCGATGGGATAAGCCCCACCAATACGCTAGCCAGGAGCCGGAGCGTCGTTTTTCATCCTGGGCGCACCTTCTCAGCCGCATGCTATATGACTGAACCAGAGATAAATGAGCGCTTAATTAACTTGATTAAAGGCAAGTCACTCATCGTGGTTTACAAGTAATTGTCGGATAGAGATGACGAGAATGTATTTCTATGAACAGGCAGGGCAGCAAGCCGGACCGCTGCCAGGTGACCAGTTGGTTGCCCAGGGCGTCAAGGCAGCTACGCTCGTTTGGTGGGCGGAAGCACCGGATTGGGTAGCGGCTGGCACGGTGTCGGAACTCCAGGTCTTTTTCACCCCGTTCCACCCTGCTACAACGCCACCCCCTCTAGCGCCTGCGGCTAACCTCGTAAAGCCACCTCGACCAACGGTGCCGATTAGTACCCCGGCGCGGTCGATATTCACCGGGAGGAATCTCAAGATAGGGGCAGTTGTGCTGCTTGCCCTTGGTGCCGAGTTAGCATCGCGAGCGAAGCCCGATGTGACGGAGCCTGAAAGAACAGCGCGCCAAGCTAATGTACCTGAGCCGGAGGAAGAGATAAAAGAAATTGGGTACGCCGCCAACCATCTGCATGACGAAGACGCTAGCCTTAACGACGAAGAACTAGCAGTGGAACCCTCTGCCGCTAGTGAACCTGCCCAGTCAGATGCCATAGAGAGTATCGATAATAATAATGGGTGGTTAACTGTTCATTACGAAATAGGTACACCACGTAGTTTCGGAGTGGGCAAAGACCTGTTTTTTTCTTATTCACCGCATCTGATTGTCACTCACAATGAACGAGTGAGTTGTCAAGTGAGGGATATTCATGGGAATCGATTAACCGACGGGACTACCCTCAACGGTAGTTCGGCATGTACTGGGTTGCGGGTAGTAGGCGACCAAATCATTATTGATGTGGATACGGGATTGATGTGGATACGGGACACAGCACGCACCAGGAAACCTATGATGTGAACCTGCGCCTACTGCGGACGTCGCCCTCCCATATGTATTAACCTGCTATGAAGACCTACTACTACGAGGCGGCAGGACAGCAAGCAGGTCCCGTCGCTGGCGACCTGCTCCGAGACTACGGCGTGCAAGGCACCACTTTAGTCTGGCACGCGGAAATGAGTGACTGGGCACCGGCTGCGAGTTTAGCGGAATTAGCTGCCTTCTTCCAGCCGGTACCCCCGCCACTGCCGAAGCGTACTGGACCCCCGCCGTTGCCCGCCCCACTACCCGCAGAAATAGAAGGCGCTGCACCTGTTTCCGTCGCGCCCCTTATACCCCCTGTCCCCCTCGCTGCCTTCGCAGCTAGCAGCTTCTCCGTGCCGCAGCTGGGGGTGTTCAAAGACGACACGGTAGTTTATGCGCTGGACTCCGGGGAAGTAGTTGCCACGTTCGAGGAGAACGCGGACTTGAACCGCGTGTACAAGGACGGGCTTTGGTATAATGAAGCCTACCGCTTCGTGCTGCTGGACCCAGCTGGAGAGAAATTGCTCACTTTCTATAAGCCCGCCAAAGGGCTCATGCAGAGTCTCAAGCATGAGTTACATGTACTAGATGCTCAGGACCGCCTGCTGGGCATCTGCCGCAATCGGGTGCTAGGCTTTGCCAATCCATTCGGTAAGCTGGAAAAGGTCATTACCGTGACCGGCTCTCAGCAGCAGCCGCTGTTCGACCTGGACTCCTTGGCTGAGTTGAAGTTCAAGCTAACCATCGAGCTTATCCAACAAGGTAGAGTCGTAGGTAGTGTAGTAGGAAGTAAAGGAAGCGGAAGTATTAGCCGAGCACTCTTCGTGTACGCCCGTGACCGATTCGAACTGCGTCTCGCCCCAGAGGTGGAGGCAGCAACGAAGGCGCTAGGGTTGGGGGCGGTCTTAGCGCTTCATCTATTCGTGCGGCATCGGTGGCGGGCGTAAGCTTCTCATTATGAAGCGGTGTCAATTACGCACTGTTTGGCTCATCGGGGAAGGGTAAATAGAATAGCCACTCATGCGTCAACTTTCCTATGGTCTGGGTACGGTCGAGCTATCGGATGCCCTGATTCATGCCCTGCATCTCATGCCGCTTAAGGTGTATGCCAAATGGAAAATCTAAGTGCCTATTATTTACGAGCACGCCGAGCAGCAAGCGGGTTCAGTGGAGGATGAGCGCGGTTACGGCTGCGCAATTACTTATTGATTAGTAGGTTAACTATTTCCATGCGTGTGCTTCTGTTACTCGTGCTAGGCTATTTGGTCTGCATTGGCGGTACCCGGCTACTGGCGGGGCACTCCCTACGGCAGTGGCTGACGACTGCTCCTGTAACCAAGGCTTCGATGGTGCACGCGCCTGACCCACGGCTCATTCTGCGGGACGTGAACCATTACCGTCGCCAGCACGGATTATCGGCTCTGCGCTACAGCCAGACGTGCCAAGCAGCAGCGCGCATCCAAGCGCAGTACAACGCCGACCACGGCACGTTTCACCACGACAACACCGAACTGCCTACCCCCGGCGACCGCCTGCGTGTAGCTAACCACCACTACCAGGGTGCCTCGCCCTACTGGGCGGAGAATGCCTTCCGCTACACGTTGAGCCGAGACCTCAAGCACGGCGCGGTGTGGCACGTTTTCCACTGCTACCACATCTCACCACCCCATGATGCTACCATGCGCAACCCCAAGGTAACCCGGTTTGGTACGGCAACCGTGGTGGACGCCGAGGGCGTGATGTACAACGCGGAGGTATTCTCTAACTAGCCCGATTGTAAGAATATGCGTGCTACACCCCAATGCCTGCTGCTGACCCTGCTGGGGTGGGGCGTGCTCCACGCAACGCAGGCACAGGTAAAGCCCGCCCCTTTTGCACCTGCGTGCGACTTGCAGGAGCTAAATCGAGCTTACGTCGCTTCTCTAAATCGGCTGCGACACCAACTAGACCCCCACTCGCCGATAGTCGTCTTCGACCCGGCGCTACTTGTCGGTGCGGTGCTCCAAGCAGCTAGGATGGAAGCCGCTGACTCCTTGTTTCACGCTACCCCCCTGCGTAGCGTAGAGTTGATAGGTGAGAAACGCTACATGCAAGAGCCGGAGGTAGAGAAGCTAGTACGATTCATTCGAACTCAAATCCAAAATTCAGAGCGACACTGTGCCTTTGAGTCAGACCCAAGGTACGTATATGCTGCCGTGGCTGCGAATAAGCATTTCTACGTGGTGAAGCTATTTGATAAGCCCACGGTAGCTGACAAGGATGAACAAGCAGCTTGCTTGAAGCTAGGGGTAAGAGTGCCAGTGGTGGAGGTACCCAGCAAACACACGCATCAATTGATTTATCGAGCTTTCTAAAGAGTGAGCCCCTCTTTTGAATTTATAACTCATCACTAGTACATAGCTCACGAAGTTGAAGCCTTACCCGAAAGTACACGTCCTCAGCCGGCTTACGGCTTATCAGCCTGCTGAGGCAACTTGGCACTTGGAAACCTGGACCCGCCAACTCAAGCGTAGTGTCCCACTCACGCGCCACTACGCCGTAGCCATCGTGGACGCAGCTGGTGATACCCTAGAGCGAATCGAGGTGAGCACGTTGACCTATACGGCGCTACGGCGGATAGCCCATGATACCCCTACGCAAGCTGCCCTGAAGCATACTCCAGGTGTAGCTTACGAAGACCCCGGACAGGTAATGAGTATGAAGCGGCGGGCGCACCAGGTAGTAGCGGCGGCAACACGCTTCCAAGACCAATTGCAAGCCGCCATCGCGATAGTTCATGACGTGCCCGGTGTTCTGCTGAGTCAAGCAGATGCGTACCTACGGGAAGCGGAGCCAGCACTGCGCTCGCTCGCCATCACCCAGGTGCTAGAAGGGCAGATTCAACGAGTTGGACCACCTCTATTTCAGCTAGGTGTGATGGAGGTACTCGAAAGCCTCGAACGAGCAGAAGCTGCTGTAGCGGAGGTTACGCGCTTCATTGCTGAAGTAGCCGCACCAAAACCCGCAGTTACGGATATCCCCGTGCCGATAAGTGAGCCAGCTAAGCCTAAGACCTGGTACGCGCAAGCGCTTGATGCCGAAGAGAAGCTGCGCGTACCGGCTGGCTTACTTTACCCTGTGCCCATTCTGCGGAAGCAGCAGCCCGCGCTTAAACCACTTAATGCTGCGTACCTGCGACTGCTGGAAGGCTTCTGGGAACTGGTGACCGGCTCCGCTTGGGAGAAGCGTATCTTCCACCTGTTCGATGAGACCGAGCTAGAGCAGATGCCCGACATCGCCCGGCAGTATTCCAGAGCGGAGGTTGCTTACCTCAGCTACGTGTGCCAGCATTGGACCGAGCCGCAAAGCATCAACGACAGCTACCTAGAGGGCGTCCGGCATACATTATGCGTGCAGTGGCTTAAAAACGAACTTCTACGGCACCTCGCGGAGCTATGAATAGCAAGGGAGCGTGACGTCACAACTGCCGCTGCTGGCAAAGACTGTCGAGATACGTTTTTGCACTTGTCCCTGGAAGCCCTGTAATCATTATCACCCTGGAGGGTAATTTCTGTCACCCAAGGCAGAGGCTATACTTGCGTAACTGCTTGATAGACAAAGAAAAAGCCACCCTTTAGAGGTGGCTTTCTTGTAGTCCGTAGGGGAATCGAACCCCTGTTGGTAGAATGAAAATCTACTGTCCTAACCCCTAGACGAACGGACCATTTTGTTGGTGTGTGGTGCGTTTTTCCGTTTTGATGATGCAAAGGTACGACTTTTCGCTTTCCCTCCAAATATGAGGCCATAAAAAAGTGCCTCTGATACCAAAGGATGCTGATTTTCAGGCTGAAAAAATGCAGCGTTATTAGTTGGCCGGCAGAAAAAGTGGGGGAGAGCCGGTGATTAACGGTGTGGTAGCTTCCGAAGCCGCTGCTGCCCGTACCTTCGCAGCGCGTTATCACCTGGGCCGCGGCAGTGGCCCGCCATCCTTTCTATTTTTTCCAATATCATGGCAAAAATTAAAGTCGCCATTAACGGCTTTGGTCGCATTGGTCGCCTCACCTTCAAGTCGCTCCTCGGGCGCGACAACGTGGAGATTGTGGCCATCAATGACCTGACTGACAATAAAACCCTGGCCCACCTGCTCAAGTACGACTCCGTACACGGCCGCTTCGACGGTACGGTGAGCTACGACGACAATAGCCTGACCGTGAACGGCCAGCACATTGTAGCCCTCGCCGAGCGCGACCCCAAGCTGCTGCCCTGGGGCAAAATGGGCGTGGATATCGTGCTCGAAAGCACGGGCCGCTTCGTGGATGAAGCCGGCGCGGGCCAGCACATCACGGCGGGTGCCAAAAAGGTCGTGATTTCGGCCCCGGCCACCGGCGACATTCCCACCGTAGTACTTGGTGTGAACGAGGATACGCTGACCGGCGACGAGACCATCATCTCGAACGCTAGCTGCACGACTAACTGCCTGGCCCCCATGGCCAAGGTGCTGGACGACGTGTTTGGCATCGAGAAAGGCTACATCACCACGGTGCACGCCTATACTTCGGACCAAAACCTGCAGGACGCGCCGCACAAGGACCTGCGCCGCGCCCGCGCCGCTGCCTACAGCATCATCCCCACCTCGACGGGTGCTGCCAAGGCCGTAGGGCTCGTGCTGCCCCAGCTGAAGGGCAAGCTCGATGGTATCGCCATGCGCGTGCCCGTGCCGGACGGCTCGCTCACCGACCTGACCGTAATCCTGAAAAAGGAAGCCACCAAGCAGCAAATCAACGATGCCCTCAAGGCGGCCGCTGACGGTGCGATGAAAGGCATCCTGGAGTACACCACCGACCCGATTGTGAGTATCGACATCGTGGGCAACCCCCACTCGTGCATCTTCGATTCGGAGCTGACTTCGACCAACGGTACCCTGGCCAAAGTAGTGGGTTGGTACGACAACGAAACCGGCTACTCGACCCGCACCGCCGACCTTATCCAGAAACTGGGTGCGAAAATGGTAGGTTAGTCAATAGTCTGTTTAGCAACTAAATAGCTGCGAAAGGCCTGCCTGCTAGGCAGGCCTTTTTGTTTTTTCTGAAAGGTGCCGCCACTCGGCGGGGCGCTCGTTATGCCACGTACTTGCTTTATTTTCAACCCGATGGCGGGCACCGGCCGCCGGGCCGATTTTCCGGCGCTGCTGCGGCAGCACTTTGGCGGTGTGGCCGGTAGGGACTACCTGCTGCAACCCACCGATGGGCCCGGCCACGCTACTGAGCTGGCCCGTGCCGCGGCGCAGGCGGGCTGCCGGGTGGTGGTGGCCGTGGGCGGCGATGGCACCGTGAACGAGGTGGGGCAGGGCTTGCTGGGTCAAGACGGGGCCGCGCTCGGCATTGTGCCGCGAGGTTCGGGCAACGGGCTGGCCCGGCACCTGCGGGTGCCGCTGGGGCTGCCCGCCGCGCTGCGGCGGCTGCGCCAGCCCACGTTTAGCCACATGGATGTGGGCACTATCAACGGGCGGCCGTTTTTTTGCACGGCCGGGCTGGGGTTCGATGCCCACGTGAGCCAGCACTTTGCGCAGGCCGGTACCCGCGGGGTGAGCACCTACCTGCGGGTAACGCTGCGTGAGTACGGCAACTTTCGGCCGGTGCCGGTGCAAGTCGAAACCAACGGCCAGGTGCTGGCCACCGACTGCTACGTGCTGGCCTTTGCCAACGCCTCGCAGTACGGCAACAACGCCTACATCGCCCCGCAGGCCAATTTGCAGGACGGCCTGCTCGATATGTGCCTCATTGATGCGCTGCCACCCTGGCGGGCCGTGCAGGTAGTGCTGGGTATGGCGCTGGGCACGTTGCCCCGCACGGGCGGGGCCACTTACCGCCACACGCAGCACGCCGTGGTGCGGGCCGCCACGCCCATCGGCTACCACGCCGATGGCGATTACCTGGGGCACGCTACTAAGTTTGAGCTGGCTGTGTTGCCGCTGGCGCTGGAAGTGGCCGTGTAGCCAAGGTGGTACCAGGCGGGCTGCGTGCCAGGTAGCAGCCCATAAATATTGTTGGCCTTTGGCGAATCCCGCCGGGCGTTGGTTTGTTAAACTGGTAGTTCGCTACCCCTCATCTACTTCTACAAAAATGGCTCAGGATTTTGTTCAGGAATTGCAAGCCCAACTGCAACCAGCCCGCCAGCGCATGGTGGACCATCCCATCTATCGCCGCATCCAGACGCTGGATGACTTGCGGGTGTTCATGGCCCACCACGTATTCGCGGTTTGGGATTTTATGTCGCTGCTCAAATCCTTGCAGCGCGACCTCACCTGCGTAACGCTGCCCTGGGTGCCGCAGGGCAACCCCGCCACCCGCCGCCTCATCAACGAGATAGTGCTGGAAGAGGAAACCGATGTGGACCCCGAAGGCCGGCCCACCAGCCACTTCGAGCTCTACCTGCGGGCTATGCAGGAAGCCGGGGCCGATATTGCCCCCGCCCAACGCCTGCTGGCCGCCCTGGCCGAAGGCGCCAGCGTGCCCGCCGCCCTGGCCGCGGCCAATGCCCCGGCCAGCGTGCAAGAGTTTGTGAAGCACACGTTTAGCGTTATTGCCGGCGGGCAGCCGCACGCCGTGGCCGCCGCCTTCACCTTCGGCCGCGAGGACGTGATACCGGATATGTTCCGCAACCTGGTCGATGACCTGGCGCAGCGCTTCCCGGGCCAGCTCGACACGTTTATCTACTACCTCAACCGCCACATTGAGCTGGATGAGGACCATCACGCGCCGCTCGCCCACCAGATGGTGCGCGACCTCTGTGGCACCGACCCCACCCGCTGGCACGAGGCCACCGAGGTAGCCCGCCAGGGTATGGTAGCCCGCGTGGCCCTCTGGGATGGCATTGTGGCCGCGCTCAATCAAGAGAAAGTGGCTGCTTAACAAGACGTTGCATTACTAAAAAAGGCCGGCGGATTTATTCCGTCGGCCTTTTTTAGTGTTCGGTTTTGAGTAGACTGGCTGGCGGTGCCGAACTTTGAGGCTATGAAAAACGACCAGTCGCGCCGGCAGGGCGTGGTGTATTCCACCAACCCCGAATTTTCTTATCAGTCTGACGAGCAGGCCGAAGCCACCACGCTGCCGCCTCAGCAGCAGCAGCTGCGCGTGCAGCTCGATAAGAAGCAGCGCGGCGGCAAGCAGGTAACGCTGATTACGGGC
Source organism: Hymenobacter arcticus (assembly GCF_054779975.1). Taxonomy (NCBI): domain Bacteria; kingdom Pseudomonadati; phylum Bacteroidota; class Cytophagia; order Cytophagales; family Hymenobacteraceae; genus Hymenobacter; species Hymenobacter arcticus. The sequence goes on from NZ_BAAGXF010000004.1 coordinate 11,904, forward strand.
TTTGCGGGCCGCGACGAGGACTTGCAAACCCTCGGTAAGCTCCTGAAAACCAAGTGCGGCGTGGGAGGCAGCGCCAAGGAAGGCGAAATTGTGGTGCAGGGAGATTTTCGGGCCAAGGTGCTGGAAATCCTTATCAAGGAGGGCTATAAGGCGAAGCAGATTGGTGGCTAGGCCCGACCTCAAGTCCAGTTGTTTTCACCGCAGAAGACGCGGAGGGCTTCGCAGAAGAGTCGCAGAAGTCGTTCTTCTGCGTTCCTTCTGCGAAGCCCTCCGCGTCTTCTGCGGTGAAAACACTAACCTGCTAAAGCAAGGTTGATTATCTGGTGTAAGTACTTACCAGCTAGTTATTTACCTTTTCCAGGGTGCTGCCGCTGCTCAGGTCTTTGCTTACCTGGCCGGGGTTGCCAGAGTAGCGGGCGAGGCTGCCGCTGCTGAGGTCGGCCTTTAGCTCTTCGGTGGCCTGCACCCGGGCTTGCGAGCCGCTGCTTAGGTCGAGGGTTACGCGGCTGGCCCGTAGGTTTTTAGCTTCTACCTGGCTGGCGCTGGAGCCGTCGATGGCGAGGTCGTTGGCCGAGCCGTTGAGCGTAGCTTGGCTGGCGCTGCTCAGGTCGAGGTCGAGGCGGGGCACGTTCACATCGAGGTGCACCACGGAAGCGCTGGAAGCTTCGAGGCGCAGGTCTTCATCGCGAAAGCCGCGGGCGTCGGCCTGGCAGGCGCCGCTCACCTTGAGGTGGCGCAGGCGGGGCAGCGTTACCTGCACCAGCACGGGGCCGTTGTCGAGGCGCAGCGACGACAAGATACCGTTGGTGTTGCGGTTGCGCACCACCAGGCGGTCGCCCTGCACGTCGAGGCGCACGTCGGCGAGGTCGCCGGTGCGGCCGGCGGCCTCCACCTTGTAGCTATCGCCCTGGCGCACCAGCACTTGGAACGCGCCGTGCACTTCGACTTCGCTAAACGGCGCATTGCCGCTGAGTGTTTTGCGGCCCGCGCCGTAGTGGGCCGGGTTGGTGTTGAACTGGGGTGTTTCGGTGGTAACGCGGATGATGGGCACGTCGCCGTCGGTGTTCACGCGCACCTTCATTTTCGTGCCGTTGGCGTCCACGTTCACTACCTCGTCGCTGTCGTTGTCGTCTTCATCAGCGCTGTCATTGTCGCTGTCGTTGTCCGAAGGCGGGCAGTCGAGGCACGTAAACTTGCCTTCGCGGGTGAAGCGGGCGCGGTGCGACTCGTTGCCCTCGGGGCGGCGGCCGCTGGTAAAGTCCTCATCCTCCAGGTGTTCTACAAAAAGCGGGGTGAGGCGATATACCTTGTTGAGGGGCAGGTGCAGGGTGAGGCGCAGGCGCTGGTTGCGGAAGGGCGCGCTACCCTTGAGCGTGGTGCCCTGGTCAAAAATGATGGTCGAGTCGCGCTGCGTGATGTTGTAGTTAATGGTTTGCTGCGCGGTAAGGCGAGCGGCCTCTTCGGTGCGGCCGCGGGCCTGAAATTCTTCCTCTACGAATGGCGTAGCGTTGCTGTCGGCCGGGGCCAGGCTGATGTCAACCCACTGGTGATGGTCCTCCACGTTGCGCGCATCCAGCACAATGCCTTTGCTCAGGATGGGGGTGAGGCGTACCGTAGTCGTGTAAGTGTCCTTGGTTTGGAAATTGCGGGCTACCTGCAAGCCGGCGGCGGTGCTACCCACCACGCCCAGCAACCAAAGTCCTAATAATGAAAGGCTTACAGTGCGGCTCACTATGGGGCGGCGCACTAGCAGGCGTATCCCCAGCAGCAATAGCCCCAGGCCCGGAATACCTAGCAGCAACGCCCCGCTGATGGCCCCCCAGGGTGGCAGGTTGCGCACCAGCGCGCCAAAGCTGTCGTCAAACATGAAGCCGTTGCGGGTGCTCTCTACCGCCGTGAAGGGAATGATGCTCAGGGCCGCGCCCAGCATCATCAGCACCCCAAACAGCCAGCTGCCGCCCCAAAAAATTAGGAGCCCGCCCACCGCCCAGCGCAGGAGTGTGCCTAGTAAGTCTACCGCTGGCTTGGCTTGCCGGGCGGCGCTTTCCAGGTAGGTGCCCAGGGGCCGGTTGGGCGGGGTGGGGCCGTCGGCGTCAAACGCATTGGTACGCAGGCTGTTATCAATGCCCGAAAGGGTCACGTCATCGCCGCGCATCTGCATCTTTTCGGATACCGTGCGGGCCTCGGGTACTACGGCCCAGAGAATGAGGTAGATAAGGAACGTGGAGCCGCCCGCAAACAAGCCTATCAGAAACAGCACCCGCACCAGCACCACGTCGGTGCGGAAGTACGCAGCCAGGCCCGCCGACACGCCGCCTACTTTGCCGGTGTCGGTGTCGCGGAAGAGCTTGCGGCCCGTGAGCTTACCGCCAAAGTCCAGCGTGTCGATAGGAGCGGGGGCGTCGGTGCGCTTGGGCAGCGCTATCCACAAGATGCCATACAGTACCACCACCAGGCCCGGGAAGTCGAAGTCACGGTCGAACAGCCCCACCCCAGGGAAGGGGAAGCGGTGGCGAAACAGGTTGGGCAGCAGCACCAAGGCCAGGAAAGCGAGGCGCACCACCAGCGGATTCACGCGGAAATACTGCGCCAGGCCGGCGCACACGCCCGCAATTTTGCGGTGCGCCAAGTCGCGGTACAGGCGGCGGGGCTGGTCGTCGGCGGCCGTTGGCGCGCCGGTGGCAAAGGGACCTCTGGGGCCGAAGTTGCCGCCGGCTGCGGGGCCGCCCGCGGCGGCGGCCGGCTCCTGGTCCTCCTCGTCGGGCTCGGGGGCGAAGTCGCTCACGCGGCCCATCTTGGCCGTGAGCTCCTCCACGTCGGCCAGGGTGATGACCTGCTTGCTCACCGAAAGCCGGGCCGCAAACAGCTCGGCAATGCGGCCCTCGATGTCGGCCACGATTTCTTCGTGGCCCTGGTAGCTGGCGAAGTGCGCCTTTACCTCGTGCAGGTAGCGGCTAAGTACTTCGTAGCCATCATCTTCAATGTGAAAAATGATGCCCTGCAAGTTGATGCTGATGTTCTTTTTCATGGGAGGGGCCGCAGGCGCGAAGCGCGGCAGGTTGAAATCGGAGAAAGAAAGGGTAGCGAAAAATGCAGGGCCTAAAGCGGCCGCCGGGGCTGGCGGATAATGCCCACCGACACGGCCATGTCTTCCCAGGTCTGGCGCAGCTCTTCCAAAAACTGGCGGCCGGCCTCCGTGAGCGTGTAGTATTTGCGGGGTGGGCCGGAGGTCGACTCCTTCCACACGTAGTCGAGCAGGGCGGCATTTTTGAGGCGCGTGAGCAGCGGGTACAGCGTGCCCTCCACCACTATCATGCGGGCCGCAGTGAGCTCCTCCAGCATGTCGCTGGCGTAGGCCTCCCCGCGGCCGATTATCTCCAGAATGCAGAATTCGAGGATGCCTTTGCGCATCTGCACCTGGGTGTTCTCTAGTTTCATGGGCGGTATGGGCTAGTAGTAGGTGAGGAACTGTACAAATGTACGACAGGTACTTTGTATTGCATAATACTCGGTAAAGAAATTTTTGTTGCCGCCCGCAAAAAAAAATCTGCGCAATTGGCGGCTTCGTATTTCTATCCTGCAATCGTAGTCCGGCTATCATCCAATATCGGCACGATAACTGCGCCTGAATCAGCCTGCTGCGCTTATCTCGCCTGCGGGGCGGGCATGACTACGCACTATCCGGCAGTAACTTGCGTTGCTGCCCCGACCATTATTCGGCCTATTATTCATCTATGCTACATCTCTCCGCCGCTTGCCGCCCCTGGGCGGTTGCCTTGGGTATAAGTGCCGTGCTGGGTTTGGCCGCCGCGCCCGCCGCCCGCGCCCAAACCAGCGCCCCCAAGTACAGCAACGAGTTTCTGAACCTCGGGGCCGGGGCCCGCTCGCTGGGCATGGGCAAAACCCAGGTGAGCCTGGCCAACGACGCTACCGCTGGCTACTGGAACCCCGCCGGCCTCACCAACATCGCGGCCAAGTACGACGGCGTGCTCATGCACTCCGAGCTGTTTTCGGGGGTGGTGAAAAACGACTACGCCGCCTTCGCCATGCCGCTCGATGACAAGAGTGCCATTGGCGTGACGCTGCTGCGCTCGGGCGTGGATAACATTGCCGATACCCGCGCCCTCATCAACGAATACGGGAACATTCAGTACGATAAAATCACGTACTTCTCGGTGGCCGACTACGCGCTGCTGCTGTCGTACGCCCGCAAGCTGGGCCCCGCGGGCCTGAGCGTGGGCGGCAGCGGCAAGCTCATTTACCGCAACGTGGGCAGCTTCGCCAATGCCTACGGCTTCGGCATCGACCTGGGCGTACAGTACAACCACAACGGCTGGCGCATGGGTGTAATGGCCCGCGACATCACTACCACCTTCAACGCCTGGAGCATCGACGCCGACAAGTTCAAGGCCAACACAATACCCGGCGAGGCCATTCCTACTAACAGCACCGAGATAACGCTGCCCCGCTTGGTGCTGGGTGTGGGCCGGCAGTTCAAGCTGCCCGCGCAGTTCACAGCCCTCGTGGCCGCCGACCTGGAGGCCACCACCGACGGCCAGCGCAACACGCTTATTTCGGCCTCGCCGGTGAGCGTAGACCCGCGCGCGGGCGTGGAGATTGGCTACCGCAACCTGGCGTTTTTGCGCGGTGGGGTGGGTAACTATCAAAAAATCAACACGTTTGACCGGCAGGACCAGTGGAAAGGCCAGTATAGCCTGGGCGCGGGCGTGGCCATCAGCGGCCTGCGCGTAGACCTGGCCCTCTCGCGCCTGGCCGTGGAGAAGCTAGGCGCTACCTCCCAGACCAACTCGCTTATTGTGAGCCTGGGCTACGGCCTGGGTAGCCGGTCGGTGGGGCTGCCCTCGATAAACTAGGTTACTGAAGCAGTAGTTGATAATTAATTGACTGTCAATATTATGGATAATTATTACCCCGCTAGTTGGGTACGCATGCTGCGCGGCCGTGCACTAGGGTTGCTGTTGCTACTGCTGGCGCTGGCCACTACGGGCGCGCAGGCGCAGTCGGGGGCCTACGGCAACGAATGGATAGTGCAGGGCCAGCCATACTATAAGATAAAAATCTGGCGCGATGGCCTTTATCGTCTCGACCAGGCCTACCTGGCCCGGCTGGGCGCGGGCGCGGTAGCGCCCACGCAGCTGCAAGTGTGGCGGCGTGGCAAGGAAGTAGCGGTGTACCAGGGTGGTAACTCGGCCACGCTCGACAACTCAACCTTTCTGGAGTTTTACGGCCAGCGTAACGATGGCGCACTCGACAAGGAACTCTACAAAAACCTGATTGACCAGGCCAACCCCTACTATAGTTTCTACACCGATACGGCGGCCTACTTCGTAACCTGGGGCAGCCGGGCCGGCAAGCGCATGGCCCAGCCCGTGGCTGCGGGCGGTCCGCTTCACGGCTGGCGCATCCAGTCGTCGCTGGTACTAAAGGTAGCCAACTACGCCGAAACCAATCCCTCGGGTGATAATATTTTCCTGCCGTGGCTGGAAAAGGGCGAGGGATTTTTCCAAGGCTGGTATTATTTCCAGACCCACGCCCCGCTTGATAGCGCGCTACGGGCCGTAGCCACCTCGCCCGGCGTGCCGGCCCCCACCCTGGAAGCCCTGGTGGCGGGGGGCTTTAGCAGTGCCCACCGAACCAATATTCAGGTTATTCCGCCCACGGCCGGGGGCGTGGCGCGCACGCTGGGCGCGGTGGCCTACAACGGGTTTGATTATGGCCGTGGGCGTTTTGCCTTTCTACTGAGCGATATCGGCAGCAATGGTCAGGTAGAGGTTAGCTTCGACCTGGCACCCCAGCCGCCGCAGCGTTTTGCCGACGTGTACCGGCAGTCGTGGTGGCGCGTCACGGCCCCGCAGCAAAACGTGTGGTTCACCAATCGCCGGCAGGTCTTTTTTCAAAACGACTCGCTACTGAGCGGCCCGGCTACCTATGAGGTTGATAATGTGCCGGCTACGGTGCGGGGCTTTGATGTGGAAGACCCCTGGAATGTGCAGCGCGTGGAGCCCACGGCCGCCACTACGCTGGGCAGCACTGGCCGGCGCTACGTGTTTGCCAATGCTACCAGCCAGCTGGCGCGCCACCTGCTGCTCGCCGATGAGGCGCAGGGCGTGGTGCCGCTGCCCGCCCGCCGGGTAACCTTCCGGGCCATCGACCCGGCCAAGCCCAGCTTCATCGTCATCACTCACCCCAAGCTGCTGCAGGCGGCGGGCACGGTGCCCAACGTGGCCCGCGCCTATGCCAATTACCGCGCCTCGGCAGCGGGCGGGGCCTACGATACGCTGCTGGTGACCACGCCGCAGCTCTACGACCAGTTTCACTACGGCGAGCGCTCGCTCATGGCCCTGCGCCACTTTGCCTTGTGGCTGGCGGCCAGGTCGACGGCTACGCAGTCCAAATACTTGCTGCTGCTGGGTAAGGGTATTGTGCCCGGCGCGCAGGTGACGGCTACGCCCGTGCCCGACCAGGCTCCTGACCGGCGCGATGGGGCCAACGCGGGCTATACGGCGCGGATACTGGGTGAAAACGGCCTGGACCTGGTACCCATTTCGACCCGTTCGCCCTCCGACATATTTCTGTCGAGCGACTGGCCGCACGACAACTTCGCGCCCGCCCTACCTACGGGCCGGGTGGTGGCCACTACGCCCCAAGAAGCCCTGGTGTACCTCACCAAGCTTCAGGAGTACGAAGCCCAGATTAACCCCAATCAGCTCAATCCTGAGTCTTGGCACAAAAACATCCAGCACATAAGCGGGGGCCATGACATCACGGAAATCCCCGCTTTCCGGGCCCACCTGGATGCGTACAAGCGCCTGGCCGAGCGCCCGCTTTTTGGCGGCAAGGTGGCTACCACGCAGCGTGCCTACACGGGCGATGCCCTGCCCGTAACCGTCTATATTCCCACCGAGCTAAACGCCGGCCTGGCCCTGATTACGTATTTCGGCCACGGGTCTACCACGGAGTTTGACCTGAACCTGGGCAACATCAACGACCCCACCACGGGCTATGCCAACGCCAAAAAGTACCCGGTGATGATGTACAACGGCTGCTCGGCGGGCAACGCGTTTACCAACTCGCCCACTTTCGCCACCGACTGGATATTTGCGGCCAACAAGGGCTCGATTGGCATGATGGCGGAGAGCGGGCTTTCGTACGAATACTTGCTCAATCCCGCCCAGGACCTCACGTACCGGCTACTTTTCAACGACCCGCAGTGGTTTGGCCGGCCCATCGCTGAGGTGCGCCGTGAGGTGGTGCGCCGCCTAGTGCCCAGTTTCGCGGGCAATCCCCAGGGCACCGAGCAACTGCTGTGCACCATCTGGCAGGGCGACCCGGCGCTGCGCATGTACGCCCCGGCCAAGCCGGATTTGGTGGTCAGCAATGCTACGCTCTCGCTCAGCCCCATTGCGCCCGACGCGGCTATTTCGGCGGCTTCCACGCAGTTTACGCTCAACATTGGAGTAAGCAACCCGCTGCGCATCACGCGCGACTCGGTCGAGATTCGGGTGACGCGCAGCTTCCCAGCGCCGCGCCCTTCGATTACGTATGTATTTAGTAATCAACTGAATAGCTTGGGGCAGCGGATAAAGCCGTTTCCCCAGGCGTTTCAGCGCGACACCACCTACACCGTCGTTATTCCCAACCCTAGTACGCTGGACGTGAGCGGGGATAACAAGTTTACCGTGGAGCTGGACTACCGCAACAAGATTGCCGAGCTGGACGAAACCAATAACACGGCCACGCTCAATTACTCTTTCCTGAAGCGGGGCATTACCCTGCTCACGCCCACCGAGTTTGCCATTATCGCCAGCAACCGGCCCCGCCTCACGGCCCAGAGCAACGATGCCAACGGGCCGGTGCGCAGCTACGATTTTCAGGTCGATTCGGTGGCCACGTTCGACAGCCCCGGCGGCTTGCAAACCCAGACCATCTCGGCGGGCATCATCGCCAGCTGGACGCCCCCGCGGGCGCTGCTCGCCAAGCGCGACTCCACGGTGTGGTACTGGCGCGTGCGTTTCACTACGCCGGTGGGTATTGAAGATGCCGGCTGGCAGGTCAGCTCCTTCCGCGTGCTACCGACTGCCCTGAGCGGGGGGTGGTCGCAGAGCCACAATGGGCAGTTCAACCGCGACCAGCTGGCCGGCGTGACCGTGGCCGCCCCCAGCAACCGCTGGAGCTTCGCGGCTCAGAAGCAGGCGCTTACGCTACGCACGGCGGGCGGCGGTGCGCCGGGTAGCCCCTTCACCTTTGGAGTAAGCGGCTACGGCATTGCCACGGGCAGCACCGTGCCCGACATTATTACCTGCGCGGTGAGCGCCCCCAACCTGGTACTGGCGGTGTTGGACCAGTACTCGCTCCAGCGCCTGGTGGTGCCGGGTGCCTACTCCACCTGCGGGCCAGCCGGGCAGATGTTTTACCACTTTGCCAATGACGCCGACACGCTCGATAACCTCAACAACAGCGCCCTGCGCCGGGCCCAGCTGCTCGACTTTTTGAGTAAAGTGCCCGACGGCAGCTACGTGGCGCTGGTGAGTGCCAACCGCCTGCGCTTTGCCGACCCCAACGTGGCCGCCACCATGCGGCAGGTGGCTAACCTGCTGGGTAGCAAGGTGGTAACTGGCCTCAAAAACGGCGAGCCCTGGGCCCTGGTGGCGCAAAAAAAGGCCGCTGGCGGCCTGGCCCTGGCCGAAACCGGCCCCGACCATAGCCAGCCTTCGCCAGCCAGCCAGCCTATTGTGCTTACCTACACCCTGGCCACGCCCGGCCAGGCGGGTACCATCACGAGCACACTCATCGGCCCGGCCCAGCAGTGGCGCACGCTGTTCGACGTTATCCGGCCCGAAACGCCCACTGCCAGCTACCGGCTGGCGCTGGTGGGCTACGATGCCAGTAACAATCCCACCGTACTGAACCCGGACATCAAAACCAAGAACCTGGATGTGAGCGCGTATTCGGCCACTACCTACCCGTATATGCAGCTTCAGCTGGCCCTGCGCGACTCGGTGAACCGCACGCCGCCGCAGCTCAAGCAGTGGCTGCTCACCTACAAGGGCTTGCCCGAGGGCGTGGTGCGCCGCGACTTGGTGGCCACGACCAAGTACGACTCGACCAGCCTCAAAAACCAGGCGGTCATCAATGGCTTCCTCACCTTCCCGGTGAAGTTCGACAACATCTCGCAGGAGGCGTTTACTGGTCGCCTGCCAGTGCTGGTGCAGCTTATTAACGTGAATACGGGTCTGGCCGTGAAAACTGCCACGCTCACCGCCCCGCGCGAGCTGCCCGCCAACGACAGCGTGCTCACCGTGAACGTGCGCCTCGACGTGACCGGCACCTTTGGCAAGTTCTTCGTGCGGGTGATGGTGAATCCGCAGGGGCAACCCCTGGGGCAGCCTCAAGGGCAGCCCGAGCTGTATTTCTTTAATAATGAGTTGCGTACGGACGCATTCACGGTGCGCGACAACAACGTGCCCCCCACGCTGGACGTAGCCGTCGATGGCCGCCACATTCTGGATGGTGAGATTGTGTCCCCTAGTCCGGTTATCGCTATTCAGCTAAAAGATGAGGACCGGCTGCGCCTCATCAAGGATGCATCCTTCTTCACGGTGTTCCTCCAGAAAAACAACGAGGCCCCCGTGCCCGTCGATGTCAACGGTACGCTGGTGCGTTTTACCGTCGATAACACAGCGGGTAGCCTGGCGCGGCTTGAGTATCAGCCCGGCCTCAATAAGTTGCTCGATGATGGCATCTACACTTTGCGCGTGCAGGGCCGCGACGCGTCTAATTCCAGCGCCGGCACTCAGGATTACCAGGTGAAGTTTGAGGTGATACAAGCCTCGAAAATCTCCAACGTGTACCCGTACCCCAACCCGGTGACCAGCAAGGCCAAGTTCGTGTTCACGGTGACGGGCCAGGAGTTGCCGCGCAACATGAAAATCCAGATTATGACCCTCACGGGCCGCGTGGTGCGCGAGATTTTCATGAACGAGCTAGGGCCGCTGCACATCGGCAACAACATCACCGACTACGCTTGGGATGGCACCGACCAGTACGGCGACCGCCTTGCCAACGGCACCTACCTCTACCGCGTGGCCATCGATGACCCCACCGGTGCATACAAGAAGTATACTACTGCCGGCGACCAGGCCTTCAAAAACGACTGGGGCAAGCTGGTGCTGCTGCGGTAAATGAGCAGTTGCGTAAATAAGTAAGGGAGGGAGCTAGCCACATGTCGCAACGACAGCGGATTAGCTCCCTCCCTTACTCATTTACACAACCGCTCATTTACCTCTCTACCGCCGGCGTAGCGTAACGAAGCTGTAAGCCACGGCGTGCTGCGCATCGGCGGGGTGGCGGGCGCGGGTTTCCTCACGCCACTCGGTGGGCGAGAGGGCGGGGAAAAAGGCATCGCCATCGGGCACGGTGGTGTGCACTTCGGTGAGGTGCACCACATTGACGGAGGGCAGCGCCTGGCGGTAGACTTCGCCGCCGCCGATGATGCACACCTCCGCACCGCCCGGCTGCTGCGCCGCCAGCGCCAGCGCCTCGGGCAGCGAGTGCGCCCGTAGCACGCCCGCCGGCGCGGGCCAGTCGAGCTGGCTCGTAACCACAATGTTGGTGCGGCCCGGCAAGGCCCGCCCAATGCTCTCAAACGTGCGCCGGCCCATTACGATGGGATGGCCCAGGGTCAGGGCCTTAAAGTGCTGCAAGTCGGCGGGTAGCCGCCAGGGCAGCTGCCCTTGCCGGCCGATAACCCCGTTTTCGGCAGCCGCCACAATGAGAGAAATCATAAAGTTCTTTTTATAAATGAGTTATGCGAAACGGATAGTGGTTGAGTTAGCCCAGCGGCTCACTGGCTGCGGGCAGCTTGGTACCACGTAGCAAGTCGGCAATGGGCATGCGCTTCTTGCCTTCGAGCTGCACCTCCAGCAGGTCGAGCAGCCCGCCTTCGCCTTCCGAGCCGGTTTGGATGCGGTAATACGTGCGGCCATCGGTGGTAGCGGCCCCCGGCGTAACGGCGAAGTACGGAGGCAAGGTATCGTCGTTGGGCAACGCTTTGGCCTTGAATACTTTAAGCGTTCGTCCATCGGGCAGGGTGGTGTAGGCGGCGGGCGCGGGGGCCAGGCCGCGCACCTGGTTCACCAGCTCTGGGGCGGGGCGCGTGAAGTCGAGGCGGCCGGTTTCCTTGGTCAGCTTGGGGGCGGGGCGCAGGTCGGGAGTGGCGGGCTGCGGGGTGCTGGGGGCTGCCCCGGCCGCAATAGCCGCCACCGTGCGGGCGGCCAGCGCCGCGCCCAGCACCTTCAGCTTATTGTATAAAGAGCCGAAGTCATCGTCGGGCGCAATGGCGATTTTATCCTGCATAATGAGGTCGCCGGTGTCAATCTCGTGGCGCAGGAAGAAGCTGCTCACGCCCGTTTCCTGGTCGCCGTGCATGAGCGCCCAGTTGATGGGGGCCGCGCCCCGGTACTGCGGCAGCAGCGACCCGTGAATGTTGACCGAGCCCAGGCGCGGCATGTTCCACACCACTTCGGGCAGCATCCGGAAGGCTACTACTACTTGCAGGTCGGCGGCGTAAGTTTTAAGCTCGGCTATGAAGGCGGCATCTTTCAGATTAGTAGGCTGCAACACGGGTAGGCCGTGGGTTAGCGCCGCTTCCTTCACGGCCGAGGCTTGCAGCTGCCGCCCGCGCCCGGCGGGCCGGTCAGGCCCCGTGATAACGGCCACCACCTGCGCCTTGGGCAGGGCCAGTAGCGCTTCCAGGGTAGGCACGGCAAAATCGGGCGTGCCCATGAACACAATGCGAAGTTTCATAAAAGGAATGTAGGATAAGCTTTAGCCTGTCAATCGTAGGAGTCGTCCGGCCAGGTAGCCCAAACCACTGGCCAGCTATTTCTCCGGATAAAGCAAGTATTTCCCGCGCAGTGTTTTATACTGCCCCAACTGCGGCTCCCAACTCGCCCGAATGCTGGTTTCGGAGCGGCCGGCTATCACCTGCGCCCGCAGCGAGTCGGTGCCCGCCAGCTGCTCGAAGTACTTACCAAAAAAATGCACCTTATCAGTGCTATTCTTATAAAAGTCAAGTAGATAGCTCACCGTAAAAAACTCCGCGGGTTGCCCTGGCGCGGGCTGGTGCAGGTCGAGCCCGTTGCACAGCAGGCCATTGAGCGGCGGCGTGGGCGAGCCGGCATTGGGGCGGGGCGTAAACTGGTAGGGCCGCGCGGCCGGCTGCGTAGGTGCCCCAATCACCTCAAACGGCCGGTCGGTGCCGCGCCCCACGCTCACGTTGGTGCCTTCAAACAGGCAAATGCTGGGGTACAAAGCCACCGCCCGCGCCGTGGGCAGGTTGGGGGAGGGGCGCACGGGCAGCGCATAGGGCGTGGCGTGGGTGTAGCCGCCGGCCACCGGCACCACCGTGAGGGCGCACTGGCGGCCGCCGGCCAGCCACTTCTCGCCGTTCAGCATCTTGGCCAGTTCGCCCACCGTGAGGCCGTGGCAGATGGGCAGCGGGTCGAGGCCCACAAACGAGCGGTGCTTGGCCTCCAGCACCGGGCCATCGACCACCGCACCGTTGGGGTTGGGTCGGTCGAGCACCACCACCGTTTTGCCCTGCTCGGCGGCGGCTTCCATCACGTAGTGCAGCGTACTGATAAAGGTGTAGAAGCGGGTACCAACATCTTGAATATCAAATACTAGTACGTCCACATCGGCCAGCATTTCGGGCGTGGGCTTCTTGGTGGCTCCGTACACCGAGCGCACGGGCACCCCGGTGCGGGCATCGCGCCCATTGGCGATGGTAGCCCCGTCGGCCGCCTCGCCCCGAAAGCCGTGCTCGGGTGCAAAAATGGCCGTAAGGTTCACGTGCAGCGCCTTTAGCGTGTCAACCAGGTAGGTGTTGCCCACGCGGGAGGTTTGGTTTACGACCAGGCCCACGCGCTTGCCGCGCAGCAGGGGCAGGTAGCGGGGTAGCTGCGCCGCGCCCACTACCAGGCCCCGCGCCTGAGCTTGGTGATGGGCTGCACTGTCGCTAGCCAAGCTGGCGCTTGGAGGGGCATCGTGGGTGCCCACGTCGCGGTGGTCTGTGCAGGTAGCTAGTCCGGCGGCTACTAAAATCCACTTTATCATGGCTCAAAAGTAGCCTGCTGCGTAAGAAACGCGCTGCTGCCCCTTTGCAACGTCCAAGGCGGGCGTAGCTTTACGCCACTCGTGAATATCGCCCGCTACATATCGCGCCGCATGGACGGGGCCGACTCCGGCTCCTTTACCCACTCCGTTACGCGCATTGCCACCGTCAGCATCGCCCTCGGCATCGCCGTGATGATAGTCTCGTTTTCGATTCTGCACGGGTTTCGTGAGCAGATTCAAAACAAGATATTCTCCTTCGGGGCGCACTTGCAGCTCTCGCGCTACGATACCAACAACTCGCTGGAAGTGGCTCCCATTTCGGAACCCGAGCTGCGGCGCCAGCTGGCCCGCTATCCACAAGTGGCTTCAGTACAGCCTTTTGCGCGCAAAACAGCCATTATTAAAACGACTGACGAGGTGCTGGGCGTGGTGCTCAAGGGCGTGTCGGAAGCCCACGGCCTCAGCGCTATGCGCCAGAATATGGTGGCCGGCCAATTCATTCACTACGCCGACTCAGCGGCCAGCGACGACATCGTAATCTCGCAAAAGATTGCCGATAAGCTGCGCCTTAAAGTGGGCAGCCCGGCGCTGTTCTACTTCATTCAGCAGCCACCGCGGGTACGTAAGTTTCGGGTGTCGGGCATCTACCAAACGGGGCTCGACGAGTTTGATGAGGTGTACGTGCTCGGTGATTTGCGCCAGATTCAGCAGCTCAATGCCTGGCCCGACTCGCTGGTGGGCGGCCTCGAAGTGCGCCTGCGCAACTTTGAGCGCCTCGATGCCACCTTCGACCAGTTCTACGACAAGCTGCCCTACGAGGTGCGCATCGAAAAAATAACTGACCAGTACGCGCAGCTTTTCGACTGGCTACAGCTGCTCAATCGCAACGTAATCATCTTCCTCATTCTGATAATTTTTGTGGCCACCTTCAACATGGTCGCCACCATTTTTATCATGATTCTGGAGCGCACCAAGATGATTGGCATCCTGAAAGCGGTGGGGGCCACCGACAACCAGATTCGGGAGATGTTCTTCTTCCGGGGCATGGCCATCACGCTCAAAGGACTAGTGATTGGCAACGTGGTAGCGCTGGGCTTCTGTGCGTTACAGTATTATTTCCGCATCATCCCGCTCGACCCCGAGAACTACTACATGGACCGTGTGCCCATTGCCTGGAGCACCTCGGTGATGGTGCTGCTCAACGTGGCTACGCTGCTCGCCTCCATCCTGGCCGTGCTGGTGCCCACCTACATGATTGCGCGCATCAAGCCCATGGTAGCCATCCGGTTCGATTAGCACGCTAGCTGAACAGCGGGCTATTCGAGGGAACTACGCGGTAAAAAATGGGTGTTGGCCGACAAAAACGGGCCCACTTGGCGAACCAGGCGTAATTTAGCGGGGCCAAATGGGCTAGTCAAAAATAAAAGCCGGGTGCAACCAGTTAAGCAGTCGGTACGCTCTCTTGGGTATAACAACTTTACCTTTTTTCATGAAAAACTTTCCTCGGCTGGCCGGCCGCTTGCTGGCCCTGCTAGTGGTGCTGGTAGGCCTCGGCCTCAGCAGCTGCAAAAAAGACGACACCACGACTGTATTGGGCGACTGGACCAGAGGCAATGCGTTTGCCGGCGTTATCCGTAGTGGCTCCGTGAGCTTCGTCATCGGCAACGTAGCCTATGTGGGTACCGGCGTAGATGGTAACAACGTGCGCTACAACGACTTCTACTCTTATACCCCCGCCACTGGCAGCTGGATTAAGCTGACTTCTATGCCCGCTGCGGCCCGCTACAACGCTGTAGCGTTCACGGCGGCTGGCAAAGGCTACGTGGGCACCGGCTACGACGGTACCAACTCGCTGAGCGATTTCTGGCAGTTTGACCCCAGTGTTAACACCACAACCGTAACAGCCGGCGTAAGCTCTACCACCATTGGCAGCTGGAAAAAAGTAGCCGACCTCACCAGCGTGGCTGGCGGCACGGCTCGCTACGGCGCAGTGGCCGCCAACGTGGGCGATGTAGGCTACGTGGGCTGTGGCTACGACGGCAACAACCAGAAGGACTTCTACCAGTACAACCCCGCTACCGATAAGTGGACTGCCCTGGCCAGCGGTTTCCCCGGCGACAAGCGCATTTTCGGCTCGACGCTCGTTATCAACGGCCAGATGTACGTGGGCTTCGGCACCAACAACCTGGTTTCCAACACTGATTTCTGGTCGTATAACCCAGCCGGCACCGGCACGTGGACCAAGCTACACGACCTCGCCAACATCAGCAACTCGACCGGTACGTACGATAACAGCCTCTTGCAGCGCGCCTATGCCTCTACCTTCACGGTGGGCAATATGGGCTACGTAACGGTGGGTAGCCTCAACGGGGCCGTGCGCACCGACTGCTTCGCCTACGACCCCACGCTCGATACTTGGACCAAGATGAACCCCTTTCTGGGCGCGGGCCGCTCGTCAGCCGTGTCCTTCGGTATTGGTAACTATGGCTACGTAGGTACCGGCAAACAGGGTAGCACCCCCACCGATGACTTCTGGAAGTTTGACCCCACTCTTGCGCAAGAGTAAGCTGACAGCGGCTCCGGCCGCACAGGCCCGCACCGGGCGCTGGCACCGCCTGCTGCTGCTGGTAGCAGCGGTTGGGATGTTAGCCACGGCTGCCTGTACCAAGAGCACCAGTGACATTGGCGTCGGGCTTCCCGACGCCAATGTTGATACGGGGGCGTATCTTATTGATACTATTACCGTTAAGTCTTCTACCGTGCTGCGCGATTCGGTAGTGACGTCCACGTCGGGTAACCTGATGGTAGGGCGCACCTACGACCCCTTGTTGGGTACGCTCACGGCGCGCAGCTATTTCCGGCTGGGTGCACCCACTAGCTTTCGCATTGACCCCTTGTTTCAGTACGATTCGTTGGTATTGGTTATGAAGCCTACCGCATATCGCTACGGCGATACTACCAAAACCCAGGCGCTGGTAGAGGTGCACAAGCTGATTGACCCAATTTCGGCCACCCGGCCTTCGTTTGCCTCGTCGAAGCTCACCAACCTGCGCTACGACACGAAAAACGTGCTGAATCGGGGTGGTAGCCCACCGCGGGGCCTAGCCCGCCGCACGGCTACGCTGCGCATTCCACTGGATAGGTCGTTTGGCCTCGACCTTCTGGCCAATGCGCAAGCCGGCCGCTTAACGACCCAGGACGACTTCGATGCGTATTTGCCCGGCCTCGTGCTTACGCCCGCCGATGGTGACAACGCCACTATTCTGGGCTTGAGCGCCACGGCTACCGATGCGGCCATGACCTTGTATTACCACGACCCGACCAACCCGACCGTCGTGCTGAACAACACGTTTCCGCTTTCAACGGGCGCGCGGCATTTCTTCCAGGTCGATGCCGTTCGCAACGGCTCGGTTGGTTACTTGCCCACCACTTCGCTGCAAGCGGTGCCCTCAGCCCCCACCGGCGAGCAAACATATATCGAAGGCGTGTTGGGCCTGCAAACCAAGCTGGAGTTTCCTTACCTGACTAATATTCAGCAGTTTGGTAACAACCTCACGATAACGAGTGCCACACTTACGGCGCTGGTGCCGAGCGCTACGCTCACGCCTTACCTGCCAGTTCCGCCCTCGCTCCTCATCAGTACCAGCAGCGTCGATAATAAGCCCGTTGCAACGTATGCCCCCGAAGTGAAATACCTGAATGCTATTTCTTCGACCACTGGCATCAACCAGGGGTCGTACACTTGGTCAGTGGAGGCCTATGTCCAAGCGGTTCTAAACCGCACGGTGCCCAACAATGGCTTCCTGATGTCTTCTCTCACGCCCGACCTGCCCAGCCGGGTGGCGTTGGGTAGCCAGCGCAATGCACAGAATAAGCTTCAACTGCGGCTCTACTTTATTAGAATTCAGTAAGTTGCTGCGGCTGGGTGATAGCCGACAAGAGCTTTCAAACAAAAACCCTGGGGCATAGCTTCAGGGTTTTTTGTTTAAAAGCTACTATTGCAGCTTATAGCCTGCGTAAGGATACTTTTTGAGATAAATCCTGTTAAGAAAACGTGTCCGACCAACTTTTGCCCTCCGCTTCCCGTCCCGACCTGCTTCGGGTTTCGTACGACGATTACCGCGCCTTGCCCGCCATCGCCAATTCCGACCTCTCGCGCCTGCGCGATGCCCTCGATGGCCGCCCGCCCCGCCGCGACTCGGGCTTGAATGCGGGCGCGCTGAGCTTCGGCACGGCCTTTCATACCGCCCTGCTGGAGCCCGACGACTACCAGGCCGGGCAGCCCGGCCTCAACGATACTCTCATTTGGTGGCTGGTGGAGGGCGTGAAGCTAAACACGGAAATGAACCGCTTGCTGGCCTATGGCCTCACCGAACGCAGCGCGCTTTTCACCGAGCCGACCACCGACACCATGTGCAAGCTGCGCGCCGACCTCGTGCTCGACCAGCCCGGCGAGCCCTACACCATCGTTGATTTCAAGACTACCATGGCCCGCGACGCCGAGCACTTCCGCTGGCAGTGCTCGGCCTACGACTACGACCGCCAGGCCGCCTTCTACACCGATGCGCTGCACGCCGAGCGCTTTCTGTTAGTGGGGGTGCAAAAGGTAGAGCCTTTCGGCGTATTTCCACTTGAGGTAACAGCCGATATGCTGGCCGAAGGCCGCCGCAAATACATGCACTTGCTCAAGCTGTTGCGCGCGCCCGGCATCGCGCCTGCCTTTCGCGCCGAGGCCGTGCAGGCCGCCGTTACGGCGCTCGGCCTGTAGCTTCTTGCAATAAGCGCCCGCAATAAAAAACCAATTGGCTGCGCAGTGGGTAGTTAGGGTAGCTTGGTGCCAGCGGTGGCACCGGCCCTTACCATAAGCCACCCCACCCCATGAGTGAAGTAAAAAAAGCCCTGCTGGTGCGCCTCGAAGTGAAGCCTGGCCACGAGCAAACCGTCGCTGATTTTCTGCGTGGCGCGCTGCCCATTGTGCAAGGTGAGCCCGCCACTGCCACTTGGTATGCGTTGCAGCTAGGCCCCTCTACCTTCGGCATCTTCGATACCTTTCCCGATGAGGAGGGCCGCAAAGCCCATTTGGCGGGCCAGGTAGCCGCCGCCCTCGGCACGCATGCCGACCTGTGGGCCAGCCCTCCCGCCATTGAGATGGTGGACGTATTGGCCAATAAATAACCGGCTCCCAAATGAAAAAGCCCCCGGCTTCGCTCGTTAGAACGAGCGAAGCCGGGGGCTTTTTCATTAAAATCCTACCTGCCCACTGGCCACCAGTTCGCGCAGTAGCTGCCGCAGCGTAGTCGGCTCTTGTAGCTGGCGTAGCAAGAAGTGCAGGTAGTCGGTTTCGGCGCGCAGGCTGCGCTTTATTTCGCGCAGCCGGGTGCGCTGCTGCTTCTCGGTGCCGCTCCAGGGCGCGCTATCCAGGGGTTGCCGCGCTAGGGTCAACTGCTGGCTGAGCTGCGCTTGCTGCTGCGCCAGCGCCACCGTGTAGCGCCGAAACAGCGCCTCGGTCTCGTCGCTGGTGGCCGAAGCAGCGCTATCGGTTTCGGCTAGTAGCGTGAGCAAGGCGGCTAGGTCGCCGGCCGCGTAAGCTGCCGTAATGCGCTGCATAAGCTCCGTTTGGGTTTGCTGGGTGGCGGCGTCGGCCTGGGCGGCGCGGTCGGGGTGGTGCAGGCGGGCGAGTTGGCGGTAAGCTGCTTTTGTGTTTTGCAGCAGCGCCTGGCCCTCGGTATCGGCGGCGCGGGCCTGTGCCTCGCGGGCTTGCTGCGCACGCTGCTGGCGGCGTTCCCGCGCCGTGGCGGCAGCCTGCTCGTGCGCCGGAGCTTGCGCGGGTGCCTGGGCTGTGGCCGGCGGCACCGGGTCGGGTAGAGGCGGGGCGGGTGCATAGCGCGCCAGTACCTCGGCCTCATCCTCGCCAAAGCGCTCTTGCAGGCTCTGGGCATTTTGCCAGAGTACCTCGGCTGCTTGCTGCGTTTCGGCGCGGCTGAGGTAGCCGCTGGTGAGCGCGGTTTCCAGTGGCTCGTAGAGGGCCCGGCGGGCGGCTACCGTGGCAGCAGCCAGCGGCCCCACTTGCCACCAATACGCCTGGCGAGTAGCGGCCTGCTGCTCACGCAGACTACGGAGCTGCTCGCGTAGCTCTTCCACCGTCCCAATGGCTTGGCGGAAAGCCTGCTGCACCGGCGACCCCACCGCCTCACCATCCAGGCGGGCTGGTAAAAACTGCCGCAAAGGCAAAGAAGAAGTATCCACAGCCGCAAAAATAAGGCTCCGCCAAACAGCAGCGGATGGAGTGCATAAAACAAACCATCCTGACGAATTTGAATGAATGCAATGGTGCTGAAGAATTATCCGGTTTATTTCAAGGCGAATTGCAGGCTTTTTAATTAATAGTAAAAATAATTACGCAATTAGTTGCGAGAGTAAAATAATTGTCTCACCTTTGTCCTACTAAACACCCACAGCCATGTACTGCCTACCTACCAGCCGCCGTCATTCGGATAAGAAGCAGCCAGAAATGCTGCCTCAGCTCGGTACGTTTGCCTGATTCTAGCACTTGCTAAAACTGTCATCGCCCGAGCCCATGAAGCTCGGGTTTTTTGTTGTTAGGCAGATTATCAGCCGCTTAGCTTTCTTCCCAATGCCTCGCATCCACCCCAGTTACTTGCTTGAGTCGCTTGCCCAGCAGGAAAACTGTGCTTGGCTGAGACAGTATCACTGCGCTTTTTCTTCAGGGTATACTTGTCGGTACTTACCGATAATGATAACTGTGTAGAAAAAGCCTGGCCTCAAAACCAGGCTTTTTCATGGGCTTTATTTCCAAATAAAAGCGAATTTTATTTGACTGAAAGAATTGCGTCCAATTCAGTTTGTAATTACCAATTAGAATTACTTCTCGTCTATTTCTCACCCGCTACTACTCACTTTTATGCGTTTCAATTTTACGCTACGCAACAAGCCGGCGCCCGTCCGCAACCACGAAGGCGCGCCCGCCTATACGCTCACGCCGGCCTTCGAGCTGTACGCCGCCGTGGCTACGGCCGCCCTCAGCGACCAGGTGTACGAAACGGCCGCTACCCGCCTGGACCGCCTGCGTGAATTAGTGGCCCGCAACGACCCCTGGTTTGTGGCCCGACTGGCGGTGTACGCCCGCGAGCAGCTTTACCTGCGCTCGGTGCCACTGGTGCTGGCCGTAGAACTGGCGCGCATCCATAGCGGCGATAGCCTGGTAAGCCGCCTGGTGGCGCGGGTGGTGCAGCGCGCCGACGAAATACCCGAATTGCTGGCCTGCTATGCGCAGGCCAACGGCCGGGCGGGTACCAAAACCCTCGGCCGGTTCTCCAAGCAGCTTCAGCATGGCTTAGCGCTGGCTTTCAATAAGTTCGATGCGTACCAATTGGCTAAGTATGACCGCGATGGCACCGCCGTGCGCCTGCGTGATGCCTTGTTTTTAGTGCACCCCAAGCCCCGCGATGCCGCCCAGCAAGCCGTATTCGACCAATTGGTAACGGGTACCTTGCCAGTGCCTTACACTTGGGAAACAGAGTTATCGGCCGCTGGCCAGGTAGCCTATGCCTCGCCTGCTGAGCGCCAGGCGGCCGTGGCGGCCGTGTGGGAAACGCTGGTGCAGAGTGGTCGCCTGGGATACATGGCCTTGCTGCGCAACCTGCGCAACTTGCTGGAAGCCAACGTAAAAGCCGACACCATGACCCGCGTCTGCGCTACGTTGGCCGATGCCAAGCAAGTGGCCCGCGCCCGGCAAATGCCCTTCCGCTTCCTGGCCGCCTACCGCGAGGTACTGGCCTTGGACTCGGGGGCGGTGGCACCGGTGCTGGCTGCGCTGGAAGCCGCCATTGGGGCCAGCGCCGAGAACCTGCGCGGGTTTGGGCCCGCCACCCGCGTGGTGGTGGCCTGCGACGTGTCGGGCTCGATGCAGCAACCCATTTCGCCGCGCAGCAAAGTGCTGCTCTACGACGTGGGCCTGGTGCTGGTCATGTTGCTGCAAAGCCGTTGCCAGCACGTAGTTACCGGTGTGTTTGGCGACCGTTGGCAGCGCATCAGCCTGCCCCAGGGGCCGGTGCTGCGCAACGTGCAGGAACTCTACCGCCGGGCCAATGAGGTGGGGTATTCCACCAATGGCTACCTCGTGGTGCAGGACCTGCGCCAGCGCCGGGAAGTGGTAGATAAAATCCTGATTTTCACCGACTGTCAGCTCTGGGATAGCGCGGGCCGCGGCAACACACTGGCCCAGGAATGGGCCGCCTATCGCGCCAACGTGGCTCCCCAGGCTCAGCTCTATCTATTCGATTTAGCGGGCCACGGCACCACGCCGCTGGAGGCGCGCGCCGCACAAGGCGTGGCCCTCATCGCGGGCTGGTCAGATAAGGTGTTTGACGTGTTGGCAGCCCTCGAAAATGGGGAGAATACCCTGGCAGAAATCGAAAAAACTGAGCTTTGAAAACAGCCCAGCCTAGCCGGCAATAAAGCGGAACCCCGGCCAGTTTTTCGAGCGCCAACTACTAAATCAGGGTAACTAAAATGACCCCGGTTATAAAAATTGGCAAACTAATTGTTAATCTTTAATCAAGCATTCTGATGCTATCCAATTTAGGCACACGGCTGACCCCTTAATGGCAGCCGCTGGCCGGAACGGTTACCCGCCGGGGCCTCGATGCGCCGGCGGCCCGTTCCAAACCAGCTTAGCTCAACTCCCTTTTTCAGGTGCCGTAGGTTTCGGCGTTACTTCGTGGTAGTCGGCGCAAGCTGCTGGGTTCGAATCCCATCGCCGCTCCTTTGGGCGCGGTGTACAAACACGCCAACCGCTTGTTGCCCTGAATGTTGGCGAGCTATTTTTTGCAAACCAGTCCTTATTCAGTGGGTGCCGTAGGTGGGCCATCCTTCGTACGTAGTGCCGCAAGGCGTGCAGGTTCGAATCCTGCTCCGGTAATTGGGCCGGATGGCGAAACGGTAGACGCGTTATGCAATAGCCGGCCCGCCGCCTGTTGCCCCACTAACTAGCTTTATCCGGGTGGGTGCCGTAGTCCGGCCATCCTTCGATTGCGATTCGCCAGGTCGCGGGTTCGAATCCCGCTAGCTGCTGCTTCGGTAGTAGCTGTAGCTCAGCCAGGTAGAGCAGGATACAGAGGCCGGGCGCTTGTTGCCCCGCCCGGATAATCAGGACGACTACAACTACAAAACAACCCGGTGCCGTAGCCTCGCCTTACTTCGCTTAGGTCGATGAGATGCTGGTTCGAATCCAGCCCGCTGGCCTGGCCCGCGGTAGCGTAACTGGCAACGCCCATTCAGTGGGCGGGGCGCTCGTTGCCCGGGTTGTTTTTGGTAATCGATTGTCTCCGCGGCCTTTGGGTCGCCGGTTATTCAACGTGCTAGGTGAAAACCTGCCTGCGGAAAGGAGGAATTATGCCCCGCTTTCCGAGTTGTTTTCACCAAATAGTACTACTATTAATTTTTAATATTCAACCAAAATGGCTTCTATTTTACGAGGCAATGACTTGCGGCAGCTCGGGTTTCCCGAGGGCCGCGCTATCGGGCTGGCCCTGGCGCAGTTACAGCGCAAAGAGTTCAAGCGCCTGCCGCAGGCCGAGCAACTCGACACGCTGAAAACGGTGCTGGCCAACCCATCCGATTACCTCACGCACCTGGCCTGGAGCCACGTGGCGGCCGCGCTGCTGCCGCCCGTATCGCGCCACATCGAGTTGGTGGCGCGCAAGGAATACGCCACCTTCGGGGCCGAGCACATCGACGCCGGGGCCATCCATCAGATGGAAACTGCCATGAAACTGCCCGTAACGGTGGCCGGCGCGCTCATGCCCGACGCCCACCATGGCTACGGCCTGCCCATTGGCGGCGTGCTGGCCACCGACAACACCGTGATTCCCTACGCCGTGGGCGTGGACATTGGCTGCCGTATGGCGCTGTCAGTGTTTGAGTTGCCAGCTAAGTACCTCACGCAACGCACCCAGGAAGTGCGCAAAATCTTGCTCGATAACACCCGCTTTGGCAGTGGTCGGGGCTGGGAGCGGGGCCAGCGCCTCAACCACGATGTGCTCGACCGGCCCGAGTTTCAGGCCATTCCCTTCCTGAAAAACAAGCTTGACAAAGCCGCTGAGCAGGTTGGTACGTCGGGCTCGGGCAACCACTTCGTGGAATTTGGGCTGGTGGACATCACTGACCCCACCAACGAAATGGGCCTGCCGCTGGGCCAGTACGTGGGCGTACTTTCGCACTCAGGCTCGCGGGGGCTGGGCGCGGCCATTGCCGAGCACTACACCAAGCTGGCCAAGGGCGTGTGCCAGCTGCCCGCCGAGGCGCAGCACCTCGCTTGGCTAAGCCTCGACACCGAGGCCGGCCAGGAATACTGGGCCGCCATGAACCTGGCCGGCGACTATGCCGCGGCGTGCCACGAGCACATTCACCGGCGCTTAGCTAAAGCATTGGGTGAGAAGCCAGTAGCGAAAGTGGAAAACCACCACAACTTTGCTTGGAAAGAGCGCCTGGCCGATGGCCGGGAGGTAATTACGCACCGCAAGGGCGCCACCCCGGCTGGCGCGGGTGTACTCGGCATCATCCCCGGCTCCATGACGGCCCCCGGCTTCCTTGTGCGGGGGCGGGGCGAGGCCACTTCGCTAGCGTCCGCCTCACACGGGGCGGGCCGGCTGCTGTCGCGCACCCGCGCCAAGGCCGAGCTAGGCGAAGCCGACGTGCGCCGGCACCTGGCCGACCACGGTATCGAGCTCATTGGCGGAGGCCTCGACGAAGCCCCGATGGCCTACAAAGACATTCACACGGTGATGGCCAGCCAGCAAGCGCTGGTAGAAGTACTCGGCTCTTTCACCCCGAAAATCGTGCGGATGGACGGCGCGTAAAAAAAGTTCCGCTAGCTAAATCCGGCCGGGGCCGCCACTTCGTAAAGTACAATAGGCTCGCCAGAGCCGTGTTTTCATAGCTCAGGAAAGCCCGCTACCTTTGGTTGCGGGTTTTTTATTTAGCCGCTTTTTCGGGGGCCGGGGCGGCGGGCAGCACCCGCACCACATCGCCCACCCGAATGAGGCCGCCCTGCGCAATGTGCGCCGTGAGGCCGCCGTGGCCGCGCATGGCGTTGTAGCCGCCGGGGCCCAGCTCTTCTTCCATGCGCGAGCACGGGTGGCACTCGCCGGTGATGTCGAGAATAACTTCTTCCCCCAACTGAATCTGCCGACCCTTGAGGGCCAGCAAGTTGAGGCCGCTCACCACCAGGTTGCGGCGCAGGCGGCCGGGCGCTACTGGCTCCGATAGCCCCAGAAAGCCCGCTACCGCTGCCAGGTGCTCGTGCTGAATAAGCGTGAGCTGGCGCTTACCGCCCGGCTTGAGGCTGGCGTGGTCGCCGGCCAGGCGCGCGTCGGTCAGCACTTCGGCTTCGGCTACCGAAATGGGTTCGGTGCGCCGGGCGGCGCGCAAGCCTATCCACTCGATGCGGCCTTGCTGGGGCAGCGTGGCCAGCAGGCGCGCTACCGTCGATTTATCGTCGCCAAAAAAAGGAAAAGCCATTTAATAGTACTTTTTATTTAGAATGGTAAGAAGCTATTTGAGAGCGTATTAGGAACGTCATGCTGAACGTAGGGAAGCATGGCGTTCTTATCTTAATTCATAGTACGCAGAGCCACTTACAACTCATCGGGCGTGCCGTAGCCCTCGCGGATTTCGGGGTGGCTAATCTGCCCGCCCAGGTTGCCCGCGCGGGCCAGCAGGCCGAAGCTTAGCACCGCGCCCAGCAGCGTGGCCCACACGAATTGCCGCGCCCGCGCCGCCCGCTGCTGCAATTGCAGCGTGCTCAGTAGGGCCAGCGTACCAGTCGCCACCAGCACCCAGTAGCCGGTGCGGGCCGCGTCGGCGTGGTTTTTAATAAGCGCCTGGCTCACCCGCGGCATGTCCTTCACGACCTGCGCCGCGCCGGAGCCGGTGAGCTGGGCCGGCAGCCCCACCACCACGGCCAGTACCAGCGCCCAGAGCCCGGCGCGCAACAGCGCGTCTTGCCGCTGAAGCAGGCCGGCCGCCAGCAGCAGCGCCCCGGCTAAGGCCCCAAAAATGGGCGCATGGTTGAAAATCAGGTGCCAGTGAGCTTGGTTCATCGGAGAAAGCAAAGAAAGTAGGGAGTAGCCCGCAGGAATGTTCGAATACGGGTTCCAAAGGTAGGTGGGCCCTCAACCCGCAGCCGTGCCCTGCGTAAAGCAACTTGTCGGCGGGACTTTATTGTTCCGCCGCTTTACTACGTATTTTTTCTCTTTAGTTTCCTCCAGATTATGGCTACCAAAGCCCCCGCCAAAGCCAGCACTAAGGGTATCACGGACCTCAAAGGTGCCGGCAAACCCCAGACCAACCCCGCCGTCAACATTCAGCCCCTGCTCAACCAGCAGCTCAAGGCCCCGGCTCCCACGCAGCGCTTCGGCACCGTGAGCCAGCGCCTGCCCATCGGCCTCGAAGACAACGTGCGCCAAGAAAGCGTGACCATGCTCAACCAGTTGCTGGCCGATACCATGACGTTGCGCGACATGTACAAAAAGCACCATTGGCAGGTAGTGGGCCCCACTTTCTACCAACTGCACCTGCTCTACGACAAGCACTACGAGGAGCAGTCGGAGCTGGTGGACACTATCGCCGAGCGCATCCAGATTTTGGGTGGTGTGGCCGTAGCCATGGCCCACGATGTAGCGGAGAGCACCAGCATTCCGCGCCCCCCGCGCGACCGTGAGGAGGCGCCCGTGCAGGTAGGCCGCCTGTTGGAGGCGCACCAGATTATCCTCAAAAATTGCCACGAGTACGCCAAAGTAGCCGCCGATTCGGGCGACGATGGTACCAACGACTTGGTAGTGAGTGATGTAATGCGCGCCAACGAGCTGCAAGTATGGTTCGTATCAGAGCACGTAGTGGAGTCACCCCTCACCAAAGCTGAGTAAACATTGTTGTGGGATTAAAGCAAAAAGCCTGGCCATTTGGCCAGGCTTTTTTCGTGTGGGCCGTTGGCTATTCGCGGTGGGCGGCCAACTTTTCGTGGTGGTTGTCTTCGGCTTCTTCCACCGAATGGGTCTGGCCTAAGTCATTGTCTAACTTAGCTTTAGCAGCTAATAGGCAGTAAAAATCGTGGATAAGCCGGATTTCCTCTTCCGAAAAATCCTGGGCGTTGATGAGGCGGTTGCTGGCGCCCTGCGTAGCGGCTATTAGCTCGTTGAGCTTGAGGTGCAGCACCAGCGAATCCTTATTTTGGGAGCGCTGGATAAGAAAAACCATCAAAAACGTGATGATGGTAGTGCCCGTGTTGATGACGAGCTGCCAGGTTTCGGAATACTTGAAGAGGGGGCCCGTAACGGCCCACAGCAGCACAATGCCCAATGCACCCACAAAAACGGCCGTCGAGCCCGAGTACTTGGCGGTCTTCTCGGCAAAGCGCCCAAAGAAGGACCTCTTATTGGCCGGTAGGGAGGAAGCGGGCATGGGTGATGAATTTTTTTTGGACGAAAAAAGCTTGGCTAACAGCCTGCCAAGTAAGTCATAAAGAAGTGAGGAGCCCCTGAACGGAAGAGTTTTTTAAGCCAAAGCTTGCCAGGGAATTTGGTAATACGCCCCGCCGTAGTACATTTGCACCCGCTTCGCACCTCAACGAAGCCGGCCGCAAGCCGACTACAAGTTACCGATTGCCTTCTGCGCACGTGGTGAAACTGGTAGACACGCCATCTTGAGGGGGTGGTGCCTTCGGGTGTGGGAGTTCGAATCTCCCCGCGCGCACGTAGAACGAAAAAGCCCGCTGCAAAGCGGGCTTTTTTTGTAGGTAGCGTAAGCTTCAGCTTGCGAATCGTCGGGGTGTGCCGCACGATTCGCAAGCTAAAGCTTACGCTACATTCTCAAACGGATTGCCGGGCACTACCAGCACCACGCGCTCGCGCTCAACCAGCACCTGGCCGGGCCGCGCGCCCTTGGGCTTGCGCACAAACTTTTTGGGTGTCACCGTGACCGGGCACAGCGAGTCGTGCTGGCGGCGCGAATACCAGCCGGCCAGTTGCGCGGCGTGCTCTACCACGGGCTCGGGCACCGGCTGCCCCGCCCGGTGCCGGATAACGACGTGCGAGCCGCTCACGTCCTTGGCGTGCAGCCAGAGGTCGTCCTTATGCGCGTATTTCTGGGTGAGTAAGTCGTTGTTCTGGGCATTACGCCCTACCAGAATAGTAAAACCCTGGTCCTCAAACACTTTGAAAGGTAGCTCGGTAGCGGCTTTACTCGTTGCCGGGGTAGGGTCGAGGGCGTGCTGCTTGCGCCAGGTGCGCAGGCCGCGCAGCTCGGCCAGGGCCGGTTGGGTATCCAGCTCTTCCAGTAGCTCCAGGGCTTGCAGGGCCTCGGCCTCGCGGCTGTTGATGCGGGCCTGGAGCTGACGCTCCTCTATTTTCTGGTTCTTGGCCTTGCGGTAGAGGTTTTCGGCGGTGCGCTGGGGCTTTTCGAGGGGCTTGAGCTTGAGTACCACGGGCTCGTTGGTGTAGAAGTCGATGACTTCGAGCTGGGCCGCGCCCGGCGCAATGGCGTGCAGGTGCGCCATGATGAGGTCGGCGCGGTGGCGGTAGCCGGCCTCGTGGGCCAGGGCGTGCAGGCGCTGGCTGGCCAGCTGGGCGCTGGTGCCGGCCTCGTCGGCGCGGCGCGTGAGCAGCTGGCGCAGCTGGCGGCGCTCGGCCTCCAGGGCGCGGCGGGCCAAGGCCAGCGGCACGAAGCGGCGCAGCGCCCCGATGGGGTCAGTGCCGGGCAGCGTGGCCAAAACCTCACCCAGCGGCACCAGGCTCAGGCGAGTGCGGCCGTCGAGGTAGATGGTGTAGTAGTGGGCCGGGTTTTCGAGCTCCATTCGCAATTCGGTGGCTAATTGCTGCTGCTGAGGCAAGGAAGCCGCCTCGTAGCCGCGCTGCTCACGCAGAAAGCGGGCCGGCAGGTCGGCCAGGGCGGGGGGCAGCTTGCCGGTGGGGCCTACGGGGGGCGCGGGCGCATCGGCGGGGCCGGGAGCCAGGTCAGCATCGGTGGCGTAGCGCTGGTGGAAAAGCTGGGCCGGCGCGCCCGGCGCGGGCCGGAAAATGGCATTGGGCCGGGGACCGTAGAGCTTGAAAACCAGCGTGGCCTCATCCTCGGCAAACGTGAACTGGAGTACCCGGTCCTGGGGCCAAACGGTCACGTGGGTTACGGTGCGGCCCAGCAGCTCGGGTAGCAGGTCAACCGAGTTTTGGCGGGCGCGGTGGAAGGTTTCGGGCAAAGCCAGCGCCGGGAAGGCCGCGCCCAATTGCGCCTTCAGCCAAAACTCGTTGCCGGTTTCGCTCAGCAGGCCGATTACCAGCTCGTCCTTTTCCTGCGAAAAGCAGCTGGCCACGCGGTAGCCCCGCAGCTGCGCCGTGAGCGCCGGGGCCAGCTGGCGCAGGAAATAGTAATTGGTGTGCATGAAAATTAGAAAATAGGCGGGGCGTCAGGTGGCACTAGGCTAAGTGAAGGAACAAGCCGCCGCCAGCTCCGGCGGGTATCCTTCCAAAACGATAGCACCGCTAGCCCATAAAAAGCGCAAACAACGCCGGTGGGCCACCAGGAAAAGGAAGCCTGTGGGCCACGCAGATATTCCAGCAGCGAAACCAGCACAAGCGTGCTCCCAAAAAACAGCCAGAAGCCCAGTATGAGCAACTGAACCAGTAGGGGGCGATAGCGCAGCTGCAGCTGGCTACCGCCCGCGCTGTGGGCCATTACCTGGCCATCCACCACAACCGATGTCTGGTTGCGACGGCGCCGGACTCCAACGAATAACCCAGAGGAAAACTCATGGAATAAGCTGATTCTGAATGAGTCAGTCTTAGTCCAACCCTGAAACAACGGCGCTGGCTCGCGGGGAACCGGCCGGCCTAGTGCGAACGACGGCGCCGTAACCTGCTGCACCCGCAGCAATACCTCGGCCGGGGCTAGTGGCGAGCGCCAGTCCTCCGTTAGCCGCAGATAAAGAAGGTTAATCTGCATGTACTTGTCAATCAGTGCTAAAGGCCGCTAGCTGGGTATTTCCACCGCCAGCCCATCATACGCCAGCCTAATCCAGGGCGGCAACTGGGCTTCTACCTCGCGGTGGCGGCCCAGCTGGTGGCTGATGTGGGTGAGATAGGCGCGGCGCGGCCGCAATTCTTCTAAGATGGCCACGGCCTCGCTGAGGGTAAAATGCGACACGTGCGGCTCGTGGCGCAGGGCATTGAGCACGACGGTATCGGCCCCACGCATTTGGTATAATGTGCTATCAGATACATGATTAGCATCCGTGATATAGGCCAGACCGCCGAGCCGGAAGCCTAGCACCGGCAGTTTGTGGTGCTGGGCGCGCAGCGGCTGCACAGCCAGCCCCAGCACATCGAAGGTCTGCTCGTCGCTGAGGATGGGGTGCACGCTCAGCTGGGGCACGCCGGGGTACTTGTGCTCGGCAAACACATAGGCAAACTCGCGCTTGAGCTGCTCCAGCACGCGGGGCTCGGCAAAGATGGGCAATTCCTGCTGCTGCCGGAAGTTGAAGGGCCGCACATCGTCGAGGCCCGCCGTGTGGTCCTTGTGCTCGTGGGTGAACAGGATGCCGTCGAGGTGGTCGATGTTGGCGCGCAGCATCTGCTGCCGAAAATCGGGGCCCGTATCGATAACGAGGCTGCGGCCTTCCACCGCTAGGTGTACCGACACCCGCAGGCGCTGGTCGCGGTAGTCGAGCGAGCGGCACACCGGGCAGGTGCAGCCAATCATTGGCACGCCCGAGGAGGTACCCGTGCCCAGGAAGGTAAGTTTCATATAGAGAGGCATTTAGCCACTAGCGGTTGGCTGGCAGCGTTGGTGCAGCAAAAGGAGCGGCCAGCCCGCCAACCGCTAGTGGTTGCGGCTACGTGCCCTAGCCCATGTGCTGGCGCACCATGCGCACGAGGGCATCAAAATCCAGGGGCTTGGGGAGGTAATCGGTGATGCCCGCCTCGTGAAACTGCTCCATGGAGTAGTTGTTGGCGTTGCCGGTGATGGCGATAACGGGCAGCCCCTGAATGCGCGGGTCGGCGTGGGCCCGAATGTCGCGGGTGCAGTCCAGGCCGTTGCGCACGGGAATATTGATGTCCATCAGCACGCCATCAACGGGCTGGCTTTCGAGCTGGGCTTCGAGTAGGCGCAGTACTTCGCCGCCATTTTTGGCAATGAGGATGCGGTACTTCTGCTGCTCCAGAATTTTACGGGTGATGGCCTGAATGACGCCGCTATCTTCAGCAATGAGGATGGTTTTGGGGGTAGCGCTGGGAGCCATGTAGAAGGTGGGTAAGGGGGTGAGCGTGGAAAGGGTATAATGGAATAGGGACAATAAACACTAAACGTAACGTAATGCCAACTAAAAAGAACGTAGTGCGCGGCTGCTATTGCCTGGTTTGCTGCGATAGCTCTCTAATTAAGTAATTGATAATGAAAGAATTGATGCTAAATTAGCTGCTAATTGGTATCATTACAAGAAATTATTATTCTGCCTGGCTCCCTGCCAAAGCTGCGGGCTGCCCCGGCTAGGCGGTGAGCTGGGCGGGATAATGCGCAATAAAATGTTCAAACAACCGATTTAGCTCGGGGATGCCGAGTTGCAACGCAGTGTTATCTTGATTCTTAACGGCTTTCTCTAGTGCTAATGCTTGCGCGGCTAGCTGCGTGAGCCCCAGCGTGCCGGCCGTGCCTTTGAGCTGGTGCAGCAGGGGCTGCAATCCCTCGAGGTTGGCCGCTTGCCACTGGATGGTGGCTTGCTCCAGAATAGCGGAGGCTTCTTCCACAAACTCGACGTACAGCTCATTGGCAAAGTCGATGCCCCCCAAATCGAGCAGGTGCGCCAGCACATCGGGGTCGATGAGCATGGGTGCCACCGGGGCCGGCGTAGGCGGGGCGGGCGAGGCCGCCGGCGTGGTTATCCAGCGGGCGAGGATGTCGGCTAGCTGCTGTTGCCGCACGGGCTTGGCTAGGTAGTCGTCGAGGCCGGCCTCCACAAAGCGAGCCGCATCGTCGGGCATGGAGTAGGCCGTCATGGCCACAATGGGCGGGCTGGCCGCGCCCAGCTGTTTCTTGATGGCGTGGGTAGCGGCAATGCCGTCGAGGCGGGGCATCTGGATATCCATCAAAATCAGCTGGTAGTCGGCACCGGCCGCGGTAGCGCGGGCAATGGCCTCGTAGCCGTCGCTGGCAATATCAACCTGGTAATGGAGCTTGCCCAGCAAGCGCGCGGCTACCTTTTGGTTGATGGCATTGTCATCGACCAGCAGAATGCGGGGCCCCGGCCCGAGGGGCTCGGTACTGGCAGGCATAGCGGGGGGGGCGGCGGACATAGGAATGGCTATTGGCGCGGGCGTGGGTAGGGCAAGTGGGGCCGGCGTGGGCAGGGCAAGCGAGGCCGGCGTGGGTAAGGCAGCTGGCACAGGGGTGAGGGCCGGTGCGGGCACCTGGCAGCGAATGGTAAACCAAAAAATACTGCCCTCCCCCGTGTCCGACAGCACCCCGATGGTGCCGCCCAGCAGCTCGGCCAGCTCCTTGCTGATGGCCAGGCCCAGCCCCGTACCCCCGTAGGCTTTGCTGGGGGTGGTGTCGAGCTGCGTGAAGCTGGTGAACAGCCGGGCCGCATCGGTGGCCGAAATGCCAATGCCGGAGTCCTGCACGGCAAAGCGCAGGGTGTAAAAGTCCTCCTCGGCCGGCGTGGATGACACTACCACGCTCACCGCACCCTGCGACGTGAACTTGATGGCGTTGGCAATGAGGTTGGTAAGAATTTGGAGCAGGCGCGTCTCGTCGGTGATAACGATGGCGGGCGTGTCGGGGGCCAGCATGCACGTAAAGCGCAGGTTTTTTTGGGTGGTCCGGTGTTTAAACTGGGCCATCAGGAGGTCAAGCAGTGGACTTAATTCCAGGGGCGCCTCGTTGAGGCGCATCTTGCCCGCCTGAATCTTGGACAGGTCCAGGATGTCGTTCAGGATGGTCATCAGCGACTCGGTGCTGGTGCCCAGCGTATCCACGTAGTCGGCCTGCTCGCCGTCGAGCTTGGTTTGGCCCAGCAAGTCAATCATGCCGATGATGCCGTTCATGGGCGTGCGCAGCTCGTGGCTCATATTGGCCAAAAACTGCGTTTTGGCGGCTGAGGCGGCTTCGGCCTCCTCCTTGGCCAGGCGCAGGTCGTCCTGAATACGGCGGATTTCGGTGATGTCGCGCGCAATGCCTTCGGTGCCAAACTCGGTGCGGCGGGCGTTCACGAGCACGCTCACGGGGTAGTTGTTTTGGTGGCGCAGCTGGGTTTCGAAGTTGCGCAGCTCGCCGTGCTCGCGCAGGGTGCGCAGCAATACCTGGTGCTGCCCGGGCTGCCAGTAAAAGTCCTCCACGTGGTAACTGAGGGCCTCCAGGGGGTTGTAGCCCATCACGTCGCGCACCGAGGGGCTCAGAATAGTGAAGCGGCCCTCGCGGTCGGTGCGGTAGTAAATGTCCTGAAACGATTCGAAGATGGAGCGAAACTTCTCCTCCTGCGCGGCCAGCGCCAGCTGCGAGTTTTTGCTGGCCGTAATGTCCTGAGCCTGGCCCGAAATCTCCTCAAAAGAGCCGTCTGACAAGTACACCGGTGCCATGTTAATACTCAGCCAGATGCTGGGGGCCTTGGCCATCCGCAACTGCACCTCCAACTGCTGCGTGATGCCCTGGGCCGCTGCTAAGTAGCTGTTTTTGAACAGCTTGCGCATCTCCTTGTCGCTCAGCGCAATGTCATTCTCAAACACGCTCTGGCCCTGCATGGGCAGCACGCCATTGCGCAGCTGGTAAAAATCGGCGTAGTTGCGGTTGAACGAAACCAGCACGCCCTGGCGGTCCACGTTCCACATCAGGTTGTCGCCGCTCTCAAAAATGGCGTTGAGGCGCGCATTCTGGCGGGCCACGTGCTCTTCCTGCCGCTTGCGGTCGATGGCCAGTGCTACCTGCCCCGAAATAAAGTGCAGAATGTCGAGGTCGCCGGGCGTGTAGAGGTCGGCGCGCTCGTATTCTTGCACCGTGAGCACGCCAATGGTGCGGTCGCCCACGCTCAGGGGCGAGGCCAGCAGCACGGCCGGCAGCCGCCCGAAGGCCGTCATTTCGCCGCTGCGCATCAGGCGCAGCAGGTCGGCCTGGGTGAAGAACAAGGGCTGGCCCTGCTCAATCACGTACTCGGTGATGCCCAGCGAAAACGGCCGGCCGCCACCCTGCTCAAAGTAGGCGTGCTGGTCAACGTAGTACACAAACTGGAGCTGCGTGCGGTCGTCGTCACAGAGGGCGATGAAGATGTTATCGGTTTCGATAACCTTGCCCAGCTCGCGGTGAATGGCCCCGTAGAGGGCCGGCAAGTCGTGGGCCGACACCGCCAGGTTGGCAATGCTGTAGTACACCTTTTGCAGCCGCTCGGCCTTTATGCGGTCGGTAATATCGTGCAGCACGGCGCGGGCGCTGGGCAGGCGGCCCGCCGCCTGCTCGCTGCTCACCGAACCAATAAGGTGCACCGGCCGGCCCGACTTGGTCAGCAGCACGGTTTCGAGCTTGTTGAGCGCTTGGCCCTCGTAGAGGCGGCGCAGCTGGTAGAGCAGCTTGGCGCGGTAGTAGGGGTGCACCACGTCGGTGAGGGGGCGGCCCAGCAGCTCGGCCTCGGTGTAGCCCAGCTTTTCCTGCCCGGCCCGGTTCACAAACAGCAATACGTTGGTGGCGCTCAGGTGCAGAATAAGGTCGTGCGAACTGTCGAAAAACTCGCGTAGGTAGGTGGGTTCCGGCAGCGCCGGCATGGGCTTGCCCGCCGCCAGCCCGCCGGTGAGCTGGTAGCCCGCGCCCCACATGCCCACTATGTTGCCTTGCTCGTTGCGTAGCAAGTTGGCCTGCCACTGCATGGTCAGGATTTCGCCCTCCTTGGTGCTGATTTCCGACTCGTAGTGCGTGGGACCAACCTCCGTGCCACCCAAAATGCGCCCTAGCCGCGCTACGCGCGCGGCCTGCCGGTCGGGCGGGGCCAGCAGCTGATGGTAGTGCTGGCCCAGCAGCTCGGCCCGGCTGTAGCCACTAATGCCCTGAAACGTTTCGTTGACGTCGGTGAAAATACCCTGGCAGTCGAGCACGATGTAGGCGAGCTGCAACTGGTCGAGCATGAGCGCAGTAGCTGGTAACAGTGGCTCCGAAGATTGAGCTAGCATAGATAATGAACAAGCGTGCCAGGCTAACCGGGCGGGTGGCCGGGCCGGCGGCGGACTTAGTTTTGGGTTGAATTTACGGCGGCTCCGCCGTTCCGCCTATTTCGTGCCAATAACTCCTGCCCGGCTGGTTTTTGCCGTCACCACCGACCTCAGCTACGACCAGCGGATGCAGCGCATTTGTGGCAGCCTGGCGCGGGCGGGCTACGAGGTGCTGCTGGTGGGCTGGCAGCGCCCCGCCTCGGTGCCGCTGGCCCCGCAGCCCTACGCCCAGCACCGGCTGCGGGGCTGGTTTCAGCACGGCAAGCTGTTTTACCTCGAATACAACCTCCGGCTGCTGCTTTACCTGCTGGGCCAGCGCGCCGCCGCCTGGGCCTGCGCCGACCTCGATGCCGCGCTGCCCACCTGGCTGCGCGCCCGGCTAGGGGGCCAGCCCTTCGTGTACGATGCCCACGAGCTATTTACCGAGGTGCCCGAGGTAGTGGCGCGGCCCCGCGTGCAGCGCGCCTGGCAGTGGGTCGAAAACTTCGTGGTGCCCCGCGCCCAGCTGCGCTACACGGTGGGCCCGGCGCTGGCCCGGCTCTTTGCGCAGCGCCACCCCGGCTGCCCGTTTGCCGTGGTGCGCAACGTGCCAGTTGATAATGAGCAATTAACAGTGAGCAATGAGCAATTGCCGGGCACTAAGAACCAGATCTTAAGCACCAGTAACCAAGCCCCAATCCTGCTTTACCAGGGCGCGCTCAACGTAGGCCGGGGCCTGGCCGAATTGCTCGCCGCGCTGCCCCAGGTGCAGGCGCGCCTCGTTATTTGTGGGGAAGGCGACTGCTCGGCGGCCCTGCGCCAGCAGGCCGCCCGGCTGGGGCTGCTGGCCGTTGGTGCATATCCAGCTGGTCAGGTCGAGTTTCGGGGCTATGTGCTGCCCGCCGACTTACAGGTGCTCACGGTGCAGGCTACGGTGGGCATCATGCTGCTCGAAAACACGGGGTTGAGTTATTATTACTCGCTGGCCAACAAGTTCTTCGACTACGTGCAGGCCGGTATTCCGCAGCTCTGCATCGACTTCCCGGAGTACCGCGCCCTCAACGCGCAGCACGAGGTGGCCGAGCTGGTGCCCGACCTGCGCCCCGCCACGCTGGCCGCGGCGCTGGCCCGCCTGCTGCCCGGCGGCCAGCCCGGCCCGCACTACCACCGCCTGGCTGCCAACTGCCGCCGCGCCCGCGCCGAGTGGAGCTGGCAGCAGGAGGAAAAGACCCTGGTGCAACTGTATGATGACCTCCTCAATGTGCGGTAAGCTTTAGCTTGCCGGCGTATCGTTTCCCGCTAAATTCTTACGGCAAGCTGAAGCTTACCGCACATCCTATGCTCCCGCCCGAAATTATCGCCCAGCTAGCGCTCACTGCCGCCGATCCGCGCCCCGTACTGCTGGCCGTGGCTGGCCCCACAGCCGTGGGCAAAACGGCCCTCACCGTGGCGCTGGCGCAGCAACTCGCCACCGAAATTATTTCAACCGACTCGCGCCAGTTTTTCCGCGAAATGAGCATTGGCACGGCCAAGCCCACGCCCGCCGAAATGCAGGACGTGCCGCACCATTTTGTTGATTCCCATAGCATTACCGAAAATTACAACGCCGGCCGCTTCGCTACTGAGGCCGAAACCAAGCTGGCCGAGTTATTTCAGCAACACAACGTGGTAGTGGCTACGGGCGGCTCGGGATTGTATTTGCAGGCGCTCACCG
Organism: Hymenobacter arcticus; assembly: GCF_054779975.1. Lineage (NCBI taxonomy): Bacteria > Pseudomonadati > Bacteroidota > Cytophagia > Cytophagales > Hymenobacteraceae > Hymenobacter > Hymenobacter arcticus. Next base: position 47,991 of record NZ_BAAGXF010000004.1, read on the forward strand.
ATGGCCTCGACGACCTGCCCGCCGTGCCGCCCGCCGTGCGCCAGCAGCTGCAACAGGAGCTCAGCACCCTGGGCCTGCCCGCCCTGGTGGCCGAGCTGGCCCAAACCGACCCCATCGCCCACGTCCGCCTCGACCTGCAAAACCCCCAGCGCGTGCTGCGCGCCCTGGAAGTAACGCGGGGCACCGGCCAGCCGTTTTCCAGCTTCCACCGAGGGCCGGCGGCGGTGGAAGCTACGGCCGCCGCCCGGCCCTGGCGGGTAGTAAAAGCAGCCCTCACGCGCCCGCGCGAAGAACTATATCAGCGTATTGACCAGCGGGTTATCCAGATGCTCGACGCGGGCCTGGTCGCCGAGGTGGAAGGCTTACTGCCCTTCCGCCACCACCAAGCGCTGCAAACGGTGGGCTACCAGGAGCTATTCGGTTACCTCGACGGCAGCTACGACTACGCCGAGGCCGTGCGCCTGCTCCAGCGCAACACGCGCCGCTACGCCAAGCACCAGCTCACCTGGCTCAGGCGCGACGCGGCGTACCAGTGGGTGGAGTTGGGGGAATAGGATAAAAAAGAACGTCATGCTGAGCTTGCCGAAGCATCTCGCTCGCGCCGTGAGGATTACTAACCCTATCGGCGTGGTAGAGATGCTTCGGCAAGCTCAGCATGACGTTCTTTTTATCCTATTTCCTACTAACGAACCTACACGCTCAGAATCTCCACCATCCGCATGAAGCTCTGGTTTATCACCTTGCGCTTGTTGATGGTATCCTCAAAAGGCGTGTACATGAGCTTGCGGTCCACGATGCCGGCCATCACGTTTTTCATGCCGTTGAGCAGGCCTTCTACGGCGGCGATGCCGAGCTGCGAGGCCAGCAGGCGGTCGGAAGCCGTGGGCGAGCCGCCGCGCTGAATGTGGCCCACAATGGTCACGCGGGTGTCGAGCTGCGGAATGGCTTCCTTCACTCGCTTGGCCACCTGGTGCACGTTGCCTTCCTCTTCGCCCTCGGCCACGATAACGATAAAGGAAGTCTTGTGACGCTTGTAACTGTCTTGTAATGTTTCGATTACGGCTTCCACGCTCATGGCCGTTTCGGGTACCATCACGATTTCGGCCCCGCCGCCGATGGCGCACGGAATGGCGATGTAGCCCGAGTCGCGGCCCATCACTTCCACAAAAAAGCAGCGGTCGTGCGAGTCGGCCGTGTCCCGAATCTTGTCGATGGCCTCCAGCGCCGTGTTCACCGCCGTGTCGTAGCCGATGGTGTAGTCGGTGCCGTAAAGGTCGTTGTCAATCGTGCCCGGCGCGCCCACTGTCGGAATGCCAAACTCCTTCTCGAAGATGCTGGCGCCCGTAAACGTGCCGTTGCCGCCAATGGCTACTAGGCCCTCAATGCCGTGGTTCACAAGCTGGTCGAAGGCCTCTTGCCGGCCTTCCTTGGTCATAAACTTCTGCGAGCGGGCCGATTTTAGAATCGTGCCGCCGCGCTGCACCGTGTTCGACACCGAAGCCGAATCCATGCGCACAAACTCGCCCTTTATCATGCCGCTGTAGCCCCGCATAATGCCATAGACCTCAATGCCGTGGTACACGCCCGCCCGCACTACGGCCCGCAGGCACGCATTCATGCCGGGGGCATCGCCCCCACTGGTAAAAACTCCAATTCTCTTCATGGTCAAAAGTCCGCTAAAGCGCCCGGTGCCAACCCAGGATTGGCCGTAAGCCCGCAAAGGTCGTAAGGCGAACGCACTTGCCGAACGCAGCTCGGCAATTTAAGCCCGACATTTTTGTTGTAGTTACGTACAAGTAGTAGTAATTGCGTAGCAGAAGCTTGGTTATTAGGCGTTTCATGCCTACTTTTCGCTATCTCACCGCCCACCCTCAACCCGCACTCCTATGTTTGGTTTTTTCGAAAATGAGCAGGCCAAAAAAATAAAAGGCCACCTGTGTAACCTCGCTGCCCTGGCCAAAGCCGACGGCCACGTAGACGACCGTGAGATGAACTTTATCATCACGGTGGGTAAGAAAAACGGCGTGTCGGCCGGCGAGGTACGCAAGCTCGTGGATGGCCAAACCAACTGCCTGGCCGACCTGCCCGGCAACGACTCCGAGCGCTTCGACCAGATTTTTGACCTCGTGGATATGATGCTCGCCGATGGCATCGTGGATGAAACCGAGATGGACTTCTGCATTATGATGGCCGAGAAGCTGGGCTTCCGTAAAGCCATTGTGGGCGTGCTCGTTCGCAAGATTTCGCAAGGCGTGAAAGACGCTGTGCCTCGCGAGCGCATCAAGGAGGAAAGCCTTAGCTTCTTGAATTACAACGCGTTGCCGCAGCGCTAAAACCGTTTGTCCTTGCGAGCACAACGTAGTGGAGCGCGGCAATCTTTTCTTAATCGTTGGTGGCTGTTGCAGAACTCAGCTTCAGTACCACTCAATTGAGCGAGTACTCAAAAAGGAGGTGTTTCTCGCTCAGACAGGGCTCGAAAAAGCGTTTAATCAGCTGTAGCGAGACTGGCTGGAGGGCTAGGGCCATGCTCACAACCCGCTTGGGCTGATGCTTGAGCAGTTTCTTTAGGTTGTAGGCAATCGCGCTGAGCAACATGGTTTTGTGAGCTGCTGCTTGGCCCTTCGTGTTCACTCGTCTCAGGCCGTAGTGCTGGAGGAGGCTGCCAAAAACGGGTTCGACCGTGCGTTGCCGGACCCGACGCATATGCTGGCCTTGGCGCGTGCGTTGCCGCTGCCACGCCCGGCGATAGGCCGCGTCGAAGGCCGAGCGAATCACCTGTTTGAACTGGCTATGTGGCACACAGCTTGCTTTGAGCGGGCACTGTTGGCAGTCTTTATAGGCGGCGCGATACTGCTTGACCCACGTTTCGTTCTCGGTCGTGCGGAAGGAGCGGAACGGGAGGAGCTTGTCGGCCCGGCAGCGGTAGGCATCGACCGCCGGCTCATAGGTAAACCCCTCCACCGTGGGCTTATAAGGGCCAAAAACGGGAATCCAAGGGGTGATACCCCGCTGCTCTAAAAAGGCGTAGTTGAAGCCGTTGGAGTAGCCCGTATCGGCCACGAAATCCCGCAGCGTTAACTCCTGGGCTCTGAGCCGAGCTTGCAGACGCGGCACCAGGGCGGGTAAGTGCAGGCAATCGCGACTGTCGGCCAAATCAGCCTGGATGTGGCTAATCACACCCGTGGCGGTGTCTACCGCCAGGCTACAGAGGTAGTTCAGCGCCCGCGCTTTGCCGGGTTTGACGGAGATCCGGGCCTCGGGGTCGCTGGGACTGTAGTGCGTTTTATTACTGAGTAACTGCGCCTTGGCATGGTGTGCACCCAGCCCTCCAGGCTGGGCCTGGCGTTTAGCTTGGCGCGCTGCGACACGCCGCAGCTGCAACGCCGTCTTGGCAGAGGGTAGCTCCGGCAGGACCGCCGTTTCCTCGGTCACGCGTAGGGGGGCAGCGGGCGCTTTTTCGCGTAAGCTATCGAGCGAGGCATTGGCTTTGACGGGCGCGGAATCCACCGCTTGCGTATCGCCAGCGACGAGCCCCGCGGCCACACACTGGCCGAAAACCTGGTCAAAGAGGTGCTCAAAGACGGTAACCGGATACAGCTGGCGGGTGCGGCTGATGGTCGAGTGCCAAGGCAAGTCCTCGTCCACCTCGTAGCCCAGAAAATAGAGGATGTCGAGTCGCAGCGCACAGTGCTCGACCAGGCGGCGGTCACTGGCGATGTTTTCCAACCGGCCCACGAGCACCAGCTTAAAGAACACCACGGGGTCGAGCGAGGGCTGGCCAGTGTGGCTGTAGAGGGCCTGGGTCTGCTGATAGAGAAAGTCCCAGTCGAGTAACTCAGCTAGCCGCCGGTAGAGATTCTGTTTTGGTACGCGCTCCGATAAGCGGAAGCGCAGCACGACTTTATCGACGAGCTGCTTGTGGCCCTGCATAGACCTAAGATACAACGGGCCAGCCGCCTACTTCTGCAACAGCCACGTTGGACTAGTAACCCCAACGGCGAAGGAAAGATTGCCGCGCTCCACTGCGTTGCGCTCGCAAGGACAAGACGTGTGGCAGGTTAGCCAATAGCCCGTAGCAACCCCGCCACCGCCGCATCAATCTCAGCCTCCGTGATGGTGAGGGGCGGTGCAATGCGTAGCGAGTTGTCACAAAACAGAAACCAGTCGGTCAATACGCCTTCTTCGGCCAGGGCGCGGTCAATAATCGGCTTGAGCACCTCAAACGAGTCGAACTCCACGGCCATGAGCAGGCCGCAGTTGCGCACCTCCCGGATGGCGGGGTGCACCAGCCCGGCCCGCAGGCGCTGGGCCTTGGCGGCCACGCCCGCCAGCAAGTTTTCTTCCTGAATAACCCGGAGCGTCGCCAGCGACGCCGCGCAGCTCACCGGGTGCCCCCCAAACGTGGTGCAGTGCCCTAGAATGGGGTTGGTCTGGAAGCCCACCATGATTTCGGGCGACGAGATGAACGCCCCGATGGGCATGCCACCGCCCATCCCTTTGGCGCACACCAAGATATCGGGTACCACGCCAAATTGCTCGAAGGCCCACTGCGTGCCCGTGCGCCCGAAGCCACACTGAATCTCGTCTAGGATGAGCAGCGCGCCGACCTCGGTGCAGCGCTGGCGCACCGCCGGTAGGTAGCCGGGCAGCGGCAGGCGCACGCCGGCTTCGCCCTGCACGGTTTCGAGCACCACGGCGGCCGTATCGTGGGTTATTAACTGCAAGTCGGCCAGCTCGTTGTAGCGCAGGTGCGCCACGCCCGGCAGCAGCGGCCGGTAGCTGTTCTTGAACCCCTCGGAGCCCGTGATGGACAGCGCGCCGTGCGTGGAGCCGTGGTAGGCGTTGAGGCTGGAAACCAGGCCCGTGCGGCCCGTGTGGCGCTTGGCTAGCTTGAGCGCCCCCTCAATAGCCTCAGTGCCCGAGTTGGTGAAGTACACCGTGTCGAGCGGGGCGGGCAGGGTGGCGGCCAGCGCGTGGGCCAGCTGGGCGGGCGGGGCCTGCACCAACTCGCCATACACCATAAGGTGTAGGTACTTATCTAGCTGGTCCTTAATGGCTTGGATAACGCGCGGGTGCCGGTGCCCCACGTTGCTGACGCCGATGCCGGAAATCAAATCCAGAATCGGGCGGCCCTCGGGGGTGTACATGTACACGCCTTCGGCGCGCTCAATTTCCAGTAAAAGGGGAAACTCGGAAGTTTGGGCCTGGTGGCGCAGAAATAGCTGGCGGGGGGTGAGCATAACGCCCGCAAAGGTACCGTAGCCAGGGTGGGGGTGGGGCCTAGTCGCCGGCGGGTGGCGCAGCATTGGGGCCCGCCACGCGCCGGAGTACTTCCTTGGTGAAGTCACGCTCGGCCTGGTACAGTTGGGCGAGCTGGCGCAGCGTCAGCACTTTCTGGGCGCGGTCAAAGTATTCCTTCTCCAGATTGAGCTGCTGCTGGCGGATGGCAAAATCCTGGGTGAAATTGTCGCGTAGCTGCGCGTCGCTCAAGCCGGGGTTGTCGGCATCGCGGCGCAGCAGGCGGGCCGAGCGGTTGAGTTCGCGGCGCTTGGCCACGAATTCATTATACGTGGGCCAGAAGCGCTGGGCCTGGTCCTGGCTCAGGATGAGGCGCGAGGTGATGAAGGCAATTTTGGCGTTGTCGAGCTGCGTGATGCGGCCGCCCGGCTGCCCCAGCCGGGCGCGGCCCTGCGCCTGCGCCGGCTGGCTCGCGGTTAGCGCCAGGCCACACAGGCTACTGATAAAGAGAATATGTAAACGATTCATAACTAGTCAAATAAGAAACTCAGAGCAGCCCGGCCTCCTCGGTGGGTTGGGCGTCCAGGGCCTCCGTCAATTCGCGGGGGGAGGGGCGGAGGTATTGCTTGGTAATACTATGCTGAGAAGCGGGCAGCTCGGCCAAATCCTGCATATCGACGTGGGTTTCGCCGTTGGTGAGATACTCCAGTAGCTGCTGCTGAGGCACCGCGTCGAGGGTAGCGGCGGTGGTAGCAGGGCGCATCGTCGGGCCATTGCCCAGCCACAAGGAGGCCGCAAACGTGCCCAGCAATAGCGTGGAAGCCAGGCCCGTACGTAAGGAAGCCGGCGCCGCCCACAGCCACGCCAGCGGCTGCGGCCGGCGGGCCGGCGTAGCCACCTGGGCCATAATGCGAGTGGGCAATTGCTCGAAGTAGCCGGCCGGCGGGCTGCTCAGCGGCTGCAACCCGCGGCGCGGGTGCTCATCGAGGCGAAAAGGCGTTTTCATGTAGGTTGGATGCAAGGGCGGCGGCAAGGTTTAATCGGCTTCGCCGGTAGTTGCGGCCAGGTTGTCGGCCTTAGTCACGTATTCCTCGATTTTGCGGGCGGCGTGGTGGTAGCTGGCCTTGAGGGCCCCCACACTGGTGCCGGTAACTTCGGCCATCTGCTCGTAGGGCATTTCGTCGTAGTAACGCAGGTTGAAAACGAGGCGCTGCTTGTCGGGCAGGCGCAGGATGGCGCGTTGCAGCCGCAACTCAATCTCGTCGCCCGCAATGGCGGGGTCGGCCTCCATTTTGGCGGCCAGCTCGGCCCCCACGTCATTGAGCGGCAGGAAAAACTTGCGCCGTTTGCTTTGCAAAAAGCTCAAGCACTCGTTGGTAGCGATGCGGTAAATCCAGGTGAAAAGGGCCGCATCCTGCCGGAAATTGGCCAGATTCTTCCACACCTTCACAAATACGTCCTGGGTGAGGTCGTCGGCGTCGGCGTGGTCCACCACCATCTTGCGCACGTGCCAATACACCTTCTGCTGGTACTTGCGTATCAGTTGGTTAAAGGCCAGGTTGCGGCTGGCGGGGTCTTGGAATTTGAAGAGGATTTCGGAGTCTTCCAAACGCGGGGTGGGGCGAGAGTGCGGGTTGGACGCTGGAAGAGGGGTGGGGTTTAATGAGCAGGCTAGCTTGGTAAGCCATTTAGCAGCGCTGCTAGTTCTTGTGCGCTGATACTGGCCTGCTCCGACTTGTCATAAATAGCTAGCAGAAAAATCGTTTCGCCTACCACCTGCACGTAGGTGATGACGCGGGCCCCGCCGCTCTTGCCCTGGCCTTTGCTGGCAACAGCCAAGCGGATTTTGTAGCAGCCCCGGCCGATGGATGTGCCCGTCTGTGGGTGTTCCCGCAACTCTTGCATCAGCGCATTTACATCCTGAGGCAGTGAGCGGTAGCTTTTGGTCAGCCGCTTAATGCTGCGTCCGAATTCAGGCGTGGCTTTAAGTTGAAAACTCATGCTCAACTAAGCAGCTGATTGCTCGGGCAATTGGCCAGCGTTGTTAGCCGGGTATTGCTCGGTCTGCAATTCAGCATATAGTTCGTCCCAGGACTGCAACTCAATTTCGCCACGCTGATGGCGATTCACCTCCTCTATTGCCCCGGCCAACTCGGCTAAAAACTGCTGGCCAGCTACCGTGGGGGCTGGTTTGGGCGATTTGATTTTCACCCGCTTGATACCTTTTACCAATTCCAACACGCGGGCTACATCCTTGTCTGGTACCTCAAGCACAATTTCCATAGCCAATTTCTGTAAGTAGTAAAACTAAGGTACGAAACAGCGTCAGATAGCCGCCGAGTGCCACTACCGTCCAAAAATGCTCAGCGAGGTCGTTTGCGCCGAGCGGATGGTGAAGTTGCGCACGTCGGTAAACTTGCTGCCGGTGCTGGTGGCGGTGCGAAACACCAGCCGGTACACACCCGGCTGCATGGCCAGGTTGAGCTTGCTACTGCTCTCGGGCAGGTTGTAAATCCAGGTCTGCGACTCGTCGTCGTTGAGCTTGTAGATACTGCCGAAGCCCTTGAGGTCGGTGGTGATGTTGAGGGTGCCGGGCACGGCGTAGCTCACGGTGGTGGCCTGGCCCTGGCGCACGCTCACGCGCTGCACGGTGCGCGGCAGCGTGAGCACCTCCACCTCGTAGTTGCCAGCCAGCATTTTCTGGCGCGCGCCGAAGGGCATGGCCAGCCCGGTGGCGGCGCTGCCCTGCGCCCGCACCACGGCCTGCACCGCCCCGCCATAGGGGTTGGGCGTGATGCTGGCCGGTTGCAGCACCAGCGTACCCTGCGGCGTCTTAAACGTCAAGACGTTGGCCTTGCCACCGCGGATAACCAGGTTGGCCTGGCGCACGGCTGGCACCGTGTTGATTACCAGGTCGTAGCTCTGCAAGGCGTCGATGTCGAGCACGTCGGCCTGGCCTTTGGTGTCGCGGTAGTGTACGTAGTTGTACTCGGGCTGCCCGGTCACGTTGTTCACAAACGTCATGTTCACGTTGGATTCCACGGGCCGGCCGGCCTCGTCGGTGAGGTTCACGGCCACGGTGGTTTTGGCCAGCGTTTGGGCAATCACGTCGTTGAGCACCATTTGGAAGGTCTTCACCTCGGCCGCGTTGTAGTACTTACCCAGGCACTCTAGGGCGCGCCCAAAGTCTTTCTCGGCCCCAATGCCAATCACAAACGGCTTGAGAAACACCCGCTTACGCTGCAAGGCGATGGAGGCGGCGCAGGGGTCGCCCTTGCACGACTCCACGCCGTCGGTGATGAGCAGCAGCACGTTGCGCGACGTTTTATCGAGTGGAAAGTCCTTGGCCGACTGTTCCAGCGAGTACGTAATGGGCGTGTTACCCTGCGCCTTCAGCGTTTTGAGCCGCGCCTTGATGGCGGCGGCGTTTTTGGGCGCAAAGGGCACTTCGAGGCGCGAGTCTTCGCAGTTTTGCTCGGCGTTGGGGCTTTGGTGGCCATACACGCGCAGGCCCAGCTCCAGGTTGGGGTAGGTGTTGAGCGAGTCGGCCATTTTGGCCAGCAGGCGCTTGGCCACTTCCCAGCGCGGCTTGCCCTCCCAGGGTGCCATCATCGAGCCCGAGGCGTCGAGCAGAAACAGGATGCGCGTGACTTTGGGCTTCTCAGGTGGCGCATTCTGGGCGCGGGCCAGCAAGGCAGTAACCCCCAGCGTAAGGGTCAGCAGCAGGCACAGGGCGTGGCGAATGGGCGAGCGGCGGGTGGGTAGCATCGGCGAAATTTACGGTGCTGGCCGCAACTTTGGCGCTGCCTGGGCCGGGGTGATGCGCTGCCGGCCCCCGGTTTTAGCGTCAGGCGTGTGCCAGCTTGCCGACCCCTAATTTTGACCGACCGGCAGCGGGGTATGGCTGAGTTAAACAACAAGGAGCTAATCATCTAATTAACTGATGATTAGCTCCTTGTCAATGTTTTGCAAAGTCAGACTAAAGCTTCGTCATCTTTTCCAGGTCCATGCTTTTGGCCACCTTTTCTACCAGCGTCAGGTCGGGTTGCTTGGTGCCCGAAATGGTGACCAGAAAGCGGTCGCCCACGGCCAGCGTCACATCGGCCCCACCCGTTTTTTTGTGGAAGGTTTCGGAGCCTTTCACGCCGTCCAGGTCAAGCTTGGCTTCCTTGGTGAGGCTTTCGTCGTCTTCGCTTTCGAGGCCCAGGCTAAACATGGCCGAGGCACCCTGGTAGAGCTGGTTGGCCCCGTTGTAGTCGACTACGCTCACTTTCACCTCGGCCGTATCGCGGGTGAAGGTGCGCTCGGCGGAGGAGAAGGCCATGCCGGCCGTTTTCATCGACTGGCCGCTGGGTGCGGCGGCGGTGTAGCCGCTCACCTCGGCGGGCAGGTAATTTTCAAGGTCTTTGTAGGGCATGGAGAGGGTGTCGCCCTTTTGCACGCGTTCGGCGTGCCGGTCCTTGGCTTCCTCCATCGTCGTCTCCAGCTTCTTGCCGGCCTCGCTGAGCTTCGAGAGATTGCTATAGGCCTCCTGGGCTTTCTGGGCTTTTTCGCAGCCGGTGGTAAGTAGGAGGGTAGCGGCCAGCCAAGGAAAGAACTTCGTCATGTGGTGAATGGGAAAGGGTAAGATTCGGCCGCAAAAGTAAGGCCACCTTGGCTTATGCGCTGGTGAGTTAGTGAAAAACTTAACATATCGAAAACAAGCAAGATTGATTCTACTAGTGTCTAGCCTATAAGCGGACTCGTGCGTAAATTTTCGTTGAGAATGTTTATATAGAAAAACCGCCCTCACACTGGCTGAAGCCAGTGCAAAAGCGGGTTTAATTTGCGGGCAGGCAGTTTATTCATCATGCGTAGGCAGGGCGCCGGTCAGGCGGCTACTGAGCGTGATAAGTGCGTTTAGAAGGCGGCCATCTGTGAACTGCAAGCGCATGGTCATCTTGTTGAAACCTACCTCCTGGGGCTGGCTGGCGGCCCAAACTGCGTAAGTCCTGAGAAGTCAAATTTGACTGCTGCGCCAGTTCTGCTTGATTTCTTCAGCCCATTTAGTCAAGGCTCTTTTGCTTAAAGTGTAGACGCTGATGGGTAGCGCAACATGGTATTTACCAAGGCTGGAAAGCGTTTCCCTATCAAAAACCTCTAAGTTGCACTGGTACCCTTTTTCATAAAAAACCTCCATGAAAATTCTGAGGTCGTTAGCGCCGCATGCTACGAGCACCCCGCGATTGACTTCCAGAAATGAGGCAAACCAAGCGTGGTACCTGTTCACTTGCTCATAATCATCGTCAACAACTGCCTCTACCAGCGGCGTGATACTTACTGTGCCCCAAGAATCAGCTGTGCTGCCAATCGTTTCCGGGTCGTCGACAGTATAGTTGCCACTTAGCCTGCTTACTAAGGTGGCAGAGTCCAGCTCATTTCCACAAAGCGTGAACGTGTACCGAAGAATTCTCATAGTTATAAAGCAAAAACCCCCGCGCCAGCCTTTCAGCCAACGCGGGGGTTTGTTAGTAATTGGCAACGGCTAGGCTACTACATGTTCTTGATAATCTCCTCACCAAACTCACTCGTTTTGAGCAAGGTAGCGCCTTCCATCTGGCGCTCGAAGTCGTAGGTAACGCGCTTGTTGGCGATGGCGGCTTCCAAGCCTTTGTTGATGAGGGCGGCGGCTTCTTTCCAGCCGAGGTGCTCCAGCATCATTACGCCCGAGAGGATAACCGAGCCGGGGTTCACCTTGTCCTGGTTGGCGTACTTGGGCGCGGTGCCGTGGGTAGCTTCGAAGATGGCGTGGCCTGTGAGGTAGTTGATGTTGGCACCCGGCGCAATGCCGATACCGCCCACAATGGCGGCCAGCGCGTCGGAAATGTAGTCGCCGTTCAGGTTGAGGGTAGCCACTACCGAGTACTCGGCGGGGCGCAGCAAAATCTGCTGCAAGAAGGCATCGGCAATGCTGTCCTTGATGATGAGCTTGCCTTGGTCAACGGCCTGCTTTTGCAGGGCATCGGCCACGGCCACGCCTTGCTTAGCCACGATTTTATCGTACTGCGCCCATGTAAACACCTTCGCGCCAAACTCCTTCTCGGCCAGCTCGTAGCCCCAGGTTTTGAACGCGCCTTCGGTGAACTTCATGATGTTGCCCTTGTGCACCAGCGTCACCGATGGCAGCTTGTGCTCCAGAGCATACTTGATGGCGGCGCGCACGAGGCGCTCAGTGCCTTCCTTCGACACCGGCTTGATGCCGAACGACGACGAATCGGGGAAACGAATCTTCTTCACGCCCATCTCGTCTTGCAGGAATTCCAGCATTTTCTGGGCCTGCGGCGTGCCGTTCATGTACTCGATACCAGCGTAAATGTCCTCCGTGTTTTCGCGGAAGATGACCATGTTGGTCAGCTCGGGGTGCTTCACGGGCGAGGGCACGCCGTCGTAGTAGCGCACGGGGCGCACGCAGGCGTACAGGTCCAGCTCTTGGCGCAGGGCCACGTTGAGCGAGCGAATGCCGCCGCCCACGGGCGTCGTCAGCGGACCTTTAATGCCTACCAGGTATTCGCGGAACGCGTCGAGGGTTTCGGTGGGCAGCCAGTTGTTGAGCTGCTTGAAGGCTTTTTCGCCGGCCAGCACTTCCTTCCACATCAGCTTGCGCTTGCCGCCGTAGGCTTTTTCGACCGCGGCATCGAACACGAGCTGCGAGGCGCGCCAAATGTCCGGGCCCGTACCGTCACCTTCAATAAAGGGGATAATGGGTTGGTCGGGAACGTTAAGCTTGCCGTTTTTAATGGTGATTTTCTGCTCGGCCATGATGGAGGTGGGCGTAATTTTTGGAAATTAAATGTCAGTGTAGCGGCGGCGAAGGGCCTACGCGCGTTCGCGCCGCTAAAAAGTAAAAGCTGGGAAAAGCGGAGTAACGCTTCACTCACCAGCGGGGGTGGGAAAGGAGAATGAATTAATACCCGAAAATCTCTTTCAGGGTAAGTTGTTGCACGGTGCCGTACTTGGCTAATTCCTTGAAATTCAGCCGGTCCTTGGAGCCGATAACCAGAATAACCTGGTTCTGACCCTTGATTTTAGCCTGCTGAAATTTCTGTAACTCGCCAAACGTCATGTTCTGGGTTTGGTCATACACGTCGCGGCGCACATCGTAGTCGAGGCCCAGGCGGCGCGCCCGCTCGTAGCTGAGCAGTACGCCCTCGTGGGTGATGCGGTCGGTGGCAATACTGTTGCGGATGCTCTGCTTGGCAATTACCAGGTTGGCGTCGGCCAGGGGCATATCGGTAAGCAGGCTTTCCATGCCGCTCATGGCCTCGGGTAGCTTGTCGCTCTGCGTGCCGATGTAGCTGAGAATGTAGTTGGAGCGGCCCGTCTTATCAGCGTTCGCGTAGCGCGACATGGCCGAGTAGGCCAGCGCCTTGCTCTCGCGCAAGTCTTGGAAAACGATGCTGCCCATGCCGCCGCCGAAATACTCGTTGTAGAGCGCCACGGTGGGCGCCATTGTACGGTCGTAGATGTCGCCCTTTGTCAGGAACAGGATTTCGGCCTGCACCATTTTGTAATCAACCCAATAGACTTTTTTGTCTTTCAGCGGCTGCTCGGCGAAATCCTTAGCCGGCGGGGTTGGCTTGAGCTTGGCAGGCGTACGGTGCTCGGTTTTGAGCACATAGCTCAATCTAACTTGATGCGTAGGGTTTTCGCTGGCAACGCCAGTATCGGCGTCTAATTCACGCGGCCCATAGTATAGCACCCGGTGTTCATATGTGGGCAGCGACTTCAGCAGAGCAGTCAGCTGCTCCGGCTTCAGCGTTTTCAGTTGCGCCTCCGACACCACATCCGTAAACGGGTTGCGCGGGCCGTACTTGGCGTAGTTCAGCATGGCCTGATTCAGAATTACGCCTTTGTTGAGCTTAGCATCTTGGCGCTGCTTCAAAATGCCGGCCACCTGGTTTTTGAGGGCCGCCGCATCGGGGCGCGGGTTGTTGAGCAGTTGCTCAAACAGTTGCATGGCCGGCTCCAGGTTACTATCGAGCCCGCTGAGGCTGATAAGCACGCGGTCCTGGCTGCTGCTGACGGCGAACGAGCAGCCCAGCTTGTAAAACTCCTGTTGCAACTGCGCCGCCGTGTACTGGCCCGTGCCCAAGTACTGCAAATAGTCCGTAGCTACGTCGAGCAGCGGGTTGTTATTGGTGCCCAGGTCGATGGCGTAGAACAGGCTAAATAAGCCGTTTTCGCTGTTTTTAGTATAGTACAGCGGCAGGCCGGGCTTTATGTCGGCCGTCTGAATGTCCTTTTTATAGTCGATAAAAACCGGCTGCAATTCGGTGCTGGGCAGCGCTGATACTTCCTTGTAGTAAGCCGAAGCCGCGTCGCGGTTGGCGGGTACCGGCGTGATGGCCGGCTTGATAACCTTCACCTTGTTCGGGTCCTCGCCGTTGCGTTTGAATACGGCCACGTAATTGGTGCCGTAGTGGTCGTGGGCAAACTTGACGATTTCGGCCTTCGTGATGGTCGCAAAATCTTCGTTCTGCTTCACGTAGTCCACCCAGCTTACGCGCTCGATAAAGGCTTCGTACATGGCCGAAGCGCGGGCCTCGTTGCTTTCGTAGCTCTTGGTACGGCTCAGCTTCTCGTTGTTGACGATAGCCGGGATGAGCCAGTCGGGGAAGTCGCCGCGCTGTACTTTGGCAATTTCGGCCAGCATGAGGCCCTGCACATCCTCCAGCTTCTGACCCTGGCGCGGGGTGCCATAAAGCACGTGCGTTGAGTAGTCGTCGTTGAGGTCGGCAAACGTCTGGGCTTGCAGCACTTTCTGCTGCTGGTTCAGGTCGAGGTCGAAGAGACCCGCTTGGCCGTTGGTCATGATTTTGTCCAACATCCGCAGGCGCAGGCCGTCGCGGGTGGCTTTGCCCGCAAAGCGGTAGCCCAGCATCACGTTTTCCGACTGCGGCCCCACCACTTCCTTGATAATGGGCGCGGTTATGGGCTTTTCCGTAGGCGCGTTGAAGGCGGGTACAGGCTTACTTTGTAGCTCACCGAAGTACTTGTCAATCAGTCGGATGGTCTGGTCGTAGTCCAGGTCGCCGCTCAGACACAGCGCCATGTTGTTCGGCACGTAGTACTGGCCGAAGTACTTCTTAATCTCAGTTATCGACGGGTTTTGCAGGTGCTCAATCGTGCCGATGGTCGTTTGGGTGCCGTACGGGTGGGTAGGGTATAGGCTGGCGTTCAGCGTCTCAAACTCCTTGTTGAAGTCGGAGTCGAGGCCCCGGTTCTTCTCCTCGTACACGGCTTCCAGCTCGGTATGAAACAGGCGCGGCACCATCTCCTTCACGCGCTCGCTCTGCACGGCGGCCCATTTTTCGAGTTGGTTACTTGGGATATCTTCCTGGTAAACAGTCTCTTCGTTAGAAGTATGCGCATTTGAGCCCTTGGCCCCGATGCTGCCCATTAGCTTGTCGTACTCGTTGGGCACGGCGTAGCGCGCCGCTACCCCCGAGACGGAATCAATCTGGTGGTAGGTGCGCTTGCGGGCAACGGGGTCGTTGCGCTCGCCGCGGTATTTTTCGTACAGCGCCTCAATTTTGTCCAACTCCGGCTTTTCCTTGCTCCAGTCTTTGGTGCCGAGCCGCGAGGTGCCCTTAAACACCATGTGCTCGAGGTAGTGGGCCAGGCCGGTGGCCGCGGCGGGGTCGTTTTTGGAGCCAGCACGCACGGCCAGGTAGGTTTGGATGCGCGGCGCGTTCTTGTAGTCGGACAGGTAAACCGTCAGGCCGTTGGCCAGCTGGTACACGCGCACGCTCAGCGGGTCGTTGGGCGCCGTGGTGTAGCTATATTCCTTGGGCGTAGCCGTGCTGATAGCCGGAGCCACGGCGGCAGCCGTTACGGCGGGCTTGCTCGATTGGCACTGCGTGGTCAGGCCAAGGGCTGCCAACGCGGGCAGCAGGAGCAACAACGGTCTATTCACAAACTTACTAGTCAGAGCGCGGGGGAGGGTAGTAGGGGCACAAAGGTAGAAGTTCGTGCGGGTAATAAAAAACAAAAAAATCAATTCCGCCGGGTTACCTTTATGGGTTAGGCCAGACGGGTTAGGGTCTTAAAAGACACGCATTTGCATGAAAACGTTTCGGGTTTTAACCACAAAGTGAGGCTGCTACTGGTTGGTGTAGCGTACTATTTTGGTGCCCGTTGGCTACCCGCTAAAACGTTTTCATCCGAAACAATCCGGCCAGAATAAGGGCCCCGGTTGGGTAGCTTTTGGCTGCTTACGGCTGGCAAGTTGCCGCCAGTAGCCGCAACATAGACCGTAGCCATCGCAGCTACTGGCAGAAGATTTTCTTCATAAACGGGTTTGGTACTTCAATGGGTTCGGGTTAGCCATAGGGTAAAGCCTCGCGCCATAAAGAGGCAATCAGGCAGCGCCGTTGAGTTCTGGTTATCGTCCCCTACGAAACCCCACCCCCCTCCCCTTTGGGAGAGGGGGAATTAGCGCTAGCCATGCAAATCCAGTTTACTAGTCAAAATTAGTATTCCCTCTCCTGGAGAGCAGGGGGCCAGGGGTAGGGTTACGCGGAAGTCGCCTCACCAGAACAACGACCCCTGGCGCGGCCTTAGTAGGTAGCGCTGCGTTAAGCCAATAAAGGGCGCACGCGGCTACCCAGCAGCTCAATGGCCCTCATAAGCTTAGCGTGCGAAAGATTGGCGTTATCCATCTGGAAGGTGACACGCGAAATACCACCCAGCGCTTCGCTGTGGCGGTTTATTTTCTCGGCCACTTCCTCGGGGCCACCTACCAGCAGCGCCCCGCGCGGCCCGGCCACCGCGTCGAACTGGGCGCGCGTAACCGGCGGCCAGCCGCGCTCCTTGCCGATGGCCGTAAACGTCTGGGCATAACCCGGGTAGAAGTCAGCAACGGCTTCCTCAGTGCTCTCGGCTACGTAGCCCAGCGAGTGCAAACCCACTTGCAGCTGCTCGGGGTCGTGCCCGGCGCGCCGGCCGGCCTCGCGGTACAGGTCTACCAGGGGGCGGAAGCGGTGCGTTTCGCCCCCAATTACGGCCACCATTAGCGGCAGGCCCAAGGTGCCGGCCCGCGCAAACGACTCGGGTGTGCCGCCCACCCCGAGCCAGATGGGCAGCCGCGCCTGCATGGGGCGCGGGTACACGCCCTGGCCGGTGAGGGCCGGCCGGTGCTTGCCGCTCCAGTGCACGTGCTCGTCGTCGCGCAGGCGCAGTAGTAGGTCAAGCTTTTCGGTGAATAGCTCGTCGTAGTCGCGCAGGTTCAGCCCAAAAAGGGGAAAAGCCTCAGTGAAAGAGCCGCGGCCTACCACCAGCTCCACCCGGCCCTGGGCGATAAGGTCGAGGGTGGCAAACTGCTGAAACACGCGCACCGGGTCGGCGGCGCTGAGCACGGTTACGGCGCTGGTGAGCCTGATTTGCTTGGTGCGCGCCGCCGCGGCCGCCAGAATCACGGCGGGGGCCGAGTCCAGAAATTCGCGGCGATGGTGCTCACCCAGGCCAAACACATCAAGCCCCACGGCGTCGGCGTGCGCAATGCGGTCGAGGAGTTGGCTCATCGCCTCCGCTCCGTTTTGGGCAGCGGTACCATCGCCCATATTAGCCGCTGCAAAACTGTCTATTCCAAGCTGCATAAACGTTGATTTTTACTAGCTGCCGGTCAGTGAAACCAGAAAGCGATACTTCGTTGAAAAAGAAAATCGCTTGGATAACAAGTTGTTAACCAAGCGATTATAGGCAATTTACTAGTAGATGCTACTCGGCGCTGGGCGCAGCCGGCGTTTCCGAAGTGGCGGTGGTGTCGCCCTCGGGCCGGGGGCCCCGGGGGCCCCGGTTACGCCCGCCGCGCTTGCGGCGGCGCTGGCCTTCGGGGCTGTCTCCCTCGGGGCGGGGCTCGCGGGGAGCATCAGGTTCGCCTTCCGCCCGCGGCTCGCGGGGAGGACGAGCTTCGCCTGCGGGGCGGGGCTCGCGGGGTGGGCGCGGAGCGCGGGGCGCTTCGCCTTCGGGGCGCGGCTCACGCGGGGGGCGGGGTGTGCGGGGCGTTTCGCCCTCGGGGCGGGGCTCACGGGGCGGGCGCGCCTCGCGGGGCGGGGCTACGTAGGTATTTACGGGCGTTTGGCCGGCGTCGATGGCGGCCAGACGAGCGGCGGCATTAGCCATCCGCTCAGCGCGTTGGGGGTCGTTTTTGGCTTCATCGCGGCGGGGGCCGCGGTCACGGCCGCCACCGGTGCCGCCGCCACCACGGCGGTCGCCTTCGGCGCGGGGGCCGCCTTCGCCTTCGCGGCGGGGGCCACGGTCGCGGCCGCCACCGCCACTGCTGCGGTTGCCGTCGCGCGGGCCGGTTTTGCCACGCAGGCCGCTAAAGCGCTTGGGGTCAAACTCGGGGGCGGGGCCGTAGCCGAGGCCTTCGGTGATGGCCTGCTTCTCAATTTCGCGCTCAATAAGCTGCTCGATTTTGAGGATGCGGTCCTGGTCCTGGTCGGCAATGAATGTGATGGCCGTGCCGGTGGTAGCGGCGCGGGCCGTGCGGCCAATGCGGTGTACATAATCCTCGGCGGCACGGGGCACGTCGAAGTTCACCACGTGGCTCAATGAGTCGATGTCAATACCCCGGCTCACTACGTCGGTAGCCACGAGAATGGGAAACTGCTTGTTTTTGAAGGCCCGCATGGTGTCTTCGCGCTCTTCCTGGGTACGGTCGGAGCTGATGCCCTGGGCCGGGTAGCCCAGCTTATTGAGTGAGCGCACGATGCCGGCCACGGCCGCTTTCTTACTGGTAAACAGCACCATACTCTGCACATCCTGGGCCTTGATGAGGTGCTCCAATACGGGCAGCTTCTGGTGGTCGAAGGTCATGTAGAACTGCTGGTTGATGCCCGCGGCGGGCTTGCTCACGGCCAGGCGCACCTCGTCGGGGTCTTGCAGAATCTGCTGCGAGAAGTCCTTGATTTTGTTCGGCATGGTGGCCGAAAACAGCAGCGTCTGGCGCTGCTTGGGCAGCTGGCGCACAATGTTGAGGATGTCATCGGCAAAGCCCATGTCCATCATCTTGTCGGCCTCGTCGAGCACCAGGTACTTCAGGTCGTCGAACTTGACGTAGCCGAGCTGCATGTGGGCAATGAGGCGGCCGGGCGTGGCCACAATAATATCGGCCCCGCTGGTGAGGGCGCGCTTTTGCTGCTCCCAGTTCTCGCTTTTGCCACCGCCATAAATAGCTATGGATGAGGCTTCTACGAAGTAGCCGAAGCCCGTTACCTGCTCGTCAATCTGGGTGGCCAGCTCGCGGGTGGGCACCAGCACCAAGGTGGAGGTGGTGCCGTGGCCGGCGTGCGAAATCTTGTCGAGCAGCGGCACCAGGTAGGCGGCCGTTTTGCCGGTGCCGGTCTGGGCGCAGGCGATGAGGTCTTTACCGGCGAGAATTTTGGGAATGGCCTGCTCCTGAATGGGCGTGGCGTTGAGGTAGTTCATGGCGTCCACGCCGGCCAGCAGGTCGTCGTGGAGGTTGAAATCGTGGAAAGTCAAGGTGCAGCGAATGAAGTGAGAAATAGGGGCTGACCTTGCATTCCTGGGCCAGCAAACCGCTTGATTTAAAACAAAGGTAAGCCGGATAAGTGCCCGGCTTGCGGGGCCGTGCGTACGGATAAGCTTTCGCCGGCCGGCCAGCATTTGCGGCTTTAATTTCTGATTATGGGCTGAAGTAGTCAGATTAGATGGACCTTTCGGCTGGCAAGCTAAAGCTTACCCTACCTGCCATGTCTCTCGACCGTTTTTCTGCCCAGGCTGCTGCCTACGCCCGCTACCGCATCGATTACCCGCCCGAGCTCTACGCCTGGCTGCTGCCGCAGGTGCCCAACCGCCTGCGGGCCTGGGACTGCGCCACCGGCAACGGCCAGGTGGCCGTGGTGCTGGCCGAGTCGTTTCGCGACGTGGAAGCTACGGACCTCAGCGCCAGTCAATTATCGGAAGCCACCGAGCGGCCCAATATTCACTACCAGGTAGCCACGGCCGAGCACACGCCGTTTCCCGACGACTACTTCGACCTCATTACCGTGGGGCAGGCGGTGCACTGGTTCGACCAGGCGGCCTACCACGCCGAGGTGCGGCGCGTGGCCGGCCCCGGCACCGTGCTAGCCGAGTGGGGCTACGGCCTGGGACAAACTGGTGATAATGAGCTGGATGCGCTAATCCTCAGCTTCCACAACGAAACGGTGGGGCCGTACTGGGATGCCAACCGCTGGCACGTGCTGGACGAGTACGCGCGGCTGCAATTTCCGTTTGCGCGGGTGCGCACGGCGCGGTTTACGGTGCGGCGGCAGTGGTCGGCAGCCTGGTACCTCGACTACCTGCGCACGTGGTCGGCGGTGGTCAACTACGGTCAGCAGCACGACGGGGCCGACGCCGTGCTGCTGCTGGCCGACGAGCTAACGCGCCTATGGGGGTCGGGCGAGCGCGAGATAGTTTTCCCCGTGTTTGCGCGGGCTGGCGTGGTGTAGTGCTGGCGGGCGTAATGCCAACGTCATGCTTGGCGATATACCCAGCGGCTATTTAAGTATCACTCAAATGTCTATTAACCTTCCCTTTGCCGGCCTGCGGGTATTGGAGCTGGCCGCCGTGCTGGCCGGCCCGCAGGTGGGGCAGTTTTTTGCTGAATTGGGAGCCGACGTGCTGAAAGTGGAGCCGCCCGCCGGCGACGTCACCCGCACCTGGCGCACGGCCGGCGATAACCCCGACAGCTCGGTATCGGCCTACTTCGCGGCCTCCAACTGGGGCAAGGAGGTGCTGACGCTCGACCTGGCCCAGCCCGCCGCCCGGGCCGAGCTGCACCGGCTGGCCTTGGCTGCCGACGTGCTGCTGGTGAGCTACAAGCCCGGCGATGCTGAGAAGTTTGGCGTTGGCTACGCGGCGCTGGCGGCGGCCAACCCGCGCCTCATTTACGCGCACCTCACCGGTTACGGGCCGGCCAGCCCGCGGGTGGGCTACGATGCCGTGCTGCAAGCCGAAACGGGCTTCATGCACCTCAACGCCGCGAGCCCCGCCGACCCGCCCCAAAAAATGCCGGTGGCCCTCATCGACCTGCTGGCCGCTCACCAGCTCAAGGAGGGCATTTTGACGGCCCTGTACCAGCGGGAGAAAACCGGGCTCGGCGCGCTCATCGAGGTAAGTCTGCTCGATAGTGCGCTCGCCTCGCTGGCCAACCAGGGCGCCACTTGGCTCACCACCGGCCACGACCCCGTGCCGCTGGGCTCGGGCCACCCTGGCATTGTGCCCTACGGCACCGTGTACCGCGCCGCCGATGGCCAGCGCCTGGTGCTGGCGGTGGGCACCGACGCGCAGTTTCGGCAGCTGTGCCTGGTGCTGATGCGCCCGCGCTGGGCCCAGGAGCCCCGCTTTGCCACCAACCCGGCGCGGGTGCGCCACCGCGCGGCCTTGGAAGAATTGTTGCTCGTGCGCATTGCCGAGCTCAACGGCGCGGCGCTGCTGCACGAGCTGGCCCGGCTGGGCGTGCCGGCCGGGGCGGTGCGCTCGGTGGGCGAGGCCCTGGGCCAGGAGGCGGCGCAGCCGATGCTGCTGCCGCCCGGGCCGCCGCAGTTTCCGTACCCGGGGCTGCGCACGGTGGCATTTCGCAGTTCGGCGTGGCCAGTGGCGGCGGCGCTGAGTGCGCCGCCCGAGCAGCAGGGGTAGGTGAGGAATAAGGAGCTAAGAACAAAAAATAATTCGTCACTAGTATAGCGTAAATAACTGTCTTGTAGAGGTTTAGAATAACGTGCTGATTGTCTGCCAGCCCTGATGAAGGTGGTTTGCCCAACGCCATACCCCACTTGCCCGTTGAGGTTGTACCTTTTTTTCTGCCTCATACTGTGTTAAATCTACGTTTTCTCTTTGGGTTGCTGCTGGGCGTGGGCCTGCTACTAGCCCGCCCTGCGCAAGCCTATTCGGTGCTGAGCCACCAAGCCAATATTGACTCCTGCTGGGCACCCTACATCCGGCCCGCCCTGGAAAAACGCTTTCCGGGGGGCACCAAGGAGGAATTACGTGAAGCGAAAGCCTATGCCTACGGCGGCTCCATTATGCAGGATATGGGGTACTATCCCTTCGGTTCTCCGCTGTTTACCGATTTGGCGCACTACGTGCGCTCGGGTGATTTTGTGGAGAACCTGCTGCGCGACGCCCAAACCCGCACCGAGTACGCGTTTGCCCTGGGCGCGCTGGCTCATTATGCGGCCGATATCTACGGGCACGAGGTGGGCATTAATAAAACGGTGCCAATGCTTTTCCCCGAACTGAAAGCGAAATACGGCTCCACAGTCACCTACGAGCAGGACCCCGTAGCGCACGGCCGCACCGAGTTTGCCTTCGATGTGGTGCAGCTGGCCGCCGGCCGCTACCGCACCGCCGCCTACCACGATTTTATCGGCTTCAAAGTGAGCCAAGAGCTGCTGGAGCGGGCCTTCGCCGAAACGTATGGCCTGCAAATGAAGCAGATACTCTTCAACACCGACCTGGCGCTGGGCTCTTACCGCTTTGCCGTGCGCAACCTCATCCCGCTGGCCAGCCGCGCCGCCTGGCGCGCCAACCGCCACGAACTGCGCAAGGTGAACCGCCGCATTCGCCGCCGCGACTATGTGTACAAGCAGAGCAAAGAAGAGTACGAGCAGGAGTACGGCACGCACTACGAGCGGCCGGGCTTCGGGGCGCGCATCCTCGCGGGCGTTATTCAGGTGCTGCCTAAGGTTGGCAAGCTAAAGTCACTGAAATTCATTGCCCCCACGCCCGAGGCGCAGGCGGTTTTCCGCAAAAGCTTTCACGAAACGGTGCTTAGTTACGCCCACCTGCTAGCCGAGCAAACCGGTGCCGTGGGCCAGGCCCCGCAACTACCTAATATTGACTTCGATACCGGCCACCCCACCCACCTGGGTGAGTACCCGCTGGCCGACCGCACCTATAGCGAATGGGTGCGCGAGCTGGCTAAAAACGACTTCAAGGAAGTGACGCCCATTATCAAAAAAGACATTCTGGCCTTTTTCAACAACCCGCCCAAAGAGCCTCTCGACAAGGAAGAAAAAGAGGCGGATAACCGCCGCAAAACGGCTGAAGCCTTGGACAAGCTACGCGCCCTAAAAATGTGAGCCAATCCCCGCTTTTTTCACCCGCTGTTATGCGCTTGCTTCGCCGTTGCCTATTGCTGTTTTTACTGGCGCAAACGGGGCCGGCAGCAGCGTATTCGGTGCTCACCCACCAGTCGGTTATCGACTCTACCTGGGCTAAATGCCTGCTACCCCAGCTGCAACAGCGCTACCCCGGCGGCACTACCGATGAGTGGCTGCTGGCCAAAAGCTACGCCTACGGCGGAGCTATTTTGCAGGATATGGGCTACTATCCACTTGGGGCTGAGCTATTTACCAACCTGACGCACTACGTGCGCTCGGGCGACTTTGTGGCCAACTTGCTGCGCGAAGCCCACGGGCGCAACGAATACGCGTTTGCGCTGGGTGCGCTGGCCCACTACGCCTCCGACAACGTAGGGCACCCCGAGGCTACCAACGTCATTCTGGCCAACGTTTACCCCCGAAAAAAGGCGGCATTTGGCCCGGTTATCACCTACGAGCAGGCTCCTATCAACCACACGGAAGTGGAGTTTTCCTTTGATGTGGTGCAGATAGCCGCCGGCCACTACCGCTCGCAGGAATACCACAAGTACGTGGGCTTTCGGGTGAGCAAAGAGTTGCTGGAGCGTGGTTTCCGCACCACCTACGGGGTGGAGCTGGGCCAGGTGCTGTTCAATGTGGATGCCAGCCTGGCGACCTTCCGGCTGGCCGTGAACCAGCTGCTGCCCGCCGCCGCCCGCGCCGCCTGGGTCAACCAGCGCAAAGCCATTCGCAAGATTAGCCCGCGGGCCCGCCGCCGTGACTACGTATATCATTCCAGCCGCCGCGAATACCAGCAGGAGTTTGGCAAGGATGCCCAGTGGCCGGGCCTGGGCGCACGCATAATGTCGGGCTTGCTCAGCATTTTGCCTAAAATTGGCCCGTTGCGCGCCTTTGCTTTCGAATTACCCAGCGCTACTGACGAAGCTCGCTTCCGCCAAAGCTACCGCGATGCGCTGGTGCGCTACACCGTGCTGGTGCGTGAGCAGCCTATCGATACCATTGCCACCCAAGCCGCCAGCCGCCTGCCCAATACCAACCTCGACACCGGCCGCCCCACGCAGCCCACCGAGTATATGCTGACCGACGTAACCTACCAGCAGTTGCTGCGCGAGCTGCAAAAGGACAAGTTCAAGCACCTGACCCCCGCGCTCCAACAGCATATCCTGGCGTTTTACGCCACTGGTCCCGCGCCCGCCGCGCCGCCCGTCCGCTTTACCAAAGCTACGGAAGACGAGGCAAAGGACTCCCGCAAAAACCGCAAAAACCGGGAAGAATCTCAAGTGGCGCTCGATGAGTTACGGAGCTTGAGGCCGTCCGCAACGCAGCCTTAACGCGTAGAAAAGCCCGGCTACGCAATTGCGTAGCCGGGCTTTTCTGCGCGTTGTCAGTAAATTATATAATTATCTGTAAATCAATTAGTTCTCGTTGTCGCGGCCGGTGTGGAGGCCGGGTGGCGGGGTGCCCTGGTTGCCGCGGACGGTGGGAATACCCATTTTCTCCTCCCGCTTTTGCTGGTAGCGGGCAAACTGGGTGGAGGTGAGCACCTCCTTAAGCCGGTCGAGCCGGGCCAGGCTGATGTCCTGCACGTAGCTGCGCAGCTTGGCGGGCTCCTGGGCGTAGCGCTGGCGGGCGGCTTCCACGTTGCGCACCGCCGTGGTGTTAATGGCGCGCACCTTCTCTACTTGGGCCGGCGTGAGGCTCAGGGCCTGGGCCATGTTATTGGTGAGGGCATCGGTGCGGTCGGCGGCGGTAGTCGCCGTGGGCTTGGGAGCGTTGGCCAGGGCGGTTTGGGCGGCGGCTGGCAGCGCCAAGCCCAGCCCAAGTAGCAGGCCGCAGGAAATTTTGTAAAGCATGGGGTTTAACAGAATACGCTGTAAAGGTCGGCTAAAATAGGGACTCGTAAGACGCACGCAACAAGCGCGGGGCCCGGTTTAGTGCGCCCCACCCCCGCAAAACAAAAAAGGAGCCACTGCTGGGCAGTGGCTCCTTTAACAAGCAAAAAAATGGAACTACTTACTTAATGGTGTAGCTGCCGCCAGTGACCGTGCCATCGGTTTTGATGTCGCCGGGGGTCAGGGTGAGGGTGTAGGTCTTGTCAGCGGCTACGCTCAGGTTGCCGCCATTCTGGGTGAGGGGGCCGCCGGTGGCGCTGGCACCACCCAGGTTAGCCGTCCAGTCTTTGTTGTAGCGAAATTTGTAGCCCGCATCGCTGGTGCCGGCTTTAGCCTTGAGGGGGCCGGTGTACGAGTACGTCTTGCTAACGCAATCGTAGGTCATGATGATGTCGGTGTCCCAGCCGCTGGCTGCATCACCGATAACACTCCACGCCTTGGCAGGCTGTGCGCAAAATGCGTAGGGCGTAGCCGTTACGTTGGTCACGGCCGACATTACCGGCGAAACACCCGAGCCCAGCGAAGCCACCACGCGCACATCAACGCCCGTGGCCACGGGGGCCGCCGCCGCGCTTACCAGGCCCTTGCCCTGGTACACCGAGTTCAAGTCGCTCACGGTCAGTGTTTTGGTGGTAGCATTGCCGGCATCAAACGAAATCGGGCTGCTGAAGTCGCCGCCCTTTTTGTCGAATTGCAGCGAGTAGCTTACCACCGCCTGGTAGCCGTACGTAACGGGCGTCCAGGTGTACACCACGGCGTTCTTATCGCTGTTGGGCTGCTGCAACACCAAGTTGTTGGCCGAAGCCGTGAGGGTAGGGGCCGCGCCCGGCTGGGCAACAGCGCGCACCTCGTCTTTTTCGCAGGCAGCCAGCGAAATCATGCTGAAGGCTAGGGCGCCCAGCGTGAGTTTAGTAGTCCAAGGTTTCATACAAAGGGGTAGTATGGGGGTGGGAAGTTTTAAGAGTAAAAAGCTCTCAGGCCCCGGAATGCTTCACGATAAGAAAAGATTCCAGAGCCCAAGGCTTATTTCGGCTAGTACTTACTAGTAGCCCGTGTTCTGCGTCAGGTTGGCGTTGATGCTCAACTCCGAGGACGGAATGGGGAACAGGCTGAGGTAGTCGGCTACGCCGCGGCCGGCGGCTACACCACCTTTCCAGGGCCACACGTAGGCGCTGCTGGTGAAGAGGTTGTAGCGAATGAGGTCGGTGCGGCGGGTAGCTTCCCAGAATAGCTCACGCGAACGCTCGCTAAGCAAGAACGGCAGCGTGAGGCCCGCGGCCGTAATGTTGCCCGTGGTGGCACCCCGGAAGGCGCGGGTGCGTACCCGGTTCACGTAGGTGAGAGCCAGGGCTTGGTCGCCGCCGCCGCGCACAACGGCTTCGGCGTAGGTCAGGTACATGTCGGCGAGGCGGAACATGGGGAAGTCGGCATCCACAAACGTGTTGTCGGAGCCAGCAACCCCTTTCGACGTCACGTTCTTGAATTTGACCGGCACGTAGCCGTATTTAAAGTCGGTGAGCGACGTGATGGCCAGCGTCTGCCCGCCGGTTTTGAAGCGGCCGCGCGAATCCGAAGCCGTATCGGGGAACTGCTGAAACAGGTTGGCCGTGGTGCGGTTGCCACCCCAGCCCCCGCCAATGCCGTATTCGGCCGGGTTCCAGTTGGCATCGGCCGTGCCCGAAACTGCCGCGTGGGTCAGGAATGTAGTACCGCCGTAGCTCTGGGTGCTTTTGCCATCGAACACAATTGGGAAAATGATTTCCGAATTGTTGGTGTTGTTATCGGCCAGAAACAGGTCGCCGTACTTAGGAGCGAGGGTGTAGCCCGCGTCGATTACTTTTTTGGCGTAGGTAGCGGCATCGGCGTAGCGGCCTTTACCAGGGCCCAGGTACACCTCGGCGTTGAGGTACATCTTAGCCAGCAAGGCCCAGGCAGCAGCCTTGTCGGCGCGGCCATACTCGTTTCTGCGGGCATCGACCAGGCTTCCGTCAATCGCCTTTAGCTCGGTTTCAATAAAGGCAAAGAGGTCGGCGCGGCTGATGCGGGTGGGCAGGGCCGTGCCCCCAATTTCGAAGGTCTCGTCAGCAAATGGTACGTTGCCATACAGGTCCAGTGCATGGTAGTAGGCCAGGGCACGCAGGAAGCGGGCTTCGGCGCGGTAGGCGGCAATGTTGGTAGCATCGGCGCCGGTGAGGCCGCGGCCGGCCACCTTCGCATCCGTTGATTCGCTGAGGAAGCTGTTGCAAATAGTCACCTCGTACAGGAGGCGGCTGTACAATCCCCGGATTAGCACGCCGCTCGATGTCCAGTTCATGTTGTGCCAGTCCTGAATGCCGGGGTCGCCCCAGGCAATTACGCCCTCGTCGGTGGTCAACTCCTGCGCGCTCCAATACTGACGAATGTAGTCGGAAGTGCCTTCGTCGATGCCCTTGATGTCCTTGGTCATGTCGTCGCCAGCCGGGCCTTTCGAGCCGGTAAGCGCGAAGCCGCCGTAGATTTTAGCCAGTACCGACTTGTAGCCGGCCGCGTCCTTATACACGGCATCGGTGCTCAGGCCGTAGCCAGGTGTGCGGTCCAGGTCCTTGGTGCAGGACGGCGCTACCACCAGCGTAGCAGCCGAGAGCGAGAGAACCGTCGCGCTCCGAACAATAAAGTTTTTCATGTTAAAAATCGGGAATTCTTAAATGTTCAGGTTGAGGCCAAACGTGTACACGCGGGGCCGGGGGTACGAGTTGTTGTCCACACCGTTGGGAATCTCGGGGTCCAGGCCGGTGTATTTCGTAATCAGGAATACGTTTTGAACCGCGGCCGACAGGCCAAGATTCCCTTTGCCACCGAATACTTTACCCACGTTGTAACCCAGCGTAGCATTCTGCATACGCAGGAAGGAAGCGTTCTGGATGTAGTAGTCCGACGAATAGCGGTTCTGCGTCGCGTTCGGGAACTGCGTGAAGTTAGCGTCCTGCGTTACGTTGGTCAGGTAGTTGGTCGAGTAGTTGATACCCTGGTAGTTACCATTCTGCGCGCTCACGCTGTTGTACACGTAGTTGCTGAGGTTGCTGCGCAGCGTGAAGGCCAGGCTCAGTTTCTTGTAAGCCATGTTGGACGTGAAGCCCAGGATAACCGGCGGGGCCGACTGCTTATAGAGGTAGCGGTCGTTGGTATCCACTTTGCCGTCGCCATTTAAGTCAGCATATACATCGTTCAGCGGCTTGCCATTGGTGTCGTACACTTGCTTAAACACGTAGAAGGCCGAAGACGACTCGCCTACTGAGAAAATGCCAATGTTGGTGCCTGTGCCGCCGGGTACGCCGAGTGTTTCGATACCGGGGAAGCCAGGCTGCTGGTTGCCCAGCGACAGGATTTTGTTACGGTTATAGGTCGCGTTGGCGTTGATGCTCCAAGTGAAGTTGGCCGTTTGAACTGGAATAGCATTCACGTTGATTTCCACCCCACGGTTCTCGAGCGAGCCCACGTTGAACACGTAGTAGTTGGTGAAGTTAGTGCCACCAGCCAGGAAGATGCCGTTCAGCAAGTCGGTCGTTTTGCGGTAGTAGGCATCTACTGAGCCCGTGAGGCGGCCCTCCAGAAAGCCAAAATCAATACCCGCGTTATAAGTCGTGGTAGTTTCCCACTTCAGGTTTCGGTTAAAGCCTAGAGGTGAGTAAGCAGTAACCGGTATTCCACCGAATAGGTAGTTAGCCTGCGGGTTATTTATGGCGTAGTTCTGGATAGTGGGGTAGTCGCCGGCAATGCCGAATACATCTTGCTGGCCAGTACGGCCGTAGCCAACACGTAGCTTCAAGTCAGTAAAGGTGGTGTTGTCCTTCAGGAAGGTTTCCGACTTGATGCGCCAGGCTACCGAAGCAGCCGGGAAAAGGGCATTGCGGTTTTCCTCGTTGAAGCGCGATGAAGCATCATTCCGCAGGGTAGCTGTGAGCAAGTAGCGGTCCTTGAGGTTGAGGTTGGCCCGGCCGTAGTACGAGATAATCGTGTACTGCGTGGGGAAGAGGGGCGACGCCGCAGGCGACGAAACAATTGGCCGCCCGTCCAGGGAGTTGGCTAGGTACGAAGGGTAAGTAGGTGAATTCGTGAAAAAGTCTTGGTACGAGTAGCCAGCCAATAGTTCCAGGCGGTTGTCGCCCAGCTGCTTGCTGTAGTTCAGGAAGGTTTCGAGTAGCTTGTTGCGACGGTTCTGGCTATAGAGGGTATACGAGCCGCCGCGCTGCCCCATGACGGAGGGGTCAAACGGAACGTTATAGTAGGTGCCAGCCAGTGTAGTAGGCTGGTTTTTAGCACCTTCCGACTTAGTTACGTCGTAGCCTAGGTTCACGTTGGCGTGCAGGTCGGGCAAGAAGTGCAGCTTATAGTCGAGCTGCACGTTGCCGATGCTGCGCAGCACGGTGCTGCGGTCGCGGGTCTGCTCCAGGGCCGATACCGGGTTCTTAGGAGCTAGCTGCTGCGGGGCGCTGTTGGGGTTAGCCTGGTTCTGCAGGTACTCAAAGTACCCACCGTAAGGGCCGGTGTTGGTGCGCACGGGCTGGGTGGGGTCGAAGGCCAGGGCCGAGCCAATGGTGCCGAAGTCGGCAAAGTTGTTATCGGTTACCGAGCCCTTCACGTTTAGGGTCACGCGTAGGTGGTCGTCTAGCAAAATGGGCGTCAGGCTCAACGAGCCGGTATTACGCACCAGTTTGTTGGTGATGACTATACCATCCTGAATAAGGTTGCCGTACGAAACCCGGAATGGTACCAGCTTGCCAATCGAGCCGTTGATGCTCAGGTTGTTATCATACGTCATGGCCGTCCGGAAAATCTCGTTCTGCCAGTTGGTGTTAGCCGTGCCGAGCAGGGCCACTTTGTCGGGCGCCACGCGCTGCACCGTGGCGCGGAACTCATCGGCCGACAGCACATTCACCGAGTTGTAGCGCTTGGCCAGCGAGGTTTGCGAGCTGAAATTCACGCCGAGGGTTTCGCCGGCAATGCCTTTCTTGGTTGTAATCAGGATAACGCCGTTCGAAGCGCGCGAGCCGTAGATGGCTGTGGCCGAAGCGTCCTTGAGCACCGTAAAAGTCTCAATATCATTGGGATTGATAAGCGAGAGCGGGTTGGATGCGCCGCTTACGCCGGCACCCTGACTGTTGTCAACGGGTACGCCGTCAATTACAATCAGCGGGTCGTTGCTGGCATTCAGCGACGAGCCCCCGCGGATGCGGATGGTGGTAGCAGCGCCCGGCGCACCACCGGCGGTGGTGATTTGCACACCGGCAATTTTGCCTTGCACTAGCTGCTCGGGGTTAGTTACCTGGCCTTTCACGAAGTCCTTGGTAGTCACCGTAGTTACGGCGCCCGTTACGTCCTGCTTGCGCTGGGTGCCGTAGCCTACTACCACAGCCTCGCCCAGGGCGGTAGCGTTCTCGCTCAGTTTCTGGGCGGCCACGTTGCTGGTTTGGCCAGCCACTACCGTCACCGGCTGGCGCGAAGTGGAGTAACCCACGAAGGAAATGACCAGCGTGCGCGCGCCAGCCGGCACTCCCGAAATAGTGTAAGTGCCATCGGCATTGGTCGAGCCCCCTACGGAGGTACCATCAATGAGCACGGTAACACCCGGAATGCCCTCATTTTTAGCGTCCGTCACGCGGCCACTCACGGTGCCGGTACCCGTCTGGGCCCAGGCACCCAGCACGGTAGTCAAGCCAAATAGTACAAAAAGGAGAAACCGTAGCTTCGCCAGGTAAGGTTGTTTCATAAAATTGAAACTGGGGTGGGGGAAAGTGAAATAAAGCGCAAGTGAAAAAAAGCCTCTTATTCGGCGCTAGTAGCACTAAGAATGAGGAGGAAGGCAGACCAGCACTGCAAAAAAAAGCTGGCTAACTAACCACAACTCATCTGCAATCGATTGCAGGCGGAATGCGCCAGAATGTTAAGAAATTGTTAGAATTCATACTAAGATAAGCCAGCATCCTACCAGAAAGCAACTACTCACTCAGCAGGTACAGCATGTGTCCAAGCCGGTTTTGGGAGCTGCCTAGCGGATGTTTGGCAACCAACCGATACCGCAGCGAATTGACCTGCGCAGATGGTTTACATTATTTTAACAATAAGGCATTCAATGATTTTAGAATTTGCAAAAAATAAAAAACTGATAATGAATAAGTTGTCAATAAAAAATGGCCTTTAAATTTTTTGTTGATTCGATTTTTTTGATTGAAAATAGTGGGTAATCAGCCTCGGTTAGCTTCCCAGCTAATCCTTGGGTGACGACCCTGATAGTGCCAATAGCTAAGCCCAATCCCAAGCACGAATTGTGCGCCAGGCGCTAGCGGGCGCCGCAAAGTGGCTCGGTTTGCCGCAGGCGGCCCAAGGAGTTAGCTTTCGCGTTTTAAAACGGCCTCGCCGACTAGCGCGCGGCGTGGGCCAACAGTTCGGGGCAGCCCAGCTTGCCAGCTACGCGGTGAGCGCCGTACTTTTGGCTGACTCCATCTGTTTTTATGAAATTACTATACTACGCGCTTGCTTCTAGCTGCTTACTGCTCATCGCCGCCCCGAGCGCTACGGCCCAGTCGCGGCGGCCCGTCTCCAGCAAATCGACCGGGAAAGGCCGGCCCGGCCCGCGGGTTATTACCCCGCCCGCCCCAATGGAGTCGGCCAAGCGTATTGATAGCGCCGATGAAGATAAAATACCCCTGGTAATCAGTAAGATAAAGCTGAGCGACCCCGTGCTGGTGTTCTATCAGCAAGCCGGCCCCAGCAATGCCGTGCAGCAGCTGTTGATGGCGGAGAAGAGCATGAGCCTTCTCAAAACCACTCCGCTGGAAGAACTGGTGGCCCGCCGGGAGGTATTTATTGATGGCCTGGGTAGCTACGACCCACCCAAAGGCACGGACGATGCCGATAAATACCGCCTCACCGGCGTGAGCCAGCTGGCCAAGAGCGAAAAGCGCAAGCCGGCCCCCGACGGCCGCAGCACCTATTCGCGCATAAAAGTGCCGGGTAAGGGCGACTTGTACGTGGTGCGCGAATCGGCGGAAGGGTACCGCCATTTTGTGAGTGGCCCTCAAAAGCAGGGCTCCCGTATCGACTTCAGCGTGAACGCTTTACCGGGAGTAGACTCGGTGCGGGCAGTATACACGCTGCGTAAAATCGACTCCTCCGAAACGGGTGATGTTGTGCGGTAGCTTAGCTTATAGCAGTTAAATGATTGATTGTAAGGTAATTGTGCTAGCGTTGCTAGCGAGTGCAGCGGGGCATTTGGCGTGGGCCCAAACCACGCTGCGCCTTACGAGCCTGCCGGGGACTACCCCGGCAGGCTCGGTCATTTACGTGGCCGGTTCCTTTAATAACTGGCAGCCCGCCGCGCCCGCCTACGCCCTGGCGCGCCAGCCCGATGGCAGCTACCAGCTCACGCTACCCAATGAAGTAGTTGGCCCACAAGAGTTTAAATTTACGCGTGGCTCGTGGGATACTGGGGAGGCCACGGCCAAATTTCAGCCGGTGGCCAACCGGCAGGCCACTTTAGCGGCTGGCCCGGCCACGCTCACGTTTCAGGTGGCTGCTTGGCAAGACCAAGGCCCTGGCGCAGTGCCCGCTGGCCCGCGCCCCCACACTTTGGCCGCCAATGTGCGCGTGCTGGCCGACTCGTTTCGGCTGCCACAACTGCCGGGGCGAGTGCGCCGCGTGTGGCTCTACCTGCCGCCGGGCTACGCCCAGGCCCGCCGCCAGCGCTACCCGGTGCTGTACTTGCAGGATGGCCAAAATGTGTTTGACGACGCCACGGCCTACTCGGGCGAGTGGGGCGTTGATGAAACCCTGAACCAGCTGCGCGCCAGCGGCCAGGACCCGACCGGCTGCCTTGTGGTGGCCGTGGACAACGGCGGTGACCGCCGCCTCGACGAGTATGCGCCCTGGGTAAATGCCGAATACAAAAAAGGGGGCGAAGGCGACCAGTACACCAACTTCCTGGCCCTCACGCTCAAGCCCTACATCGACGCGCACTACCGCACCCGGCCCGATGCGGCGCACACTGCCGTTGCCGGCTCCAGCATGGGCGGGCTCCTTGCGCTCTACGCAGGGCTGAAGTATCCGCAGGTGTTCGGGCGGGTTGGGGTTTTTTCGCCAGCCATCTGGTTTGCCAAGGACTCTATCCTGAGCTACGAGCGCCGCCGGCCCGCGCCGCGGGCCAGTCGCTTCTACTTTGTGGCCGGCCCCACCGAAAGCGAAACCATGTTGCCGCTGATGGTGGAAGCGCGCAACGGCCTGCTGGCCAATGGGGTACTTGCTGCAAATATCCGGCTCGTGGCCCCTGCCGATGGCAAGCACGCCGAATGGTTCTGGCGGCGCGAGTTTGCCCCCGCCTACCGCTGGCTGCTGGTCAAGTAAACGGGGCCGCCATTATCCGCAATGTGAATACTTTGTGAAGTCGCCTGGGAAAGGTTGCGATTATAACAGAGTCTCGTATATTTGTTACCGTATGAACCACCAGGCGCTAGTCATTATGATGCTGAATTGCCGACCCAAACCGGGCTTCGGAATCGCGCGTCATGGCCAGCTACCACGGGTACTTAGCAAGTAATATGCTATTCCCCTCCGCAGCAACAGCTTTACAGCCCGATTCCAGCCCCCTGGAATCGGGCTTTTTTTTTGATTGTTTCCCTACTATTACCGCTATGTCACTGCACTTGCTCGCTCGCCCGCACCACCCCGCCGCGCCCGCTTCCGGCATGGTCTGGAAGATGTTGTTTGACCGCCAGCAGGCGCTGCTGCACCGCTGGGTGAGCCCCGCCTTCGGCCGGGCAATAGCTGAGCTGGGCCTGCGCCGCCACGAGTTGCCTAACCTCAACCAAATCAGTAGGTTGGTGCAGCAGCGCACCGGCTGGACGTTGCTGCTCACGGGCACTCCCGTGACCGAGGCCACTTACTACGCGGCCCTCAGTCGGCGCGAGCTACCGGTGGTGTCGCGGCTGCGTAGCTTCAGCGAGTTTGACCAGCCGCCCGGCGGCCCCGACCTGTTTGCCGACCTCTTTGGGCGGGTGCCGCTGCTACTGGAGCCGGGCTACGCCGAGGCCCTGCAGGCGCTGGGCTGCGCTTGGCAGTTGGCCACCACGCCGGCGGCAGTGGCGCTGCTGCGGCGCTTCACGCGCGCCACGCTGGAACGGGGCCTGCTCGCGGCTCCGGCTGGGGGGCGGCCACATTTCTACGGAGGAGCGTTGCTCACGTCGGCCCGGCACCTACACGGGGCGGCCGCTTCTGATATTAGTACGCATCATCCACTAGCTACTGCGGTACAGCAACTTAGCCAGCCCCTGCCCGCCGAAGCCAGCCTGACGGCCGTGGAGCCAGAAGTGTATTTCGTGGCCGCCGACTGGGCTGATATAAGCGCCGCCATTCAGCAGCTGCGCCACGAGCTGGTAAAGCTGCAACGGCAAGCCATCGGGAGCCGCGTGCTGCCACTCGCCACCGTGCCCGCCGAGCAGCCGAGCCGGAGCCACGCCTTTGCCGCTCGCCTGTCGGGGCTGCGGCAGGCCGATTAGCTTACCGAATGCCACCGGCTAAACGCAAAAGCGCCCACCTCGCAGGAGGTGGGCGCTTGTTGGTAAAAAGCAACTACAGAACGAGTTACTACGATTTTAGGCGGGCCTTGAGGTAGGCGAGCGCCTTCTGATGGGCGTCGTCGGCTAACGCCTTGTTGTACTTGGGGTTAGAAGGGTTGGCAAAGGCGTGGTCGGCGGGGTACTCCTTGGTGGTGACCTTTTTGCCAGCGGCGGCCATGTCCTTCTCAAACTGCTGCACTACCTCGGGGTTAATCCACTTATCCTGGTCGGCGAACAGGCCCAACACGTCGGAATTCAAGCCTTTAAGCTTGGCTACATCCTTCTCGGGCATACCGTAGTACATCACGCAGCCCACGGTTTGCTTGCCACCCAGTAGGGCGCTTTGCAGGCTCCAGCCGCCGCCGAAGCACCAGCCGATGCTGGCAAACTGCGCCTTGGCGCCCGCGTATTGCTGTGCGCCTTTGATGATGGCGGTGGCGCGGTCGGTTTTTACGGCCTGCATCAGCTTGCCAGCTTCCTCGGGGGTGGTGGCTACCTGGCCATCGTAAAGGTCAAGGGCTAAGATGTTTACGCCCGGCATTTCCTGGGCGTACATGGCGGCTTCCTTCTTGATGTAGTCGTTCAGGCCCCACCACTCGTGGATGACGAACAGGTACTTGGTGCTCGGCTTAGCACTTTTGATTTCAAAGGCGTGGCCCGCCTGGCCATCGCTGGTTTTGAATTCAATCATCTGGCCATCACCGGCGTAGGTGTAAGGCAGCGGCGCATCGTGGCCGCCCGAAAAGTCCTTTTCGGTGGCCAGCATGGCAAATACTTCGGTGGCGCTGGCCGAGGCTGGGCGCACGCAGCAAGCGAGCGAGGTGGCCGTTTTAGTTTGAGCCGCTGCCGACCCGAAGGTGAAGGCGGCCGCAACCAGTAGGAATAATTTCTTCATGGGTGAGTAGGATGATTCTGGTAAAGAATGCTACCCTAACCAGCCCACTGGCCAGAGGTTTTGCACGCCAGGCGCGCTAGCCGACGTAAGTCGTGCGTACTACCGCGCCCAGTTCGGTAAGCAGTGAATAGAGCCCCACGTAGGTCCGGTTGAGGTATACGAAGTGGGCCGAGCCGCGCGGCTCGCGCTGCTGGCGCAAGTCCTGGTCCTGCATCAGGTCGTCGCCCAGGTCGTAGAGGCTTTTCATGTAGGCGGGGTCACCAAAGTCGAAGCTGGCCTCACGGAAGGGGCGGCCCACTAACTCCAGCGACTGGGTGAGGGTGCGCAGGTACATGCTGCGCAGGGCGGGCGAGTCGGCGGGGCGTAGCACGCCGGCCTCGGTGAGCAGGGCTTCGAGGCGGGCCGGGTCGGTGAGGGTGGCCGGGTCGAGTAGCGACAGAAACTGGCGCTGCTCCAGCTCCGGCACGTCTTTTACGCAGCCAAAGTCGAGCACGCCCACCGTGCCGCCGTTGGTGAGGCTGAACAGGAAATTGCCGGGGTGCGGGTCGGCGTGCAGCTGGCGCAGCTCGCGCAGCTGGTACTGGTAGAAGTCCCAGAGCGACTGGCCAAGCTGGTTGCGCACTTCCTGGCTGGGGCTATCAGCCAGAAACTCCTTCATGTGCTGGCCGGGCAGCCAGTCCATGGTGAGAATGCGGGCCCCCGACAGCGTGGGATAATAACTCGGAAATTGCAGGTGTGGCAGGTGGCCGCACTTAGCCGCCACGGCCTGCCCGCGGCTCAGTTCTAGCTTATAATCAGTCTCTTCGATGAGGCGGGCCTCCACCTCGGCTAGGTAGGGGCGCAGGGTTTCTTCCTTGAGGCCCATCACGCGCAGGGCCACCGGCTTCACCATGGCGATGTCGGAGCGGATGCTGGCTCCCACGCCGGGGTACTGCACCTTCACGGCCAGCGGCTTGCCCAGCTTACGGGCAAAGTGCACCTGCCCAATGCTGGCTGCCTGCCGCGCCTCGGGCTCAAACTCGTCGAAAATCTCGCTCGGCGAGTGGCCAAACGCATCGCGGAACGCCTTGACTATCAGCGGCCCCGAAAGTGGCGGCGTTTGGTACTGGGCCTGCCGAAACTGCTCGGCGTAGGCGGGCGGTAGCAGGTTTTTTTCCATCGCCAGCATCTGGGCCACCTTCAGCACCGAGCCTTTCATCTCGCTGAGGGTGCCGTAGAGTTCGGCAGCGTTGGCCTGGTGCAGGTCGGCGGTGGGCGAGTTGGCGCCCACCGCTTTCTTGGCGTAGTGCTGCACGTAGTTGGCTCCCACTTTTAAGCCGGTTTTGGCAAAGCGGGCCGCGCGTGCCACCTTAGAGGTGGGCAGCGATTCCTGGGGTTGGTCCATGGTGTGCGGTAAGCTTTAGCTTGCCGTTAGTAGGCTGATAAAGAGTGTAAACGGCAAGCTGAAGCTTACCGCACGAGGCTAGCGTTGCAGCAAAAACCGCCCGAAATCAAGGGCCGAATCGAACGTGTTGCGCCCCACCAAATCGAAGCTTAGCGTCACGGCTTTCTCCACGGCGGCGTCGGTCCGCTCGAAATTGGCCGACTCATCGCGCACGAAATAGAGCAGCAGAAATTGCAGCTGGCGCAGGAAAATGCGGCCGTAGCCATCCTGCAAAAACGGCCGGCTGGCCACCTCGCCCGTAGCGCGCCCCTCGTGCAGTATTTCGTGGATAAACTCCTTAAATTCAGTCTCAAACTGCTTGAGCACCGTGGGCACCACCGCAAACTGGCGGCGCTGCGAGCGGCCCAGCGTGAGCAGCGCAAAGCTGCGGTTGTTCTTCAGGATTTCCAGCAGCGTGTAGTAAAAAGCCAGCAGCTTTTCGCGGGCCCCGTAGCCCTGCCAGGCGGGCTCCTGGGCCGCCTGGGCGCGGGCCTCACGGCCAAATTCGGCCCACGCCTCGCGGTCGATAACCGCAAATGAGGCGTAATGGCGATAAAACTCGCCCTCCGTGATGCCCTGCGCATCGGCAAAGGCAAAAACAGTTTTGGGGGCGTGGCCGTGGCGGCGCAAGTAGTCGAGATAGGCGGGTTTCAGCAAGGTCGGTTCCATGCGGGTATAACCGCAACCGCGAAGGGGGAGTTTAAAATTTGAATTGGGAATGAGGTATTTAGGATGAAGAATTATCGCGCGGATAATTCTTCATCCTAAATACCTCATTCCCAATTAATTATTTCCGGCCCTGGCGAATGGCGTCGATGGCGCGCTCACGGCCGAACTTATGGTCCACAATCGGCGCGGGGTACTTATCGGTGCCAAACTCGGGCACCCACTGCTTCACGTACTTATATTCGGGGTCGTACTGCTTTTGCTGGCTGTCGGGGCTATACACCCGAAACCAGGGCGCGGCCACGGCCCCGGTGCCGGCCATCCACTGCCAGTTGCCCACGTTGTTGCTCATGTCGTAGTCGATGAGCTTTTCGGAGAAATAGTGCTCACCGAGCGTCCAATCCATGAAAAGCTGCTTCACCAGGAAGCCGGCCGCCGCAATGCGGGCGCGGTTGTGCATGTAACCCGTTTGGTTGAGCTGGCGCATGCCGGCATCCACGATGGGGTAGCCGGTGCGGCCCTCGCACCAGGCCTTATACTGCTCAGGGTCATCACGATACGGTAGGTGCCGCATCTTGGGGTCGTAGGCTTCGGTGGCGGTGTGGGGGAAGTGCCAGAGCAGCATCATGAAAAAATCCCGCCATATCATCTCGTTCAGGAGCTTGTTGTTCAGCTCATTGGCCTGCTTCATGAGCTGCCGAATGCTGACGGTGCCAAAGCGCAGGTGCACCGACATGTGCGTGGTGCCTTTGTTATCGGCCGGGAAGTCGCGCACCTTATCATAGTTTTTCACCACCGCCGGGGCGGGCAGGTGCGCGGGCGGTGTGGGCTGCTCGTGCCGCTCAAAGCCCATGTCTTTGAGCGTGGGGCGCTTGGCATCGTCGGCGTGCGGGCGCGCCAGGTGCTCCTTTTTGAAAAGCCGGGCAGAGGGGTGGGGCTCAAAATCGGCGGGCGTCGCCTTGGCCTGCCAGGCTTTCGAGTAAGCGCCGAATACCTTGGAGGGCTTGCCATTCTTGGTCAGTACCTCGTCTTTGGCAAAAATCACCTGGTCCTTAAACGCCTTGAACTCCACACCAGCTTTTTCGAGCAGCTGGGCAATGGCTGTATCGCGCTCGGTGGCGTAGGGCTCGTAGTCCTCGTTGGTGTATACGGCCGCTATGTCGTAGTCTTTCAAGAGTTTAGTAAATACTTCCGGCGTGCGGCCGTAGCAGGCCAGCAGGCCGCCGCCGGCCTCGTGGGCCTCGTGCGCCAGGCGCTCCACCTGGTCAAAAATGAAGGTGAGGCGTGCGTCGTTCTTCGGGAGCTTGTCCAGAATAGTCTGGTCGTAGATGAACAGCGGCAGCACGGGGTGGCCGCTTTGCAGGGCGGCGGCCAGGCCCGCATTATCCGGGAAGCGCAAGTCGCGGCGGTGCCAGAAAAGGGTGATTTTCATGGTAGTCAATTGATTAAAAGAACGTCATGCTCATCTGGCGTCCGCTTGCCGAAGCATCTCTACCACGCCGATAGGTTTACTAACCTATCGGCGTGGTAGAGATGCTTCGGCAAGCGGACGCCAGATGAGCATGACGTTCTTATTGAGTGACTTATCTATTACAACTCTATTTCAACTTGCCCATGCCGCCATCCACGGCCAGCACCTGGCCAGTGATGAAGGTGGCCTGGTCGGAGAGGAGGAAGGCGGCCATGTTGGCTAGGTCGGCGGGCTGGCCCACGCGCTGCAAGGGGTGGCGCTTGGCCCCGGCCTC
The DNA here is from genome assembly GCF_054779975.1 of Hymenobacter arcticus. NCBI lineage: Bacteria > Pseudomonadati > Bacteroidota > Cytophagia > Cytophagales > Hymenobacteraceae > Hymenobacter > Hymenobacter arcticus. Next base: position 86,587 of record NZ_BAAGXF010000004.1, read on the forward strand.
GGCTTTTTCGGGGGTGTTGAGTAGGGCGGCGGCCAGCGGCGTGTCGGTGAGGCTGGGGGCCAGGCAGTTCACGCGCAAGCCGCTGCTGGCGTACTCGGCGGCCAGGGCGCGGGTGAGGCCCTCAATGGCGGCCTTGGCCGTGGCAATGCTGGTGTGGAAGCTCATACCCACCGCGGCAGCTACCGTGCTGAACAGCACCACGCTAGCGCCGCCCTCGGCCTTTTTGAGGCGCTTGGCGGTGGCTTGCAGGGCCTGCACCGCGCCGAGCACGTTCAGCTCGAAGTCGCTGCGGAAATCATCGAGCGGCACCCGCTCGAAGGGCCGCAGCTTGATGGAGCCGGGGCAGTATACAAGGCCGTGCAGCACTTCGGGCAGCGCGTCGAAGGCCGTGCCGATGGGTTGGGTAGCGTCGTAGGTAATGTGGGTGGTGCCGAGGGCCGCCAACTCATCGGAGAGGTGGCGCGAGGCGGTGTACAGCGTAGCGCCGCCAGTGAGCAGCAGCTGGGCCGTGGCCAGCCCGATGCCGGACGAAGCGCCGACGAGCAGGATATTCTTACCAGTAAAGTTCATGCAGGCAGTTGAGCAAAGGGTGGGCTTTGCAAACGGCCGAAGGCGGGTAATGTTGGTAAAAATGTGGCTTAAATAACGTTCGGCTCACTCAGTAGCCAGGGCCTCGCTGGGCAGGGCGGCTTTGGGCTTGCGGCTCACCAGCCACACGCCCACGAATATGAGGGCCGCCTGCCAGCCTTTGTCCAGGGTGAGGCGGTCTTTGCCGCTGGCCACGGCGATGAGCACGGCCAGCACCGGCTGGAGGTAGATGTACACGCCCAGCAGCGCCGGCGTGGCGTATTTCAACGCCCAGTTATTCAGTAAGTAAGCTAATATGGTGAGGAAGAAAATCATGTACCCGATTTCGCCCCAGATGTAGAGCGGGAAGCTGGCGTAGTCGGCCGCAATGGCCTGGGGCAGGCCCACTGGCACGGCAATAACGGCCCCCACAATAAAAATACGCGCTAACACCGTGAACGCGTGATACTTGCGCATAAGCGGAGCTACTATCACCAGGTACAGGCCAAATACCGTGGCATTGAACAGTAAATACAGGTTGCCCAGCAAAGCCGCCTGCGGCACCGCGCCGTTGCTGGGCCGGCTCAGGATGAGGGCCGCCGCGCCGGCCGCGCCCAGGCAAATGCCCACTATTTTGGGTAGGGTAATCTTGTCCTTGAGCAACACCGCCGAGGCCAGCACCACCACAATGGGCGAGATGGTTTGGAGCAGCGAGGCATTGATGGGCGTGGTCAGGTTGAGGCCCGCGAAAAACGAAAGCTGATTGAGCCCGATGCCCAGCACGCCGGCCAAAATGGCCCGCATGTTATCGGCCCGCCCGCTGATGCGCTCGTGCGGTGCCGCCAGCCGCTTGGCCACGGCAAAAAACAGCGAAGCCCCTGCAATGCGTAGCGTCACGATGCCCAGCGGCTGCATGTAGTGCGGCATAATGTCCTTGGCCAGGCTGTACGTGGCGGCATAAATCAGCGAAACCAGGAATAGGGCCGTGTGCAGCCGAAATTTGGAAACCATAGGGAAATAACTTGCGGTTGTCATTGCGAGCGCAACATTCTGCGCATTAAGCAGAGATGGAGCGCGGCAATCTTTCCTTCACGTTGTGGTACTAATCCCGACGTATAAGGAAGAATTGCCGCGCTCCATCTCTGCTTTAATGCGCAGAATGTTGCGCTCACAATGACAAACGTACTCCCGCTACCCCGCTTTATGGCTTCCCTTTTCGATACCCCCACCGCCGCCCCGCTGGCCGAGCGCCGCCGCCCGCGCCGCCTGCCAGACTACGCCGGCCAAACCCACCTGCTGGGCGAAAACGGCGTGCTGCGCCGCTACCTGGCCGCGGGCCGCCTGCCGTCGCTCATTTTGTGGGGCCCGCCGGGCGTGGGCAAAACCACCCTGGCCCTGCTACTGGCCGAGGAGCTAAAACGCCCCTTCGCCATGCTCTCGGCCATTAATGCCGGGGTAAAGGACGTGCGCGAAATTATTGAGCGGGCCAAGAAACAGACCGGCACCGTGCTGTTTATCGACGAGATTCACCGCTTCAGCAAGGCGCAGCAGGATGCGCTGCTGGGTGCGGTGGAGAACGGAACCGTCACGCTCATTGGGGCCACTACCGAGAACCCGTCGTTTGAGGTTATCCCGGCCTTACTATCTCGTTGCCAGGTATATGCGCTCGAAGCGCTGAGCGCCGACACGCTGCGCGAAATCGTGCGCCGTGCCCTGGCCGAGGATGAGGTGCTGAGCAAAATTCCCGTTGATGTGGTGGAAGACCACGCCCTGCTGGCCCTCAGTGGCGGCGATGCGCGCAAGCTGCTGGGTTTGCTGGAGCTGGTGGTGCAAAGCACCCCGCCCGACGCCGCCGGCCGCGTGCAGCTCACCGATGCCGCCGTGCAGCTCACCGCCCAGCGCCCGCTGGCCCGCTACGACAAGGGCGGCGAAATGCACTACGACGTGATTTCGGCCTTCATTAAAAGCATCCGCGGCTCCGACCCCAACGCCGCGCTCTACTACCTAGCCGTGATGCTGGAAGGCGGCGAGGACGTGAAGTTCATCGCCCGCCGCCTGCTCATTTTGTCTTCCGAAGACATTGGCAACGCCAACCCCAACGCCCTGCTGCTGGCCCAGAGCTGCTTTCAGGCCTGCACCGTTATCGGCGTTCCTGAATCGGATTTAATCCTTTCACAGACAGTAATTTATCTGGCTACCTCACCCAAAAGTAACGCAGCCTACACGGCCATTCGGGCCGCGCAGGCGCAGGTGCGGGCCCAGGGCGTGCACCCCGTGCCGGTGCCGCTGCGCAACGCCCCCACCAAGCTGCTCAAGGAGCTGGGCTACGGCGCTGCCTACCAATACTCGCACAACGCCGCCGGCAACTTTGCCTACCAGGAATTCATGCCCGACGCCCTCAGCGGCACCCGCTACTACGACCCCGGCGACAATCCCGCCGAGGCCAAAATAAGGGAGCGCCTGCGCGAGTGGTGGCAGGAAAAATACGGTTACTAATAATCGCAGCATTAATCGCAGATTTAGACAGATTGCGCAGATTCGGACGGCGCGGCTGTGGGCAGGCGGTTGGGTAGTGGTTGGAGTAGGGTAGTAGCGGCGTTGGCCAAGTGTAATGCCGCGCTGGCTGCCTCGATAAATACTGCGCAAAGCGCCCCAACAGCCCGCGCCGCCAAGGCAGGCGTGTATCTTGTCACGATTTTTAATTAATTAACCAGCCGCGCCATTCGAATCAGCGAAATCAGCGCAATCTGTCTAAATCTGCGATTTTATGAGACAATTTTTTAAGTTTGTGCTAGCCACTTTGGTCGGGCTGGTGGTGTTTGCGGGGTTGGGGTTTGTGCTGCTGATTGGGCTGGGCGTAGCCCTTGGCAGCAGCTCCGAAAAAACGGTGGCCAGCAACTCGGTGCTGGAGCTGAAGCTCGATAAGCCGATTTCGGAGCGCAAGGAAAGTGCTGACCTGCTGGGTAGTGGTGGCTCTACCATTGGGTTAGTCGGGTTGAAGGAGGTTATCCACCGGGCCAAGAACGACGACGATATCAAGGGTATCCTGCTCAACCTGGAGCTGGTGCAGGGCGGCATGGCCTCGCTGGAGGAAGTGCGCGACGCGCTGCTCGACTTCAAGAAAGGCGGTAAGTTCATCGTGGCATATCACGAAATCGCCTCCGAAAAAAGCTACTACCTGTCGTCGGTCGCCAACGAGATTTACCTGAACCCGCAGGGCTCACTGGAGTTTAACGGCCTCAGCTCGGAGGTGATGTTCTACAAGCGGCTGTTCGACAAGGCTGGCATTGAGCCCTACATCTTCCGGGTGGGCTCGTTTAAGAGCGCCGTGGAGCCGTTTTTTCGCGAAAATTTCTCCGACTCGGCCCGCTACCAAACCGTGTCGTACCTCAACTCGCTCAACAACCACATGCTGGGCCAAGTGGCTGCTAGCCGGCAGATTGCGGTGCCCCGCCTGCACGTTATCTCCGACTCGATGCTGGTGCACAACGCCAAGGACGCCCTGCGTTTGAAGCTGGTGACTAAGCTCGGCTACTTCGACCAGGTGCAGGATTACCTGCGCGGCAAGCTGGGCGTGAAAGCCGATAAAAAGCCCAGCCTTGTGAGCCTGAGCGACTACCAGGACAGTGACAAAACCGACGAAGGCAGCACCAGCGGCAACCGCATCGCCGTTATCTACGCCGAGGGCGACATCGTAACCGGCCGGGGCTCAGACGATAACATCGGCAGCGACAAGTTTGCCGAGGCCATCCGCAAGGTGCGGCTCGACGACAAGGTGAAGGCCGTGGTGCTGCGCATCAATTCGCCGGGCGGCTCGTCGCTGGCCTCCGACATCATTTACCGTGAAGTGCTGCTCACCAAAAAGGTAAAGCCCATTATCGCCAGCATGAGCGACGTGGCGGCCAGCGGCGGCTACTACATCGCCATGGCCTGCGATACCATTGTGGCCCACCCGAATAGCATCACCGGCAGCATCGGCGTATTCGGGGTGTTGCCCAATATTCAGCCCTTATTGGCTGATAAACTGGGTATTACCGTAGACCGCGTGACCACCGGCAAGTTCTCCGACCTGCCTACCATCACCCGCGCCCTCTCCGTCTACGAAAAGCAGCAGATGCAGCTGGAGGTGAACGAGATATACGCCGACTTTACCAGCAAAGCCGCCCTGGGCCGCCACATGCCCGTGGAGAAACTGCGCCGCATTGCCTCGGGCCGCGTGTGGAGCGGCAGCGAGGGCAAGGAAATCGGCCTGGTCGATGTGTTGGGCTCGTATGAAGACGCGTTGAAAATTGCCGCCGCTCGCGCCCACCTCAAGGGCGACGACTACAACGTGCAGCGCCTGCCGCGCCAGAAATCGGCCGTGGAGAAGTTCTTCGGCCGCTTCAGCGGTGGCGACGAAGACGAGCAAGCCGCCGCCGAAACCCGCCTGCTGCAAGCCAAGCTGGGCCCGCTTTACCCCGCTGTGCGCCAGTACCAGCAGCTCATGCAAATGCGCGGCGTGCAGGCGCGGCTGCCGTATGAGCTGGAAATTAGATAATTGGCAAAATTAAGCGAAAAAAGAACGTCATGCTGAGCTTGTCGAAGCATCTCTACTACGCCGCGAGGGTCACTAACCCCAACGGCGTGGTAGAGATGCTTCGACAAGCTCAGTATGACGTTCTTGTTGTATTGTAAAAATCAAATGAAAAACCACTCCCTTCGCGTAGCCATCAGCGCCTTGGCGCTCGCCGGCCTCGTCCAAACCGCCGCCGCCCAAACTACCCTCTACCAGCCCCGCGACATCAAGCGGGCCTTTGACAAAGGGACCCGCGCCGCCGATGGCCGCCCCGGCCCCAAGTATTGGCAAAACACGGCCCGCTACGACATTACGGTGCAGGCCGCGCCGCCCGCCCGCGACATCAAGGGCCACGAGCAAATTACGTATTTCAACAACAGCCCCGATACACTTAAAAGTCTGGTAATCCGGCTCATCCAGAATATTCACAAGCCCGGTGTGGCCCGCGACGGCGATGCCTCGCCCGATTACCTGACCACCGGCGTAGCCATCGATTCGTTTGCCGTGGGGGGGCAGGCGCGGCCCTACAACGGGCGCGGCGCGGCCACCGCTCAAACTATTGCACTGGCCAAGCCGCTGCTGCCCCACGACTCGGTGCGGCTGTCATGTGCCTGGCACTTCCCTATTTCGCTGGAAAGCGGCCGTGAGGGAATGCTCGACAAAACGACGTTTTTCCTGGCTTATTTCTACCCGCGCATCGCGGTGTACGACGACTACAACGGCTGGGACCGCTTGCCCTTTGTGGATAGCAAGGAGTTTTATAACGACTTCAACAACTACACGTTGCGCGTGAAGGTGCCGGCCAATTACATTGTTTGGGCCACCGGCACGCTCCAAAACCCCAAGCAGGTATTGCAGCCCGCCTTCGCTAAAAAGCTGGAGAAGTCGATGACCAGCGATGCGATTATGCACATCGCTACGGCCGCCGATTTGGCCAAAAAGAACATCACCGCCCAGCAGCCCTTCAACACCTGGGTGTGGAAGGCTACCGACATTTCGGACGTGACCCTGGCCCTCAGCGACCACTACGACTGGGACGCCGCCAGCGTAATCGTGGACCCCGCCACCAAGCGGCGGGCCAGCGTGCAGGCCGCCTACGCCGACTCGACGGTCGATTTCCGCTCGTCCGTCAAGTTCAGCCAGAACGCGCTGAGCTGGTTTTCGCGCAACTGGCCGGGCGTGCCCTACCCGTTTCCAAAAATGACGGTGGTGCAGGGCTTTGCCGACATGGAGTATCCCATGATGGTGAACGACAGCCCCCAGAAGGACCTGCAATTTGCGCAGCTGGTGCAGGACCACGAAATCGCGCACACGTACTTCCCCTTCTACATGGGCATCAACGAGAGCCGCTACGCTTTCATGGATGAGGGCTGGGCCACCACGTTTGAGCTGCTCATTGGCCGGGCCGAAAACGGCGTGGCGGCGGCCGACGAGTTCTACCGCAAATTTCGGGTGACGCGCTGGATAAACGACCGGTCTACGGCCGAAGACCTGCCCGTTATCACGCCCAGCAGCGAGCTGAAGGCTGGCTACGGCAACAACTCGTATGGCAAAGCGTCGCTTAGCTACCTGGCGCTCAAGGACATGCTGGGTGATGAGCTGTTCAAGAAATGCTTACACACCTACATGGACCGCTGGCACAGCAAGCACCCTATTCCGTGGGATTACTTCAACTCGATGAGCAATGCCTCAGGCCAGGATTTGACGTGGTTTTTCAACAACTGGTTTTTCAGCAACGGCTACATTGATTTGGTCCTCACCAAAGCCGACAAAACGGCCCAAGGCACCATCATCACCCTCAAAAACGTGGGCGGCTTCGCCGTGCCCGTGGACCTAAAGGTGAGCTACGCCGACGGCAGCACCGAAACTCTGCACCGCTCGGCCGACATCTGGCGTGCCAACCAGCAGCAGGCCACCTTCGCCATTCCGGCCGGCAAGGCCGTGCAAGCCGTAGCCCTCGACCACGGCCTGTACTTGGACGCCGACACAAGCAACGACCGCCTGACGGTGCAGTAGAGTTAGGGTAAGTGAATGTAGCGTGGACTCTGTGAGTCCGCGCGTAGGAACGTTGAACAACGACACCACGCGCGGACTCACAGAGTCCACGCTACTAAACCCAAGTACCTTAGCCGCCTCAAGTTGCTCAGAATGAGTAGCCCAGACTCAGCTGCGCATCGGTGATGGAGCCAGGCTGGCCGGCGGTGTACCAGTCGCCCACGAAGTCGGGGCCACCCATTCTGCCGATGTCGTGAAAGTAAAATTTAAGACCGACCTGCGTGTTGAGCGTTAGCCGGTTAGTTAATATCCAACGGTAGCCAAGGCCCAGCCCGCCGCCCTGCCCATGCACCGTAGTAGCATACGTAGCTTGGTTGGGTGGGGTGCCGGGATATACCTCGGGGCGGGCCTGCGCTTTATGCGAATAGGCCCCCGCCGAAAGCTGCATATAAAAGCCGCCCGGTGCCGCGCGCCGGAAGTAGTAGCGGCCCACCAGCGCCGCCTGGTTGCCGGGGTAATTGGCACTGAAATAGCGGCTTCCTTGCACCGCCAGCGCCCAATGCCGGCCCAGCCGCTGCTCATATTCCAGGCCCACGGAGGGCGCTAGCCCCAGCACGCCCACGCTCACCGTGTGGCGAACCGGGGCCGGGGTTGTTTCTTGCGCACTGACTAATCGGGCTAAGCTCAGCAAGCCCACAAAAAGTAAGGGTGTTTTCATAAACAGCTTTGTTGATAAGAGACGTGAGAAAACCGAGCTAAAAGTAATGCTGGCTCCGCTGGTAAATTCTCCTTCATAGATACCTAAATTCCACTGACCGTTGCAAGCCATCCAAGAAGCCGCCGCCTATATTCAGGCCCATTCTGCTAATTTTCAACCTACTACCGGCATCATCCTCGGCACTGGCCTGGGCGCGCTGGCCAAAGAGGTCGACGTGGCGTTTGAAATCAACTACACCGACATCCCCCATTTCCCGCACTCGACGGTGGAGAGCCACGCCGGCCGCCTGCTGTTGGGCACGCTTGGCGGCCACAAAGTAGCCGTGCTGCAAGGCCGCTTTCACTACTACGAGGGCTACACCATGCAGCAGGTGGTGTTGCCGGTGCGGGTACTTAAATTACTTGGTATCAGCCAGTTATTTGTAAGCAATGCGGCGGGCGGGCTCAACCCCGAGTTCGCGCTGTCGGATTTGATGCTGATTGACGACCACATCAACCTGCTACCCGGCAACCCGCTTACCGGCCCCAACCTGGATGAGCTGGGCCCGCGCTTCCCCGACATGTTTGCGCCGTATGATGGGGACTTGCTGGCCCGGGCGCGCGCCGCGGCAGTAGCCCTGGGCCAAAACAGCACCACCCAGCGCGGCGTGTACGTGGCCGCACCCGGCCCCATGCTCGAAACCCCCGCCGAATACCGCTACCTGCGCACCATCGGGGCCGATGCCGTGGGCATGAGCACCGTGCCCGAGGTCATTGCCGCCCGCCACATGGGTTTGCCCGTGCTGGCCGTGTCGGTCATTACCGACCTGTGCTATCCCGGTCAGCTCAAGCCCGTGGTTATCAGTGAAATACTGGCCGCCGCCGCCGCCGCCGAGCCTCGCCTCACGGCCCTAATGAAGGCGCTGCTGGCTGGCTAACAGCGCTTCCGCCTGCTGCCAGTCGGGCAGCAGGCGGGTTTGCAGGGCGTAAAACCGGGCAGAGTGGTCGGGCACCAGCAGGTGGCAGCACTCGTGCACCAGCACGTAGTCGATGCACGCCTCGGCGGTGCGCACCAGGTCCACGTTGAGGCGAATGCGGCCCGTGGTGGGCGTGCAGCTGCCCCAGCGCGTCTGCATTCGGCGCACGAATAGCGTGGGCACCGGCAGCTTAAACTCCGCAAACCGGGGCCAGATGCGCGCCAGTGCCTGCGCAAACTGCGCGGCCGCTTGCCGCTGGTACCAGCCAGCCAGCAGCGCCGCGGTGCGTTCGGGCGCGTGGGGTGCGGGGTAGGCTATTAGCAGTTGGTTATCCAGCAGCTGCACGGCTGGCCGTGGCGAGTCAGCTACTTCTAAGCTATAGTGTTGACCCAAAAATAGTTGTGGTTCGCCGCTGAGGTACTGGCGGGTGGGCGCGGCCGGCCGCGCCGCCTGAAACCGGGCCTGGTGCTTCAGTATCCAGGGAGCTTTGCGCAGCACCTGTTCGGCCACCCAGGCGGCCGGGGTGCCCAGGGGCGCGGCTACGTGCACCGCGCCGGTAGCCAGCACCCGGAAGCCTACGCTGCGCCGCCGGCGAAATTCGAGGTGGTAGACTACCTCGTGCGGGCCGTAGCGCACGGTGTGTTGGGTGGGAGCAGGGGCAATTTTGGGCATCAATAATCCAGTTTGGCGCTACGCCTACTTCAATATCACCCGGCGCTCGTCGCTGACCAGCACGGTGAACACGCCGATGCCGCCCTGCACGGTGCTGTGGATGCCCGAAGGCTGCGAAAACGGGTTGCCATTGGCATTGCGCGCATCGCGTATCGACTGCCGGAAGTCATAAAACAGCGAGTCGATGTGGTAGAGGGTAGCCGTGATGGTGTCGTTGGGCCGGAAGCGGTAGCTGGTTACCTGCGAGTAGGGCTGGCCATTGAACAGCCGGTCGGTGAGGGTGTTATCGGTTTCGGAGTTGTTGGCGGGCTTGCCCTTGTGCAGCATAATGCGGTAGTAGTCGTTGGTAGCGCCGGCATCGGTCCACTTGGTTTGGAAGTACGCCTTCTTGTTGTCGCCGGTGAGGTCGTTGAAGCGGTAGCGCACCGAGTCGATGGGCACGAGCGTGGGCACAATGGTAGTGCCCGTGATGTGTCGCCCGCGCTTGTCCTGCGCATCGAGGCCAAATTGCTGGCCCGCCCGCGCCGTAATGGGGGCCGTGCCAATATGCGTAAAATACTTGCCGGTAATCGGGTTGATGCCGGGTAAGAAAATCATCTTCATAGTGCGCCCGCCGGGCAGCGTAAGCGTCACCGACACGTCGGTGGGTAGCTGCACCGTTTGCCCGTTCTCCAGCTTTAATAGTTGCGAGCCAGCCGCAACGGCCTGGCCATCATCGAGGTACGGTACCGACTCGGTGATGGTGAGCTGCGGTATTACGCCGTTTTGCAGGTAGCATTCGGCCACGAGCTGATTGGCGTAGTAGGGCAGGGGCACGTTCACATCGTTCTGAAACTTACCACAGCCCGCCAGCCCCAGTAGCCCGGCCCCAACTACCAATCCTCCAAAGCCAAAACTCAGTAAACGCATAATTATCAATACTTTAACTAATAGACAATAAATAAGAAAGTCCCACTCCGCAGGAGCACAGCTGCGAAGTCCGTCAACTCCACTTGAATCTGCGGTTAGAGTTTGAAATTGTACGTTACGGAGGGGATGAATGGGAACAGCGACACCTGCTGGGCCCGGTAGCCGGTCACCTGGTCGGTGGCCTTGTCGCGGGTTTGGTCGAAGTAGATGAAGTAGGCGTTGCGCCGGTTGTAGGCGTTGTATATGCTAAATGTCAGGTCGCGCTCGCCGCCGATGCGCGAGGGCCGCAGCTTGTATACCATGCCCAGGTCGAGGCGGTGGTAGGGGATGAGCCGGTACGAGTTGCGGTCGGGATACACGGGAATGGCCTGAATGCCACCCTGGTAAATATCCTGAATGGCGAAGCGCCCCAGCGGCAGCGTAGTGGGCGCACCGCTGGTATATACAAAGCTGGCCGTGAGGTTGATGCGCGCATTGAGTTGGTGAATAACCACCACCGTCAGGTTGTGCCGCCGGTCGTAGTTGGGGTAAAAATCCTTGCCGTTATTGATGCCCGTAGTGCCCAGCTGCGGCGGAAAGTTGCGCTTGGTCCAGGCCAGGGTGTAGCCGACCCAGCCGGTGGTTTTGCCGGTTTTTTTCTCCAGGTACAGCTCGTTGCCGTAGGCCCAGCCGCGCCCGAACAGGAATTGCGAGTCGAGGTTGTTGTTGGCAAAAATCTGCGCGCCGTCCTTGAAGTCAATCTGGTTGCTGGCCCATTTATAATATACCTCATTGGTTAGCAAGTACTTGCCACCACCCAGCAAAAAGCTGGCCCCCGTGCTCACCTGCTGCGAGCGCTGCGGCAGCACCGATAGCCGCGACGGATACCAGATATCGGTGGGCAGCGACGCGCCCGAGTTCGACACCAGGTGCACGTACTGGTACATGAGCGCGTAGCTGCCTTTGAGGGCAATGTTGTCGCTGAGTGAGTAGCGGGCCGAGAGGCGGGGCTCCAGGCCGCCGTGCAAGTCGGTGCCGCTGCGGAAGCCCGTGGCGCGCAAGCCCAGCTCTGCTTGTAACTTCTCGCTAACCTTCACGTTATCAGAGACATAGATGCCACCCTCCTGGCCGGTGTAGCTCACATCGGACCCGAAGTTTACGCTATTGTCTTGCGAGCTGCGCTGTAGGCGGCCCACCCCAAAGTTGTGGTGCGTGAGCGCCGCCCCCAGCTTGATGGTGTGCCGGTCGTTGGGCAGGTAGTCGAGGTCGGCGCGCCCGGTGTAGTCCAGGATGGTCGAGCCCAGGTCGAAGCTGAACTGGTCGAGGCTATTGCCCAAATTGTACTTATAGTTGCTCACCGAAGCCGTGGTATTCAGCGTGAGCCGGGGCGAGTACACGTGCTGCCAGCGCAGCGCGCCCAGCGTGTTGCCCCAGGTAAACTGAGCCTGGAAGCCATTGGGCGAGGTAAAGCCGAACACGTCGCGCCCCAGGTAGCCGGTCAGAAACAGCTGGTCTTTCTCACCCAGCGTGTAATTACCCTTGGCGTTGAAGTCATAGAAATAGTAATCTGGGATGGGCGAGTAGTCTTCCTTGCCCGCGTTGGCGCGGTTGAGGGCGCGGGTAAAAATGTCGAAATACGTGCGCCGGCCGCTCACGATAAACGAGCCTTTACCCTTCTGAATAGGTCCCTCGAAGCTGAGGCGCGACGAGATGAGGCCGATGCCGCCCGTGGTCACAAACTTGCTGCGGTCGCCCTCGCGCAGCTTCACATCGACCACCGACGAAAGCCGTCCCCCAAACTGTGCCGGAAAGCCCGCCTTGTACAAATCGACGCTCTGCACGGCATCGGAGTTAAACACCGAGAACAGCCCAAACAAGTGGTTGGGATTGTACACTACCACGTTGTCCACCAGCACCAGGTTCTGGTCGGACGAGCCGCCGCGCACGAATAGCCCGCTGCTGCCCTCGCCGCCGCTCTGCACGCCGGGCTTGAGCTGCAAGGTCTTCAGGATATCGACCTCGCCAAACAGCGCCGGCAGCAGCTTGGCCTCCCGAATGCTGAGGTGTTCGACGCCCATCTGGGTCGATTGAAGCTTCTCCTTCAGCGTTTGCTGGCCCTGCACCACCACTTCGCCCAGCTCGCTGGTAGCCACGGCCAGTGTAAAATTGTGTTGCTGCGGCCGGCGTAGGTTCACGCTCAGCGTTTGCGACGCGTAGCCCACAAACGACACCACCACCTGCTGTGGTCCCTCGGGCAGGCTCAGGCTAAACCGGCCATCGGCGCTGGTAGCGGTGCCCAGGCTCAGGGCCGGCACCGCTACCGACGCGCCGGGCAGCACGCCCCCATCGGCCCCACGCACCAGGCCGCTCAGCACGTGCTGCGCCTGCGCCCAGCCCAGGCGCGGAGCAGCCAGCCACAGCATTCCCGTAATTACTAATCCGTACTGACGCGATTTTCCGAACATACTCAAAATTACGCTTTTCCAAGCGGCAATTCATCAAACCCCCATGTGGAAAAGCAAGTTCGACAGGTGCCACAAACTGAACCAATCAGCTGCCTGCCGTTGGCCATTTATTCCAGTTTTAGTACATAAAGTTCAAGAAGGAGTTTGTTTTCAGTACAAAATATCGGCGGCCTAGTACATGCAGGGTGACATAGCGCGCTTTTTGGTGCGGCCACTTTCCCCGGCACCAAAGCGCCCAGCCACCACGAGGCAGCCGGGCGCTGAAGCCAGTGGAAGGCCATAACTAGCGCAAATGCTGGCTCACGGCCTGCCCAATCTGGGCGGCGGGCACTACGCCCGCCTGCCGCCACACCGGCTTGCCCTGGCTGAATAGGATGAGCGTAGGAATGCTCTGTACCTTGAATTGCTGGGCCACGGCGGGGTTCTTGTCTACGTCGATTTTGATGATGCGCAGCTTGCCTTCGTGCTGGGTAGCCACCTGTTGCAGAATGGGGGCCATCGTTTTGCAGGGGCCGCACCAGTCGGCAAAAAAATCGACCAGCACGGGCATACCGGGGCTGTTGATGAGTTCGGAAAAAGACTTGCGGGGCATGGCGTTTTGAATGAGGAGTTGAAAAGTATGAATTAGGCGCTTGGCGTGTGCGGAGGGGCGCCTTTTCCTAGGGGTACTTATTTTCGTGGCTACCCAGTGTACGTTCGCCGTTACTAAACAGCGGTTGCGCCCCGTTGGCTAATCGCGCAATAGCCGGGCTTTTAATTCCTATATTCTCTACTCCTCATTAATTCTCCCCTCACCCGCCCGCCGGCCTGGCTGCACCCCTTGTTTCCGGGCAGCGAGTGGCGCGGCGCGCCGGCCGGCCCCACGGGCCGCCCGCGCCTCTACCTTACCTTCGACGACGGCCCCATTCCGGAAGAAACGCCCTGGGTGCTGGCGCAACTGGCCGCCTACCAGGCGCCGGCCACGTTTTTTTGCGTGGGCGACAACCTGGCCCGCCACCCCGATATAGCCCGCGCCGCCCTGGCCGCCGGCCACCGCCTCGGCAACCACACCCAGCACCACCGTAGCGCCTGGAACACGCCCCGCGCCGATTACTTAGCCGGCGTAGCCGAGTGCGGAAGGAATTTAGAATTGGTAATGAGGAAGGAGGAATTGACCTTACCGCCCGAGTCAGGCTCCGTAATCGCTGCAAACCCAATTCCTCCTTCTTCATTCCGAATTTCAAATTCATCAAAACTCTTCCGCCCGCCCTACGGCCGGCTCACCTGGCCAGTGCTGCGTGCGCTGCGGCCGCACTACCGCGTGGTCATGTGGAGCCTGCTCACCCGCGACTACGACCCCGACCTGGCGCCCGAGCGCGCCCTGCGCCTTACGCTGGCCGCCACCCGGCCCGGCGATATCCTGGTGCTGCACGACTCGCGCAAGGCCAGTCGCTCATTGCGCTTTTTGCTGCCGCGCCTGCTGGCGCACTACAGTGAGCGCGGGTTTGAGTTTGGGCTGGTGTAGCGCCGGAAGCGCGGCGGCTACTTTTGCGGCACTGTTTTTCGTGATGCTGTGGGGGGAATCTGTCTTTTTTACTGCGTGCTGTGGCTGCTCGTAATGGCCCACGCCACCTGGCGGCTGGCCACGCGGCGCGGCGCGGCGGCCCCGGCGGCGCTGCCTACGCCCGCGCCCCGCGTGAGCATCCTGGTGGCAGCCCGCAACGAGGAAGCGGCGCTGCCCCGCTGCCTGGCCAGCCTGCGCGCCCTTGACTACCCAGCCGAGCTGGTCGAAATCCTGGTTGGCGATGATGCCAGTACCGACCGCACCCGCGCCGTAGCCGAGGCTGCACTGGCCGGCTTCGCGGGCCGCTACCAAGTCATCACCATCACCGAAAACCTGGGCCAGGCGCGCGGTAAGGCCAACGTATTGGCCCACCTGGCCCGCGCTGCGCAGGCCGATTACCTGCTCCTTACCGATGCTGACATTGCCGTGCCGCCCACCTGGGTGCTGGCCATGCTGGCCCATGCTGCGCCCGGCGTGGGCACCGTCACGGGCCTCACGGTGGTAGCGGGCTTCGGCTGGTTGGCCCGCCTGCAAGGGCTCGATTGGCTTATGTCCTTGGCCCTCATTCAGGTGGGCACCGAAACTGGGCAACCCATGACGGCAATGGGCAACAACATGCTCCTCACTCGCGCCGCCTACCAGGCCACCGGCGGCTACGAGGCGCTGCCCTTCTCCGTCACCGAAGACTTTGCTTTGTTTGAAGCCGTGAACGCGCAGGGGTTTGGCTATCGGCAGCTGTTTGAGCCGGCGGTGCGGGCGGTGTCGCTGCCCGCTGCCTCGTGGGACGCGTTGGTGCGGCAGCGGCTGCGCTGGCTGCGCGGCGTGGCGGCGCTGCCCTGGCACATACAGGCGGGCCTGGTATTTTTTAGTGGCTACTGGCTGGCGGCGCTAGGCCTGGCGGCGGCTGGCCAGCTAGGGCTGGCCCTGGTTGCACTAGGGTTGAAAATTGCCGGTCACTACGCCTTGGCGCGGGCCGCCAGCCGCCGTGCCGGGCTGCCGCGCCCGACGTGGTGGTGGCTGCCCGCGTTTGAGATTTATTCGCTGGTCCTTACCACCCACCTCACGCTGGCTCGCCTGCTGGGCCGTCGCGGTGTAGAGTGGAAAGGCCGTAATTATCAATGAGTTAAGTAGTAGCGTGTGATGAACAATGAGCAAAACCCCCGGCAACAGGAGCCGGTACCATGCGTGATTCAACCCATTGAGCCGGCCGCTACCTACGCCCTACGCCACGCTGTGCTGTGGCCCGATAAGCCGCTGGCCTACGTGCAGCTGCCCGACGATGCGGCCGGCCAGCACTTTGGCGCGTTCGTGGCAGGGGCGCTGGTAGCGGTAATTTCGCTGTTTGTGGAGGCCGATGGGGTGGCGCGCTTCCGCAAGTTTGCCACCGACCCGGCCTGGCAGAGGCGGGGCCTGGGCACGGCGCTACTGCGGCACGTGCTAGCCGCTGCCCGGGCGCAGGGCGCGCACACGCTGTGGTGCGATGCCCGCCAGCATACGCTGCCCTTTTACCAACGCTTTGGCCTGGCAGCCGAAGGAGCCGTTTTTTACAAAGGCAACGTACCGTACCTACGGATGAGTTGCTTGCTTAATTGAACTAAAATCTTGACAATGAATTTAATAGAAACTCACGCGCATCTTTACTCCGAGCAGTTCAAGCCCGACCAGGCCGAAGCGCTGCACCGCGCCGTGGCGGCCGGCGTGGGCACCATTTTGATGCCCAACGTGGACCGCACCACCATCGACGCCATGCTGGAGCTGGAGGCCGCCGCGCCCGCCACCTGCCTGGCTATGATGGGCCTACACCCCTGCTCCGTGGGTCCCGATTTTGAAAAGGAGCTGCAACTAGTGGCAGACTGGCTGGCCCGCCGCCCCTTTGTAGCGGTGGGGGAGTGCGGCATCGACCTCTACTGGGACAAGACCTATCTGCCTCAGCAGCAGGAAGCGCTGCGCACCCAGCTGCGCCTGGCCAAGCACTACGACCTGCCCATTGTGCTGCACACCCGCAGCGCCTTCGAGGAGGCGTTCGAGCTGGTGGCCGAGGCCCAGGATGGTACCCTGCGCGGGGTGTTCCACTGCTTTTCCGACGGCGTGGCCGAGGCCGAGCGCATTATCGCGCTGGGCGGCTTCAAGCTGGGTATCGGCGGCGTGGCCACCTTCAAAAATGGGGGCTTAGATAAAGTGCTGCCCCACATTGACTTAGCTCACCTGGTACTCGAAACCGACTGCCCCTACCTGGCCCCCGTGCCCTACCGCGGCAAACGCAACGAGCCCGCCTACCTGCCGCTGGTGCTGCACCGAGTGGCCAGCCTGCTGGGGCAGTCGCCCGAGGCCGTGGCCGCCGCCACCACCCATAACGCGCAGGAGCTGTTTCGGCTGCCCACAGTTTAAAAAACGCTGATAAACTGCGCGTTGGCTTTTACAACGCCTTGCGCGAAAAAGCACTTTATGCCCCTCGACCTGCCCCTGCTCACGCTGCCTACCGCTGCCGCCGCCACCGATGCCACTGCTCCGCGCCTGCTCATCCTCTACACCGGTGGCACGGTGGGCATGGTCATCAATGAGCGCCAGGAGTTGGTGCCCATGCACTTCGAAAAGCTGGATAGCCAGCTGCCCGAGCTGCGCCAGCTGCCCTACCGCCTGGAGCTATTGGCCCTGCCCCAGCTCATCGACAGCAGCAACGTGACGCCCGCCGACTGGCTGCTGCTGGCCCGGCTCATCGGCCACCACTACGCCGATTTCGACGGCTTCGTGGTGCTGCACGGCACCGATACGATGGCGTATTCGGCGGCGGCGCTCAGCTTTTTGCTCGAGCACCTGGGCAAGCCCGTGGTGTTTACCGGGGCACAGGTGCCGGTGGGCCGCACCCGCTCCGACGCCGCCCGTAACCTACTCACGGCCTTGGAGATAGCTGCCGCCCGCCACCCCCGCGCCCACACCGTGCGGATGCCCGAGGTGGGGTTGTTTTTCAACGATGTGCTCATCCGGGGTACCCGCGCCAAAAAGGTGGAGAGCCAGCAGTTTGCCGCCTTCAAGAGCGAAAATTACCCGCCGCTGGCCCGCGCCGGCATCAACCTCGATTTCAACGACAAAAGCATCCGGCTGCTGCCCGCCGCCCAGCTGCACGTGCACCAGCAGCTAGAGGAGAAAGTGGCCGTGCTGCGGCTGTTTCCCGGCATCACGGCGGCCGTGGTGGGGGCCGTGCTGGGCGTGCCCGGCCTGCGCGGCTGCGTGCTCGAAACCTACGGCTCGGGCAACGCGCCCACCACGCCCTGGTTTTTGGAGTGCCTGGCAACAGCTTGTCAGCGTGGGGTTTATATCCTCAACGTGAGCCAGTGCGAGGAGGGCCGCGTGGTGCAGGGCCGCTACGAAACCAGCGCCCACCTCACCGACTTGGGCGTAATCGGGGGCGACGATATTACCACGGAGGCGGCCATCACCAAGCTTATGTTTGTGCTGGGCCTGGGCTGCGGCGAGGCCGAAACGCGCCACCTGCTCAGCCACGACCTGCGCGGTGAGATAAGCCCCGGGTAGGGGCCAATACCGCACTTTTCTACCCAAAAACGCAGTAGCCGACAACCAAAATCCCCAACCTTTCCCTATCTTTGCACCCCCATTCAGAGAGGTGTCCGAGTGGTCGAAGGAGCACGCCTGGAAAGTGTGTATAGCCCAAAAGGTTATCGTGGGTTCGAATCCCATCCTCTCTGCTAAAAACCCCGTTTCCAGCCTGGAAATGGGGTTTTCCTTTTAGGAAAGAATGGTTTTAGCGGACCTGGTAGCCGCCACCTCAGTATCTTGGTGGGCATGAAATCCTTACTACTAGTCTGCGGCCTGCTGTTGGCTGGCGTGGCCCACGCGCAAAAGAATTCGACCCCGCTGCCTTCAGCACCTATCGTATACTGCATGCTGGTGGTAGAGGGCTCGACTTTCAGCGCCATATAAGCTGTCATTAGACTACGGGCAGAACCAGAAAGTGCCCATGCAAGACGTTGCGCTGGCCGAGGTGGCCGGGCAGGTAAGGCGTTTCACGTCCGTGCCGGCGGGCCTCAACTACCTCTACAGCCTCGGGTAGGAATGTGTGCAAACCGCCACGCTTCCCAATGAAACATCGGGGCACTACGTAGAAGGCGAGATTGGATATTTGCTTCGCCGCAAGCTCTAGCACTTTGGCCGCGGCACCTAAGCCGCCCAGTAGTAAGCTGCTTTTGCCAACGGGTAATAGCCTGGTGTTAGATTGCTATGTATCAAATAGTGAAGGTGTTATTTGGGTTGATAAGTCTAGCTGGGTTGCTGTCATTTGCTGGGCTGATGATGTATTTGGCCCTGTACCGGTCAACGGACTTGTTACCCGACAGGCTGGAGGAGGAGAATCGGGCGTGGGCCAGTAAATGGCTCAGCCGAGTTGTCATCGGCTTATTCATTGCCTTCGGGCTCCTCTTAGGAGCGGGCTTCCTGAATCTGGACTAGCGAGTTCTCCGGGTTTTCCGGTTTCCAGAATCCTATTGCCCAACGAGTCGGGGCCTGGGGTGGCAGCGGGCAGCGTATTCCGGTAGGCGAGAATAATTTGTTGGCTTTCCGCTGGGCTAGCGCTACTCAAGTATGCGGTGAGCGCTTTTTTGCACATGCCTACCTTGCCCGCATGAAACACCTGCTTCTCGCCCTCCTGCTCAGCCTGCCCTGGTTGCCCGCCCAGGCGCAGGAAGCGGTGCCCACGGCCTCTGCATTTCCTTATCGCTACGCCGTGCTGGTAGCAAACGACCGCTATTTCTCGGCCCGAAACCGGCTGGCGCTTGACTATGGCCAGGCAGTAAAAGGGGCCGTGGCCGAGCCCGAAATGGCTGAGATGGCGAAAAATATCAACGGCTCCACATCGGTTGTCGATGCCCTTAACTACCTGGCCCGGCATGGCTGGGAGTTGCTGAGCACCACAAATGTGCCGGGCGATGCTAGCGGCAGTACCTCCCAGTATATCAGCTCAGAAACGCGCTACCTGCATCGGCGGCGCCTCCCTGCGCCATAGCCGCGCCGTGGGCGAGCGGGCGCCTGGAGGAGCGGGTAGCGGGCGTGGCGGTAGCGCCCTGGTTACGTAGCCCGCGAAGGCTTAAGTAGCAGATTGATAGCGTATTTCTATAAAGGGTGGCTCCCATTCGCGCCAGCGCCCGCTGGCTGCGGCTGCGCTGCGCCTTCCCAAAAGCATAACACTGGCGTAACCGGCTGACTCGGGTTTGGCTCCCACTTTTGTGCGTCACTCTTCCCTCTTTGCCTTTTCCATGAAGCAATTTCTCACCCGGTTCGCCTCCCTGGCGTTGCTGGCCACGCTGGCCGTTTCCTGCGCCAAAAACGAGGTCGCCACGCCCACTGTCACCCCCAGCAGCACCGCCACGGCCGATGCTACGGCCACCCGCGACAGTAACCTGGCCCTGGGCAACCCCAGTGGCGCGGTAGCCAGCACCTCATCCCCCAGCAACTACCTGCTGACCAAAACCCAGTACACCCTGTCCTACAACCGCGACCAGGGCCGGCCCAACTGGGTGAGCTGGCACCTCAGCTCGGCCTGGCAGGGCTCCACGGCGCGCCAGGACAATTTCTCGCCCGATGCGAGCTTGCCCAGCGGCTGGTACCAGGTGAAGACGAGCGACTACACCGGCTCGGGCTTCGACCGCGGCCACAACTGCCCCTCGGCCGACCGCACGGGCTCAGTGGCCGATAACTCGGCTACCTTCTTGATGACCAATATGATGCCTCAGGCTTCCGTCAATAATCAGCAGACCTGGGCGGGGTTGGAAAACTACTGCCGCACGCTCACGGCGGCCGGCAATGAGCTCTACATCGTGTGCGGCTCCTATGGCAAGGGCGGCACCGGCGTCAACGGCTACGCCACTACCATCGCCGGCGGCAAGGTAACCGTGCCGGCCAACTGCTGGAAAGTAGTGGTGGTGCTCCCCAACGGCAGTGGCGACGTGTCGCGCGTGACGACCAGCACCCGCGTAATTGCCATCAACACGCCCAACACAACCGCAGTAAGCACCGCCTGGGGCAGCTACCGCACCAGCGTCGATGCCATTGAGGCCGCCACCGGCTACGACCTGCTGTCGGCGCTTTCCACCAGCGTGCAAGCCTCGCTGGAGGCCAAAACCGACGCGGGCCCAACCAACTAAGGCCGCCTGAAGCAGGCCGTGAGCGCCTACACCCAACAAAAAACCCCGCCAGCACGTGCTGACGGGGTGTTTGCGTTGCAAATGAGTTGCAGGCCTTTACGATGATTGGCTAAGCAGAAAGGTAGCGTGCTGACTTTCAGTGTTTCGCCTGCCGTCAGCGTTGGCTAGCCTCAGATTTTCACGTCGTAGCGGTCGAGCATCATCACCTTGTCCCAGGCTTTCACGAACGCTTTCACGAAGCGCTTATGGCCATCGCTGCCGGCGTATACTTCAGCCACGGCGCGCAGCTGGCTATTAGAGCCAAATACGAGGTCCGACCGGGTCGCCACAAAGCGGCTTTCGCCCGTTTTGCGGTTTTCGAGCGAGAAGGTCATTCCCTTCATATCCGCCTTCTTCCAGTCATATTCCGTGCTGGTGAGCACCGTGAAGAAGTCGTTGGTGAGCACGCCCACGCGGTCGGTGAAGACGCCGTAGGGCGAGCCGTCGTGGTTGGCGTTCATCGCCCGCAGGCCGCCCGTCAGCGCCACCCACTCGGGCGAGGTGAGCGAGAGCAGGTGCGCCTTGTCGAGGAATAGTTCCTCGGGCGAAACGTTCTGCGAAATTTCCGAGAACCCTTTGTCGAGGTAGTTACGGAAACCATCGGCCACGGGCTTCAGCCACGTAAACATCTCAATATCAGTGAGGTCCTGCGTAGTGTCGCGGCGGCCCGGGGTGAAGGGCACCTCGGTAGCCACGCCCGCATCAGCAGCCGCTTTTTCAAGCGCCGCGCAGCCACCCAGCACAATGAGGTCGGCGAGCGAAACGTGCTTGCCACCGGTTTGCTGGCCGTTAAACTCGTCATATACCTTACGCAAAGCGGCGATAACCGGCACCGTGCGGCGGTTTACGGCCCAGTCTTTCTGCGGAGCCAGCGCGAGCCGGCCGCCGTTGGCCCCGCCGCGCTTGTCGCTGCTGCGGTGCGTAACGGCCGCCGAAAAGGCCGTATACACCAAGTCAGAAACCGAAATGCCCGAAGCCAGAATCGACTGCTTCAGCGCCGCGATATCCGCCGCGTCGATTACCGCGTAGTCGGCCACCGGAATGGGGTCCTGCCACAGCAGGTCGTTTTCGTTCACCTTCTCGGGGCCGAGGTAGCGCTCGCGCGGGCCCATGTCGCGGTGGGTCAGCTTGTACCAGGCCTTGGAGAAGGCTTGGGTAAAGGCGTCGAAATCGTTGAGGAATTTCTCGCACACCGCGCGGTACTCGGGGTCTACCTTGAAGGCGATGTCCGTCGTCATCATCATCAGGTCGTTCATCTGACCGGGAATGTGTGCGTCGGGCGTCTTGGGCGCGTTCTTGTCAACCGGGGTCCATTGCAGGGCACCGGCTGGGCTCTTGGTCTGCTCCCATTCAAACTTAAACAGGTTGGTGAGGTAGTCGTTGTCCCACTGCGTCGGGTTCGGCGTCCAGCTGCCCTCGATGCCGTTAGTCATCGTGAACTCGGCGTTGCCGGTGCCCTCAGGGTTGTGCCAGCCCAGGCCCATGAGTTCCATCGGCGCAATCTCGGGTGGAGCCCCGATTTCGGTCGATTTCACCATGCCGTGGCTCTTGCCGAAGGCGTGGCCGCCAGCAATGAGGGCCACGGTTTCCTCGTTGTTCATGGCCATGCGCGTGAACGTCACGCGGATGTCGCGGGCCGAGCCCATCGGGTCGCCGTTAGCATAAGGACCTTCGGGGTTCACGTAAATCAGGGCTTGGTGCGAGGCCGCCAGCGGGTTCTCCAGGTCGTAGTCGGCATCGCCATTCTGGCCGCGCCAGCGCTTGTCGCGCGTTACCATCTCATCAAACGCATCCGCTTTCGCGAGGTCCTTGTACACCTCGGGGCCCCAGTAGGTGGCATTATCAGCCTCCCAGGCATCGTGGCGGCCCCCGGCGAAGCCGTAAGTAGGGAAGCCCATAATTTCCAGCGCGCAGTTGCCGGTCAGCACAATAAGGTCGGCCCAGGACAGGGCGCTGCCGTACTTCTGCTTAATGGGTGCGATGAGGCGGCGCGACTTGTCGGTGTTGCCGTTGTCCCACCAGCTGTTGATGGGCGCGAAGCGCTGCAAGGCTTCGCCCGCGCCGCCGCGGCCGTCGGCAATGCGGTAGGTGCCGGCCGAGTGCCAGGCCATCCGAATCATCTGCGGGCCGTAGTTGTGGTAGTCCGACGGCCACCAATCCACCGAAGAAGTCAAAAAGCCTTTGATTTCCTGCTTCAACTCCTCCAGGTTGATGGAGTTGAACGCCTCGGCGTAGTTGAAGTCATCGCCGAGCGGGTTGGCCTGCGGGCCGTTCTGATGCAGCTGCTCCACCTTCAGCCGGTTGGGGTACCAGTCAGACAGGGCGGGTGGCGAGCCATCTGCGCCGCCGATGCGGTCGCCGCCGAAAGGGCATTTGCCCTGCATATCAAACGTTTTGGTGTTGGTCTTATCGTGGCTTATGTTGAGCATTATTATTTCCGCTAAAATGGATTTTGGTGAACAAACGTAGGTTCTGTTCCAACTGTTTTGCTTCCGCTGTATCGACTGGTTTTTCTGCTTCCATAACACAGCAAAGGCACTTTGTTCTTATTCGCTCTTGCCCAAATTCCTTGCGCCGCACGCGTTTTGTAACTAGTTATCCCTAATTTTTACCTCTTAGTTCAAATCGTCGGCCTAGGCTTTGGGAATAGGTGCCGAGTAGTCGCCAGCTCCGGCGAATATAGAATGCATAACAACGCATAATATCAAGCTATTATAAGCGGCAGATACGAAAGAGCTGGCTCATAAATCAGCCTAGAAAACTTAAACGGCCACGCGGCTTAAGCTTGGCTTAGCGTTAGCTTAAATTTTGGTTAAACTTCGGCTGGCCGGCTTTTTTGCGAGTTGCTACGTAATCTCCCCATCCTATACCAGCAAGCCGCGGCGGCCAGCAACTGTGGCCCGCACGCTCGAAACCCAGCCTTGCAGGCAGCTTGATGGCGTATCCATTCAGGCGTAGTCTGGCCCGTGGCTGAACCGGGAAAAGCGCAGTAACTCAAGCCCAGCAGGGCGCGCCCTTTACCGCTGCTCCAGCCCGCCCAGCAGCACCGTGATGATGTTGCTTTCCAGCTCTTCGGCCGTGAGGCCCCGGCCCGGCCGGTACCACAACTCCACCCAGCGCACCGCCGACAGCACCGTAAACAGCGCCACAGACGCATTGACGGGCCGAAACTCGCCGGCCGCAATACCCGCCTCAATGAGCGCCGCGAAGCCTTTTTCGTAGCTCTTGCGGGCCTGCTTAAACTCGGTGAGGCGCGGCTCGGGCAGGTATTTCCAGTCGTGGTTGGCCACCGATACGGCCGCGCCATCCTCCACCATCAGCCGGATGTGCAGGCGCACCAGCGATTTTATCTTCTCGCCGTACGGAATGGCAGTATGCTCTATTTCACGTAGTTGTGAAATATACGTGTCCGAAATACGGAAGCAGATAGTATCCAGCAGCTCGTCTTTCGACTTGATGTGGTTGTACATGCTGGCGGCCTCCATGCCCACCTGCCCGGCCAGGTCGCGCATCGACGTGCCGCTGTAGCCCCGGTCCTTGAAGAGCTTGGCAGCTTCGGCCAGAATCAGCTCGCGCTTGACCGATTTTTTCATTTTAACCATGGCGGGTGGGAGGGAGAGTAGCCGCAAAGTTACTGCCTCGTGCGCCATGCTAACGAATGTTCGTTAATAGTCTTGCGGCGTTTTGGGGCTTGCCGTGCCACTCACCATCCGCGAAATCAACCCGTGGTCCTTGGTAATTTCTGACCACACCACGCCCACCACGTGCAGCACGATGTAGCCGATAATGAGGTACATCGTCACATTGTGCACTTCCTCCGCCGTGTGCTTCACGCTGCCCAGGAAAGGCAGGTCATCGGCAAACGTCAGCACCAGCCCCGTTACTACTATAATGGTGATAAACAGGTAGAAAGCCGCGTAGGTAAGCTTGGCTAGCAGCGCGTGGCGGGCGTCAGCGTGCTCGGCCGGGGCCGCCAGTTTGTAGCGTCGGGCAGCGGCCATCAAGCGCGCCCCAAAGCGCCG
Source organism: Hymenobacter arcticus (assembly GCF_054779975.1). Classification (NCBI taxonomy): domain Bacteria; kingdom Pseudomonadati; phylum Bacteroidota; class Cytophagia; order Cytophagales; family Hymenobacteraceae; genus Hymenobacter; species Hymenobacter arcticus. Next base: position 111,161 of record NZ_BAAGXF010000004.1, read on the forward strand.
GCCGGCGGGGTCCAGCGCCTGCATCACCGTCCAAAACAACCAGAAAGCCGCCAGCGCTATGCCCATCCACACGTGCCAGGTCCAGATGCGCTCACTGATAACGTGCGCCACGGCCCGGCCCTGCTGCTGCGTAAGCGTACCGCCGCCTTTGGTAATGGCTGCTTGAAACTCGGGCACGGCCCCCTTGGCATTCACGATAACCTTCTGAAAAAGAATGGTTAGCAGCTGGCCCGATACCAAAGTGGCATTCACCCAGTGCCATGCGCGCATGGCGGCCGAGTAGTCGTGGGTGGCGGTAACGGGTGGGGCAGTAGTGGCTTGCATAAAGAGGGGGCAGTGAACCTCCTCAGACGTAATTACCCGTCTTCCTGTTACTTAAGAATGCCTTAAGAAAACTGGCTCGCCGTTTCCAACGCCTCTACTGGCTCCAGGGTGCGGCCGGGGTACACCAGCAGCGCCTGCTCCAGGCAGGTGAGGGCTAGGTCGAGGTCGTGCAGGTTCAGGATGTAGGCCAGGCGCACTTGCTGGCGGCCCAGGCCCGGCGTTTGGTAAAAGCCGTTGGCCGGTGAGAGCATGAGCGTCTGGTTTTCGTAGGCAAAATCCGTCAGCAGCCACTCGCCGAAGCGCTCAGCATCATCCACCGGCAGGTGGGCCATTACGTAGAATGCGCCGCCCGGCACGGGGCACTGCACGCCGGGCATGGCTTGCAGGCGGCGCACGGTGAGGTTGCGGCGGGCTTGGTACTCGGCCCGGTTCTCGTCAAAGTAGCTTTCGGGCAGGGCCACGGCAGCTTCGCCCAGCAACATGCCCAGGCCGGGCGGGCTGATGCGCATCTGGGCAAAGTGAAAGGCAGCCTGAAATACGCTTTTGTTGCGCGTTACGAGCGAACCTACCCGCGCCCCGCAGGCGCTATACCGCTTCGAAATGGTGTCCAGCACCACCACGTACTCGTCGCCGCCGGCTAGGTTGAGCGCACTGATGGAGCGCGCCCCGTCGTAGCAGTATTCGCGGTAGGCTTCATCCGAAAGCAAGTAAAGCTGGTGCCGTTGACACAAGCTTAGCAAGCCATCCAACTCGGTTTGCGTGTACACGTGGCCCGTGGGGTTGCTGGGGTTACAAAGCAAAATAGCCTTGGTGCGCGGCGTAATAACCTGCTCGAAATCAGCAAGTGGCGGCAGTGCAAAGCCGTTGTCGATGGTGGCCGTTACGGTCACGATTTTCACGCCCGCCGCAATGGCGAAGGCCGAGTAGGTACCGTAAAACGGCTCGGGCACCACCAACTCGTCACCGGGATTGAGGCAGGTGAGCAGCGCAAACAGGATGGCCTCACTGCCGGCTGTGGTCACCAGTATTTCCTCGGTATCTACCTCGATGCCCGCGCGGTGGTAGTAGGCCATCAGCTTCTGACGGTAGCTGTCGGTGCCCGCGCCGTGGCTGTAGGCTAGCACCCGAATGTCGGCTTTGCGCACGGCCTCAAACAGGCTGGGCGGCGTGGCAATATCGGGCTGGCCAATGTTGAGGTAGTACACCTTTTTGCCCTGCTGCTCGGCAGCCGCGGCAAAGGGGGCCAGTTTACGAAACGGGGAAACGGGCATTTCCTGCCCGCGCTGCGACACGGATAACGACATAGTACTAAATAGTTTACAGAATAGAGGTAAGCAAAAGTCCCGGCCGAGGTATCGGCCGGGACTTTGGTAGGGGAGGAGCAGCTTAGCCGTTACGCTTGTTGAGCTCGTCTCGAATTTTGGCGGCCTTTTCGTAATCTTCTTTTTCCAGCGCCTGCGCCAGCATCTTGGTCAGCTCATCGAGCGAAACCTGCCCACTGGGCTCACGCGCTTCGGCGGCCTTCGCCGCCGGGCGGGCGGCTTCGCCGTCGCTGTCGTCTTCGTCCTCCTCGTCGTGGTCGTCCTCATCCTCGCTTTCTTCGCCCGCCTCATCGAGGTCGGACAGGATGATGCCGGCTTCGCCGAGTACGCTTTCGACCGTAAAAATGGGCACGCCGAAGCGCAGGCCAATGGCGATGGCGTCGGAGGGCCGGGCGTCAATCTCAAACGTGGTAGCCCCGTCGGAGCACACGATGCGTGAATAGAAGACGCCTTCCTTGAGGTCGGAGATAACTACTTCAATAATAGCCACATGCACGTGCTCGGCAAAGGCCTTGAACAGGTCGTGCGTGAGTGGCCGGTTGGGGCTGATTTTTTCAATCTGGATGGCGATGCTCTGCGCCTCAAACATGCCGATGATAATCGGCAGGCGGCGGTTGCCATGCTTTTCGCCCAGAATGAGGGCGAAGGAGCCGGATTGCGACTGCGAGGAGGACAGGCCCAGAATTTCGAGCGGAATTTTTTTCAAGGTTCGCGGGGACGTTTTGGGTCCGGGAAACGGGTAGTAGGAGTTCTTTACGACAAATAAAGCGATTACGGCCGGAAACGGCTTACGAAAAGCGGAAAATGTCGGACAAGTAAAAAATAAGAACGTCATGCTGAGCTTGCCGAAGCATCTCTACCACGCCGTTGGAGTACTAATCCTAACGGCGTGGTAGAGATGCTTCGGCAAGCTCAGCATGACGTTCTTCTTAAATCAGGCAAGCCTTAACCGAGCGCCTTTACGGCGGCCGTTAGCTTGGGCAGCACGTCGAACACGTCGCCCACAATGCCGTAGTCGGCCGCTTTGAAGAACGGGGCTTCGGGGTCCTTATTAATCACCACAATCACCTTCGACGAGTTGACGCCGGCCAGATGCTGGATGGCACCCGAAATACCGCAGGCAATGTACAGGTTGGGCGATACCGTGATGCCGGTTTGGCCCACGTGCTCGTGGTGGGGGCGCCAGTCCACGTCGCTCACCGGCTTGGAGCAGGCCGTGGCCGCGCCCAGCGCCTTGGCCAGGTCCTCGATGAGGTTCCAGTTTTCGGGGCCTTTCATGCCGCGGCCACCGCTCACCACGAGCGATGCCTCGGGCAATAGGATGCCGCCGGCCTGGTCCTGCATTACCACCTGCTTGGGCGCGTCGGCAAAGTCGGCGTCGCTGAGCTGGGCGGCGAAGGCCACTACCTCGGCCGTTTTGCCGGCTTCGTGCTGCGCTTCGATGGAGTTCTTTTTAACGGCGATAATCTTGCGCTCGCCGCTCAGCACCACGTCCGAAAATGCCTTGCCCGAGAAAGCGCCGCGCTTCACGGTGAACTGGCCACCGTCGGTTTTGGGCAATTCGACCACGTTGGTGGCCAGCGAAGCTTGCAGGCGGATGGACAGGCGCGAGCCCACCGAAGCGCCGATGTTGCTGTTGGCCAGCACAATTACCTTGGCATCTTCCTGCTGGGCGGCCGTGGCAATGAGCTTGGTGTACGCATTGTTCACGAAGTCCTTCAGGCGCGGCTCCTTATCGTAGAGCACTTTGCTGATGCCCTGCTCACCGAGCTTGGCCAGGTTGGCGTCGGTGGCTTCGCCCACGGCAATGGCCGTGGCGCTGGTACCCATTTGGGCGGCTAGCTGCGCGCCGTAGGTAGCCACTTCGAGCGAAGACTTTTTCACTTCGCCTTTATCGCATTCAACTACTACTAAAACTGACATATCGGTGGGATTTTCTGAGTTAGAAAACGGCTGTCATTGGGAGGAGGAACGACGAAGCAATCCCTCCTTGTCGTTGGATTACTACTCCTGGCGGAAAGGAAAGTTTGCTTCGTCGTTCCTCCTCGCAATGACAGATTAGAAATTAGATAACCTTGGCTTCGTTGCGGAGCAGCTTAATCAGCTCGCCGGCGTTTTCAGCGTCGATGAGCTTCACGCCCTGCTTCTTGGGGGGCAGCGCAAACTCGGCTACCGTGGTGCGGGCGGGCTCGCCGATGGCGGGCACCACTTTCAGGGGCTTGGTGCGGGCCGTCATGATGCCGCGCATGTTGGGGATGCGGGGCTCGCACATGGGCTGCTGGCACGAGGCCACGAAAGGTGTAGCTACCTGCACGATTTCTTTGCCGCCCTCAATCTCGCGCTCCAGCGTAGCAGTATTGCCGCTCATATCCAGCTTCATAGCGGGTGCTACGGTCGGGATTCCGAGCAGCTCGCCCACCATGCCATGCACTTGAAAGCCGTTGTAGTCGATGCTTTCCTTACCCATCAAAATCACGTCGTAAGCGCCTTCCTTGGCGATGGCCGCAATTTGCTCGGCCACGAAAAAGGCATCTTTCGGCGCGGCATTCACCCGGATGGCATCGTCGGCCCCGATGGCCAGCGCCTTGCGGATGTTGGGCTCCGTATCGGCCTCGCCCACGTTAATCACCGTCACGGTGCTACCGGCGTTGGCTTCCTTCAGCTCAATGGCGCGGGTGAGGGCGTATTCGTCCCAGGGGTTAATCACGAACTGCACCCCGGCCTTATTAAACTCCTTATTATCAGGCGTGAAGGCGATTTTGGTGGTCGTGTCGGGCACGTTGGAAATACAAACCAGAAACTTCATGTAGGCAAGGGTAGGGTGAGGAGAGAATACAAAAGTAGTAGGCTTGCATAACAATTGCCAAGCCTAAAAAGGTCTTTCAACCTTATATACAGTATGCAGAACCGGAATGCGGCCCGAAAGTCGCAATTTTGCCTCAAAGATAGCCAAAACTCCTGCCCATGAATGCCCCCAGCCGCTTACAACAGTTGTTAGCTTTTTACGAAGCCGACCCCACCGATGCCTTCACCATTTATGCCCTGGCCACCGAGTACCGGGCGGCCGAGCCCCTGCGCGCCTGGGACTACTACGAGAAGCTGCTAACCGAGCACCCCGACTACGTGGGCACCTACTACCACGCCGGCAAGCTGCTCGAAGGCTTTGGCAAAAAAGACGAAGCTGAGCAAGTATACCGCAAAGGCCTGGTAGTGAGTCGGAAAGCGGGCCAGCTGCACGCCGCCAGCGAAATTCAGCAGGCCCTGAACAGCTGCTTGGGTCTGGACTATGAGGACGACTAAGAAGCGTGCGGTAAGCTTTAGCTTGCCGGGGGTAGTTATAAAATCGGGTAAATAATGAAGCCGGGCGCGGCCAGGTAAGTAAGTTCAACGGCAAGCTGAAGCTTACCGCACATATCCTTATGTCAACCAAGATATTACTAGTTGAAGACGAGCCCAAAGTATCGGCCTTCATCCGGCGGGGGCTGGAGGAGGAGGGCTACGAAGTAGCAGTAGCCTATGACGGCACCTTTGGTCAGCGGCTGGCGCTGGAGCAGGAATTCGACTTGCTTATTCTCGACGTGATACTACCCGGCCAAAGCGGCTTGGAAGTGCTGAAAGCCGTGCGCGCCCACAACCAGGAATTACCCATTCTGATGCTCACGGCGCTGGGTACCACCCAAGACAAGCTGCTAGGCTTCGACGGCGGGGCCGACGACTACCTGGTGAAGCCCTTCGACTTTGTGGAGCTGCTGGCGCGGGTGCGCGCCCTCACCCGCCGCCGTGGCCAGCGCGCAGCGAAAAGCAATCAGCTTGTGCTGAGTGATTTGACGGTGGACACGGCCGCTAAAACCGTGGTGCGGGCCGGCCAGCCCATCAAGCTCACGGCCCGTGAGTTCAACCTGCTGGAGCTGCTGCTGCGCCACCAGGGCCGCGTGCTGAGCCGGGGCGAAATAGCGGAGCACACCTGGGAAGATTCGGTCGATGCGGGTTCCAACGTGATTGACGTGTACGTGAATTACCTGCGCAACAAGGTAGATAAAGGATTCGCTAAGAAGTTGATTCACACCGTAGTAGGTATGGGTTACGTGCTGCGCGAGGAATAAGGCCAACTTGCAACGAAAGCCATGACCATCCGCAACCGCCTGACCTGGCTTTTTCTGAGTATAGTAGCCGTGCTACTGCTAGCCGTGCTGGCGGTGGTATTTGTGCTCCAGTTCAACTCCTCACAGCGCGAGTTTCAGCAGCGGCTGCGCGAGCGGGCGCAGGTAACGAGCTACATCTACCTCGAAAAAGACGAGATGCGGGCCGGCGCATTCCGCGACTTCGAGAAGAAGTACCTGCAAGCGCTCAGTAACGAGATTCTGCAGGTGTACGATGCCTCGGGCCGGGTGCGCTTTGTGGCGGCCGATGAGCGCGTGCGGCTTTCCGATGCGTTGCTGGCGCGCATCGTACTCAGTAAGGAAGTGTATTTCAAGCTGGGCACGCGGCAGGCCATCGGCATTTTTTACCGCGACAACCAGGGCGACTACGTGATAGTGGCCGCCGCCGAAAACGTGTACGGCCACCGCCGGCTGCAAAGCCTGGCCACCATTATGGGCGTGATTTTCGTGGTGAGCTTGCTCGTGATATACGCCGTGGGGCGGTTTTTTGCCGGGCGGGCGCTGGCCCCCATCGCCGCCCTCAACGACCAAGTGGACCGCATCACGGCCCAGGACCTGCACCAGCGCGTGGATGAAGGCTTTTTGCGCACCAGCGAGCGCGACGACCTCACGCGCCTGGCCCGCACCTTCAACCGGCTGCTGGGGCGGCTGGAGGCAAGTTTTGACGGCCAGCGCACCTTCGTGCGCAACGCCTCGCACGAGTTGCGCACGCCCCTCACCGCCAGCATTGGCGAGCTGCAAGTGCTGTTGGCCCGCGAGCGCTCGCCGCAGGACTACCGCGAAGGAGCTGCTTCGGTGCTAGGTGAGTTGCAGCAACTTAAAGAGTTGATTAACAATTTATTGGATATGGCACAGGCCGAAGGCTCGATGCAGCTGACGGCGGAAGTGCGCCTCGATGAGCTGCTGTGGGAAGTGCGCGAAGGTGTGGCGCCCGCCCGGCGCGCGCGCGTGCAGGTAGACCTCGGCGACCTCGCCGACCTGCCCGCCGACCCGGCGGCCTTCGTGATAACCGGCCACCGCGGCCTGCTTACGCGGGCGCTGGGTAACCTCGTTGACAACGCCCTCAAGTACTCGGAAGACGATAAGAAGGTGCTGCTGAGTTTGCGCTGCCAGCCGGGCGGCGGCTGCGTGGTGCGCGTGGCCGATGCCGGCCTGGGCATTGCGCCCGATGACTTGGCGCAGGTGTTTCAGCCGTTTTTTAGGGCGGCGGCGGTGCGTGGGGTGGTGGGGCACGGCGTGGGGCTGCCGCTAGCCCAGCGCATTGCCGCGCTGCACGGCGGCACGCTGGCGCTGCGCTCGGAGCCCGGCCGCGGTACGGTAGCCGAGCTGGTTTTTGGCGGGTGAAATGACCGATTTGAGTGGGGCCGGGTGGGGTGGCTGCACGGGGCAACCGCGTACTCTAGCGCATAAAAGAGGCTTTTCGCCCTATGTTGAAGCAGTGGTTTTGTGCCGCACAGCTATTTTTTGCGGCCCGGCGGAGCCTGCTCGCGGTTGCACTCAGTGGTGATGCCGGCGCTCACCACTTCGCCCGGACTTTTGCTGGTAGCCCCCAGTAACTCGGACTCTCAGAGGCCGCGGGCCACTGTGGCCGGGATAGTTTGAGAATGAGCGCCACGGCCTATTCTACTTATTTTTCTTGCCAGGGATAAATAATTATGAAGTTGCCAGCGATAATAAGAAGATTACTAGTAGTTTATTGGTATTCAGTATATTACATAAAAATTGCTTCATCAAATAGGAATTTTTTTAGGACCTTATTGGCCTTCCTAATCTGTTTCTAATGACTCTCTAATGCTCTTCTAATCGCTTTCTAATCTGTTCTTAATGAGGGTATAATGAATGTGTAATGCTAGTGAATGAAGTCCGTTAGCTGCCTGTTAGCTTTGCTTAATTACCTGGCTAGGTTTTAGCGTCAAAAAGTGATTTTACAAAGATTTTCAGAAATGGCCGCGCGCCAGTTGCGGCCCGCGCCGTGCCGCGCTGTGCCCCGTGCAAACACCTTATTGCGCCGCGCCGGCTTGCTGCTAGCCGGCCTGACCCTAGGGCTGGCCGCTCAGGCCCAAGCGCCCCTCACGGTGGGCGGCGCGCCGCTGCCCGTCGACACGGTGCGCCTGACCCTGCCCGATGCTGAGCTGCGCTTCGTGCAAAACAACTTGCAGCTGCTGGCCCAGCGCTACAACATCACGGCGGCGCAGGCCTTGGCCGTGCAGGCCCGGCTCATTGACAACCCTACTATTACGCTGGACCAGAATGTGTTGCAGCAGGCCATTCACCGGCAGGATGCGGTGGGTAACAACCCCGACCTCAACCGCAACCAGGTGGCCATTCAGGCGCAGCAGCTGTTTGCGCTGGCCGGGCGGCGGCGGGCGGCGGGCCGCGCTCAGCAGCAACAGGCTGTGGTAGAAGCCTTTAACTTGGAGGACCTGGTGCGCACCCTGCGCTACCAACTGCGCACTACGTTCTACGACATCTACTACCGCCAGCTCACGCTGCGCGTGTACAACACCGAGATTCCGCAGCTGCGCCGCACGGTGGGCCTTTATCAGAGCCAGTACGACAAGGGCAACATCGCACTCAAGGAAGTTATTCGCCTGAAAGCCTTCTTGTTTACGCTGGAAAGCGAGCGGCTGGTGCTTGTGACGGACCAAGCCAACTCGCAGGCCGACCTGCACATTTTGCTGCGCGACTCGACCCGCTCGGCCTACCAGCCGGCCGTGAACATCAACCGCGTGCGGGAGCTGTCGCTGGCCCCGTACCCCGAGCAGCAGCTCACCGACACGGCCGTGGTGCGCCGCGCCGACCTGCTGAGCCGCCGCGCCGAAGTACAGCGCCAGGAGCTGAACCTGCGCCTGCAACGCGCCGTGGCTACGCCCGACTTGGCCGTGGGCTACAGCTACGACCGCCTGGGCTCGTACTTCGATAACTACAACTCGGTGACGCTAGGCATTGCGGTGCCCATCTTCAACCGCAACCAGGGCAACATTGCGGCGGCCAAGGCCCAGATTAGCAATGCCCAGGCCCAGGCCCAGCAGCAGCAGCTGGTGGTGCGCCGCGATGTGCACGAGGCCTACCAGGTGGCCCTGCGCTCCGATGAGCTGTACCAGAACACCAGCCGCGACACCACGCCCTTCTCACGCCTCATCGACAACATCGAGCAGAGCTACACCAAGCGCCTCATCACCATTGTCGAATACCTCGACTTTTACGAGGCGTATAAGAACAACGTCATCCAGCTAAACACGCTGCGGGCCAACCGAATGCGTGCCTTTGAAGGCATCAACCTGGCCACCGGCCGCACCTTTTTCCGGGCCGAGTAGCGTCAGCCAGCAGTCAGCAAGTAGCAGTCATCCTAAAGCCTGTGCGCTGATGATTGGTAACGGCTGATTGCTAACTGACCGCGGATGACTGCTAATTGCTAATTGATACTTGATACTTTAAAAGATGAATCGTTCCGCTTTCCTATTCCTCCTGACCCTGGGCCTCGGGGCCTGCTCGAAGGCTCCCGAAACCGCGGGCACGGAGGCTACTGCCAAAAAGTTCTCGCTTTCCGACCAAACCCTGAAGGAACTGGCTTTCGATACTGTGCGCCTGGAGCCGGTGCGCAGCGAGCAGTCGTTTTCGGGCCAGGTGACCACCAACGGCGACAAAACAGCCAAGATATTCCCGCTGGTGGGCGGTGTAGTGGAGCAGCTCAACGTGGAGCTGGGCGACCACGTGACCAAAGGCCAGGTGCTGGCCGTGGTGCGCTCGGGCGAAATCGCCGACGTGCAAAACCAGAACAGCACCGCCGGCACCGACGTGGCCATTGCTAGCAAAAACCTGAGCGTGGCCGAGGACCAGTTTAAGGCTGGCCTAGCGGCCGAGCGCGACGTAGTGCTAGCCCGCGAGGAGCTTCGTAAGGCCCAGAGCAACTTGGGCAAAACCGGTAAGCAGCTTGGTATCTACGGCGTGTCGAAGGATGGGCACTACGTGATTAAAGCGCCGATTTCGGGCTTTATCACTGATAAGAACGTGACGCAGGGCATGCAGTACACGAACGCTAACACCGACGCCGACGGCTTTTTCACCATCGCCGACCTCGACCAGGTGTGGGTGTTGGCCAACGTATTTGAGGCCGACATTGCCAACGTGAAGCTCGGCTACCAGGCCGACATCACCACGCTTTCGTATCCCGACAAGCACTTTAAAGGGGTGGTTGACAAGGTGTTCAACGTACTCGACCCCGACAGCAAGGCCCTCAAGGTGCGCATTCGCCTTAGCAACCCCGGCTACCTGCTCAAGCCCGAGATGTACGCCCAGGTGCGCATCCTGAACACTGAGAAACAGAAGGAGCTGTCGGTGCCGGCCAACGCGGTGGTGTTCGACAAAGACCAGCATTTCGTGCTCGTGTACAAGAGCCGCACTGAGGTGGATACCCGCCCCGTGACGGTGACTAAAACTGTGGGCGACATCAGCTACGTGACCGGTAACCTCAAGCCTGGCGATGCCATCATCAGCAAAAACCAGCTGCTCGTGTATGACGAGCTGAACGACTAATTAGGTGGTAGTTGTCCTTGCGAGCGCAATGCAGTGGAGCGCGGCAATCGCACCAGAACGATGCCGGAACGACGACGCGCGGGTGTCGTTCTGGTGCGATTGCCGCGCTCCACTGCGTTGCGCTCGCAAGGACAGACGGTTTATAAATAACTCAGCACTAGCGAAGTGAATAAATTCATCCAGGGCATTATTGCCTTTTCCCTGAAAAACCGGGGCTTTATTTTCCTGCTCACGCTGGCGGCGGTTATCGCCGGGGTGGTGAGCTACCGGAACACGCCCATCGAGGCGTTTCCGGACGTGACGAACACCGAAATCACCATCATTACGCAGTGGCCCGGCCGCTCGGCCGAGGAGATTGAGAAGTTCGTGACCGCGCCCATCGAAATCGCGCTCAACCCGGTGCAGAAAAAAACCAGCGTGCGCTCGACTACGCTGTTTGGCCTGTCGGTGGTGAAGGTGATTTTCGACGACGGCGTGGACGATGCCTACGCCCGCGTGCAGGTCAACAACCTGCTTACCGGCGCTGACCTGCCCGAAGGTGCCAACCCCGAGGTGCAGCCGCCCTACGGCCCCACCGGCGAAATTTACCGCTACACCATTGCCAGCAAAACCAAATCGACCCGCGAGCTGAAGACCATTCAGGACTGGGTAATTGAGCGTAACCTGAAGGCTGTGCCCGGCGTGGCCGACGTAAACAGCTTCGGCGGCGAGGTGAAGAGCTACGAGATATCGGTGGACCCCAGCAAGTTGCAGGACTTTGGCCTCACGCCGCTCGACCTGTATACTGCCGTGCAGCGCTCGAACATCAACGTGGGTGGCGACGTGATAAACGAGGGCCAGCAGAACTACGTGGTGCGCGGCATTGGCCTGCTCAACAACATTTCGGACATCAACAACACGGTAGTGAAAACCGTGAACGGCGCGCCCATCCTGGTGAAGGACGTGGCGCAGGTGCAGGAATCGGCGCTGCCGCGCCTGGGCCGCGTGGGCCGCGGCCTCAACGACGACATGGTGGAGGGCATTGTGGTGATGCGCAAGGGCGAAAACCCTTCGGAAGTCATCAAGCTGCTGCAAGCCAAAGTGGAGCTGCTGAACGACAAGATATTGCCGCCCGACGTGAAAATCAGCACGTTCTACGACCGGCAGCAGCTTATCGACTTCTCCACCGAAACGGTAATTCATAACCTCACCGAGGGCATGATTTTCGTGACGGTGATAGTGTTCCTATTCATGGCCGATTGGCGTACTACGCTGATTGTGAGCATCATCATTCCGCTGGCGCTGCTGTTTGCCTTCATCTGCCTGCGGCTGAAGGGCATGAGCGCCAACCTGCTCAGCATGGGTGCCATCGACTTCGGTATCATCATCGACGGGGCCGTGGTGATGGTGGAAGGGCTCTTTGTGGCCCTCGACCACAAGGCCCACGAGGTGGGCATGGAGCGCTTCAACAAGCTCGCTAAGCTGGGCATTATCAAGAAAACCGGCCGCGACATGGGCAAGTCGATTTTCTTCGCTAAAGCCATCATTATCACGGCGTTGCTGCCTATTTTCTCCTTTGAGAAAGTAGAGGGCAAGGTGTTCTCGCCCCTGGCCTGGACGCTGGGCTTCGCCCTGCTGGGCGCGCTGATTTTTACCCTAACGCTGGTGCCGGTGCTGGCCAGCATCTTGCTGCGCAAGAACGTGCGCGAGAAGGAGAACTTCTTCCTGCGGGCCATTAATAAGGGGGCCAAAAAGGTGTTCGTGTTCACCTACGCCCGCAAAACGGCCAGCTTGCTTTTCGCGGCTGCGCTGGTAGTAGTAGGGGTAGGGATGTACCAGTTTCTGGGTACCGAGTTCTTGCCCGAGCTGAACGAGGGCTCGATTTACGTGCGGGCACAGCTGCCGCTGAGCATCTCGCTCGACGCCAGCAACAAGCTTTGCAACGAGATGCGCCGCGTGTTTATCGGCTTCCCGGAGGTGAGCGACGTGGTGAGCCAGACCGGCCGCCCCAACGACGGCACCGACCCTACCGGTTTCTATAACAACGAGTTCCTCGTCCAGATTAAGCACACCGACGAGGTGCAGAAGAAGATGAAATCCAAGGTCTACCGCGAGGACCTTATTGCGCGGATGAAGGAAAAGCTGAACCGCTTCCCGGGCGTCGATTTCAACTTCTCGCAGCCTATTACCGACAACGTGGAAGAAGCCGCCTCGGGTGTGAAGGGCAGCATCGCCGTTAAAATCTACGGCACCGACCTCAAGCTAATGGAGGGCAAAGCCCGCCAGGTGTTCGAAGTATTGCAAAAAGTGGACGGCATCGACGACCTAGGCTTGTTGCGCAACATCGGCCAGCCCGAGCTGCACGCCGACCTGGATGAGCGCCGTATGGCCAGCTACGGCGTAAGCAAGAGTGACGCCAATGCCGTGCTCGAAATGGCGGTGGGCGGCAAGCAGGCCAGCCAGATGTACGAGGGCGAGCGCAAGTTTCCAATTCGGGTGCGCTACGAGTCGCAGTTCCGCGAGAGCCCGACCGAGATTGCGGCGCTCATGGTGCCCACGCAAAGCGGCAAGACCGTGCCGCTGAATGAGATAGCCGACATCAAGCAGGTAACCGGCCCCAGCCTCATTTATCGCGACGACAACACCCGCTTCTCGGCCGTGAAGTTCTCGGTGCGCGGCCGTGACCTCGGCTCGGCCATTGCCGAGGCGCAGGAAAAGGTGAATAAAGCCGTGGTGCTGCCCAAGGGCTACTCCATGAAGTGGACCGGCGACTTCGAAAACCAGCGCCGGGCCAGCCAGCGACTAGCGCAGGTGGTGCCCATCTCGCTGGCACTTATCTTCTTCATTCTCTTCATCTTATTCGGTAATTTGAAGGATGCCGGGTTGGTGCTGCTCAACGTGCCGTTTGCCCTGATTGGCGGCATTGCCATGCTGCTCATTACGCACACCAACTTCTCGATTTCGGCCGGCATCGGTTTCATCGCCCTGTTTGGTATCTGCATCCAGAACGGGGTAATTCTGATTAGTGTGTTCAAACAGAACATGTTAGACAAGATGAGCCTCGACCGCAGCCTGGCCGAAGGCGTGGCCTCCCGCGTGCGCCCGGTGGTGATGACGGCCCTCATGGCCATTATTGGCCTCATGCCGGCGGCCCTCAGCACGGGCATCGGCTCCGAGACGTCTAAGCCGCTGGCCATCGTGGTTATCGGCGGCCTGCTCACCGGCACGGTGCTCACGCTGTTCATCTTCCCGCTGATTTTCGAGCGCACCTACCGCGCCGAGCACACGCACTACGCCGACGACCTGCCGGCCAACCGAAAGTTGGAGCACGTCTAAGCGCATCGGTTCGGGATTAACTAAAGAGAGCTTGCGCCACTGGCGCAAGCTCTCTTTGGTTATGTAGGGCGCTTGTTATTGTGGGGCAGGCAATTACACGCAGGGTCTGTCTTTCATTGGGGAAAAAGCAACTACTGTGTTTCAGCACGTTAGCCTAAAAAAGACAGTTCCTCTTGTGAAAGCGAGATGTCTGCTGCGCTTACATTTTCTTCCAGATGCTGCCTAGAGGTAGTGCCTGGAATGGGTAGTATCCACGCCGATTGATGCAGTAGCCACGCGATGTTGAGCTGCGCCACCGTAATCCCTTTTGCCGCGGCTAGCTCCTGCATCTTGCTCTGCCCGGTTGGCAACGACGTTTGGAGGGAGAAAAAAGGAATGAAGGGAATACGGTGTTGCTCGCATAAAAACAGGAGTTCCCCGCCCTGGAATCCGTACGGGCTGCTTGGGTCCGTAACCCGCTGCGTGTAGCTATACATGTTCTCGACGGTGGCAATTTTACCCAGTGCGCGGGCGATGTTAAATTGCTCAACGCTTGCGTTAGAAAGGCCCACGTGCAGAATTTTGCCCTCACGCTGCAAGTCTAGCATAGTGGCGAAGGCCTCCTCGTACTCACCAGGGCTACCAGCGGCCTTGCCCAGGTGCACCAGCGGCAGCTGCTCCATCTTTAATTCCTGCAGATTGTTTTCGATGCTGCGCCGCACTTCTTCCGGCTTGGCGTAGGGTAGCCAGCTTTTGTCGGCTCCTCTGGTGCCGCCCACTTTAGTTGCGATAATAAGGTCGGCCGGGTAGGGGTATAATGCCTCCGCCAGCAGCCTGTTCGTCACCCCCGGCCCGTAAAAGTCGGCGGTATCGAAGAAATTGACGCCCAGCTCAACCGCCCTTCGCAGCAGGGCAATGGCTCCCTGCCGGTCGCGGGGCTCGCCCCAAAAATCCTCCCCGGTGAGGCGCATGGTGCCGTAGCCGGGGGTGCGCGCCGTGCGCGGGTTCGGGGTGTCGGCGCCGATAATAATACGATTGCTCATGTTCTCAGGTAAGCTAATTTATTGGTATTGGTTGATGACGGTAGTTGCCGGTGGCTCAGGCGACCGGCGGCCCGATGGATTTTCGGTAAGAGGAGGGCGTAAGCCCCGCGAACCTTTTAAAAAACTTCGTAAAATTTGACACGTCATAATCCAGTTTACGCGCAATCTCCCCGATAGGCAACGTGGTAGTAGCCAGTAGCTTCTTGGCTTCCAGCAAGATGCGCTCTTCGTAGAAGTGGCAGGCATGGTGACCTGTTTCCAGCTTTAGCACCTTACTCAGATGCCCGGGATGCACACAGAGGATAGCCGCAATCTCCTTGAGCTCATACATTTTCTCTGTTCGACCCGCGAGAAAATCGTCCAGGTGCCCATCCAACACCTGTTTGAACTGAGCCACTATCTCTGCTCCGCGCGTAATAGCGCCTTTAGGTGAGGTACCCATCTTTTTGCGTCTTTAGTACGGACGCAAAAGTAGGAGCCGGGTTTTGCGCAAAATGGTGAGGTATCAAGTTGTTGTGCTGCTCTTGCCAATTTGGCCGGCCGGTAAGGGTAATGACTTGGTGGGCCGCCTGGTCGCTGGAGTAGCCGCGCGCTATTGCGCCGTCCTGCGGTCAGCGCAGTAGCGCGCAACGCTTGTTTAGAAAACCAGCTACCGCCTTTTGCCACGCTTCCGGGTGTTTGTGCCAATAGGGCTCGTGCCCCGAGCCCGCGAAATCAACCCGCTCCTTGGGCCCGGCCAGGTGGCTGAAAATGGTATCGGTTTCGGCGCGGGTCACGCGCGGGTCGGCGGTGCCCCAAAGCAGTAGGGTCGGGGTGGTAACGTGGCGCGCGTACTCGCCCGCGTTTAGGCCAAACGCCCAATACCCATTCTCCACGCTGCCCCAGAGTACGAGCAGGTTGGCTAGCGGAAAGGCCGGCAAGTGCATGGAAACAAAGCGGTTGCGGGCCGTTTGCAGCATGCTGCCGTAGGGGCATTCCACTACGTTGGCGGTGGGGCGCAGGCCCAGCTCGCTTTCGGCCCGCAGAATGGCCACCGCGCCCATGCTCACGCCGTAGAGCACGATGGGCCCACCCGGCTGCCGCGCTTGTACCCACGCGTAGGCCGCCACCACATCGGCGGCCTCGCGGTAGCCGATGGTGGTCTGGTACCCTTCCGACGCGCCATTGCCGCTGAAATCGAGCAGCAACACGGCGTAGCCCAGCTGCCGAAAATACCCGGCCTCGGGCAGCAGGCGCGATTTATCGCTGGTGTAGCCGTGGCAGACAATAACGGTGCCGCGTGCGCTCGGTAGCGGGCCGTACCAAGCGGCGAGGCGGCCGTTGGGACTGCGCAGCGCGGCGTTCTCGTAAGGAAAATCAGGCAGCCCGGTGTTCACCGGTTTGGGATTTTGCAGGCCAGTGAGGATGAGCTTGATTTTCTCCGAAGCGCGCAGCTTTTCGGGGTGGCGGGTGCGCGGGCCCGCGTCGGCAGAGAAGTGCGTGAAGCGCCAGGCGTGCAGGGCCACCACCGCATTGAGCAAGCCAATGCTGAGTACCAGCGCCCACAATAGCCACCGCCAGCGGCGTGGCGTGCGGATAGCTTGTTTCATGCGGCGGCGAGTTAATTACGAAAATAACTAGTTGCTGCTCAAGGACTTGAAGCTAACGGCCGCGCCACCGCCGGGGGCCAGCTTCAGCAGCAGGGACGACTTGCTGTCCACCACTTTTTTGGTAATCTGGTAGGCAGTGGGATTCTTCTGCCAGTCGGCGCCCTTGCCATCGGCGTAAATGATGGCCTGGTAGCGACGGCCGGGCGTTAGGAAATCCAGCTTAACGGGTTGCTGGCGGGCCAGCTCATCCGTAATACTACCCAAGTACCAATCATCCTTGCCTTTAGCTTTGCGCACGGTGGTGAGGTAGTCGCCGGGCTCGGCCGCCAGAATGCGGGTGTCGTCCCAGTCCACGGGCACATCCTCGATAAACTGAAAGGCGTCGAGGTGCTGCTCGTAGTTTTCAGGCAGGTCGGCGGCCATTTGCAGCGGCGAGTAGAGCGTCACATACAAAGCCAGCTGCTTGGCTAAGGTGGTGTGCACCTGGCGCTTACCGGTGGGCTCGTAGCCTTGCAGCTTGAAAATGCCGGGCGTGTAGTCCATCGGCCCACCTATGAAGCGGGTAAACGGCATAATCGTCTCGTGCTCAGGCGGGTTGCCAGTGCTGAAAGCGTTGTACTCGTTGCCGCGGCCGGCCTCGCTAGCCAGGCAGTTGGGGTAGGTGCGGTTGAGGCCGGTGGGCCGCACCGACTCGTGCATATCGACCGCGACGTGGTGCTTGGCGGCCATTTGGGCCACGCGCAGGTAGTGGTTGCTCATCCACTGGCCGTCGTGGTGCTCGCCGCGCGGGATGATGCGGCCTACGTAGCCGGTTTTCACGGCCGGGTAGCCGTAGCGGTTCATGAATTGGCAGGCTGTGTCGAGGTGCTGTTCGTAGTTGGTGGCCGCGCCCGAGGTTTCGTTGTGCATTATCATCTGCACGCCTTTGGCCTTGGCGTAAGTGCTGATTTCCTGCACGTTGAAATCCGAGTACGGCGTCACGAAGTCGAACACGTTCTCCTTCCAGTTGCCAAACCAGTCTTCCCAGCCCACGTTCCAGCCCTCCACCAGCACGCCCGCAATACCATGCTTGGCCGCAAAGTCGATGTAGCGCTTCACGTTGGCGGTGTTGGCGCCGTGGCGGCCGGTGGGGATGAGCTGGCCGCGGGCGTCGAGCGTATCGAGACTGTTGGCGTACTTCCAATCGGAGCGGCCAATTTGCATTTCCCACCACACGCCCACAAATTTCATGGGCTTTATCCAGCCCGTATCGGTGATTTTGCTGGGCTCGTTGAGGTTGAGAATCAGCTTGGAAGTCAGAATATCAGGGGCCTTATCACTCACGATAATCGTGCGCCAGGGCGTGTGGCTGGGCGCGTGCAAAAACGCCTTGCTGCCCACGGCATCGGGCACGAGGCGCGCCGTGAGGCGGTGGCTGGCCCGGTCTACGTGCAATTGCATGGCCGGATAATCGACCTGCGCTGCCTCGTGAATATTGATGTACAAGCCGTTATCGGCCTTCAGCATGAGGGGCGTGGCCACGGCCTGCGCATCAGGGGCGTCGCGCACGGCTATCTCGGTCGAGTTCTTGACCTGCGCCGAGTTATCGACCGCGCTCAGGCGCGAGTGGATGTAGAGGTACTCGTTGGTGTCGTAGTCGCCGGGTATCCAGAAAGCCTGGTGGTCGGCAGGCAGGGCAAATTCGGTGAGCTCGTCGGTAACCACAAAATTGCCCAGCGCCAGCTGCCGCGGAAACTCGTAGCGAAAGCCCACTCCGTCGGCAAAAACCCGAAACACCACGTCGAGCCGGCGGCCGGGCGCGGCCGGCTGGCGCAGGTGCACCGTGAGCTGCTGGTAGTGGTTGCGAATGTTTTTGACCTCGCCCAGCACGGGCTGCCAGGTTTCGTCCACGTCCTTCACCTCGCTGCCAAGGAGCGCCAACGGCCCCTCAAAACCCTGGCCGCCTTGCAGCGCCAACCCTAGGCGCGAGGCGTTCACCACCGGCTTCCGGCCATACGCCACGGCATAGCTGGGCTGGCCGGCCGCGCTCAAGGCAAAAGTCAGCCTGACGCTGCCCATCGCGGCCGATAGGGGAGTGGTAGACTGCGCGGCGGCCGGTAAACTGGCCGCCAGCAACAGTGAAAACAAGTGGTTTTTCATGAACTACGGTGGTTTCCAAGCAAAAAGGTATAGCCCCGGTCCGCCGGTGAAGCCGGCCGACCGGTTGACTCGCGGGCCGCGTTGACTAGTTATTCTGGCCTCGTGCGAGCGACAACCGGTCGGCCGGCTTCACCGGCGGACCAGGAACCGTACCCCAACTTGAAATTATTTTAAGTATTGATTAACAGCCTGGCAAAAGCAAATGCTCTTTCTGTGCTATTGAGTAGCGCAAGCTCCTACGCCCGCGGCCGGCGCGGGCCCGGCCGGTAGGTGCTGGTGGGAGTGGCGGGCCGAGCCGGGCGTGGGTGGCGCTCGCCGGCCCCGGCCAGGTCGCGCAGGGCCACCACCTCTTCGGGGGTAAGGTCGCGCCACTGGCCGGGCGCTACGTCGAGCAGCGACAAGTCGCCGAGCGCCTGGCGCACCAGGCGCAGGCAGGGCAGGCCCACGGCGGCGCACATTTTGCGCACCTGCCGGTTCATGCCCTGCGAGATGCTGATTTCCAGCCAACTAGTTGGGATGCTAGCCCGGTAGCGAATAGGCGGGTTGCGGGGCCACAGCGCTTCGCTGGCTTCCTCGGGCAGCGGCCGCACGGCCGCCGGCAGCGTGAAGCCCTCCTTTATTTGCACCCCTTCGCGCAGTTGCGTGAGCATGGCTTCGGTGGGCGTGCCCTCCACCTGCGCCCAGTAGGTTTTGGTGACCTTATAGCGCGGGTCGCTGAGGCGGTGTTGCAGCTGCTTATCGTCGGTGAGCAGCAGCAGGCCCTCGCTGTCGAAGTCGAGCCGGCCCACCGGATACACATTGGGCACCGCCACAAAGTCTTTGAGCGTAGCGCGCCCGTGCTCGTCGGTGAACTGGGTGAGGACTTCGAACGGCTTATTGAGGAGGATGTAGCGCATATTTTTCAATTATCAATTATCTACTTCGGGCTCATGCGATAACGTCTGTCATTGCGAGCGCAACGCAGTGGAGCGTGGCAATCGCACCAGAACGATACCCGCGCATCGTCGTTTTGGGGTCGTTCTAGTGCGATTGCCGCGCTCCACTGCGTTGCGCTCGCAATGACAGACGGCTCATACATAAATACTAATGACTGAATTACACGCCGCCCTGGTACTTGCGGGTGGCCCACTCGGCGGCCAGTAGCGCCACTAGTGCGAAGAACAGCCACTTCAGGTTTACCAAGTCTTTCAAGTCCTCTTCGCTGGAAAGCTGGGGCTTGAAATTGGCCTTTTCAATATCCTGAGCCAGCTTATCGAGCTGCGCGGGGTAGTAGAGCCGGCCGCCACTGCGGCGGCTAAGCTGGGCCAGCAGCCGGTGGTTGGCCTTGGATTCCTGGGCTTCGAGCGGCTGGTTTTGCACCAGTAGTTCACCGCTGGCCTGCTGGGCCTGGCCGCCGAGCGTGGCGCGGGCCTGGTAGCGGTAGAGGCCGGCCGGCAGCGGCCCGAGGTGCAGCGGCGAGCCATCGGGAGCGTTGGCAAACGTGATAGTGCGGGCTTTCCTGGCCGAGTCGGTGAGCGTGAGCGTTATTTTCTGGTCGTAAATGCGCTCAAAGACAGCATTATACGTTTCGGTGCCCAGTGTCACATCATCCTGGGTGCCAAAGGCATCTTGGGTGGGGTACACGTCGAGGCGCTTCTTATTAGCGTTCTGGGTCAGCAGTTGCAAGGTGCGGCCGATGAGGCGGTCATATACCTCGGGGTGGTTGTCGTGGGCAATGGCCTCGGCCAAGCGCCACTGCCAAGTGTTTTCGGTTAGCAGCGTGGCGGCGCGGGGGCCAGTGCCAGCGGCACTGCCAAACACCAGCAGCGGCTTTTGGGTGGGCAGGCGGCCCACTTGCTGCCACAGCGCCGCCTCAGCCCCGCCGCCCAGCCGGAAATCGCCAAATGGCACCGGCACCGGCGGGTACTGCCCAAAGCGCCGCCGGCTTTCCTCATCGAGCGGGAAGCGCGCAAAGGCGGGGTTAGGCAGCGGCGTTACCTCGTCGGTCTGGGCCCCACGCGGCTGCGCATTCAGGCCCGTATTTAGTTGGTTATAAGTAGTAAAATCGGACTGCGCGCCCAGCACGTAGAGCACGGGCACCCGCGCCGCCCGCACCCGCGCCAGCAGCTCCTGGCCCAGGCCGCCGCGGGCTGGCAGCTGGTGCAGCACGGCCACGTCGAAGCTGGCGGTGGCGGGCAGTGGCGCGCCCACGCCCGCCACTACCAGCGTGAGGTCAAAGTTATTATTAGCCAAAATGGCGGCTCGCAGCGCCTTGAGGTCGGGGTGGGGGGCGGCCCCGGCCAGCAGCACGCGCAGCTTGCCCTTCACCACTTCCACAAACGCGGTGCGGGTGTTGTTGAGCGTCGTAAACTCGCCGGCCTGGGGCAGCACGCGCACCTCGTAGCGGCGCTTGCCGGGCACGGGCGCCGTGAGCTGAAACGTGGTTTTGACGCGCCGCCGGCCGGTAGGCAAGGCCACCCGGCGGCTTTCCAGCACCCGGCCGCCCTCGCGCACCTCCACGGTGGCCGCTCCTCCAGCGTAGCCTTCGTAGCCGATTTCAACTTCCAGCGGAAACTTATTGCCGCTGAAGGCCACCCGGTTATATACCAGGTCGGTGAGGCGCAAGTCGCGCTTGGCCACGGTATCGCCCAGCGCCACGCTGAAGATGGGAAAGCTAAATTCCGAAAACTGCGGCTCCTGGCCTTGGTTCACGAGGCCGTCGCTCACGAGCACCACGCCGGCTAGGTTGCGGTCGGCATTGGCTTCGCGGCTGTCGCTGAGGAGCTGGTTGAGGTCGGTGCGGCTGGCCGTGAAGCGCAGCGAATCGGGCGCGGCGCTGGGCTTGGTGAGCGTGCGGGTTTCGACCCGGAAGCCTTTATCGCGTAGCGTATTAGCTAGCTGGGGCAAGCCCGCCGTGAGCTGGCCGAGCGCCGGTTTGGGCGTGAATAGGCTGATGGACTGTGAGTTATCAACAGCCAGCACTATCGTGGGGGCCTCTGTGCGCGTGGTAGTCGTTTTGATAAACGGCGAAAGCAGCAGGAAGCACAGAAAGCTTACCACCACAAAGCGTAGCCCCACCAGCACGTAGTTGATGGCTCGGCTCCACGGGGCCTGGGCCGAGTAGAGCAGCGCCGCGTAGCCCGCGCCCACGGCCAGGCAAAGCAGGATAAACCAGGGAGAATAGGCAGTAGAAAGCAAGAGCAGAAGCGCGCCTTTCAACCAGCGCGGAGCAAGAAACGAAAAAAGCCCGCCAACCAGCACGCGCCCGCAAAGATGCGCGCCCGCCGCGGTAGCTGCGTGCCTAACGGCGGCCGGCACGCGCTGCGTTCGCTGCCGCACGCATTTCAGCGGCTTTTGCGGCTGCGCTACTAGTTGGCTTCCCCTGGCTGTGTAGCGGCTATTTCTCTCGGTGTTGGCAGCCTAGTGCCTGGCACCTGCGAAGCGTAATAACCAGCTGCCCACAGTAGGTATGCTACCGGGATACTGCCAGAGGGTGAGTGTAAATATTATTTCCACCAAACCTTCTTTTCTTTCTGTTCAGCCTGCATGCGCGCCGCTTCACTGCCGCCGTAAAGAGCTGCAAAATATTCCCACCCGTTGGCGTAATACTTGGGTTGGGGGCCGAATTCCCCTGCTCCCATATCAAAATCGCCCGAATGCGGAATTCGATAATCGCCCCAGTTGCAGCGCAGCGCTTTTTTGGTAGTGTAGCTCGTCCACGTGCCCACGAACTGGTTGTTGCAGAGGCCGTCACCCGTCGTGCGAATGTCGTCATAGGTCAGCTTGCCTTGCTTGTCAAGATACCAATCGGTTTCCATGACCCCTCGAAAAACGCCTGCTTTTGGCTGGGAGGCATTTTCGCGCAATTCATAATTGGCTAGTAATATTCCTTCCTGCCGGGCCGGGGACACGGTTTCGTCAATGCGATTGGCCAGCACCCGTAGCTCGCGCACCTGCCGCATCACTATGGTGCCGCTGAATGTGCTTACGTAACCGAGAACCTGCGTTTTGCCCGTCACCTGGTAGCGGGTGGGGTCGGCTTTATCACGTTGCGCAGTTAAAATTTTAAGACGCAGACGCTGATAGCCCGGCCCTATAAAGCCCACTACTACCTCGTTAGAAGCTGTCAGCCAAAGTGGACTAAAATCATAGTTGGTGTACTGGCTCAGTTTGTCAGTCGGTCGTAAGTCACTCGCAGCTAGCTGGGTGCGCCTATAAGCCACGCTTTCGGGCGGTAAAGGAAACGTGACCTGGCTGGTTTGGGCAGACGAAACCAAGGCACCCAGGCAAAACAGCAGGTGAAAAGCGAGTTTTCTAATCATTGCATTTCTATCACGAATAGCCTTAACGGCTAACTACCGTTACCAACTCCGCGCTGGTAAATATGCTGGCCGGCGAAATAACTGGCTCATCCAGTGGCAATTGTCGGCCGTAGCGTTCCCGCAGCTTGGCCTGCACGGCGGGGTTGCGCAGGTCGAAGTCGCGCAGCTGTTGCAACTGCCCCAACTGCCGGTGCAGCCCCCGGTCGTACACCTTCCAAATCAATTCTGAGCAGTAAATCTGCTTGTCTGACCAGTTGAAGGCCAGGTCGTAATCGCGGCCCAGCAGGGGCTGGCCCGCCGCCCGCAACCGGCCCAACGCCGCCGGTGTGAGGGCCGTGGCCGCGTCGCGCAGCCGCTTTACCACAAAGTGCTGGCCCTGGCCCCGCGCTACCCAGCCACTCAGCGGCGTCAGCTTCACCGGCTGCACAGCCTCAAATACCTGCCACTCGCCGCTGACTTTGTACAGCAAGCCGCAGTGGCTGTACGGTGAGTGCATGGCTAGTTGAATAGCCTGACTCTGAGCTGATTGGGAAGTGTGGAAAATTAGGTCGCCTTCGTGGAGTTGGGGCGCGATTTGAGTAGTGGTTGCTTTAGCGGCCCGGTTGTTTTGGTAGTATAGCAGGCGCGAACGGGTGGCGTGGGTAGTAAAGAGCAGAAGTAATACCGCCAGAAGCAAAAAAATAGTCTTTCTCAAAACGAGTGCGTACCTAAAAAATGCTTGACGTTCCGAATTTAAGCCTTTGGTTCATAGGGCTAACCAAGTACGTAAACCAGTTTACACTCCTTCGGCCGCCTGCTTAAGCGAGGTTAGCCATTCAGCAATAGATTTATCCAGGCTCGGCTGAAAAATTGGCTTTAGCAAACGCACCAGCCAGCCTTCCATGCTCTCCTCTACCCGTACTTCCGTGTAGCTTTCGTGCGGAATTAATGTCCAATTGTGAATTGCAAAGGCCCCAAATGCTTTACCCGACCAACCCAGCGCGGCGTTGGGCTCAACGGTATGCAGTGTGGAATGAATAGTAAGCCCACCTGTTTTCCAGTCGAAGCTGGTGCCCGGCTGCAACGCGCCATTGAGGTGCGGTGCTGTGATGTCGGAGTTCCACACGGCCCAGTCGTCAATCCGGCTCAGCAGTTGCCATACTTTGTCAGGTGAGGCATTGATGCGGATGAGCTGGTCAGTCTTGGCTGGGGCATTCGGATTAGGATGCGTTTCGGCCGGATATACTTGCTTTTTATCGATGATAACGATAGCGGCGACCATTGCTCCCAACGCTAGTGTCCCATAAGCCAGCTTTTTCTTGTTCATAGCAATTTATTGCAAAAGATGAGAAATGGAACAGTACCGAAAAGACCAAGTTACGGGCGCAGTAAGAAAACCCCAGCCTCGCTTACGTCAGCATGCCGCCATCCACTTGCAACACTTGCCCGGTGATGTATGCCGAATCATCCGAGGCCAGAAAGGCCGTAGCCTTGGCTACGTCCTCGGGCGAGCCGCCGCGCTTGAGCGGGATGGCCTTGCGCCATTCATCTACTTGCTTTTGGTCGAGCGCGTTGGTCATTTCAGTTTCGATGAAGCCGGGGGCGATAGCGTTGCAGCGGATGTTGCGCGAGCCCAGCTCCAGGGCCACCGACTTGGTGAAGCCGATGATGCCGGCCTTGCTGGCGGCGTAGTTGGCCTGGCCAGCGTTGCCCTTTATGCCCACCACGGAGGTCATATTGATGATGCTGCCCACTTTGGCGCGCATCATGGGCTTGGTGGCGGCTTTGGTGAGGTTAAATACTGACTTTAGGTTGACGTTCAGCACGTTGTCCCACTGCTCCTCGCTCATGCGCATGAGCAGGCCGTCCTGCGTGATGCCGGCGTTGTTGACCAGGATATCGAGCTTGCCAAATTCCTTTACCACGTCGTCGACCAGCTTTTCGGCCTGGGTGTAGTCCGAAGCGTCGGAGCGGTAGCCCTTTATTTTGGTGCCGTGGGCGGCGAGCTCGGTTTCCAGCGCCTGGCCTTTCTCGACCGATGACAAATAGGTGAAGGCTACCTGGGCGCCCTGCTGGGCAAATAGCGTGGCAATGGCGCGGCCAATTCCTTTCGAAGCCCCGGTGATGAGGGCTACTTTTCCGACGAGAGTCTGATTCATGGGGCGAAAATAGGGGTTTTAGCCGATAGCTATTAGCTACTAGCTGTTAGCTTTGACTATGATACGGTTGGCTGATAAGAGGCTTTTGGAAAAAGCTAACAGCTAGTAGCTAACAGCCAATGGCTTACCAAATTTGCATTTTGGGTGCGGGGCCGGGTGGGGCCACGGCGGCGCTGCACCTGGCCCGCGCCGGCCACCGCTGCGTGCTGCTGGACAAAGCCACGTTTCCGCGCGACAAGATTTGCGGCGATGCGCTCAGCGGCAAGGTGCTGGCCGAGCTGCGCCACCTGGGCGGCCCCCTGCCCGCCCGGCTGGCGGCACTGGCCACCGAGGCCAAAAGCTGGGGCATCAGCTTCTTCGCGCCTAATGGCCGGCGCATGAGCGTGCCCTTCAAGCCGCGCTACGACCCCGCCAGCAGCCCGCCCGATGGCTACGTGGTCAAGCGCCTCGACTTCGACAACCTGCTAGTTGAAGAGGTGCGCCAGCAGTCGCTCGTCGACTTCCGGGAGGGCTGCGCCGTGGCCCGCACTGTGCGCACGGCTACCGGCTGGCAGTTGTTTGACAAGGATGATAAGCTATTGATTGAGTGTAAGTTGCTGTTGGTGGCCAACGGCGCGCAGTCGGCCTTTGTGCGGCAGGTAGCAGGGCAGGCCCTGGAGCCGGCACACTACTGCGCGGGCCTGCGGGCCTACTATCGGGGCGTGGCTGGGCTCAGCGCCGATAATTTTCTGGAGTTGCATTTTCTGCCCGAGCTACTGCCCGGCTACCTCTGGATATTCCCGCTGCCCAACGGCGAGGCCAACGTGGGCGTGGGAATGCTAAGCCGCGACGTAGCCCGCGATAAAATCAATCTGCGCGAGAAATTTTTGCACCTGCTGGCTACTCATCCCATTCTAAGTGAGCGCTTTGTGAAGGCCGAGCGCCTAGAGCCGGTGCGCGGCTGGGGCTTGCCGCTGGGCTCCAAGCGCCGCGTGTTGTCGGGTGACAATTACTTGCTGCTGGGTGACGCGGCCTCGCTTATCGACCCCTTCACGGGTGAGGGCATCAGCCACGCCATGGTAAGCGGGCGCCATGCCGCCGACTGGGCAGGCCAGGCGCTGGCGGCTAATGACTGCTCGGCGAAGCTGTTGGCGGGCTACGATGCGGCCGTGTACCGCCGCCTGGGCCAGGAACTGCGCCTGAGCACCATGTTGCAGCGCCTCATGCGCTGGCCTAGCCTGTTCAATTTTGTAGCCAACCGCGCCGCGCATAACCCTACGCTGGCCGAAACGCTGTCGATGATGTTTCTGGATATCGACCTGCGGGCGCGGCTCAAGCAGCCTAAATTTTACCTGCAACTGCTGTTTGGTGGCCAAAAAAGAACTCCGCTCGGTAAGTGAGCGGAGTTCTTAAAATACTTTTAATCAGAATATTATAGGTCTGAAAGCGGCTCGGCGGCCAGGTGTTCCAGGCCCTGCGGGCCATCCTCTTGCTCAATGCGCTTGGCGGCACGCACCAACGACGAGCTGAAGATAAACTCGCGCAGCTCGGGCACTTGGGCATTCAGAATTTCTTCCTTGTTGCCGTCCCACAGCTTTTTGCCCTGGTGCAAGAAAATGATGTGGTCGCCGATGCCCACCACCGAGTTCATGTCGTGGGTGATGATGGCGGTGGTAATGTTGTACTCGTGCGTGATTTCGTAAATCAGCTCGTCAATCTTGATGCTGGTGGCGGGGTCGAGGCCCGAGTTGGGTTCGTCGCAAAACAGGTAGGTACAGTTCGGCGCAATGGCACGGGCAATGCCCACGCGCTTCTTCATACCGCCCGAAATCTCAGAAGGCATCTTGTTGCCCGCGTTTTCGAGGCCCACGCGCTTGAGGCAAAACTCCACGCGGTCGCGGCGCTCCTCGTCGGTCATGTCGGGCGTCAGCATTTGCAGCGGGAACTCCACGTTTTTAGCCACCGTCATCGAGTCAAACAACGCTGAGCCTTGGAACAGCATGCCAATTTTGCGGCGAATTTCCTGGCGGATATCCACCTTCGAGTTGGTGTATACCGTGCCATCGAAGGTGATGGAGCCGATATCGGGCTTCATCAAGCCCACAATGCACGAGAGCAACACGCTTTTGCCGGTGCCCGAGCCACCGAGCAGCAAGTTGCACTTGCCGGTTTCGAGGGTGCAGCTAATGCCTTTGAGAACCTGGTTGCCGTCGAAAGATTTTTCGAGGTTAGATATTTCAATCATGGATACAAGGAGTGATTGAGTGAGTGGGCAACTGAGTGAACAGGGAAGGGCAATAAATGCTTCACGCAGTCACTCATTCACGCAGCCAGTCATTACAGCAGGATGGCGGCCAGCGCGTAGTCGGCTAGCAAAATGGCAATGATAGAGTTTGTAACGGCCGCCGTGCTGGCCGCGCCTACTTCCAGGGCACCGCCTTCGGTGAAATAACCCTTGTAAGCCGAAATGCCCGACACGAGGAAGGCAAAAACAACGGCCTTGATGAGGGCAAAGAAGATGTTGTAGGGAATAAAATCGGTACGGATACCCTCAATATAATCCTGCGGGGCCATTACGCCCGATAAGGTGCCGGCAATGTAACCGCCCAAAATGCTCAGCGCCATGGCCAGAATAACCAGCAGCGGAAACATAATCATGGAAGCCAGGATGCGGGGCAGCACCAGGTAAGATGTTGAGTTAATGCCCATTACCTCAAGGGCCGAAATCTGCTCGGTGATGCGCATGGTGCCCAGGCCGCCGGCAATGGACGAGCCCACCTTGCCCGCCAGCACGATGCTCGTGATGGTAGGGGCCAGCTCCAGAATCGTCATTTCGCGCACCATATAGCCGATGGTCGACTTTGGAATGAGCGGATTAGTAAGGTTATACGCAATTTGAATGCAGGTTACGGCCCCGATGAAGGCCGACACAATGCCCACGATAAAAATGGAGTTGACGCCGATGAGTGTGGCTTCTTCGAAGAAGCGCCGCCACAACACCTTGAACCGCTCGGTTCGCGTCGTCATGTTATACAGAAATAATACGAAAGAGCCGAAAATTTTAAACATAGAAAAAGGGAATAGAAGCCGCCGGAGCAGCCCCAGCCAGCGGCGGCGGGGCATCTTTGCGCGTCATACGTATAAACCCAGGAAATAGTGGCCTCAGCAATGGAGTTAGTAATAGTTACGGGCGGGAGCCAGGGCATCGGGCGGGCCTTGGTACTGAGTTTCTTAGCCGCTGGTTATGCCGTGGCAACCTGCGCCCGTAACCCCACCGATTTAGCCGCGCTAGCTGTTGCACAGCCCGGCGCGGCGCTGTATACCCTGCCCGCCGACCTCAGCCAGTCCGCCGACTGCCAGCGCTTTGCCGACTTTGTGCTGGGCCTGGGTTTGCCGCTAGCGGCCCTGCTCAACAACGCTGGGGCCTACGTGCCCGGCCGCTTCCAGGATGAGCCCACCGATGGCTCACGCCTGCGCGAGATGCTGAACGTCAACTTGTTGAGTGCTTACGATGTGACGCGGGCGCTGCTGCCTACATTTCTACAGCAGGGGCGGGGGCACATTTTCACCATCTGCTCCACGGCCAGCATAATGCCCTACCCCAATGGCGGCTCCTACGGCGTGGCCAAATTTGCGCTGCTGGGCTTCACCAAAACCCTGCGCGAAGAAGTGAAAGCCCAGGGCTTGCGCGTGACGGCCGTGCTGCCCGGCGCCACTCGCACCCGCAGCTGGGACGGTGCCGACATCCCCGACGCGCGCTTCATTGACCCGGCCGACGTGGCCGCCGCCGTGCTCGGGGCCTTCCAGCTCTCCCCCCACGCCGTGGTAGAGGAGTTGCTAATTCGCCCGCAACTGGGTGATTTGCTGTAGTTTATGTAAGTGTTTGAGAAGCCGTTAAAGCCATAAAGAACGTGATGCAGACTGAAGGGAAGCATCTCACTCGCATCGTTTGGATGAAGCGAACGTGATGCAGACCGAAGGGAAGCATCACGTTCTCAATGCCCCAATCTTACTCCTGAAACATGTTGCCCTTATTGGTGCCTTTTATATCAACGAACGAAGGGTTACCGGTGTAAAAAAACCGGCCCGTGCCATTGAGCGTGCCGCCGATGTTGCCGTGGCAGCGCACGTGCATGTCGCCAATCCAGTCGCGGTAGGCCAGAAAGTAGCAGCGCTGCGTGTCGAGGCCGCTGGCTAGCAGGAAGCCGTTGCTGCCCATGTTGGGGTGAAATTCTTCGGCGGTGCCGCGCAGCGTCATGTCGCCCGCGTCGTAGTGGTCGGTATAGAGGTAGCGCGAGCGCACGTTCAGGTTGATATCGCCGGTGCTCACGAGGCGCAGAAACAGTGTATCCTGTGTCCATTGGCCCTCGCTGGTAACGAGGCCATAGCCACGCTGCTCAATGGTAAAATTCGTGCTGCTGCGGGCCACGTGCAGGCGCACCTCACGCGGGGTATCATAACTGCGCACCCAGTTGCAGCGGCTGGTATTGTCGACAACGAGCTGCTGCGGCCCGGTGGGCGTGGCGAAGGTGATATCATCGAGCACGTTTTCGCCGGCCCGCACCTCGGCAAACGTGGCCGTGTCAGGTACAATGGTGAGGTCCACGTTGTTATACACGAGTACGCTGCGCAGGCGGCGGTCCACGGCGCGGCGCTGCACAGTCACGGGGCCGTTGCTTTTGAGGCAGTCGGTGTCGTGGCCTGGCTGGCAGGCCGCCAGCGCCAGGCTAGCCGCCAGTAGGCCCAGCGCCCGGCGCAGTCCGGTTAGCGCGTTACTTTGTACCACTATTCGCAGTTGCATCCGTCAAATTTTGCCTGAATTTATGAACCTAAGCGGGAAAGTTGCCATCGTTACCGGCGTGAGCAGCGGCATTGGCCGCGCCACCGTAGAGGCGCTGCTGGCACGCGGCGCAGCCGTGGCCGGCTG
Organism: Hymenobacter arcticus; assembly: GCF_054779975.1. Classification (NCBI taxonomy): domain Bacteria; kingdom Pseudomonadati; phylum Bacteroidota; class Cytophagia; order Cytophagales; family Hymenobacteraceae; genus Hymenobacter; species Hymenobacter arcticus. The sequence continues at coordinate 140,913 of NZ_BAAGXF010000004.1, forward strand.
GGGCCGCACGGCCCCCGAGGGCCTCACCCACGAGCGCTTCCAATTTTTTGCCTGCGATGTGCGCGATGAGCACGCCGTAGCTGAAGCCTACACCAACACCCAGCGCGAGCTAGGCCCCGAAATTCACGTGCTGGTGAATAACGCCGGCCTGGGCAAATTTGGCCCCATCGACGGCTTTTCGTCGGAAGACTGGCACGTCCTATTCGATACCAACGTCAACGGCCTGTTTTACTGCACCCGCGCCGTGCTGCCGGCCATGAAAAAGCAGCACGCCGGCCACATCATCAACGTAGCCTCGCTGGCCGCCACGGCCGGCACCGCCAACCTGGCGGGCTACTGCGCCACCAAGTACGCCGTGCGCGGCTTCTCCGACGCGCTGTTCAAGGAGGTGCGGCCCGATGGCGTAAAAGTCACCTGCGTGATGCCCGGCTCGGTCGAAACCAACTTCAACGGCGGCCAGCCCGGCCAGGAGCCTGACCCTGCCAAGATGCAACCCGCCGATATTGCCGCCGCCATTATCCACGCCCTCGAAGCCCCGGACGCCACCATGATTTCGGAAGTACAGATGCGCCCGGCCAACGTGAAGAAGTAGGTAATCAGCTTACTCGGGGCCAGTTACCGAATCCCAGTCTGCCCCCAGCCGGCCGTGGTGCAAACGAAGCTGCATGGTATCGCCGCGCTGCTTCTGCGCGTAGTAGCGCGGGCTAACCAAAAACTTGTGTTCGGCCTGAGTGGTAGGCCAGGGCGTGGTTGCTACATAATAGTGCTGCTTGTCGCCGCTCGATACCCCTTTGTAAGCGATGGGAGCTACGTAGCGTGTTAGGTACTGCCCACCCCCGGCTATATTGTAGGCTATGGCCGCCGCCAGCCCGTAGGCGGCGGCCAGAACCAGGGCCACGGGTAGCACCAGCCCTAGCCGCTTAGACTGCGCTACCCCCCGCCAGCCGCCCAGCAGCAGCAGCGCCCCAAAGGCCAGGCCAATCCACCCCGCTACGGGCCACAGCGACCGCCACAAAAAGAAATTATAAGTGGTTATCAGGTGGAAAAGTAGCGGTAGAGTGGGGGCCGCAATGGCCGTGAGCATGTTAGGGTGCGGGTCTTCGGAGTTGGGGATAAACTGCACTAAGCCCCGGCCCGCCCAGAGGGCCCCCACGGCCCCCAGCGGCACAGCCACGGCCAGGGCCCTTGCCAGCTCCGCCGGATGCGGATAAAACGCGACCCATACCCCCGCCAGCATAGCGACTATGTTGAGCCAGAGGGTAAATTTTTGGCTCTGGCTCAGGGCCGCGCTGCGGGCGCTAGGAGTGGGGCCTAGTCGGCTGTCTTGCAGTAGCTTAGCCGTGGCCTGGTCGCGGGCCAGCTGGTCGCGGGCCTCCTCCTCTTCGTCGAGGTCAGTTACGTAAATGGCCAGCAGGGCCCGGATTGTCTGATACTCGGGGAACTCTGGCTCTACCTCGATGTCCTTATTCTTGCCGACGGTCGGCAGGGCCTCAATCACCGTGTAAACATAGTGTTTCGCGTGCCTTTCTGAAAATCCCTTCACGTCGAGGTAGCGCAGAGTATCCGTGGTGCCACCCTGCTCCTTGGTTATTCCTTTGGGCCCAATGGTCAGGCACGTAACTGGCTTGTCCCGTAAAAACTTAATTAGCAGCCACACTAAAATTGCCTCGCCTAGCCCAAAGAACAGGTGCTCACCCACCGAGTGCGCCCCGGGCCACCAGTTAAAGACCAAAATGCCGCTGAATATTGAAAAAAACAGCCAGGACCCAATTCTGGAGGAGGGTGGCTGGTAAAATTTGTGCTCGGAAGCGGGGTGCGCGGGGGGCATACGGCAAGAAGGGTAACGCAGAACGAGGGCAAACCGGTGCCGGCCGGCGCAAGGGGCTTTTGCCCAAGCCCCCTTACGCTGGCCAGCGCAGCTCGCTTTAACCCCCCAAAGAAAGGGGCCCGTGGAAATAACGCCAAGTAGCGCGAACTTTACGGCTCGAACCGGCGCTTGCCGGCCACCTGAACCGCATGGTTGAAGTAGAGAATCTTGTAAAAGCATACGGCGCCCAAAACGCCGTGGACGATATCAGCTTCCGGGCCGATAAGGGCGAAATTGTGGGCTTCCTGGGTCCCAACGGCGCGGGCAAGAGCACGACCATGAAAATTGCGCTCGGCTACCTGCCGCCCACCGCCGGCACGGTGCGCATCGGCGGCTTCGATGTGCAGCAAGACCCCCTGGCCGTGCGCCGCCGCGTGGGCTACCTGCCCGAGCACAACCCGCTCTACCTCGACATGTACGTGCACGAGTATCTCGAATTCATTGGCTCGGTGCACGGGCTGCGCGGCCGCGAGCTGCGTCAGCGCGTGGCCCAACTGGTGGGCAAGGTGGGCCTCACCCGCGAGCAAAACAAGCAAATTGGCGCGCTCAGCAAAGGCTACCGCCAGCGCGTGGGCCTGGCCCAGGCCCTGGTGCACGACCCCGAAGTGCTCATCCTTGACGAGCCCACTACCGGCCTCGACCCCAACCAGATTGGCGAAATCCGCCAGCTCATCCGTGAGCTGGGCGAGGATAAAACGGTGATTTTCAGTACCCACATTCTGCCCGAAGTCACTGCCCTGTGCTCCCGCGTGGTCATCATTAGCCGGGGCAAGCTGGTGGCCGACGCCCCCGTGGCCGAGCTAGCCGCCCGTGCCGCCGGCGAAACCGTACTCCGCGCCGAGTTTGAGGGTGTCGTAACCACCGCGCCGCTGGCCGCCCTGCCGGGCGTGCGCGCCGTGGAGGCCGCCGGGCAGGGCGTGGTACTCATCCGCACCGCGCCGGGCACCGACGTGCGCGCCGCCGTGTCGCGCCTCGCCGTGGAGCAAGGCTGGCTGCTACTCGGGCTGCGGCAGGAGCAGCAGAGCCTGGAAACGGTGTTTGGGGAGTTGACGAAGTGATTTGACTCCTTGCTTCTTCTGATGAAAGAGGAATTTAAAAAGTATTCAATAATACTGACTCTATGGACGCTATTTAGCATTTGCCTATGGTGGCAATACAAAGTATCACAAGACACACAGGATGTTGAAGAAAATGGAATAGAAGTGCCTGCTAAGATTATCGGTCGACATTATGCCAAAGGATGGTTCACGAACGTTGAATACCATTATCGCGGAAAAAAGTACGCCTATGATATTTATGGTACTGGTATTCCAGCGTTCGTACCTCATATAGGGGATTCGTTACTTATCAAAATTCTGCCTAACGAACCAGATAAACTTGTGTTGGTGCAAAAGAGGTTGTCTTCTGTTTTGCCTAAGCCCTAATTTACCCGATTGTACCAATGTCACCCAGGAGTGACTTGCTTATCGCAATTATTTCGCGGTAGCAGATGCACAATCAACAATTCAAGATGCTCACCATCCTTCAAAAAGAATTCAACGCCTTTCTCAACTCGCCGGTGGCCTACGTCGTCATCGGCGTGTTTTTAGTAGCTACCGGGCTGTTCGTGTGGGTGTTCCCAGATAGCAGCGTGCTCGACTACGGCTACGCCGATTTGCAGTCGCTGTTCAATCTCGCGCCGTGGCTGTTTTTACTGCTCATCCCGGCCATTACCATGCGCACCTTCGCCGAGGAAAAGAAGGCTGGCACGATGGAATTGCTGCTCACGCGCCCGCTCACCGATGGGCAAATAGTGGGCGGTAAGTACTTGGCTTGTTTGCTATTAGCATTGTTGGCGCTTATTCCGACGCTGCTCTACTACTTCTCGGTGTACAAGCTGGGCTCGCCGCCCGGCAACATCGACTCGGCGGCTACTGTGGGCTCGTACTTGGGCCTGGGGCTGCTGGCGGCCGTGTTTTCGGCGCTGGGCGTGCTGGCCTCGGCCCTCACCCGTGACCAGATTATCGCCTTCGTGCTGGCCGTGGTGGCGTGCTTTCTGGTGTACACTGGCTTCGATTCGCTGGCCTCCATCCTGGAGGGCGCGCCGGCTTACTACGTGAGCCAACTCGGCATCGCGGCGCATTACCGCGACCTGAGCAAGGGGCTGATTGACTCGCGCGACGTCCTGTATTTCTTCACCGTGGTAGCCGTGGCCCTGTTGGGTACCCGGCTGGCCGTCCGTAGCCGCAATTGGGCGTAGAAATTTAGCTGTTAGCTGATAGCCCTTAGCTGTTAGCTTTTTTCATAAGAATAAGGTAGCCAAGTGAGTAACAACGAAAAGCTAACAGCTAACAGCTCTCAGCTAACAGCTAAAAAAACCGATTTACTGCGCTTTGCGGCCATTGTAGGCGCGTTGCTGGTGCTCAATTTCGTAGCCCAGCGCTTTTTCTTCCGGCTCGACCTCACCGAGGAAAAGCGCTACACCATGTCGCTGGCTACCAAGCAGCTACTCAGCAACCTGAAGCAGCCCGTGACCATCACCGTGTACTTAGCCGGCGACTTCCCGCCCACCTTCCGCCGCCTGGAGCAGGGCGTGCGCGAAACCCTGAATGAGATGCAGGTATACGGGGCTGGTAATCTGAACTTTATCTTTATTGACCCCAGCGCGGCCGGCACCGAGGCGGGCCGCAATAAATTCTACGAAACGCTTTTCAAAAAGGGCCTGAAACCCACTAACCTGGGTGCAAATGAGAACGGCAAGCGGGTCGAAAAAATCATTTTCCCTTGGGCCGTAGTAGAGGCTGGTGGCCAAAGCCGCAACGTGCTGCTGCTGCGCGGCAGCCAGGTAGCCACCCCCGAACAGCGTCTGAACCAGAGTATTGAGGGCCTGGAATACGAGCTGGCCAGCACCATCCGGCAGGTGGCGCCGCCCGGCGGGGCCAAGCGCCGCCTGGGTATCGTAACCGGCCACGGCGAACTGCCCAACGCCGACATGGCCGACATCCTCACCGCCTGGAGCCAGAACTACGACGTGTTTCGCGTGGACCTGAGCCAGGTGAAAGACCTGCGCGGCAACCTCGATGCCGTGGTAGTGGCCAAGCCCACCGGCCCGTACTCGGAGCTGGAAAAATTCCGGCTCGACCAGTTCATCACCCACGGCGGGCGGGCGCTGTTTTTCGTGGATGCCCTGCGCGCTGACCTCGACAGCGTGAGCCGCAACGGCGCGGCCCTGGCCACGCCCTACAACCTAAACCTCGACGACCTCTTCTTCCGCTACGGCGTGCGGCTGAACCCCGATTTGCTGTTGGATTTGAACTCGGGTCAAATTCCGCTGGTGACCGGCATGACCGGCAATAAGCCTAAAATCGAGCCGCTGCCCTGGCAGCTTTACCCGCTCATCAACCGCTTCAGCCCCAACCCGATAACGCGCAACCTCGACGCGGTGTACCTGAAATTTGTGGGTAATATCGACACTGTGAAGGCGGCCGGTATTCGCAAAACGTCGCTCATGACCACCTCGCGCTACACTCGCGTGCTGCCAGCGCCAGTACCCATTAACTTCAACGACGCCCGCTTGGAGCCCAATCCTAAGCTGTATCAAAATAGCTATCAGTCAGTAGGTTACTTGCTGGAAGGTAAGTTCCGCTCGCTGTTTGCCAACCGGGCCGAGCCGGGCACTACCAAGTATCAGCCTGACCAAAATCCCAACGCCCAGCCCAGTAAAATCCTCGTTATCTCGGACGGTGATTTCCTTCGTAACGACGTGGATACCAAGTCGGGTCGCCCCCTGCGCCTGGGCTACGACCGCCTCTCCAGCACCGAGTTTGCTAACCGTGAGTTGATTCTCAACGCCACCGATTATTTGCTTGATGAAACCGGCCTCATCGCCGTGCGCGGCAAGCAAATTACGCTGCGCCCTCTCGACAAAGTGCAGCTCGCCGACAAGCGCCAGCAGTGGCAGCTGCTCAACTTGGGCGCGCCGCTGGTGCTGCTAGCCGCTTTTGGCGCGGTGCGTGCCTGGCGGCGCAAGCGGCGCTACACGCGGTTTTAAGTAAGGGTAGGTAACGGCTGAGAGCTGTGGTAGATGCGCAGAATATCGAGTCGGTCGGCTGAAATGATTCGGTAAACTATTCGATACCCATTTTTAAGCATTTCCCGAACGGCGGGTAACCCAATCTCGGTTACTATCCGACCAATCTCGGGCAAGCTCTCCAACTAGCGCGTTAGTTCAATAAGCTGGTTCACCAGTCGCTCGGCATAAGCGGCAGAGGAAACATTGGCATATTGCTGGACGGTCTGCAAATCATTCATCGCGGCGTTGGTCCACCTTACTTGAACCATGACTGTACTTGTCGACGCACTTCTTCTTGTGAAATAGTTTCGCCAGCTTCGCTTTGGCGGCGGCCCTCTTCTATTTTCTCAATGAATATCAGCCGCTCAATCAGCTCGTCCAGCGTTACTTGGTCGGGCAGGGCGTTGACGGCGGCCAGAATGGTTTCTTTGGTCATGATGAAAGAACTGAAAGTATTTTGCGGAGCGTGTCGCTAAGATAAGCGCCGCACCGGCCGGCCGGTTCCGGCGCTCCGCTTCACAAGCCGCTTACGGCGGCGGTGTAGCTTTGTCCTTCCTATTTCTCGCTTTGCTATGCGCTTTTCCAGTTTCTTACTTCAGACTTTACCGGCAGTCGCGCTGCTGGGAGGCTGCGCCCAAAAGGCCGTGCCCACCGACGCCGGCAAGGCGGCCGTACCTGCCACGCGCACCGTCAGCCGCTTTGTGGCCGAGGCGCCCGTTATCGACGGCAAGTCTACCGAATGGACCGACTCGCTCCAATACGACGCTAACAGCCACTTGCAGTACCAGGTGCTCAACGATACCCGCACGGTGTACGTCCGCATCAAGGCTTCCGACGCGCCCACGCAGGCCAAACTGGCGCTGCTCGGCATGGTGGTGTGGCTCGACTCCACGGGCCGCAACCAGCAGCAGTTTGGCGTGCGCTACCCCATGCCTACCGACCTCAAAACCCTCAAGGCTCCCGCCGAGCGGCCCATGGGCGCTATGGGCCCCACCGCCGCCGAGCGCCAGGCTGAGCACCTCGACCGCCTGCGCGGCGTGATTACCAGCGCCCAGGAAATGGAGTTGCTCAACTACAAAGGCAACAAGGAGCCGGTGCTCACCGATACCCAGTCGCAGCTCGGCATAAAAGCCGCCATGACGGTGGATAGCCGTAATAATCTTATCTACGAACTCGCTGTGCCGCTGCGCTTTATCTATAAGCGGGTGCCGGCGCTGGCTACTGGCCAAGCGGCCGTAGTAGGGGTGTGGATGGCGGGCCAAAAACCCAAAATGCCGGCCGGCAGCCAGCAGTCCGACATGAGCGTAGTGGGCCCCCAAGGCGGTGGCATGGGCGGCGGCTACGGCGGTATGGGCGGCGGGCGCGGCGGCTACGGCGGTGGCGGTATGCGTGGCGGTGGAATGCGCGGCGGCGACAGCTTCTCCACGTTCTCGCTGAAAACCAGTGCCCAGCTAACGGGCAAGTAACATGCACTGAATCATTGTATTACACAAAAAGGCCTGACCGAGCAGCTGCTCGGTCAGGCCTTTTTGTTGATTAACAGTCGATTACTGTCCGATTACTTTGAACAGCGAACCGGCCGCCAAACGGTCGGTTAGGGCCATGCCATTCAGAATCGCCTCCTCCTCCAGGCGCTTGCTGGGTACACCGTTGGCCGTGAGGGCTGCTGATAGGGTAGTGGCAGATTTCGCCTGCTTGATGCGGATGCGCTCGCTCTGGCGGTTGAGCTTGCTGGCGTCGGTGAGGCGCTGGTAGCCCTGCGCGGCGCTGGCAAACTGCGGCGCGTAGGTGCCGAAAGTGGCCGCCGTGGCTAGTCCTACAAAGGCAAACATCGACTTGCCATCCTGGATAACGTAGCTCTGCACGTGGGCCGGCGTCGATTGGCTCTGCGCAGACGCGGCTTGGTCGCCCTCAAACGTCAGGGCCGGAAAGCCGTTGATGGTGGTGCGCTGCACGTTGCCGGCCGTGATGCCGATTTGCTTGGCCAGCGTTTGGGCGGCCTCATCGAGCGAGCTACCAGCTACGCCGGTAAAGGCCAGAATAGCCTTGCCATCGGGCGCCGCCATCTGAAACTGCTCGGGCGAGTTCTGCGACTTCCAGCCCGAGGGGATGGGGAAGCGGAACTTCAAATCGGGGTGGTAGAAGATGCTGTTTTCTACGAAGCCTTGGCGCGGGTCGTCGCCGAAGGGTAGGCCGTCGATGGAGCGCAGGTAGGCGTCGCGGTTCACGGTGAGCGTGCGCTTGCCGAGGCTCTGCTGGGCCTGGGCCGCCAACTGCTTCACGCGCTGGTAGCGGTCGGCCGAGTTGGGGTGCGTAGAGAGGAAGGTGGGCGTGCTGCTGCCACTCTGGGCCTCGGTGCGCTCCAGAGTCTGGAAAAAAGTAGCCATGTGCGAGGCATCGTACCCAACTTTGGTAGAGTACTTTACGCCTAGCTGGTCGGCCTCATTCTCATCACCTCGGCTGTATTTCAAGCCAACCAGCTGCGCGGCTGGCTGCGCAATGCGGCCCAGCAGGTTAGGCGACACCATGGTGGCCCCGGCCACTAAGATGCTGGATAAGATAGAAGTACGCTGCTGCTTCTTGCCGTGCTGCGCCGTGATGTGGCCCAGCTCGTGCCCGAGCACCCCCGTAAACTGCGCCTCGTCGTTGAAATACGCCATGATGCCGCGCGTGAAGTACACGTGGCCATCGGGCGTGGCAAAGGCGTTGATAACCGGCGAATCGACGATGGTAAAGCCATAGTCGCCGGGCCGGTCCGAAATGGTCGTCATGCGCTTGCCTTGCTGCGTGATGTAGGCTTGCAGCTTGGGGTTGTTGTAGAGGCCAAATTGGGCAATTACCTGCGGGTCGGGCTTGGCCCCTTGCAGGGGCGCAACGGCCGTAGTAGCGGGCTTGGTGAGTTCGGCAGGCGTGGCGCTAACCAGGGGCAACAAGAGCAAAAGAGCGGCCGGGCGCAGCAGGCGATGGGAGAGAGCAGTCATGGGTGGCTGGAAAAGTATTGGCTAAGCGTATTCAATTGTCGGGCCAAGTGGCGGCAGGCGGCAACGCACAAAGTTGCGTCGCTCACTTCCGGCAAGCAAAAAGCTTCACTGCCCTAACGCGGACAATGGAGCTTACAACGACCAGACAAAGTGAAGGTTACGTGTACTGCTTAACTGCTACTCTTTCAGTAACTTATCAACCATGCGATTGAAGTGCGCCTTTTCATCTTCGTAATACTGGCCCGTGCCCGGCCCCGAAAAGCCCGTGCGAATACTGCGCACTACGCCTTTCTTATCCAGAAAAATGGTAGTTGGAAAACCCAGGAACTTAGCTAGTTGCGGCAGCGACTTGGCCACCGAGTCTTTGTTCGATACCCCGGCCACGGCCAGGTCATAGCCGATTTTATAACGGTCTTTCATCTTTAGCAGCCGCGACGAGGCTTGCTGGTAGTCGGCGCTGCGCTCGTAGCCCAGGCCGATAATTTCGACGCCGCGGGTTTTATTCTGCTCGTACCACGGGGCGAGGTAGCCGGTTTCGTCCATGCAGTTGGGGCACCACGAACCCAATATTTGCAGCACCACCACTTTACCCTTGTACTTGGGGTCGGTAGGGGAGATGCTGCGGCCCGCCGCCTCGATGCTCGGAAACTTGAAATTCAGCCGCGACTCGCCCTTGCGCAGGTAGGTGAGCGTGTCGGCGTCGGGCAGCTTGGCCTTGGGGTCGAGGGTAGCCGTCCAGGTTTCGTGCCCCGACTTGCCGGAGTAGAAGTCGCCAGTGAGCTTATTGACGGTAACCGGCTCTTTTATATCCGGTAATTGGGCCTTGAATAAGAAAGCATGACCGCCGTCGAAAGTAGACAGCATCAAGTGATAAGCTTTGTCATCGAGTTGTACAATGTTTCCTGCTAAATATCGATAGTCACCGGTTGTGGTTAGAAAAGTACCAGTAACCTCGTTACTGACCTGATTTCGCTTAAAAAGACCAACTGCTGCATAAGATTTTCCCTGTTCATCCGTGAACACAGTTTTATAAGAGACGGGTTTGTCCGAGGCAAACCCCTGCTCGAAATAAGAAGGTGTAGCCATGGATGCAGGCATTCCTTGGCGTTCATCCTGAAATAGGTTAGCTTTATTGATATTAGTAGATGCCACTAGCGGTACCCGATACGGCGTCTTTGCATCGTACTTCACCCAGGTGCCTTTCAGCTTGCCCTGGCCATCGGCGCGCACCACCAGCGCCGCATCAAACACGTGCAACTTGATGGTAGTCGAGTCGCCGGCCGCCGAAATTTCGTCGCAACGCAGGCGCTCCTCGCCGTTCAGGCCCTTGTTGATGAGGTAAACTACGGGCTTGCCGGCCTCGGTTTTGACCTCAAACAGAAACGGGATTTTCTGGCCCTGCGCAGCCAACTCGCCGCGCCAGGGGCCGGGCTTGAGCAGCGTAGTGGCCGAAACTGCCGTTGTCTCGGCCGAGTTGGAATTAGTAGAAGAGTTGCAGCCCGCTAGCAGCGTAGCCGCCAGTAAGGCGAAAGACAGGGATTTCATAAGCACAAAATAGAACAGCGAGAACCAGCTCAACTATTCGTTAGTTATAAAAGGTAACTGTGCCACGCCCATTGCCCGTAAAAAGCACCTGCGTGGCGGCCCTAAACTGGCCCGCTATTTGGAAGGTTTCTAAGTACAGTCCGAAATCGGCCAAATACTACCAAATTGCCTTAGCCGCCCGTTACTTTTGCGACTAAGCTAATAACCCCACTCTCCCTCCTATGGCGTTTGACCTTGATATGATTCGGGCCGTGTACGCGGGCCTCGGCTCGCGCATCGACGCGGCCCGCACGGCCGTTGGCCGCCCGCTCACGCTCACCGAAAAAATCCTCTACGCCCATCTCTACGGTGGCAAAGTAGGCGAAGCGCACCAGCGCGGCGTGAGCTACGTGGACTTCGCCCCCGACCGGGTAGCCATGCAGGATGCCACCGCCCAGATGGCCCTGTTGCAGTTTATGCAGGCCGGCAAGCCCACGGCTGCCGTACCCAGTACTGTGCACTGCGACCACCTCATTCAGGCCAAGGACGGCGCCACCGAAGACCTGGCCATTGCCAACGACGAGAACCGCGAAGTGTACGACTTCCTGGCCTCGGTATCAGATAAATACGGTATCGGCTTCTGGAAGCCCGGCGCCGGCATCATTCACCAGGTAGTGCTCGAAAACTACGCCTTCCCCGGCGGCATGATGATTGGCACCGACTCGCACACCCCCAACGCGGGCGGCCTCGGCATGATTGCCATCGGCGTAGGCGGCGCCGATGCCGTAGACGTAATGGCGGGTATGGCCTGGGAGTTGAAATTCCCGAAAGTCATCGGCGTAAAGCTGACCGGCAAGATGAGCGGCTGGACTTCGGCCAAAGACGTTATCCTGAAAGTGGCTGGTATCCTGACCGTTAAGGGTGGTACCGGTGCTATTGTGGAGTACTTCGGCGAAGGCGCGGAGAGCCTTTCGGCCACTGGTAAAGGCACCATCTGCAACATGGGCGCGGAGATTGGGGCTACGACTTCGGTATTTGGCTACGATGAGAAAATGGGCGACTACCTGCGCGGCACCGGCCGCGCCGAAATCGCCGACCTCGCCAAAGGCGTGGGTGCCCATCTGCGCGCCGACGACGAGGTGTACGCCAACCCGGCCGAGTTCTACGACCAGCTCATCGAAATCGACCTCAACACGTTGGAGCCCTACGTGAACGGCCCGTTCACGCCGGACGCTGCTTGGCCGATTTCGGAGTTTGCTGCTGCCGTAAAGGAGCATGGCTGGCCCGAGAAGCTGGAAGTGGGCCTCATCGGCTCATGCACCAACTCGTCGTACGAAGACATTACCCGCGCCGCCAGCATTGCCAAGCAAGCTGTGGAAAAAGGCCTGCACGTAGCCGCTGAGTTCACCATTACGCCCGGCTCGGAGCTGGTGCGCTACACGGTGGCCCGCGACGGCCTCCTCGACACCTTCGCCGAAATGGGCGGCGTGGTGCTGGCCAACGCCTGCGGCCCGTGCATCGGCCAGTGGGCCCGTCACACCGACGACCCCAAGCGCCGTAACTCCATCATTACGAGCTTCAACCGCAACTTTGCCAAGCGCAACGACGGCAACCCCAACACGCACGCGTTCGTGGCTTCGCCCGAAATCGTGACCGCGTTTGCCATCGCCGGCAGCCTGGCCTTCAACCCACTCACCGACACGCTGCCCGGCAAAAACGGCGATGTGATGTTTGACGAGCCCCGCGGCCTCGAAATGCCCCCCGCTGGCTACGCCGTGGAAGATGCTGGTTTCCAGGCCCCGGCCGAAGATGGCAGCACCGTGCAAGTGCTCGTGTCGCCCACCTCCGACCGCCTGCAATTGCTGGAGCCCTTCAAGCCTTGGGAAGGTACCGACCTGCTCAACCTGCGCGTGCTCATTAAGGCGCAGGGCAAGTGCACCACCGACCACATCAGCATGGCCGGTCCGTGGCTGAAGTTCCGCGGCCACCTGGATAACATTTCCAACAACATGCTCATCGGCGCTACCAACGCCTACACCGGCGAAACCAACGCCGTGAAGGACAGCGGTACCCAGGGCTCGCCCTACGTGCCGGTGCCGGTAGCCGCCCGCGTGCTCAAGAGCATGGGCATCGGCAGCATCGTAATTGGCGACGAGAACTACGGCGAAGGCAGCTCGCGTGAGCACGCCGCCATGGAGCCCCGCCACCTCGGCGTGCGCGCCGTGCTGGTGAAAAGCTTTGCCCGTATTCACGAAACCAACCTCAAAAAGCAGGGCATGCTGGGCCTCACCTTCGCCAATAAGGCCGACTACGACCTGATTGAGGAAGACGACCAAATCGACATCCTCGGCCTCACGACCTTCGCCCCCGGCCAGCCGCTGCAAGTGCGCCTGCGCCACGCCGATGGCGACACCGACCTAATCACCGTCAACCACACCTACAACGAAGGCCAAATTGCTTGGTTTAAAGCTGGTTCGGCCCTGAATCTTATCAAGATGCAGGAGACGGGTGCGGCAGTAGTGTAAGCTGCTGGTTTGCTAAGTAATTTAACGGCCGCCTCGGGAAACCGGGGCGGCTGTTTTGGTCTTATAATATACATTTTAATTTTAATACATTTAACATGGAGCTTTTGAAAACAAAATACATCAACCCTATCGAGAGGGAGTATGAAGGATGGATTATTGCTCGTATCGAAGAATACTTCTTGAAAATAAATAAAAAAGTGAGAATATTTGCTGTTTCTCCTTCTGATGAATCTGCCTATCCTGCTGATGAGTTTTTAGGCTTTGATTGTAAAATAATAGGCCTTCAGTTTAAAAAAGCGTCTTTAGGTAAAATGCGGGTTGGGCAAAGCTGTTTCGATTTTTCAAATGTTTGCTGGCATCTGAATAGTCCGTCTAATCAAATGCCTGTTATACAAAAGACAGAGGAAATATTTTACTGCTTGCCTACATTCACTAATCGCGATTATAAGTACGTTGCGCTTGACCATTGCTTATTCTGGCGGCCTGATTTATCTATGGTAGGTACCACCTATTGGTATAGCAATCCCAACGTTTCTGAAGCGACAGGCCAAGTTGAACAAAAAGCTTTTCGTTGGGGGGAATTTATAGAAAGGATTTATAAGTGTGAACTAGGATTTCTTATAAAGAAAGATAATTTATACACTAATATAGTTAAAAGAAAACTAATTGAACTTGCTGGGCTTAATGATGATAGACAGCCATCTCAACAAAATGATAATAACTCGGGAGGTTTGTATATGCTATTCATACAACTGTAATTGCTTAAGTGTTATCGTTTAGCCTTCTTTGTTTCCTATGACATTCGCCGACCTCGACAACCAATTGCTGCTGCAAGGCCCGGCCCTGGCCCGGCTCACGGATGAGGAATTTTACGACCTCTGCCAGCACAACCCCACGCTGCGCCTGGAGCGCACTGCCGACCATAATATTATTGCCATGCCGCCCGCCGGTTCTGAATCCAGTCGTAAATCAGGAGAAATTTATGGCCAGCTGTGGCTCTGGAACCGTCAGCACCAACTAGGCTACGTGTATGAGTCGTCGGCGGGCTTCGTGCTGCCCGATGGTTCCATTCGCTCTCCTGATGCGGCGTGGCTGAGCCGGGCGGCCTTCGACGGCTTGAGTGAGGCGCAACGGCAAGGGTTTCCGCCCGTGTGCCCCGAGTTTGTGGTAGAAGTGCGCTCGCCCTCCGACGGGCTAGCCGCCTTGCGCCGCAAAATGGAAATTTACCTAACTAATGGACTGCAACTGGGTTTCTTGCTCGACCCCACAAATGAAAAGGCGACGATTTATCGCCTCGACCAAGCCCCGGAAGAATTTGTAGATTTTGAGTGTGAACTAAGCGCCGAGCCAGTGCTGCCGGGTTTTACGCTGGACTTACGGCCGCTACGCCGGATTTAATACGAGAATTTTCTAGTGCAACCGCCTGCCCGCCCTACCGTTCCCATCGCTGGCTTTATTATTACCCTGCTCGGTGCGATATTATTCTCTACCAAAGCCATTGTGGTCAAGTTGGCCTTTGGGGCTACGCATACCGATGCGCTAACGCTACTCACGCTGCGCATGGTGTTTTCGCTGCCGTTTTATGCGGGCGTAGCGCTGGTGGTGTCGGGCCAGAAAACGAATGTGCGCATGACGCGCCCGCAGTGGCTGCTGGTTGTGGTGATAGGGATGCTGGGGTATTACGTGAGCAGCCTGCTCGATTTTATGGGTCTGCAATACGTGTCGGCGGGCCTGGAGCGGCTGCTGTTATTTCTGTACCCCAGCTTCGTGGTTTTTATCAATGCGCTGATTTTCAAGCAGCGCATTACGGGCGTGCAGAAGTGGGCGCTGCTGCTTACCTACCTTGGCATTGGGTTGGCTTATGTGGGGGAATTAACGGTGGATGCGAGCCGGCCGGGGTTTTATCTGGGGAGTTTTCTGGTGTTTTTGTGCGCCATTACCTATTCCATGTACATTGTGGGGAGTGGGAAATTAATTCCGCTGGTGGGCGCCAATAAATTCACTGCCTACGCCATGCTGGCCGCTACGGCCGGCATATTTACGCATTTCGCGTTGGTGGGTCAGGGCGAAATTCTGGTAGCAGGGCGGGCGCTGTGGGGATACGGATTAATTCTGGCCGTATTCTCGACGGTGCTACCGTCCTTTTTAATATCGCAGGGATTGAAAAGAATTGGGGCGAATAACGTGGCGATTATCAGCGGCATCGGCCCGGTTTCGACTATTGCGCAGGCATATTTTTTGCTGAACGAGCGAATTTTTGCGGCCCAGATTGTGGGGACTATTTTGGTGGTATTTGGCGTGTTGTTATTGAGCTGGAAGCGGCCCGCTGTGGCAGCGCCGCTCGCTCAGCTTCAGCCCGCTTAGCAAGCACTTCTTGGCTATGCTGCGTTGGATTGACGTGCTGAAATTTGCGAAATACAGTAACCCCGAACCCCCGCGCCGGGTCGAAAAATCGGAGGCCGAGTGGCGGGCGCAGCTCACGCCCGCACAGTTTCGGGTGCTGCGGCAGCAGGTAACCGAGCCGCCGTATCGCAATGCCTTTTGCCGCACCTACGAGCCGGGGGTGTACGCGTGCGCCGGTTGCGGCAGCCGATTGTTCGATTCGGCCACGAAGTACCACGCCATGTCGGGCTGGCCCAGCTTCAGCCAGCCACTGGCTAAGAATGCTATTCAATACCTTTTTGATGACAGCCACCACATGCAGCGCATGGAGGCGCGCTGCAACGTGTGTGGTGGTCACCTGGGCCACGTTTTTGCCGATGGCCCCGCGCCCAACGGACTGCGCTACTGCCTGAACTCGGAAAGCCTGGTGCGAATTGCAGATTGATAATGTGGCTCGGCCGCAACCCGCGCCGGTAATAGGAGGTAGGAGGCAGGTACAACCACTGCATTTCCTGACTTTTTATGAATCATCGCACGCTTGGTAAAACCGGCTTCTCCATTTCTGAAATTAGCCTCGGCACCTGGCAGGTGGGCGGCAAGTGGGGCGAGCCCTTCAGCCACGACAATGCCGACCACATCTTGAACGCCGCCGTGGACGCGGGTATTAACTTCATCGACACGGCCGACGTGTACGGCGACGGTGAGAGCGAAAAGGCCGTGGGCCGCCTCGTGCGCAGCCGCGCCGGCGAGCGCATTTTTGTAGCCACCAAGTGCGGCCGGCGCTTGCAGCCCCACACCGCCGAAGCCTACCAGCCCGCCGCCCTGCGCGGCTTCGTGGAAGACAGCCTGCGCAACATGCAGCTCGACACCCTCGACCTGGTGCAGCTGCACTGCCCGCCCACCGAAGTGTACTACCGACCCGAGATTTTTGAGCTGTTCGACCGGCTCAAAGAGGAAGGCAAAATTCAGAACCTGGGCGTGAGCGTGGAAAAGGTAGAGGAAGGCCTCAAGGCCATCGAATACCCGAACGTGACCACGTTGCAGGTGATTTTCAATATGTTCCGGCAGCGGCCGACGGAGCTGCTGTTCAAGGAAGCGGCGCGGCGCGAGGTGGGTATTATCGTGCGGGTGCCGCTGGCTAGTGGACTGCTCACGGGCAAGTTTTCTGCCCAAACCACCTTCGCGGCCGACGACCACCGCAACTTCAACCGCGACGGCGCGGCCTTCGACAAGGGCGAAACTTTCGCGGGCGTGGACTATAACACGGGCCTGGCGGCCGTGGAAGAGCTGAAAAAACTGTTTCCCGGCCAGCCACACCTGGCTCCGCTGGCCCTGCGCTGGATACTCATGTTTCCAGAAGTGAGCTGCATTATTCCCGGCGCATCCAAGCCCGAGCAGCTGCTTTCTAACCTGAAAACTGAGGAGCTACCGGCGCTCACGAGTGAGCAGATGGCTGCTGTACGCGCTGTGTACGACCGTTTGGTGCGGCCGCAGGTGCATCAGCTGTGGTAGACTATTTATTTTTAAAGCATATAAAAGAACGTCATGCTGAGCTTGTCGAAGCATCTCTACCGCGCCGTTGGATTCAGGACTCCAACGGCGTGGTAGAGATGCTTCGACAAGCTCAGCATGACGTTCTTTTATATGCTCTACCTCCAACCTACTTAGTCGGCAGCTTCAAGCGATACAGGCGGAAGGGATAATCCACCTTGCTCTCGCCGTTATTCCACTTGGGCGCACGGTTTATTTGGGTGGCGGTGAGGTAGAGGTAGCCGTCGGGGCCAAGCGCGAAGGTGTCGGGCCAGCTTAGTCGTAAATCTTTGGTTACCAACTCAAAGCGGCCGGCGGGCGTGACGCGTCGCACGGCGTAGTTGGGCGAGTCGGAGAGGTAGATATTGCCGGCGTCGTCGGCAAGCATGCCGTGGCTTACGCCAGTTTCGCCCACCGTTTCGATGTGGCTGGCCAGCTCGGCCGGCGGCAGGGCCGGGTTGGCGAGGTACTGGGTTTCGATTCGGTAGAGCTTGGTCTGGTTGATGGCCCGGTAATAGAAGTACTTGAAATCGTGGGTGAGCGCAATACCGTTCACATTGCTGCTGAAGGGCTTACCCGTTTTGTCTTTCACTTCCTTGCCGTCGAGGCGCAGCACAAAGCCCGGCTCGGTGGCCGTCGATTTATCGCCTTGCAGCACCAGGCGGCTTTTGCCGGTGCGCAGGTCGAGCACCACGATGGCGGCCAGCACGGGGTCGGAGAGGTAGGCCAGCTGCCGGCGCGTGTCGATGCGCACATCGTTGAGGCCAGTGCGTTCGCGGGGCAGGTCTTCGAAGCGGTAGGTGCGCGCTACTTTATTGGTTGTGAGGTTGATTTTCAGGAGTTTAATGCCCGCAATTACCGGGGCTTGGTCATCGGGGTTCGAGGGGTCGAGCACCCACAGGTTGTCGTCGGCATCAACCACGGCGGCCTGCACGTTGACGAAGCGGGTGGCGGCCTGCGTCGAGTCCCACTGGTTCCAGAGGGCGTTGGGGTAGGGCACGCGCTGGCCGTTTACCAGCTCTACCAGGCCGTAATCATATTCATAGTTCTTGTCGTTTTTCTTCTTCGGAAACGTCATAAAAATGCGCCCCTTGTGCGACACGCCCACGCCAATGGGCTGGTGCCGACCCACTTGGGCTACTTCCTCCAGTGGTATCTTAAGGTCTTGGGCACTGGCGTTGCGCATGGTTAGCGAAGTAGTAGTCAGGGTAGTAGCGGCCCACAGCAACGAGCGAATTAGCATAAAAGGCGCGCGGATAATAAGGTAGCCGCGCTCTTTCCGTACGGGTAGGTTTTGCCCAGGGTTAGCCAGCAGGCGCGGCCCGGCCGACAACTGCCCGGCGCAACCTTGCGGCGCGTGCGGCGGTAGGCATAGGCAGTTGCACGAGCCCCGGCCCGTTTTATCCCCGATTCCTGACTATGCGCATTGCTTTTTACGCTTCCCTCGCGGCGCTCACCCTGGCTGCGGGCCCGGCCGCGGCCCAGGCCCCGCCGCTTACTACCGGCCGCATTGTGCGCCACAGCCCGGCCCTCGACCAGCTGGTGGCGCCCGGTGCGCAGCTCGAAGTTATTTCCTCGGGCCACAACCATGTGGAAGGCCCGCTGTGGGTGCCCGACAGCAGCATGCTGCTGTTTTCGGACACGCCCGGCCGCATCATCTACCGTTGGCGCGCAGCCGATGGCAAACGCAGTAATTTCTTGGAATACAGCGGGTACACGGGCCGGATGCCCTACGGCAAAGAGCCCGGCAGCAACGGCCTGGCGCTTGATGGGCGCGGTAACCTGCTACTTTGCGAGCACGGCGACCGCCGCCTGGCTAGCCTGCCCTTGGGCCAGCAAAGCGGCAAGCGCACGGTGGTTGATAATTTTCAGGGCAAGCGCTTTAATAGCCCCAACGACGTTATCGTGGCCCCCGATGGCGCGCTGTATTTCTCCGACCCACCCTTCGGCCTGCCCAAGCAGGCGGCCGACCCCTTGCGCGAGTTGCCCTATACTGGCGTGTTTCGCCGTGGGCCCGAAGGCCAGCTCACCGCCGAAATTACCGACGTGCCCTTTGCCAACGGCTTGGCCCTGAGCCCCGATGGCCGCACGCTCTACGTGTCGAACGCCGACTCGCTGCGTCCGCTCATCCTGGCCTACGAGGTGGGTAAAAACGGCAAGCTGACCAAGCCCCGACCCTTTTTCGATATGACGTCGCTGCCCCGGCTCCGCTTCAAGGAAGTGCCTGATGGCCTGAAAGTTGACCAGGCTGGTAACGTGTACGCCGCGGGGTTTGGGGGCCTGCTTATCATCTCACCGCAAGGCCAGCTGCTGGGCACCATCGACCCCGGCGAGCCCGTGTCGAACTGCGCCTGGGGCGACGATGGGCACTCGCTCTACGTGATGGCCTCCAGCCTGGTGCTGCGCCTCAAAACGTTGGCGCGTGGTGTGCCAGGCAAGTAATTGATTGATTGATAATGATTTACAAAGTAGACGTTTGTGCCGCGCGCGTTTCGCGGGGCTTCTGTACCACGTAATAGTAAAGCAGAATGGCCAGGCCAATGCCGAACGGAATGATAGCCAAGTGCTTGCCATCGGTAATGGTGCCGATGCGCACGGTGTCGAAGCCGAAGAACTCGCTCAGCATCCAATAGGAGTTAGCCGAAATCCAGAATACAATAGCCAGGTTGTGAGCTAGTTCGGATTTCAGCGAGCGGGTGCGCCATGCAATAACGAGCGCGATGCCCAGCGTGGGGCCTATCATCAGAATGCCCAGCGTTTTCCAGACCATGCACCAGCTAATATCCTTGACCAGCCAGAACAGGATGTGCCTATTTTCCATCTTGCGGTACTCGGCCGGGATGGCGTAAATTTCTTCGGTGGGCTGGGCCATAAGCGAATAAAGCGCGCCGAAGCGCGGGTTACTTTTGGATGAAACTCGTACTAGCTGGTAAAATTAACCCCTGCCCATGTTGCCTGTGCTGCGCAAAACGTTGAAAATTGTTGGCTATCCCGCCGCCGCACTGGTGGGCGTGGTGGCCGTGTACTACGGAGTGGCCCAGGTGCTGTCGCGCATTCCGGTGGCCGCCGAGCCCACCACTGAGGCGGCCACCGTGCCGTTTTTTATCTATTCCAACGGCGTGCACACCGACTTGGTGATGCCCGTAAAGAGCAGTTTCATCGACTGGAGCCACCAACTGCCTTATTCCAACACCCAGGCCCACGACAGCACCTACGAGTACGTGGGCGTGGGCTGGGGCGATAAAGGCTTTTACCTCGACACGCCCACCTGGGCCCAGCTCAAGCCCAGTACCGCCGTGCGGGCCGGCTTTTGGCTGAGCAGCACGCTCATGCACGCCACGTTTTACCGGGCTGCCGACCTCACTTCCGGCCCGCGCTGCGTGCCGCTACACCTCACGCCCGCCCAGTACCGCCGCCTCATCGCCTACGTCGAAGAAAGCTTTCAGCGCGATGCGGCCGGTAACTTCAACTGGCTGCCAAGCCACAGCTACGCCGACCACGATGCCTTCTACGAGGCCAACAGCCGCTATAGCATCCTAAACACCTGCAACACCTGGACCAACCGCGGCCTCAAAGAATGCGGCCAAAAAGCCAGCCTCTGGACGCCGTTTGACAAGGGTATTTTATACCAATACGGGCGGTAAAAAGTAGTGAGCAGTGAGCAACGTCATACTGAACGCAGTGAAGCCTCTCTACCACGCCGTTCAACGATGCGGTAGAGAGGCTTCACTGCGTTTAGCATGACGTTGCTCATTGCTCATTGCTCATTGTTAATTGTTTAAGCACTTGCGGCACGCCGATGCTGGCCGGCTCCACCACGTAGTGCACGCCGCGCCGGCCGCTCACTTCAGGCTGATGCGGGTCGATGACGTATACTGGGCAATCGGCTGGGGCATAGTGCAGTAGCCCGGCCGCCGGGTACACTTGCAGCGAGGTGCCCACCACGAGCAGCGCGTCGGCGGTAGCCACAGTTTCGGCGGCCTCTTCAATGGCGGGTACCATTTCGCCAAACCACACGATGTGCGGGCGCAGCTGCCCGCCGTCGGCGGCCAAGTCACCTAGCGCAATGTCGCCGGGACAGTCAAACACGACGGTTTCATTTTTCACCGAGCGCATCTGGGTCAGCATGCCGTGCAGGTGCAGCACCCGCGTTGAGCCGGCGCGCTCGTGCAGGTCGTCTACGTTTTGGGTGATGATGCTCACCGTCCAGCCCGGCGCGTCCTCGATGCCGGCTAGGGCCAGGTGGGCGGCGTTGGGGGCCACAGTGCGGGCCTGGGCGCGCCGCTGGTTGTAAAAATCCAGCACCAGCGCCGGGTTGCGGGCAAACGCTTCGGGCGTAGCCACATCTTCTACGCGGTGTTCCTCCCACAGCCCGTTGGTGTCGCGGAAGGTGCGGATGCCGCTCTCGGCCGATACGCCGGCCCCGGTAAGTACTACAAGATGAGGCATTTAGATAATGATTAAGTGGTTGTTATGGGGTCGGTTTAGCGGGCTGCAGCTAGTTGATTGTCAAGTATTACGACTTGCAAAAGTGTCCGTCATTGCGAGCAACGCGAAGCAATCGCATCAGAACGAGCTGTTCGGATTCTGTTCTGGTGCGATTGCCGCGCTCCATTTCATTGCGCTCGCAATGACAAACGATTTTGCGCAAATCTTAACCTATTGACTGGCTAGCTCATACTGCCGCGCGGCAAAGTCGCGCAGGCGCTGAAAAGCTGCGTCCACCTCTTGGGCATCTTCGCTCAGTAAGTTGCCATAGACTACGCGGTCGGTGGCGCGCAGGGCGCGGCGCACATCTTCATCGTTGTTGAAATATTCAGTTAACTCCTTGGTTGTCAATGAGTTAAGGTTATTATCTTCTAAACTGGAAAGGTAGTTTTTCCAAAGCGAAACCGTGCGTTCCACCAGCGGGGCCGAGCGCGAGAGCGTGAAGCGCTCGGTATTGCGGGCAAACTGGGTGAGAAAATACACGTGGTTTTTGCGGCGCTTGTAGCGGCCGTAGCGCTGCTGCCAGCGCCGGCCGTAGAGCGCCCAGGCCCCGCCGCCCAGCGCCAGCAGCGCCGCCAGCCCCGCCAGCCAAAAGGGATAATTAAAGGCGGGCTTTAGGATATTTATTTGATTGTCAATATGTAAGGCCGGCGGCGTGGCGGCATCACCGGTAGGTAGGGTAGGGGCGAGGCGGCGCAGCTTCACCTGCACGGCGGGCGGCAGCAGGCGCAGCGTGTCGGTGGCCCCGCGCAGTACCAGCACCGGCAGTTGCAGGGTTTGTACCGGGGCCAGCGAAAACGTGCGCAGGTGGTACACCGCCTGGTCGAGGCTGCGGCCGTTTTCAGTGCGAGTGGGCAGCCAGCGCCGCCCCGCGTACTCAAAGGTGCCAAACTCGGCCAGCGAATCGGGAAAAACAACTTCCTCGGCCGGGTCGTGCCGGTAGCTCAGGATGTAGTCGAGGGGCTGGCCCACCTCCACTACCGCCCGCGAAAACCGGCCTACCGGGCCGGGCCCGGCCGCCGCGCCGGCTGCCGCCAGCTGGGCTAGCGCCAGCAACAGCCCACCGGCCAGCCAGTACTGCGTTTTGCCAAGTGAATTTATAAAATACTGTTGCATAGGTGATTAGCTCCGGCGCTGCCGAAACAGCCCCACTAGTTGCGGCACAAAGTCCTCGTTGGTGCGCAGCGTGAGCAAGCCCACGCGCTGGCGGCGGCACAGGGTGCGCAGGGCCAGCTCGCGCGCCTGGGCCTGGGCCGCGTACTGCGCCTGGAAGGCCGGGGCCGAGGTATCGACCCAGCGTTGCAGGCCCGTTTCGGCGTCGCGCAGGGGCACAATGCCCAGCGCCGGAAACGTCACTTCCTGCGGGGCCAGCAGCTGCACCACCACTAGGTCGTGCTGGCGGGCCAGCATGGTGAGCTCACGCTCGTAGTTTTCGTCGATAAAATCGGAGATGAGCACCACCAGTGTGCGGCGCTTCAACAAGCTGAGCACCTGCCGGATACCAAATCCCACGCCCGTGTGCCGCGAGGCCGGCTGCAAGCCATACAGCCGTTGTAGCAAGGCGTAGGCAGCACGCAAGCCCTTGGCCGGGGGCAGGTACAGCTCCTTTTGGTCGGAAAAAGCCAGCAGCCCCAGCGCGGCATCCTGGCGGGCGGCCGATAGGGCCAGCACCCCAGCCAGGTCGCGGCCCAGGTCGAGCTTGCGTTGGGGGCCGCCGGGGCCGCCGCCCACGCGCTGCGAGGCGCTCACGTCGAGGGCCACCAGTACCTGCTGCTCGCGCTCTTCCTTATAGGTTTTTACGAACGTGCCGTGGCCCTTGCTGCTCACGGCCCAGTCGATGGCCCGCACCTCGTCGCCGTATTGGTAGAGGCGCACGTCGTCAAACTCCAGCCCGTTGCCCCGAAACACCGACCCGAAGTTGCCTTGCAGCTGGGCCTCCACCGCCTGGCGCATCCTTATTTCGAGGTGGCGCAGGCGGCGCACCAGCGCTGTGAGGCTGGCGGGCAGGGCAGAGGAGCTGGCGGCGGCGGGAGGCATGGCGGGGTGGGGTGAGGGGCGAAGCTACGGCGCGGGGCTATTTTTGGGGGTGAAAAGCTTGCTGACTCGTTTTCTGCCGGGCCTGGGCCTGCTGCTGGCCTTGGCCGGCTGCGGCCGCCCCGAGCAGGTGCTGCCCCCGCCCAACCTGCTCTCGAAGCAGGAAGTGACCAGCCTGCTCATTCAGTTTCATTTGCTGGAATCGCGCCTGGAATCCAGCCGGTTAGCGCCCGATTCGGCACGGGCGCTGTTTCTCAGCCAGCAGCAGCTGGTGTTGCAGCGCCACCACGTGCCCACCGCCGATTCGGCCTTCGAGCGCAGCTACCGCTACTACTCCACGCACGCCAAGGACCTGGACGAGATTTACGTGGGCGTTATCGACTCGCTGGAGGCGATGAGCAAGAAAATGGGCGGCCAGCCCACACCGGTTCATAACTAGCCGGCGCGGCCGGCGCTAGTGCACGCGGCTGCCGTTGGGCACGGGCGCGGCTACGGCCGTGAGCACGGTGTGGCCCTCGGCATCGGGCGCGCCCAGCACCAGCACCTCGGAGCGGAAGGGCCCGATTTGCTTGGGCGGAAAATTGACCACCGCCAGCACCTGCTGGCCCAGCAGCGTGGCCGGCGTGTAGTGGTGCGTAAGCTGGGCGCTCGATTTTTTGAAGCCGATGTCGGGGCCAAAATCCAGCACCAGCTGGTAGGCCGGCCGGCGCGCCTCTGGAAATTCGCGGGCCTCCACAATGGTGCCTACGCGCAGGTCAACCTGCTCAAAATAAGCCCAGGTTATCATGTTGTGGATGAATGAGTTGACTCACGCATCGGCCTCGGCGAAAGCAGCCAGGTCGAGGAGCTGCTGGTGCACCTGGGCTTCCCACTTCGCCTGCTGCTCGTGCTGGAGGCCGTGCTTGGTATCGAGGTCATAGTCATCTTCGTCCTTTTGCCAGGCGGCGTAGGCGGCCTGGCTCACGCGGTCGAAGGTAGTGCCCAGCTTGTCGCACGGCAGGCGCATGGCGGCCAATTGCTGGCGCAGCTGCCGGGCGTACACCTCGGCAATGTCGAAGTGCAGCTGTTCGTGGCGCAGCAGGGCGGGCGTCATGCGGGCCGGGTCGCGCACCCACGAGTGGCTGGGCGAAAAGCTGGCCTGCGCCGTGCCGGCAAAGATGTTGCTACGGCACGTAGCCCCAGTGTTGATGTTGGCCGAGGTGAGGGCGGCGTGCGACTCATTGGGCTTGGGCCGCCCTTTGAAGTCGGCCACCGTGAGCGGGCGGCTCGTCGACCAGCGAAACGACCCGGCCGGTAGCGGCACTTGCTGCGCGGCAGCCGGGGCAGCGGCTAGCAGCACCAGCGCCAGGGTTTTCCAATAGGAGGTGTTCATGCAGAAAGGAATTGTCAGAATAAAAGGCCAGCGCCCAGCACCAACCGCGCTGGCACCAGCCTTTATTCTGACAAAAAAGCCCCGGCTCTGAGTTCCGCGGCTAACCGGCGGGTTGGCCCAGCACCAGCAATTCTTCGGCATCGGCGAAGCGTTCGGCCGGCGGCCGAGCTGCGGGTGGGTAATTGCCCGGCGCGCTTTGGCGCCGAAAGCGCAGCAGCAGCACCACCGCCACAATGCTGAGGCCCGTAAGCAAGCCCACCCAAATGCCCACTGCGCCCCAGTGCAGCCCGAAAGCCAGGAAGTAGCCCAGCGGCAGCGCAATGGCCCAGTAAGCCAGCAGCGCCACCACCGAGGGCACCTTCACGTCTTCCAGGCCGCGCAGCGCGCCCAGGCCCACCACCTGCAAGCCATCCGATACCTGGAAGGCGGCCGCGATGGCCAGCAGTGAAGCCGCCTGCGCCACCACGGCCGGGTCGGTGTTGTAAAAAGTCGGGATGAAATTGCGCAACCCAATGAGCAGCAGTCCCATCGCGCCCATAAAGCCGAAGGCCAGCCAGTAAGCTGCAAAACCCGCCTGCCGGGCCCCGGCCAGGTCGCCGGCCCCGCGCAGGTTGCCCACCCGAATGGTGGCCGCCGCCGCAATGCCCGTGGCCGCCATATACGTCACCGAGGCTACGTTGATGGCAATCTGGTGGGCGGCCTGGGTAGCAATGCCCAGCCAGCCCATCAGCAGCGCCGACGCCGCGAAGGCGCCCACCTCAAACATCATTTGCACGCCAATGGGTAGGCCCAAACCCAGCTGCCCGCGCAGCTCGGCCAGCCGGGGCCGCAGCCAGGTGGCGGCGTCGGCCGGGCGCTTGGTGCGCAGCCGCTCGGCCCGCAGCACGTACAGCGCCAGCAGGGCGGCCATGCCAATGCGGGCAAGGAGGGTAGCCCAGGCGGCTCCCATCAGCCCCATGCGTGGCGCACCGAAGTGCCCGAATATCAGGGCGTAGCACAGCAGCGCGTTCACCACGTTGCCGGCAATGGAAAGCTGCATGGCCTGGCGCGTGAGCCCCAGCCCCTCGGCCCATTCGCGAAAGCCCTGAAATACCATCAGCGGCAGCAGCGACAAGCCCACCACCCGCACCCAGGGCGTGGCCAGCGCCACCACCTCGGGGGCCTGGTGCAGGTGGGGCATCACCAGCGGCAGTAGTTGGCTGAGGCCCGCCAGCAGCACGCCCGCCAGCGTATTCAGCCAGATGGTACCCACCAGCAGGTGGCCCAGCGCGTCGTCGTCGCCCCGGCCGTTGGCGGCGGCCACGCGCGGCACCGCGCCCATGCTAATACCCAGGCCCAGCACCATGAGCACGGTGGTGGTGCTCACGCCTACGCTCACGGCCGCCAGCGGCAGCTTGCCCGTTTGGCCCACCATCACGGAGTCGCACACGCTCACCAATATGTGGCCGAGCTGGCTGAGTACTACGGGATAAGCTAGGAGAATAGTAGGGCGAAGGTGGGCTTTTACGAGCGACAAGTAATTGACAATTAGGAAGTTTATAAAATAAGAGAACGTCATGCGAACCGAAGGGAAGCATCTCGCACGAGGTAGTAAATCAACCGTTTAACGGTATCAATTACTGCTGCACGCGAGATGCTTCCCTTTGGTCTGCATGACGTTCTCCTTTTGCTAGCGGTGCATTACGTACCTGCAAAATTACGCCCTTACGCTGCCACAGCCAGTACCACATCGGCGAAGTCGCCGGCGGCATCCTGGAAAACCTCGACCACGCGCAGACCTGCGCCAGCCGCCAGTTCGGCAATCTGGGGCAGGGTAAACTTGAACGAACTTTCGGTTTGGATGGCCTCCCAGGCGGCAATTTCGAAGGCCTGGCCAGGTAGGGTAGTCAGGCGGATGGTTTGGGCGCGGCCACTCACCAGCCACGAGCGCATAGCCCCGGTGCTGGGGTCATAATCGGGGAAATGCTGCCAGGCATCGAGCTGAAAATCAGCCCCGGCCTCCGCATTGAGCCGGCGCAGCAGGTTGAAGTTGAACTCAGCCGTGACGCCCTGCGCATCGTCGTACGCCGCCCGGATGCGGCGCGGGTCCTTCCGCAGGTCGAAGCCCACCAGCAGGCGGTCGGCCGGGGTGAGCGGCCGCGCCAGTTCGTGCAGAAAATCCGCCTGCTCGGCGGGGGCAAAGTTGCCGATGTTGGAACCCAAAAACAGCACCGCCTTGGCCCCCGGCCGGGTGGCTAGCGTGGTGAGCGCCGCCCCGTACTCAGCCGCCAGCGGCTCGGTGGGCAGGGTAGGCAATTCCTCCCGCAGCGAGGCTGCCAGCTCCTTGATGGCCGAGGGCGAAATATCGACTGGCACGTACGTGAGCGCTACCGGCTGCGTAAGCAATTCGCGCAGCAAGAGCTTGGTTTTCAAGCCATCGCCCGCGCCCAGCTCCACCACGGCCAGCGGCTGGCCGGCTGCCGCGCCCGCCGCCAGCGCCCGCCCAATAGCCGCGCCCTGCTCCCGGAAAATAGCCAGCTCGGTGCGGGTGGGGTAGTACTCGGGCAAGCCCATTATCTGCTGAAACAGGCGGCTGCCCGTGGCATCATAGAAGTATTTGGACGACAGGGTCTTCGGCGTTTGGCTGAAGCCCTGGGCCAGGTGTTCGGCAAGGTGATTCAAAATGGGCGGGCGTTGTGATAAAACAGCAAAGCTGGTTTACAAGTATTTGATAATGAGTTGGTTAGCTATAATTATGTTTTCTTGGGCCATAGCAGCGAGGCTCCAACCGAGCCCAGCAGCAGCGCACCCACGATGCCCAAGGAAACCGGCACGGGTAGCGCAAGGTTAAAATGCTCGCGTAAGAAGTCCTCCACCAGCAGCTTGCCGCCGATGAAAATGAGGATGAGCGCCAGGCCGTAGCTGAGGTAATGAAACAGTGCCATCAGGCTGGCTAGCGCGAAATACAGCGCCCGCAGCCCAAGCAGTGCAAACACGTTGGAGGTGTACACTACGAACGTATCGCGCGAAATGGCCAAAATGGCGGGGATAGAATCGGCCGCAAACACCACGTCGGTAGTTTCCACCATCACCAGCACCACCAGCAGCGGCGTGGCAACGCGCACCCCGTCGCGCTTGGTAAAAAACTTGCCGCCATCAAGCTGCTTCGTGATGGGCAGGTAGCGCCGCAAAAAGCGCACAACCGGGTTGTTATCGGGGTCCACCTCGGGGTCGCCGCCCCCGCTTAGCGCCATGCGCACGCCCGTGTACACCAGAAAAGCTCCTAGGATGTAGAGCAAAAAATGGAACTTGGCCAGCAGCGCCGCCCCCGCCACAATGAACAGGCCCCGCAGCACTAGCGCCCCCAGCACACCCCAAAACAGGATGCGGTGCTGGTACTCGGCCGGCACCTTGAAGTAGGTGAAAATGAGCAGGAACACGAACAGGTTGTCCACACTCAGGGCCTTCTCGATGAGGTAGCCCGTCAGCCATTGCAGGCCCGCCTCGTGGCCCATGGTGCGGTACACCAGGAAATTAAAGCTCAGCGACAGCGCTATCCAGAACGCGCTCCACCCCAGCGCCTCGCCCAGCTTCACGGCATGGGCACGGCGATTGAGCACCAGTAAGTCGAGCAGTAAAAGCCCGATTACGAACAGGTTAAATAAAATCCAGAAGAGGGGTGTGTTGTGCATCCGGCCGCAATAAGCTTTCTCCGATACGCAAAAACAGCGGCGTAGGGTATGCGCAGTGTGCGGTAAGCTTCAGCTTGCCGTGGGTAAAAGTGGGTGGCTTGGCTGCTGGTCAGCTGATGCTGCACACGGCCCTGCGGTGCCAGCTAAAGCTTACCGCACATTTGCCCGGTGCTGCATACGGCAAGATAAAGCTTACCCTACACTGATGCTGGGCTGGCCCTGGGGCTCATCGGCGGGGCGGCGCGGCGGGTGAATCCAGCTGCTCACCTTCATCTGCACCACGCCCACCAGCGCTTCCTTGAAAATACCCTTCGACATTTTCGACTGCCCGCGGGTGCGGTCGGTGAAAATGATAGGTACCTCTTTAATGCGGAAGCCGAGGAGATAAGTGAGCCACTTCATCTCAATTTGAAACGCGTAGCCCACGAAGTGAATGCGGCTCAGGTCAATAGCCCGCAACACCCGCGCCGAATAGCACTTGAAGCCCGCCGTGGCATCGTGGATGGGCATACCCGTGATGAAGCGTACGTAGCGGGAAGCGAAATACGACATCAGCACCCGGCTCATGGGCCAGTTCACCACGTTCACGCCGTCGCTGTAGCGCGAGCCGATGGCCAAGTCGTAGCCCTGTACGGCGCAGGTCTCGCGCAGGCGTAGCAGGTCCTGCGGGTTGTGCGAAAAGTCAGCGTCCATCTCAAACACGTACTCGTAGCCCCGCGCCAGCGCCCACCGAAACCCGAAGATGTAGGCCGTGCCCAAGCCCTGCTTGCCCGCCCGCTCCTCCAAAAACAACCGGCCCGCAAACTCAGGCAACAGCCCGCGCACTATTGCACCCGTGCCGTCGGGCGAGCCATCGTCAATTATCAGCACGTGAAAATTAGCCGGGAGCGTAAAGACAGCCCGGATAATAAGCTCCACGTTTTCCCGCTCATTATAAGTCGGAATCAGGACCAGTCCGGCGGCCGTATTACTCATCGTTAGGCAAAGATAAGGGGCGTGGCAACAGGGTTGCACGGGGAGTCGTGCGTAATTAACCGAAGGCAGCACGTATTTGTGCCCTCAGCCACTACCAAAAATTGTTTATTGCGCACTGCCAGTTGCCAATTGCTGAGCTAGTTGCCGGGCGTATTTCACGCAGTCGGGCACGCTCACGCCCACCTGCCAGTTGGCCACCGCCACCACGCCCTGGGTGGCGAGCGGCGCCACGGCCGCCCGCGCAACGGCCAGATGCTGGTCGAACTGCGGAATGCTCTGCGGCCAGTAGTAGCGCCCCTGCCAGCGCGGCGCGCCGCTAATACCGTAAAGCTGAGCGAGTTCGGTGTGCACGGCCGCCAGCTGCGTGGCCGCGGGCTCCTGGGCCTGCTGCGCAAACTGCGCCCCGCCCACAAAGCTGGTAAATAGTACCTGCCCAGCCGGCACCCGGTCCGGGAACAGTGAACTGGTCCAAATGGCCCCGGCCGCGTAGGTGCCCTCCACCTTGGGGTTGAGCGCCCCAAAGCCCACCAGCGGGTGCACCACGGCCGCACGGTCATAGGCCGAGTACACGAGCGTCATGGGCGGGTAGCGCACGGCCGCCAGCGCCGTGGCCGCCGCCGGAAAGAACGGCCGCAGCAGGGCCGCCGCCGCATAGGCCGGCACGGCCAGCGCCAGGTGCGTGTAGGTCTTTGGTTGCCGGCTACCGGTGATTATATAATACTCATTACCAGCAACTTTATCAATAGAAGCCACTGGCTCACCTAGGTGGTAGCTGGTAAGTTGCGCCGCCAGGGCATCGGTGAGTGCCTGCACGCCGCCGCGCAGCGTGATGGTGCGGCGGCGGCCGCCGGTTTTGGAGCCTTTGGCCAAGCCGCGCAGCAGCGAGCCGTACTGCGTTTCGAGGGCCGCCAGCTGCGGGAACGTGAGCGAAAGCAGTAGCTCGGCCGGGTCGCCGGCGTAGATGCCCGCCACGAAGGGATTAACGGCGTACTGCACCACCTCGGGGCCAAAATGCCGCTCAAAAAAGGCGGCCACCGTTTCGCCCGGCACGGGGGGCGCGGGCCGGCGCAGCAACTCGCTTAGCAGTCGCAGCTTGGTGCGCAAGCTAAAAAACCCGCTGGCCAGCAGTGCGGGCGGCGAGGCCGGCAGCGCCCGGTACTGGCCCCCGCGCAGCACAAAGCGGTGCTGGCTCACCGGGGCCGCCTCCTGAATATGGTCTTGCAAGCCCAGCTCCAGCAGCAATTCTTCCAGCTCGGTACTCAGCAGCAGCGAGTTGGGGCCGGCCTCAAGCTGGTAGCCCTCGGGCGCTAGGGGCGAGAGCAGGTTGCCGCCCGGCCGGGCGCTAGCTTCAAACAGGTCGTAGGCAACGCCCGCTTTTTGGAGGTAGTAGGCGAGCGTAAGGCCCGTGAGGCCGCCGCCGATGATGGCAATGCGCATAGTTGTTTAGCTGTTAGCCCTTAGCTGCTAGCCGATAGCTTTGTTCAACCATTGAGTCGGCAAGCTATTAGCTAGCAGCTAATGGCTAACAGCTAAGTATAATGAATAAAGCAGTTTTTTTGGACCGCGATGGCGTGCTCAACGAGGAAATGGGGGACTATGTCTGGACGCCCGAGCGCTTCCGCATCTGCCCTGGCGTGCCCGAGAGCCTGGCACGCCTCAAGGCTGCCGGCTACTACCTGGTAGTAGTAACCAACCAGGCCGGTATTGCCAAAGGCCTCTACACTCGCGCCGACGTGCTGGCTTGTCACGATATCTTGCAGCAAGCCTGTGACTATCAGCTCGATGCAATTTACATGTCCGAAAGCCACCCGTCAACGAGTGAGTCCATCTTTCGCAAGCCCGACTCGGGAATGCTTGAAAAAGCGGTGGCGCGCTACCACCTCGACCCGGCTAGCTGCTGGCTGGTGGGTGACCGCGCCCGCGACATGGAAGCCGGGGCTAGGCTGGGCGTGCGCGGCATATTGGTGGGTCACTCCGAGCCAGTGAGCTACTCGCCCCGAGTGGCTGATTTACAAGCTGCTACGGAGCTGATTTTGCGGTAGCGTGGACTCTGTGAGTCCGCACGTGGTAGCATTGAACAACGTTGACCACGCGCGGACTCACAGAGTCCACGCTACTGCTCATTCGTAAAAAGAGGCCAGTGCCGCCAGCAGCTGCGGATACTCGTAGGTAAAGCCTTGGCTGATAACCTTATCGGCGCTTACGCGCTGCGAGCCGAGTACAATTTCGCTCATCTCGCCCATGGCCAGCTTCAGGCCGAACGCCGGGACTTTGGGTAGCAGCAGCGGGCGGTGCATTACCTGGGCCAGCGTTTCGGTAAACTCCTTGTTGGTGACGGGGTTAGGAGCCACGGCGTTGTATTCGCCCCGCCAGTTTTCGCCTTCTACCATCTGCACCAGCAGGCGGCACAGGTCGTCGAGGTGCACCCAACTCATGTACTGCCGGCCCGAGCCGAGCGGCGCGCCCGCGCCGTAGCGCACGGTTTTGGCCATGGGCACCAGCGCCCCGCCCTCGGGGCTGAGCACGATGCCAATGCGCGGCAACACCACGCGCGGCCCCAACTCGCCCACGCGCCGGGCGGCGGCTTCCCACTGAATAACTACGTCGGCCAAAAAGTCGTCGGCCGGGGCAGCGGTGGGGGAGTCCTCGTGCAACAACTCATCGCCCCGGTCGCCATAAATGCCAATGGCTGAGGCTGATAGCAACGTGCGCACGTGGTGGCCCGGCTTGCTGAGCTCGCGGTGCAGCAGCTCCAGGCCATCGAGGCGCGAGCGCAGAATCTCGTGCTTGCGCTCAGGCGTCCACTTGCCCTCGGCCACGCTGCTACCAGCCAGGTTCACGATGCAGTCGGCGTAGGGCACGGCGGCGGGGTCGATAGTGCCCGCCTGCAAGTCCCAGCCAAACAGCCGGAAGTGGCTGGCCTTCTGGGGCTCCCGCGTGAGCAGGGCCACTTCGTGGCCGCCATCAAGAAGCAGCTCGGCGAGCCGCTGCCCAATCATGCCCGTCCCGCCGGTGATGAGAATCTTCATATAATAAAGCTGTCAGCTGTTAGCCTTTAGCTAATAGCTTTTGAATGAATGGAAACCAGAACAGCGCCATCGGCCAGCAGCCAATAGCTACCAGCCAGAGCGGTTACTTGCCAATCTGACGCAAAAACTCACTACGTAAATTACTGTCTTCCAAAAACTTGCCACCGTACTCGCTGGTGATGGTCGAGCTGCTGGTGTCATTCACGCCGCGGCTCATCACGCAGAGGTGGTCGGCCTCGATGAGCACGGCCACGTCGTCGGTGCCCAGGCTTTGGCGCAGGTGCTCGGCCACTTGGCGCGTGAGGCGCTCCTGCACCTGGGGCCGGCGGGCGTAGTACTGCACCACGCGGTTGAGCTTGCTGAGCCCAACTACGTGCTTGCCAGGTAGATAGGCGACATGCGCCTTGCCAATGATGGGTACAAAGTGGTGCTCGCAGCACGAAAACAGCGTAATGTCGCGCTCCACTAGCAGTTGCTGGTACTCGTAGCGGTTCTCAAACAGCCGCACCTCGGGCCGGTGCGCTGGGTTGAGGCCCTTAAACCACTCTTGCACATACATTTTGGCTACCCGCTGCGGGGTGCCGGCCAGGCTGTCGTCCGTTAGGTCGAGGCCCAGCTCCTGCATAATGGCGCGGAAGTGGCCGCTGATGGCGGTAATTTTTTCGTCGTCGCCCCGGGCAAAGGCATCGGCGCGCAGCGGGGTGCGCAGGCCGGCGGGCAGGTGCTGGTCGGGGCCGTGGTCGAGGGGGCCGTCGGCGGCCGGCGTGCCTGGTAGGGGCAACACCAGCGCGGCAGAATTATTCTCCATAGTATTCCACAAAATTACGGTCCGTTTCGTGCAGGGTCACGGCCAGCGTGAGCGGGGCCGGCAACGCGGCCCGCAGCCGCCGCCAAATGACCATGGCAATATTTTCGGCCGTCGGATTCAGCTCCCTAAACTCCTCCGTATCCAGGTTTAGATTGCGGTGGTCGAAGGGCTGCAAAACTTGTACTTTGATTAGCTCGCTAAGCTCCTTCAAATCAAAAACATACCCCGTATCGGGGTCCACTTCGCCGGTGAGGCGCACGGTGAGGTTGTAGTTGTGGCCGTGGTAGTTGGGGTTGTTGCACTTGCCAAAAACCTGCTGATTGCGGGCCGTATCCCAGGCAGGATTGTGGAGCCGGTGGGCGGCGTTGAAGTGTTCGGAGCGGCAAATAGTGAGCTGGGGCATGGGCGTTGAAACCGGTGGTGCGGGCATTTGTTGAGCCCGCTGACCCGTGGCACGGGATAGGACTTAACAAATAAAAAATTAACTCAACAAAAAAAACGACTGGATAGCTGATACAGTTGCCGCAAACTGCTTAAATTTGGGCTGTCGGAGGGCTAAAGCAACTCCATTTCTTTGTTTTTAACATCCTTTTACTTCTCTTTTATCCTACCAATGAAACGAAATGTACTCTTCTTTTTGCTGCTGTTATTAGGTACGCTGCAGGTTTCGGCCCAGCGGTCGCCCGTTGACGAGTCGGACCAAAACATCAACAACATTCCGCGTAAAGGTCAGCGCGTGAGCTTGCAGCTCGACAACAAGCGGGTGGAGACGTCCTGGATAAAGCAGCTGAACGACCAGTTTCCGGGCAAGGTGAAGAACAACAAAGGCATCATTACGATGGACCAGGTTACTATTCCGGACATCTCGCCCACACCCGTGCGCGTCATCAGCCGCGTGGATGCCCTGCCCACCGGCACCGGCGTATGGTGGAGCATCGACCTGGGTAACGCTTACCTGGGCCAGGCCTCGACCCCGAGCCAGTGGAAAGCCGGCGAGAAATACCTGAAGGATTTTGCCCGCTCGATGTACCGTGAAGACTTGGTGGCCCAGATTACCGATGCCGAAAAGTCGCTGGTGACCTCGCAAAACGGCCACATGGCAGTTATCAGCAAGTCGGACGCCATCAAGAAGGAAATTGAGAAAAACAAGGCCCGCAAGCTGGAAATTCAGCAGCAGCTGGCGGCCAACGCGGCCGAGCTGCAGCAGCTTAACAACCAGATTGATACCAACCTGAAAGAGCAGGAAGCCGCCCGCGCCGACATTGTGAACATGCGCGTGGCCCTGGAGGCCGTGAAGGAGCGCATGAGCAAGATTGAGTAGCCCGCCGCACCCTATTTGAAGAAACCCCACCGGCTCCCGGTGGGGTTTTTTATTGGCCCAAGGCTAACCCCGACGTGCTGCCTTGCGTTGAGGACCCGGACAGGCCCCTTGGCCTGCCCATTCAAATTCCCCTAAGCTGCATCATGGAAAAGACCGAAGTTCAACACCAAGTACACCTCGAAGGTGCTATCAAACTCCTCACCGGCGACCTCAGCGAGGAAGCAAGCCGCGCTGGTACCGACAACCACTTCCAGCGCTGGATTGAGGACCTGAAAGCCGCCAGCAACCCCGAGTTTCACAAGCTGGTAGTGGACCTGCAAGAGCTGAAAGCGCTGATGAACAGCGGCACCTACGACGGCAAGCAAGTGGGTAGCCTGCTGCACCGCCTGGGCAACGAAACCGCCCGCACTGCCAGTCTTGCCGAAGGCAACACCCGCACGCACGTAGAGAAGCTGGCCGCTGCCCTGCTGGCCGCCGCCGGCCAGCTGCAAGGCTCGGCCTCGACGCCTGCCGACGACCTCAAAAACGACAGCAAGAACGCCTAGTTGTTGCTAGTTAGCTGAAATAAAAGAGCAGCTTTTCCGGGCCACCAGGCCAGGAGAAGCTGCTCTTTCGCTTGATATTATTTTTAGTGAATCTATTGTAAATAATTGTCCATCAAATAATTATGAAAATAATTGCTTTTTCTCCACTGCTGCCAACGGCCCACGACCAGCTGCTAGCCCAGCTGCCAGCCGGTAGCCAGGTAGTGCTGGCGGCCGAGCTGCCCGCGGCGGCGCAAGCTGACGCCGTGCGCGAGGCCGCAGTCATTTTCGGCAACCCCGCGCCTGAGCTGCTAACCCAGGAACTACCCAACCTGCGCCTGTGGCAGCTCGACTCGGCTGGTTTCGATAAGTACCAGGGGCTGGCGGTGACCGCGCCGGTGTGTAACATGGGCGATTATTTTGCCTGGCCCTGCGCCGAAACCATGGTAGCGGGCCTGCTGGCGCTGTACCGGGCCGTGCCCGAGCTGGCCCGCCTGCAAGCTGCGCAGCAGTGGGTGGGCGCGCCCATCAGGGGGCGCATGGGGCTGCTGCGCGGCAAGCGGGTGATTATTCTGGGGGCAGGTACCATTGGGCAAGCGGTGTGGCAGCAGCTGAGTGGCTTTGGCTGCGTAGTGCAGCTGCTGGCCCGCACCGACCCGCAAGCCCAGCTGCACTCGCGCCAGGAGCTGGCCGCCGCTTTGCCCCATACCGATATTGTAGTTAACTGCCTGCCCGGCAGCGCCGAAGGCTTTTTCGCAGCCGACCTTATCGCGGTAATGGCCCCCGGTAGCTTCTACGCCAGCGTGGGCCGCGGCAACACCACTGACGAGCCAGCGCTCATTGCGGCGCTGCAAGCCGGCCACCTCGGCGGGGCCGTGCTTGACGTAACGGCTACCGAGCCGCTGCCGGCCGGCCATCCGCTTTGGGCGCTGCCCAACGTGCTGCTCACCCAGCACACCGGCGGCGGCCAACCCGCCGAAGCCGAAGGCAAAGTAGCGCAGCTACTCCGCAACCTGGGCCACCTGCAAGCCGGCGAGCCCCTGGAAAACGTGGTGCAGCTGGCGCAGGGCTAT
Source organism: Hymenobacter arcticus (assembly GCF_054779975.1). Lineage (NCBI taxonomy): Bacteria > Pseudomonadati > Bacteroidota > Cytophagia > Cytophagales > Hymenobacteraceae > Hymenobacter > Hymenobacter arcticus. Next base: position 177,068 of record NZ_BAAGXF010000004.1, read on the forward strand.
TGAGTTACAAGGAACCGAAAGAACGTCCTGCTGACGAAGGAAGCAGCTCGCGTGGGGTGGTAAAATCAACCGTTAAATGGTTGGAATTACCGCCCCACGCGAGCTGCTTCCTTCGTCAGCAGGACGTTCTTTTGCTCACTGCTCACTGCTCACTGCTCACTGCTCACTGCTCACTGCTCACTGCTCACTGCTCACTGCCAGTTGCTTAGCAGGCTTTTGAAGTAGCTCGGCGGCTTCGGCGTCGGTGAGGACGCGGGCCTCGGTTTCGCCATCGGGGAAGAGGAGGCGGGCGGCAGCTTGGCGCAGGTCGTCGAGACGGGCCAGGGCGTCGGCCACGGTGGGGTTGGCTTCGAGGCGAGCGAGCAAGCCGCTGGCGCGGGCTGCCTGAAACAGCTTTTCGAGCACAAATGGCAATACCCAACCGGCAATATTGGTCATAAAAGCCCCGCGCAGGCCAATGCGCAGCAGCAGCCGGGCCGCCATGCGCTCCAGCAAAATGGCGCGGGCGGCGGGCAGGGCTTTGTCGGCCAGAAAATCGGCTACCAGCCGGGCGTGGCCGCTCTGAATTTCGGCCCGCAGCACGTCCTGCACCGAATCTAGGGTGCGCTGGGCCAGCTGCCGAAACAAGCGGCCGGTTTGCCAGGCGCGCAGGCCGGTTTGGCGGGCGGCGGCCAGTACCTGACCGGACAGGTTGTCGGGAAGCGAAAAATATTTCATGGGGCGAAGTAAAACAAGCCGTGAGGCCGGGCTTACGTACGGCTGGCGGGCGTTTTAGATGGCCGGCCCCGGCAGCCGGCTCGGAGCGGATGGTACCACGGTGGCGGTATAAAAATCAAAATTCTCACATTCAGCACATTACAGAAGGGGAGCGCGGCGGCTTGAAAAGGCCAGAAACCTAGTTGCCGGCCGTTGTGTTACCGGGGCGCTTCGTTTTTAAACCGGGCAGTTAAATTATCTTTGTACTGCGTTTTACTACAGCGCCTCCGTCTGATTTTCTACCCCAATGTCTGATTTGTTACTCGACATCAACCTTCAACAAGTGCCCGACGACTACCTGGCTGGGGCCTGGCGGGTGGCGCACCGGGTAATAAACCGGGCCGACCCGGCCAGCCTGTTGGCGCAAGCTACCAGCCTGTGGCTCAATGACAAAGAGTTGGAATTGCAGGCCCCCCTGGCCAGCGAAACCGGTAGCTGGGACGTGCAGCGCGATGAGCTGCTCAACCGCCCCTACCTGCGGCTAAGTTTTCCGGCCGAGGAAATCCGGGCCTTGGTAACGCGCCTGCGCCGCACCACCGACGGGGCCCGCAGCCAGCTCAACCTGTACTTCAGCTCGGGGCTCGAAATGCAGCTCGACCGCCCGTAGTGGCCTTGTTTTTAGTGTATTTGATTCAGCATTAGCCGTTTTTTGTTGTGCTCCATTCCGACGCCGCTTCCACTTCGCTTCCCCAAAACGAGAACGAGTTTCAGTTCTTGGCCGATTTTATTCCGCAGCTGGTTTGGATAACCGACGCCACCGGCTTCCACACGTATTTCAATCAGCGCTGGATTGACTTCACGGGTTACACGCTGGCCGACAGCGTGGGCCCCGATATGTGGAACAACCTGCTGCACCCCGACGACCGCGCCCGGGCCCGCCAGGTGTGGGGCCACTCGCTGGCCACCGGGGCCGATTACGAAATCGAGTACCGCTTTAAAGCTAAAAACGGGGAGTATCGCTGGTTTTTGGGCCAGGCTCTGCCCCGGCGCGACGCGGCCGGCAACATCGTGACGTGGTTTGGCACTTGTACCGATATTCACGACCAAAAGGTGGCCGGGGAGCTGCTGCAAGAGCGCGAATCGGAGTTTACGACCCTGGCCGACAACGTGGCCCAGCTCTCGTGGATGGCCCGGCCCGACGGCCATATCTACTGGTACAACAAGCGCTGGTACGATTACACGGGCACCGACCTGGCCGCTATGGAGGGCTGGGGCTGGGACAAAGTGCATCACCCCGACCATATAAAGCCAGTAGTTGAGTTTGTGCAAAAAGCCTGGGCGGCTGGCAAGCCCTGGGAACTAACGTTTCCATTGCGAGGCCAAGATGGTGAGTACCAATGGTTTCTGACCCGCGTCGTGCCCGTGCGCGATGAGCAGGGCCAGCTGTTGCGCTGGCTGGGCACCAACACCGACGTAACCGAGATGCGCCAGCTGCAAGAGCAGCTGCAAAATGCCTACGACGACCTGGAGGCCAAGGTAACCTTCCGCAACCTGGAGCTGGAGCACGAAGTGCAGCGCCTGCGGAAGGAATTGCTGAGTAGCAAGTAAGAAGAACGTCATACTGACGTGAGGAAGCATCTCTACCGCGTGAGTAATCTCAGTATGCTGGGGTTAGTAGCGTGGTAGAGATGCTTCCTCACGTCAGTATGACGTCCTTCTTACTCATTGCCCCTGACCGTACCTTTGCGCTGAGCGCAACTTTCGCTCGCCGGCCCTAGTTTTTAGCGCAATGAACAAGACCTATTGCCCCAGCCTGACCGAGTACAAGCGCCGCGTGGCGCGGGTGGTAAACATCGGCGGCGTGCCCATGGGCGGCGACTACCCCATTCGGGTGCAGAGCATGACTACCGTGGACACGATGGACACGCTGGGCTCGGTGGAGCAGACGCTGCGCATGGTGGCGGCCGGCTGTGAGTACGTGCGCATTACGGCGCCCAGCGTGAAGGAGGCCCAGAACCTGCTGGAAATCAAGAGGGAGCTGCGGGCGCGGGGCTGCAACGTGCCGCTCATTGCCGACATTCACTTCACGCCCAACGCGGCCGAGCTAGCCGCCCGCATTGTGGAAAAAGTGCGCGTGAACCCCGGTAACTACGCCGACAAAAAGAAGTTCGATACCATCGAGTACACCGACGCCAGCTACGCGGCTGAGGTTGACCGCATTCGGGAGCGGTTTCGGCCGCTGGTCAAGATTTGCAAGCAGTATGGCACGGCCATGCGCATTGGCACCAATCACGGCTCGCTATCTGACCGCATACTAAGCCGTTATGGCGATACGCCGCTCGGCATGGTGGAGTCGGCGCTGGAGTTTTTGCGCCTCTGCGAGGAGGAAAACTACTACGATGTGGTGCTGAGCATGAAGGCTAGCAACACCCAGGTGATGGTGCAGGCCTACCGCCTGCTGGTGCAAAAGCTCGACGTAGAAGGCCTGCAGCCCTACCCCCTGCACCTGGGCGTAACCGAAGCCGGCGAAGCCGAGGACGGCCGCATCAAGAGCGCCGTGGGCATTGGCACGCTGCTCGAAGACGGCCTGGGCGACACCGTGCGCGTGAGCCTCACTGAAGCCCCCGAGGCGGAAGCGCCGGTAGCTAAAATGCTCATCGACCGCTACATAGGCCGGGCGGCGCTGGCTAAGCCCATTGCGCCCGTGGTGGGCGAGGAGCCGATTAATCCCTTTCAGTACCAGCGCCGCGTCACGCACGAGGTGGCCAACTTCGGGGGCCTCAACGTGCCCCGCGTTGTTGTGAGCCTCACGCAATTGCCCCAGCTGGAATACGCCGACCTGCGCGCCGCCGGTCACCTGTATTCGCCGTTTCTGGACAAGTTTCAGATGTCGGACCAGGGGGCTGACTACATCTACACCGGGGAGCGGCCGGTGCCCTTTATGCTGCCCAACGGCCTGAAGGAGATTGTAAATTATGACGCCTGGGTCGCTGCCGGCCACCGCCCGCACCACTACCCCGTGATGACGGCCGATGTGTACATGGAAGGACTGATGCGGCACCCGCAGCTCAATTTCCTGCTAGTGGCCCTCGATGTGCTGGATGCGGCGCTGCTGCTGCACCTGCGCCACGACCCCACCGTGGTGCTCGTGCTGACCACCACCAATGCCCACGCCCTACCCGAAATGCGCCGGGCCTTCTTCGAGCTGCTCAACCACCAGGTAACCTGCCCGGTCATTATTGCCCGTTCCTATCCCGACCAGCCGCTGGAGCAAACCCAGCTCGATGCGGCCACCGAGCTGGGCGGATTGCTCATCGACGGCCTGGGCGATGGCATCGTGATTGGCCCCGAGCTGCTGGCACCCCGCTCGCAAGCCGAGTGGCTCGATACCATCGGTAACCTCAATCAGCTGAGCTTCGGTATCTTACAAGCGGCCCGCACCCGCATGAGCAAAACCGAGTACATCAGCTGCCCCAGCTGCGGCCGCACCCTGTTTGACTTGCAGGAAACCACGGCCATGATTCGCAAGCGCACCGACCACCTCAAGGGCATCAAAATCGGCATTATGGGCTGCATCGTGAACGGCCCCGGCGAAATGGCCGACGCCGACTACGGCTACGTGGGCGTGGGTAAGGGTAAAATCGCCCTCTACCGCGGCCAGGACGTCATCAAGAAAGCCGTGCCCGAGGAGCGCGCCGTGGATGAGCTGATTGGGTTAATGAAGGAAGACGGCAAGTGGATTGAAAAGGAGTTGGTGGACGAGCCGGTGGGCATATAGGTAACATTAGGCAGCATGCTTGACTTCTATTTTATTCACGACGCGCAGCCCAATTGTAGCTCTCCTAGGCAATTAGCTTACGCAGGCGGTATAAGAGAGGAAGAGTTTGAATTGGCGCAACAACTGGGGCTAATAGAAAGCTATGCCGATTATTATGGCAAGTTCCGGTGGTCTAGTAAGCAAGTGCAGCAGAAACGGGCGATGATAACGCTCGCGGTCGAAAGTACCATTTCTAACCTGGCCCCTATTCTCAAGCAAGCATTTGCAGCTGAACAGGGCGTAGTAGCTTTTGGCGATTAAGATGAGCAACTTATTTGTAGCCCCGCAGCTTGAGCAAAGTGGTTTCGCCATTATTCCGCAACTCTACACACCACCCGAAGTAAATGAGCTGCTAGCTTGCATTGAGGGCGCGCCCGCTGCCAGCGCCAATTTTCGGCGGAGCCAAGACATATTTGCCATCCGTAATCTAGTGGGCGAAATACCGGCTTTGATGCCACTGCTAAACACCACAGCGCTACACGAATTACTGGCCGAATTATTCCCCGCGGGTTGCCACCTCACTAAGGCTATTTATTTTGATAAGCCGACCGGCTCCAATTGGCTGGTAGCCTGGCACCAAGATTTGATGATAAACGTAGCGCAGCGCGCCGACCTGCTCGGCTTCGGTCCTTGGACTGCCAAAGCGGGCTGGGTAGCTGTGCAGCCACCAGTGGCCGTGCTCGAAAACACCGTTACTATCCGCGTGCACCTTGATGACTGCGATGCTACCAATGGTGCGCTCAAAGTGGTGCCAGGCTCGCACCAGCGTGGGGTAGTGCCGCCCGAAACCATCACCGATTTCACACTGGCCGCTACGGTATGCCCCGTGCCGGCCGGTGGCGCTATGCTCATGAAGCCGTTATTGCTGCACGCTTCCAACCGCAGCACCAGCGCCCGGCCGCGCCGCGTTATTCACCTAGAGTTTTCGGTCGAAGAATTACCTGCTGGGTTGGCGTGGCGTGAGCGGTTAGCAATAGCATAGTAATATGCTAATTACTAGCGTGTTAATAAGAATTTCCCAAATACATCCAGCTCTTCCAGCTCGCGCTGCACGTAGGCCGCAAAGAACGAGTCGCCCACCTGCCGCTGAAGCACGGAAATGCCTACGTCAATCAAGCGTAATCCCTTGGGAGTGAGTAAGATATTGTCGTAGCGGTCGCCGGTGATGTTGGAGGGGCGCAGCAAGTCGCGGTGCACAAAGCCCGCCGCGTGCAAGGCGCGTAGCTCATCGGTAAAAACATCCAGCCACAATTCCCGCATTTCGACCTCGTAGGCTCGGAAGTCAAGGGGGTAAAGCCGCTCCATTACCAGCATGTCGGCGGCCAGGGCTTCGTTGTATTCCAGACGGATAAACCGGGCAACCAGCTCATTAATGCCGTTGGCGTAGCGCATTTTCTCCGCTTCCGAGCCGATATCCGAGCGCGTATCGTTGCTGAACAGCTTGCCCACTTCGGTTTCCGACAGCACGATAACGGCGTTGTTGGCCCCGCGCGAAAGCTGCCGGGGATAGCGTTTGGGTTCCATACGGCGCGAGGCGTTAAGCGAAACCAAAAATACGGCGCAGGGGCTGCGGTGCTCCGCAACCCCTGCGCCGTATTTCAGAAGGACTAGCTACAAAATAGCCTGGAACTGCATCGTCACTTCCGGGCGGTAATTGACGTCGTTCACGTTGGTGAAGTCGGGGCGGGCGCGGTAGTTGAGCGTGATTTTGGCGTTGTGATTATCGAGCAGCACGTTTACGCCGCCGTCGAACAGGTGCACGTCCTGGATGGTGCCGTCTTCGCGGCGCAGGCCCTCGTAGCGGCCGTGGGTGTAGTCGAGGTAGGGCTGGAGGCGCACCTTGGGGCCGAGCAGGCGCTGGGGCAGCACGTAGCCGGTCTGCAGGGTTTGGGCGGTGCCGGTGCCCACTACGGGCACGGCATTGCCGCGCAAGGCGGCCGCGCCGTAGCCAGGGTTCAGGTTGCCAGCGTAGCGTACCAGGTTATTGCCCATATTGTACTTATAGAAGGCACCGTAGAGGGTGAACGACGTTTTTTGGGTGGTGTCGATGGGCGTATCGAAGAACACGTCGGCCGCGAGCACGCTCAAATCCTGGGTGCGGTACGGGATGCTCCAGGCGTTGGTGGGCACCGGCGTGGAGATAACCGCATCGCGCACGTACATGCCTTTGCCGTAGTAGAGGAAGCCCGTGCCGATGTTGAGTACACGCTTGGAGCCCAGGTAAGTACCCACCGGGAAGGGCACCAGGTTGGCTTCTTTTTCCAGAAATTCCCAGTCGAAATACCCCTGGTATACCTTGCCCCGGGCGCGGGGGTTGAACTGGGCCACGCCGGTGGCAAGCGTAGCCGGCGTGCTGGTAACGTTGTTTTTGTCGGCATCATTCACCGAGAGGCGGTAGTCGAACTTACCGAAGCGGCCGTGGGCAAACAGGCCCAGGCCGCGCCCGGTCTGGTCGATGGCATCGAGCACCGGCCACTGCGTGCCGGGCACGTCGAGCGTGAGCAGCGAAAAGGCGGCGAAGCTGGTTTGGCGCGAAATGCCGTTGTAGGCGTGCAGGCCCCCGCCGAAGCTCAGGTGCTTGTTGACCTTGTAATCCACCATCGCGTCGTGCAGGTAGAACAGTGACTTCTTGCCCGGCCCGGTGGCTTCGCCGGGGGCCCCGCCCGAAATAGTACTTTGCGAATTAATGCCCAGCTGCGTGATGATGACGAAGCGCGAGTTGAGCTGCGACACGATGAGCAGCCGGGCGCGCCGGATACCAAAATCGACCTGGCTGCTGGCTGGTTCTTCCGAGCCGTTTACCGTGCCGGTATTATTCTCACTGTAGCGGCTCCAGAACTGCACGGCCGTCATCAGGCGCACGTATTTCGAGCCGTCGGGCGAGATATTAATCTTCATACCCGCGGCGTAGGGGGCCGATTTGGCCGGCTGGGTCATAGGCTTCGGCAGTTCGTTGGAAGCAGGGTTGGGGGCTTTGCCGGGGGTAGGTGGCACTACCACCTGGGCCTGCGCCACCGCGCTTACGAATAAGAAGCCAGCCGCCAGCCAGCGGCCAAAAAAGGTAGTCATACTGAATAAACCAAAGGGTGGGAATTGGTGAGAAGGGGCATAGCGCGGCCGGGCAGCCCGCTAGAGCTGTGAAAAAACCGTCGTGGGAAAGGGGATTGTAGCGCGAGCTTTCAGTCCGCGAGTAGAATAACCCGTTCACTCGCGGACTAAAAGTCCGCGCTACTGATGCGCTACTTCAGCCTCTTGCGCTACCTCGATGCGGGGCAGCATCGATATTGGCTCGGGGCGGCGCTCCTCGGGTACTGAGCGGCCTTGCAGGGCCAGCTGGTGGCGGGCCTCGTCAAACTCGCCCTCGCTCTTGGCCACTACCAGCGTGGCAATGCCGTTGCCGATGACGTTGGTGATGGCCCGCGCCTCGCTCATAAAGCGGTCCACGCCCAGCAGCAGCGCCACGCTCTCCACCGGAATAACCTTGGTGGCCGCCAGCGTAGACGCTAGCACAATGAAGCCCGAGCCCGTAACGCCCGCCGCGCCCTTGCTCGTAACCACCAGAATGGCAATGAGGGAGAGCTGCTGCGTGAGCGACAGCGGAATGTTAAAGGCCTGAGCCAGAAAGATAACCGCGATGGAAAGGTAGATGGACGTGCCATCGAGGTTGAAGGAGTAACCCGTAGGAATGACCAGGCCGGCTACCGAGCGCGAGCAGCCGTAGCGCTCCATCTTGTCAATCATGCGCGGCAGGGCCGACTCGGACGACGAGGTGCCCAGCACCAGCAAAATCTCTTCCTTGATAAAGCTTAGGTACGGCCCCAGGCGCAGCTTATAGTAGCGTAGAATGAGGTTGAGCACCCCAAAAATGAACAGGAACATGGTGGCATACACCACCAGCATGAGCTTACCCAGCGGCAGCAGCGTGGCAATGCCGTACTTGCCAATGGTGAAGGCCATGCCCCCAAATGCCCCGATGGGCGCCAGCTTCATCACCATGGCCAGCACCGCAAACATGGCATGCGACAAGCGGTCGAAGGTTTTGACCAGCGGCTGGGCGTAATCGCCCAACTTATTGAGGGCCAGTCCAAAAAGCACCGAGAAAAGCAGTACTTGCAGGATGTCGCCCTTGGCGAAGGCGCCCACCACGTTGTCGGGCACGATGTGGGTGAAGAACTCGACCCAGTTCATTTCGCCGGCCTGAGAAGTGAACTTGGCCGCCTCGGCCGTCTTCTTGCTATCTAGTAACACAGCCTGCGCCGTTTGCTGCACGCCTGCGCCAGGCTGGGTGAGGTTGGCCACCAAAATACCGATGCCCAGCGCCAGCGTGGTTACTATCTCAAAGTATAACAGCGCTTTACCGCCCACGCGGCCTACTTTCTTCATACTGCCCATGCCCGCAATCCCGAGCACTACCGTGAGGAAAATGATGGGTGTAATCAGCATTTTGATGAGGCTGATAAACGTGTCGGCCACCGGCTTGAGGGCCGCGCCAAACTTGGGAAACAGCCCGCCCACGAGCACGCCCAGGGCAATGGCAGTGAGCACCTGCACGGTGAGATTGGAAAAAGCGCGTTTCATGGGTGGGAGAGCTAAGAGTTAACTAATTGATTGTCAAATACTTACTAAAAGTAAGAGCCATCGAAGGGCCGTAGGCTAGCCAGGTGGCTGCTTATCAAGCCAATAGGTCTTCGTTGAGGCGGGAGGTTTTGCGGGTGTCCTGCATGGTGAGGAATACCAGCAGCGAAATGCCGACGCACACCGCGATGTACCAGTAGAAGTAGGTTTCGTGGCCGATGCCCTTGCACCAGAGCGCGATGTACTCGGCGGTGCCGCCAAACACGGCCACCGTGAGCGCGTGCGGCAGCCCAATGCCCAGCGCCCGGATTTCAACCGGAAACAGCTCGGCCTTCACCACGGCGTTGATGCCACTGTAGCCGCTCACGATGGTGAGCGCCACCACCAGTAGCCCAAAAGCCGCCCACACGTTGGTGGTGTGGCTGAGCGCCGTGAGTAGCGGCACGGTGCCCAGCGCCCCAAACACGCCGAAAAAAATGAGCAGCGGCCGCCGCCCAATGCGGTCCGACAGCCCCCCAAATACCGGCTGCAAGCCCGCAAACACCAGCAGCGACAGGAAGCTGGCATTGGCCGCCGCCGCCTTGGTCATGTGCGCGGTGTTCACCAAAAACTTGAGCATGTAGGTGGTGAACGTGTAAAACGCCAGCGTGCCGCCCATAGTGAGGCCCACCACCGTGCCCACCGCCCGCGGGTAGTGGCGCAGCAGCGCGAGGCTGCCGCGCTGCTCTTCGGGCCGGTGGCGTTGAGCCATGAAGGCGTCGGTTTCGGTGAGGTTGCTGCGTAGGTACAGCGCCACCACCGACAGCAGCGCGCCAATGGCAAACGGGATGCGCCAGCCCCAGGCCAGCAGCTGCTCCTCGGTGAGAAATACTTTTTGGAGCAGTAGCTGAATGCCCAGCGCCAGCAATTGCGCCGCTATCAGCGTGAAATACAGGAAGCTGGAGTAAAAGCCGCGGCGGGTGTTGGTGGCCATTTCGGCCAGGTAAGTGGCCGACACGCCGTACTCGCCGCCCACGCTCAGGCCTTGCAGCAGGCGGGCGGTGAGCAGCATAACAGGGGCCACTAGGCCCACCGTTTGGTAAGTAGGCGTGAGCGCGATGAGCAGCGAGCCCAGCGACATGAGTAGCACCGAAAGCGTCATGGACTGCTTGCGGCCCACCTTGTCGGCGATGCGGCCAAACATCCAGCCGCCGAACGGGCGCATCAAAAAGCCCAGCGCGAAGATGCCCGCCGTTTGCAGCAGCTGCGCCGTGGCATCGCCGGAGGGGAAAAACGAAGCCGAGAAATAGAGCGAAAACGACGAGAACACGTACCAGTCGTACCACTCCACCAGGTTGCCCACCGAGCCGCTGAGAATGGCCCGCAGCCGGCGCCGCGAAATCTGCTCGGGCCGCGCCTGCCCGGCCACGAAGGGCGCATCAAGCAAAGCAGTGGCGGGAGTGGAGGTCATGGGGCGGGAGTTCAAGAGTAGCAGTGGCTAAAAGTGAGTGTTTACTTACTCTTTAGCCTATTGCAAAGGAGAAAACCAATTTTGAGGAAATTTCAAATTAATGTTATGATTTCTCTGAAATTTTGGATGTAGCGTAAGCTTTAGCTTGCGGGGCGGCCGCGCAAAGAGGGCGTCAGTAATCCAACTTAAATGGCGCGGCCACCCCGCAAGCTAAAGCTTATGCTACATTGAAAACCACGCGTATCGTGTGCCAGCCATCGGCATACGTATACAGTACCTGGTGCCCATACAGCTCGCCAATGCGCTTCACAATGGCCAGCCCAATGCCAATGGAATCGAGCGCGGCGTTGCCTTTTTTGAAGCGCCCAAACAACTCGCTCACCGGCACCGTGGGGGCATGGCCGGTATTGGCAATGCACAACTCGCTGGCTGATAAGTGAATACGCAGCTCGCCGCCGGGCCGGTTGTGCCGGATGGCGTTGCTGAGCAGGTTGTTGAGCAGCAGTTGGGCTAATGATTCATCGAGGGGCACGCGCACGCCGGGCGCGAGGTGCTGGGCAGTGGTGAGGCCCTTCATCTCGGCCAGGTCGGCGAAGGTGGCTTCGGTGGCGGCCACCAGCTGGCTGAGGTCGGTGTAGGCGGTGGGCTGGCGCTCGTAGTGCTCCAGCTTGGCCAGCAGCGTGAGCGAGTGGTTGATTTTGGCCAGGCGCTCCAGCTCGTCGTGCATGGTGGTGAGCATCAGCAGCTGCGGCTCGGTCAGCTCCGAGTCCATGAGCAGCTCAATCTTGGCCTTGATGCTGGCAATGGGCGTTTGCAGCTCGTGCGAGGCGTTTTCGGAAAACTCCTGCAAGCCCTGGTAGTCGCGCTGGGCGCGGGCCGTCATGCGCACCAAAAATTCGTTTAGCTCCTGAAACTCGGCTGTGCGGCTGGGCTCCAGGGCAATGGGCGTGGGCTGGCTCAGCTCAAACTGCTGCATGCCGCGCAGCGTGGCATTGAACGGCCGCAGAATGCGCCACGAAATCAACTCACTGAGAATGACCACTAACGCGAGCAGGAAAACGAACGTCCAGGCGAAAACCAGCACCAAGCCGGTGAGGTAACTATCGCGCGGCTCTATCACCGTGGCGTGGCTGCTGAGGCGGTAGGCGCGGCCCCGCACCACGGGGTAGGTGGTGAGCCGCACGGCCGCCACTTCGGCCTGCAAGGTGGCATCCCACTCGTTGCGGATTTGCACGGCGGGCGTGTGGCGGATGGTGTCGGCAGTGGGGGGCAGCGGCACTACCTGCACGTGGGTGCGGGCGGGATGGCCGGCGTAGTCGCGCCCACTCCGCAGCTGGGCCGTCACTACCTCGTGCAGGTGCTCCAGCTTGCCAATGGTGGCTTGCGTGACGCTCCGCGACAGGGCCGCGTACACGATGGCAAAGCCCAGGCTCAGCACGAAAAATGTGATAACCGCGTAGGCGAGCGTGTAGCGGTAGTTTAGTTTCACTGGTCGGGCACGTTGAGCTTGTAGCCAAAGCCATACACGGTGCTGATGTAGTCTTTGCCGCCGGCATCGGTTATCTTCTTGCGCAGGTTCTTAACGTGCTGGTACACAAAGTCTACGCTGTCGAGGTTGTCGGTGTAGTCGCCCCAGAGGTGGGCCGCAATGGCCTGCCGGGTCAGCATGCGGCCCTTGTTGTTGATGAAGTAGAGGAGCAAGTTCGTCTCTTTGCGCGTGAGGTTCAGCAGCTTGCCCCCAATGCGGCACTCCATGGACTCCAAGTCGGCAGTAATATCTAAAAAGCTGATTACGTTGCTTTTATGCACACTGCGCCGCCGCATAATGGCCTTGATGCGGGCGTGCAGTTCGGGCAGCGGAAACGGCTTGGTGATGTAGTCGTCGGCCCCCTCGCTGAGGCCGGTGAGCTTGAAATCGAGCGCGTTCTGAGCCGAAATGATGATGACGCTGCTCTCGATGCCGTCCTTGCGCAGCAGCTTGAGCAGGCTCAGGCCGTTGCCATCGGGCAGCATAATATCCAGCAGCACTACATCATAGGTGAAGAGCGCCAGCTTCTCGCGGGCCGCGTCGAAGGTGCCCGCCACCTCGCAGATGTAATGCTCCTGCACCAGGTAGCTCACGATGCTGCGGGCCAGCTCGGGGTGGTCTTCAACTAACAGGATTTTCATGGGGTGGGCGGGGCGGGCAGGCTGCAAAGCTATTCACGGCTCACGCTTACGCCCAGGGGAAGACGATGGGCAAAAAACTACGTTGCCGTTGCGGATAAATCCCGAATTTCCACAATCTTTCTGGCCCGGTTGGTGTTACTTTACCATACCTCTCACTGCTTTTTATGAACGGTAAAAACCTCTTCAACTTTGGCCCCGCCTTCGGGTATTTCTTCCGGAAAAACGACCCCAGCCGCCAGACCAATTTCAACCTGCGCACCATGCACTTCATCAATAAGCTGAGCATGGGCATGTTTTTGGTGGGCTTGTGCGTGCTGCTCTACCGCTGGTTTATCCGCTAGCGAAAAGGCGGCGCAATGAACATCGAAGACTACCGCGACTTCTGCCTGAGCCTGCCCGGCGCCACCGAGGAAACGCCCTTCGGCCCCGATACGCTGGTATTCAAGGTGGGCGGTAAGATATTCGCCCTCACCAACTTGCAGACGTTTGCCAGCATCAACCTGAAGTGCGACCCCGAGCACGCCGCCGAGCTGCGCGAGCGCCACGACTACGTGCTGCCGGGCTTTCACATGAATAAAAAGCACTGGAACACGGTGCTCATTGGCACGGGCGCTACCAATGCCCAGTTGCGCCAGTGGATTACTGACTCGTACCAGCGCATTGTGGCTGCGTTGCCCAAGGCGGTATGGGCAGAAATTGCCCAGGCCTACACGTAGCTACCTAGTCCGACCGGTTGAAGAGTGCGCCTCTTGGGCTAGTCGTTGAGCCATCATTTCTGCGCCAACCGGTCGGACGACTCCGCTGTCCGACCGGAGCAGGTACATGCTATACGAGACTGCTCTAGTGGGCTTTATGGTCACGCGCTGCTAGTTGGCCTCCGGGTAGGCTGCAACTGCCTGAGAGCACCCTGACCGTAAGCAAGCCGTTGCGGACGCGTACCGTAAAGTTTGGGTGGCCTGATAAGTTTTTGCTACTGCTTTTAACCTGCTAAGGCACTGCATTATAGCGCCTGGCCTGGTTGTGCAACCGATGCTGCATTTTGCTGGCCGCTAGTAGTTAGTGAAGCTAACTGGCGCAGGAGTAACTGCATTATTTTTGAATTTTATAAAGAAAAAGGTAGATTGTCAGGCTAATAATCCTCGGGTTGGCAGTATGCTGTTGGGGATAAAATGATACGATAAAGATAATTTTATGTATTATCTTTATAAAACACTCCAACGCCCACACTTCTTTTATGAAAGCTCACTTACTCGCGAGTATTACGCTACTGATTTGCCTCTTGGCAAGTAGTGGTTCGCTCTTTGCCCAGAACGACCTCAATCTGGCGCTTAGTAAGCCGGGCAATGCTGGGTCCACGGCAACCGTTACGGCTGCTTCCTCGGAAAGCGCTTCCTACCCTGCCAGCAACATGAACGATGGTAACAACAATACCCGCTGGGCAAGCGCCTTCGGGGACAACCAATCGTTCGTAGTTGCGCTGGGCTCAGTGCAACCCATTGACCGCGTTCGCATTGTGTGGGAGGCAGCGTACGGGGTTGATTTCGAACTGCAGGTGGATAGCTATAGTGACTTTAGAAGTTATAAGGTCGCAAAAGCAATTGTCAATAATACCCCCGTCCAACACAATGGGCAGTTCGTAAACGAGTTTTCTAATCTCAATGCCACTGGCCAATACATACGCTTGGTCGCTACGAAGCGGCGCAATTTCGGTAGTGTAAATAATCCGAGTTATTATGGCTACTCCGTTTATGAGTTTGAAGTATTCAGCGTTACCAACACCGCTAGCAACAACTTGATAATCAGCCAGCGACCCACAATCGAGGTGTCGGCTTCTAATACGGAGAGTTCTTATGTACCAGCTAATGCCTTCGATGGTAATCCGGAAACGCGCTGGTCTACCCGAAATTTTGAATACCAGACCCTGGTAGTAGATTTTGGTACGCTTGTCACGGTGTCAAGAGCCTACGTGAGCTGGGAATTGGCTTATGCTACTAACTACTCGATTGAGTACGCCCGCACGCAGGCAGATGTGGAGGCCAACAACTGGAGCCCTTTCGCTACTTACACTGATAACCAGGCTTTTTACAATGAAGTAGCGAACACGGCTACGGCCCGTTTCTTCCGGGTGCTGGCGCGGAGGTCCGTATTGGGCGGTGGCGGGTTCTCCATCTACGAGTTTACCCTGTTTGGCTCTCCAACGCCGCTGCCGGTTTCGCTCACCAGCTTCACGGCGGTGCCGCAGGGCAAGGCCGTGGCCGTAGACTGGACCACGGCCACCGAACTCAATAACGCCGGCTTTGAGGTGCAGCGCTCGGCCAATGGCCTGGATTTTACTACCCTAACCAAAGTAGCCGGGGCTAGCAACAGCCAGCTCGCAACTGCCTACCACTACCTCGATGCCGCGCCGCTCGCTACGCTCGCCTACTACCGCTTGCAGCAGACCGACTTTGACGGCAAAACGACGTACAGCCCGGTAGTGGCCGTGCAGGGAACCAGCCGCGCCCCGGTGGCGCTCAGCGTGTATCCTAACCCCACGGCCGAGCGCGCCACTTTGGAGTGGGACGCCCTCGCCGCCAGCCCCGTACAGTGGCACCTCACCAACAGCCTCGGCCAGCGCGTGCACACCGGAACCCTAGCCGCCGCGGCCGGCCACAATGCCCAGGCCATCGACCTGCAACCCTATGCCGCGGGCAGCTACGTGCTCACCGTCGAAACGGCGGGCCAGGTACTGGGCCGCACGCGCGTTCAGAAAAGTAACTAGGCACCGAAACAATCTTAGCAAACAGCTGCTAACCAGCTAAATAAGAAAGCCCCGCCGAATATTCGGCGGGGCTTTCTTAGGGCATAAGCTACCCGGGCTTACTGCCCCACCAGGAACACGGCGTTGCCGAACAGCAGCTTGCCGCTTTGCCAGAAAGCGCGGAACAAGGGGTTGTCACCCAGGTAGATAACCTGGCCGCGGCCCAGGTCTTGCTCGCCCAGCACGAAGGTATCGACCAGCTCCTTGCGGGCCTTGCTGCCGCTAAAGCCAGCGTAGTAGCCGTTCTTCTTGATAACGCCCACGTTCCAGCCGCCTTTGGGTAAAAACTTGTAGCTGAGGGGCGTACGAATGAGCGCCGGGTAGGTGCCGCCGTAGCCAAAGGCCAGCGGGTGCGTATTGTCGAGCTGCACCTGGTAGATAGTGCCCAGCGCTTGGTTCTCCGTGCTTTCGCGGTCGGCGGTGCCGTAGCGGCGCAGCGGCAAGTAAGGGTTGGCGGCCTCGGCCTTGCGCACGGCCACCGAGTCGGCGGTTTTGGCTTTGAGCAGGAAGTCCTTCTTATTGGCCAGGAATTTCATGGCGCCTTCCATCGCAATGAGCTTGCCGCCTCCGCGCACCCAGGCCTTGAGGTTTTCGAGGGCCGCAGTGGGGTAGATGTCTTGGTAGTTGCCATCGGGCAGGATGAGCACGTCGATTTTGCTCATGCTCACTCGGCTCAAATAATCAGTGCCCAGCACCGTAATCGGGTAGCCAATTTGCTGCTCAAAGAAGTGCCACACCTCGCCAAAGGCCGTGGCGTCGATGCCGGGGCCGGCCACCACAGCCACCGTGGGCTGCTTCACAAAGTGCACACTACCAGAGCCTAAGTCGTGCCCGGTAGTGGAAAAGCCCGATTTTACGGCGCGCACCACCGTGCCCGCCGAGTCGGCCTGGGCCCGCACCAGTTGGTCGAATTGCGCGCCCAGCGCCTCGTTGCCGGTGCGCGTGATGATGAGCGTGCCGGGCGTGTACTGCTGCCCTTCCGCCTCAAAAGCCTGCTCGGCGAAGCGCACTTTTACCTTTTTCTGGAGCAATTGGCTCAGGAAGCGCACGTCTTGCAGGTTGTTCCAGCGG
This sequence comes from Hymenobacter arcticus, assembly GCF_054779975.1. Lineage (NCBI taxonomy): Bacteria > Pseudomonadati > Bacteroidota > Cytophagia > Cytophagales > Hymenobacteraceae > Hymenobacter > Hymenobacter arcticus. The sequence continues at coordinate 193,646 of NZ_BAAGXF010000004.1, forward strand.
GCCAGGTAGGCGTAGGGCTTGTCGGTGGGGGCGGCGGCGCTGCCCTTCACCACGGCCGGGGTGGGGGTGGGGCCGCTGGCGTCGAGGCGTTCGGCCAGGGCGTAGGCTTTCACCCCAAACGAGTAGGGCAGGGCCCACGAAGTAATGTCGTAGGTGAGCGAGTCTTCGAGCTGCGGGCGGGGCTCAAACAGCACTTTTACGAGCGTCGATTTGGGCTGGTACATGCTCACCAACACATCGTGGGGCTGCACGGTCACGGCCTCCGTTTTGCCGCTGCTGTAGTTGAAGCCCTTGGTTTTGAGCTGCTTGGGCGCAAAACCGTAGTCGATTTGCTGGCGCTCCAGGTACTGGGTCAGCATGCGCAGCTGGCCGGGGTCGTTGCCTGAGGCCAGCACGTAGGTTTTGTACGCGCCGCCGGGCTTGGTTTTGGCGTTGGTGAAGTAGGCCTGAAACTCACGCAGCAGGTCGTCGTGGCGCTCGGCGGTGGCCTGAATGGTGGCCCGGCTGGCGGCGTGGTGGTGGGCAATGCGCTGGGCCAGGGTGAGGGTGTCGCCGTCGGTGCGGGCGTAGGCCACGCCGGCCGGGCCGCCGCCGCCCTGCTCATACGTCATGCCGATGGCCCCGTTGAAGCTGGGCCAGGTGTCGCCGTAGGTGGGGGCAAACAGGTCGTAGGTTTCGCGGGTGAAATACAGCCAGTTATTCTTGTCAAACGTGGCCCGGTTGTAGTCGCCAATCACGTTCTGGAACTTGCGCTGCCAGGGCGTGATATCGGAGTGGTAGGGCTTGGCGGCCGGCGAGAAGTAGTACGAGTTGTTGGGGCCCATCTCGTGGAAGTCGGCGTGCACCTGGGGCAACCACTTGTTGTACAGCACAATGCGCTGGCGGCTTTCCTGCTGGGTTTGCCAGGCCCAGTCGCGGTTCAGGTCGAAGTAATAGTGGTTGTAGCGCCCGCCGGGCCAGGGCTCGTGGTGCTCCCAACTGTCGGGGCCGGCGTTGGGGTTTTGGTTGCGCACGCGGTTGTACCAGTTGGCGTAGCGGTCGTGGCCGTCGGGGTTCACGCAGGGGTCCACCACCACCACCGTATTCTTAAGCCAGTTCTGCATCTGGGCATCCTGGGGGTTGGCCAGGTCGTAGAGCACTTGCAGCACGGCCTCCGAGCTCACGGCCTCGTTGCCGTGCACGTTGTAGCTGAGCCAGGCCACGGCGGGCATTTGGCGGCTGGCCGCACCGCCTTCGAGGCTGGCCAGCCGGCGGTCATTGAGCTGAATATCAGCTAGCTTGCTGAAATTCTCGGCGTTGCCGATTTCGATTACTTCAAGCGTGCGCTTCTCATAAGTTTGACCGTAGCGGGTGATGCGCATGCGGCCGGGCGCGTGGGCCACCACGTGGGCGGCGTAGCGCAGCACATCGGCCTGGGGCGTAAACTGGCTGCCAAGTGGGTAGCCCAGAAACTGCGCTGGCGTGAGCAGCGGTCCGGCCGCATCGGCCGCTGCCGTCATGGGCTGGGTGGGGCTCGGCGGGGCAGTTTGGGCGTGGCCGGTGGCGCTGGCTAGCAGACCGGCCAGCAGAGCGGTGCCGCGCAGCCAGCGCTTAGTATTAGTACCGAAAGAAGAAGCGTAAGAAGGTAGCATAGAGCGAAAAAACAATTGATGGGCACAAGGTAGGGGGCAAAAAGGAGGTATCATCCACTAAAACCATCGTATTTTACCTAATCACCCCTCCAAGCTGAAGCTAACGCGCCGCGTAACTTTGAAGCATGACCCAACCGCCCAAAGACCTGCTCGCCAGTAAAAACGTGCTGCACCCGCGCAATCCGCACCGCGAGCGCTACGATTTTCCCGAGCTCATCAAGGCCAGCCCGCCCCTCGCCGCCTTCGTGCAAGTCAACCAGTTTGGCAACGAATCAGTGGATTTTGCCAACCCCGCGGCCGTCACGGCGCTCAACCAGGCGCTGCTCAAGCACTTCTACGGCATTGCCAACTGGGATATTCCGGCCGGCTACCTGTGCCCGCCCATCCCGGGCCGCGCCGATTACTTACACTACCTAGCTGATTTACTGGCCGATAGCAACGGCGGCGTTATCCCGCGCGGCAAAACCATTTCGGTGCTCGACATCGGCGTGGGGGCCAACTGCATTTACCCCATCATCGGCCACCAAGCCTACGGCTGGCGCTTTGTGGGCTCCGAAACCGACCCCGTAGCCCTGGCCGCCGCCCGCAACATTGTGGCCGCCAACCCCGCGCTCACGGGCAGCGTCGATTGCCGCCCCCAGCCCGACGCCAGCCAGCTGCTCATGGGCGTTGTGAAGCGCGGTGAGGTGTTCGACGCGGTGATGTGCAACCCGCCCTTCTACGCCTCGCTGGCCGCGGCCACGGCCGGCACCCACCGCAAAACCACCAACCTGGGCAAGGGCCGCCGCCCCGCCCCGGTGCGCAACTTCGGCGGCCAGGATAGCGAGCTGTGGTACCCCGGCGGCGAAGAAGCCTTCGTGCGCAATCTGGTGAAAGAGAGCGCGGATATACCCACCAGTAGCTTTTGGTTTACCAGCCTGGTATCGCAAAGCCAAACGCTGCCGGGTATCTACAAAGAGCTGCAATGGGCGGAGGCCACGGACGTGCGCACCATCGAGATGGCCCAGGGCCAGAAAAAAAGCCGCCTGGTCGCCTGGACGTTCCTTACCCCCGAGCAGCAAGCCGCCCGGCGCGCCTCGCGCTGGGCCAAGGCGAAGTAGGTATAAGTCGCCCTCCCCGGGGCACCCCACCCCCGGCCCCTCCCCTCCGGGAGAGGGGAGCCACGGTGGCGCGGTACTATAGTCGTCAGGCTCCCCTCTCCCGAAGGGGAGGGGCTGGGGGTGGGGTGCCCCGCGGAGGGCGAATAGGAGTATGTAATTGTTTGTTAATCAATATTTTGTTGCTTATGAAAAATCCGATACTCCTCCTCGCCGCGCTGGCCCTGCCGCTCGCTACCCTGGCCCAAACTGCGCCGCGCCCCCTCAACCTTATCGACCTGGCTAGGATGCGCGACGTGGCCGACCCCAACCTCTCGCCCGATGGCGCGTGGGTGGCCTACACCGTGACCCGCGTGGATACCGCCACCGACAAGCGCGATGCCGACGTGTGGATGGCCCGCCTCGACGGCTCCCAAAACCTGCGCATCACCACCAACCCGGCCAGCGAAACCAAGCCCCGCTTCAGTCCCGATGGCAAATATCTGAGCTTCGTATCGGGCCGCAACGAGGAAGATGGCGGCAACGCCCAGCTCTGGCTGCTGAACCGCGCCGGCGGCGAGGCCGAGAAGGTAACCAAGCTCAAAGGCAGCGTATCGGACTACATCTGGTCGCCCGATGGTCAGCGTATCGCCCTCATTATCAAGGATGCTGACCCCGACTCGCTCACCGCCGCCCAGAAAGCCAAGAAGAAAACCGCCCCGCCCATAGTCATCGACCGCTTCCAGTTTAAGAAGGACGTGGACGGCTACCTGAACAACCAGCGCCAGCACCTCTACGTGTTCGACGTGGCCACGCGCCGGCTCATCAACCTCACGCCGGGCGTGTACGACGAGAACCTGCCCGCCTGGAGCCCCGATGGCAAGCAGCTGGTATTCAGCAGCAAGCGCGGCTCCGACCCCGACCGCCACGACAACTACGACCTGTTTTTGATTGACGCCAAAGCCGGGGCTACCGCCCGCCCGCTGCTGGCCACCGACGTGCCCGAGAGCGCGCCCAACTACGGCAGCCGCCCCGCCTTCAGCCCCGATGGCCGCCGCATCGCCTTCGTGCAGGGCGGCCCCAAAGAGCAGCTCGTGTATGCCCTGCACCAACTGATGGTGGTGGACGTAGCCGGCGGCCCCGCCCGCGCTCTCACCGCCGACCTCGACCGCAACACCACCCAGCCCCAGTGGAGCGCCGATGGCAAAAGCGTGTATTTTCTACTCGAAGACGACCGCGCCGAGTCGCTGATGCGGGTGCCCGCCACCGGCGGCAAACCCGAAAAAGTGCTGGCCGGCGCGCGCCAGGTCGGCGACTTTGACATGACTGGCAAGGGCCCACTGGTGGTGCTCAGCAGCCAGCCCCAGCAGCCCACCGAGGTGTTTGCACTCGATAAAAAAGGCGGCTTGCTACCGCTGTCCAAGCAAAATGATGCGTGGCTAAAAGGCGTGTCGCTCGGCGCCGTCGAGCCCATGCAGGCCAAAAGCAAGGACGGTACGCTGGTGAGCGGCTTTGTCATCAAGCCCGTGGGCTACCAGGCGGGGCGCAAGTACCCGACCATCCTGCGGATTCACGGCGGGCCGGTGGCGCAGTTTGGTTACGGCTTTGCGTTTGAGTGGCAATACTTTGCCGCCAACGGCTACGCCGTGGTGGTGGCCAACCCGCGCGGCAGCTCGGGCCGGGGCCTGGAGTATAGCAAGGCCATTTACGCCGACTGGGGCAACAAGGACACCGACGATGTGCTGGCCGTGGTGGATTACGCCGTAGCGCAAGGCCTGGCCGACCCCGACCGCCTCGGCGTGGGCGGCTGGAGCTACGGCGGCATCATGACCGACCAGGTTATTGCCCGCGACCAGCGTTTCAAAGCCGCCGTGAGCGGCGCCAGCATTGCCAACGTGCTCGCCGGCTACGGCACCGACCAGTACATCCGCGACTACGAAACCGAGCTGGGCACGCCTTGGAAGAACCCCGACGTGTACCTGCGCGTGTCGTACCCCTTCTACCACGCCGACCGCATCCACACGCCCACGCTCTTCGTGTGCGGCGAGAAGGATTTCAACGTACCCCTGCTCAATACCGAGCAGATGTACCAGGCCCTCAAAAGCCTCAACGTGCCCACGCAGCTGGTTATTTACCCCGGCCAGTTTCACGGCGTCACCACGCCCAGCTACGTGAAGGACCGCTACGTGCGCTATCTGGGCTGGTACAATAAGTATCTGATGCCCAAGGGCTCGGCGCAGGCTGGGGCGGCGGGCGGGTAGTAGTAAAAGCCCTTTAGCCCGCGTTGCAAGGGCGCCCGGCTGAACTCCCGGCGGCCATTCCTTGTAAGCAGTTGTCACTTGTATCTTGCATCATGAGCCAGGTTCTCCTTACCATCCCCGATGAACAGCTTGCCCCTTTGCTGAAGGTGCTAAAGGCGCTTCCTTTTGCCATTAAAACGAAGACGGTAGCTCCACCCAAACCCAAGCAGTACACGCCCGCGCAGCAGGAGTGGATTGATGATTTCCGCGAGGCACTCCACGAAGTGGAATTGCATCAGCAGGGAAAAATCAAATTGAAAACGGCTGATGAACTACTAGATGAGCTTCGTAATAATAACCTCGATTAAGTTCGACCGCTCTATACAAACGGCTGGCGAAGAAATATGCCAGTATGCCAAATGACTTTGCTGAACTACTCGCGGAACTCAGAAACAACCCGCGTGCCGGCGAGCCGCTGGGCCGCGACTGCTACAAAGTGCGCCTAAGTATTGCCGCAAAGAATAAAGGTAAAAGTGGTGGTGCCCGCGCAATAACCTGCGTTAAAATAGTTGGCGAGCAAATTTTCCTGCTCACGATTTATGATAAGTCGGAGCAGGATTCTATTTCGGATAACGAGCGCGACGACCTGCTGCGCGAAAACGGATTACTGTAAAAGCCAAAAGCGCCCGCTGCTGATGCAGCGGGCGCTTTTGGCTTTATAATCGTCTGTCATGCTGACGAAGGAAGCATCCTATCACCGCCGAACGATTGTGCTGGCGTGATAGGATGCTTCCTTCGTCAGCATGACAGACGGCGCAGATGGCGCAGACGGCGCGGGTGGCACGAACTATATCACCACGTTCACCATTCTACCGGGCACTACCACTACCTTCTTGGCCGCTTTCCCCTCGCCGAAGCGGCTCAGGAAATCCGATTCCAGAATCGCGGTTTCGATTTCGGCGGGGGTGGCGGTGGCGGCAAACTGGCGCTGGTCGCGCACTTTGCCATTGATGGCCACGGGGTAGGTCACGTTGGCTTCGACCAGGTATTCTTCGCGGAACTCGGGGTAGGCGGCGTGGCTGATGCTACCGGATTCGTGGCCGAGGGCTTCCCACAGCTCCTCGGCGAGGTGGGGGGCGAAGGGCGAGAGCAGTAGCACGAGCGGCTCCAGGATGGCGCGCTTGTGGGTGCCGAGGGCGGTCAACTCATTCACGGCAATCATGAAGGTGCTGACGCTGGTGTTGAAGCTGAACTTGTCGATGTCCTGGGCCACCTTTTGGATGACGCGGTGCAGGGCCTTCAGCTCGGCGGGGCTGGCGGCCTCGTCGGTCACAGCTAGCGCGCCGTCTTCGGGGTGGAAGAGCCGCCAGAACTTCTTAAGGAAGCCCGCCACGCCGCTGATGCCGTTGGTATTCCAGGGCTTGAACTGCTCCAGCGGGCCGAGGAACATTTCGTATAGGCGCAGGGCGTCCGCGCCGTATTTTTTGACTAAATCATCGGGGTTAACAACATTATGCTTGGACTTGGACATTTTCTCAATTTCCGAACCACAGACATAAACGTCTTTTACAGCACAGATAAATTCCGCATCGGCATACTCCCCTCGCCAATCTCTGAACTTATTAAAATCAAGTTCATCCCCATCAACGATATTAACATCAACGTGCAATGGTGTTATACACTCGTCTTGGCCGAGCCTCATAATTGGATATGTTACGAGCTCTAAGTTGTTTTTTAGAGCAAAACGGCCAGCTATTTCAGCGAGTTGCTTATCGAAAATTTCTAATTCTGGTAATTCATTGACATTCGGGCTGGAAATTACTTTTGCTAATCCAAGTGTAGCAAATACCTGTGGTGGTTTGATTTCGCTTTGATTACTTGAATCTGCTTTTACAAAATTCCAGTCAATATTAACCCGGTATACAAAACTCGACCGGCCCAAAATCATCCCCTGATTTATCAGTTTCTGGAACGGCTCGCTGTGCGTGACCAGGCCCAAATCCTTGAGGAACAGGTACCAGAAGCGGGAGTAGAGCAGGTGGCCGGTGGCGTGCTCGGCGCCGCCCATGTAGAGGTCCACCTGGCCCCAGTACTGCTCGGCTTCTTCGGATACGAAGCGGTCGGCGTTGTGCGGGTCCATGTAGCGGAGGTAGTACCAGCTGGAGCCGGCCCAGCCGGGCATGGTGCTCAGCTCGAACTCGTGCTGGCCGCGGTACTTCCAGTCTTGGGCGCGGCCCAGGGGCGGCTCGCCGGTTTCGGTGGGCTTGTACTCGTCGATTTCGGGGAGCACGAGCGGCAGGTCGGCTTCGGCCACGCCGTAGGCGGTGCCGTCTTTGTAGTAAATCGGGATGGGCTCGCCCCAGTAGCGCTGGCGGCCAAAAATGGCGTCGCGCAGGCGGAAGTTCACCTTGCCCTTGCCGAGGCCCTTTTCTTCGAGGAAGGCGATGAGCGTGGTGGTGGCTTCCTTGTAGGTGAGGCCGTTGACGATGCCCGAGTTGATGTAGCGGCCTTCCTTGGTGGGGTCGGCCTGCTGGTCGAGGTTCTGTTGGGCGTCCGAAATGGCCGGGATGGGCAGGTCGAAGTGCTGGGCGAAGAGGTAGTCGCGCTGGTCGCCGCTGGGCACGGCCATCACGGCGCCGGTGCCGTAGCCGGCCAGCACGTAGTCGGCCAGCCAGATGGGCACGGGCGTGCCATCGACTGGGTTGGCCGCATACGCGCCCGTAAACACGCCCGACACGGTTTTGACGTCCGACATGCGGTCGCGCTCCGAGCGGCGCTTGGTGGCGGCTATGTACTCATCCACGGCCGCACGTTGCGCGGGCGTGGTGAGGGTGTTTACCAACTCATGTTCAGGCGCTAAAACCAGGAACGTAGCGCCGTAGATGGTATCGACGCGGGTGGTATAGACCTTAATATCAGCACCTTCGTGGCCCTGCACCGGGAAGGTGACCTCGGCCCCGATGCTCTTGCCAATCCAGTTGCGCTGCATCTCCTTCACGGCGTCGGGCCAGTCGAGGGTGTTGAGGCCCTGGAGCAGGCGGTCGGCGTAGGCGGTGATGCGCAGGTTCCACTGCGGCATGAGGCGGCGCTCGACGGGGTAGCCGCCGCGCTCCGAGAGGCCATCTTTTACCTCGTCGTTGCTCAGCACCGTACCCAGGGCGGCGCACCAGTTCACATAGGTATCTTGCTGGTAGGCAAGGCGATAGGGGAGAATGGCGGCAAGCTTCTGCTTCTCGCTCATCATCTGCCACTGGCCGGCCGAGAAGTCGTGGCGCTCCTCATCGCCCCCGGCGGCGCGAATACCGGCGCTGCCGTTTTCGCCAAACTTCTCCTGCAAGGTGCGGATGTGCTCGGCGCGGTCAGTGTCGAGGTTGTACCAGCTATTGAAGAGCTTGAGGAAAATCCACTGCGTCCACTTGTAGTAGTCGGGGTCCGAAGTCCGCACCTCGCGCTCCCAGTCGTAGCTGAAACCCAGCTGCTGGAGCTGCCGGATGTAGGTTTCAATGTTCTTCTCGGTGGTCACGGCCGGGTGCTGGCCGGTCTGGATGGCGTACTGCTCGGCGGGCAACCCAAACGAGTCGAATCCCATGGGGTGCAGCACGTTGCGGCCTTGCAGGCGCTGGTAGCGCGCCACAATATCGGAGGCAATGTAGCCCAGCGGGTGCCCTACGTGAAGGCCCGCCCCCGAAGGGTAGGGAAACATGTCGAGCACGTAGTACTTGGGCTTGCTGGAGGCATTATCGGCGCGGAAGGTGTTGTGCTGCTGCCAGTGGTCTTGCCACTTTTTTTCGAGCTCTTGGGGGCGGTACGCGGGCATTTTGTTGGCTGGTTATTCGCGCGAAGGTACGAAAGCCAGTAGCGTGGACTCTGCGAGTCCGCGCGTGGTGTCGTTCGGGCGGGGCGCTTCACCCCCCGGCCCCCTCTCCGAACAGGAGAGGGGGAGCCGGACGATTCGTGGTGTTAGCTTTGCCGCACTGTGCGGTAGTCTCCCGCCAACCACGGTGCCTTTTGATAGCTTCGGCTAGAAAAAGGCGAAGCCCGTGGCTGGCAGGCCACGGGCTTCGAATTGGGTATTTATTCTCCCCATAAAGATTCAAGTCCTATGGAGAACAAACCAAACAGCGACGACGATTACATTATAATCTTTGTCAGGCTCCCGACTAAGCTGCTATTGCAACTTGGTCGCTGGGTACTGGTAGCCAGCAGCATGTACGTGCTGCTGCACAAGTAACCGATTAGCCGGCAGGGAGGGTTCGCGCCCTTCCTGCTTAGGTTGCTAACTAAGTTCAGCCGTCGGGAGTTGCGCAAAGATGCGAACTTTTTGGGGAAAGTGGTCGCCACTTGCGCATTAGTGCGCCACCAGCTCAGCGGCCGGCTGCGTGGCCAGCGCCCGTAGCGCATCGGCTAGCAGTTTATAGGAATAAACCCGCGCCTCCAGATCGAAGATATTGGAAACGGCCATTAGCTCATCCACCTGCGTTTCGGCGATAAACTCCTGTAAGTCCTGCTGAATGGTGGCGGGGCTGCCCACAAACGAGTAGGCCAGCATCTGCTGTACGGCCTGCTGCCCGCCGGGCACCCACAGCGGGCGCATCGACTCGACGGGCGGTTGCAGCGGGGCCGGGTGGCCCGTAACCACGCTCTGCATAAATTGCTGGAGCGAGGTGGAGAGGTAGGCGGCGTGCTCGTCGGTATCGGCCGCCACCACGTTCACGCAGGCAATGACGTAGGGCTTGGCCAGTGCCTTGGAGGGGCGGAAATTCTGGTGGTAGATTTCCAGCGCGGGTAGCAGCTGGCCCGGCGCAAAGTGGCTGGCAAAGGCGTAGGGCAGGCCCATTGCGGCCGCCAGGTAGGCGCTGTCGGTGCTGGAGCCCAGGATGTAAATCGGAATATCTAGCCCCTCGCCGGGGATAGCGCGCACGGCGGCCGAGCTATTATCGGCTGAGAAGTAGGTTTGCAGCTGCTGAATCTCGCGCGGAAAATCCTGCGCGCCACCCATGCGGCTGCCCCGAATGGCCTGCGCCGTGCGCTGGTCGGAGCCGGGGGCGCGGCCCAGGCCCAGGTCGATGCGGCCGGGGTAGAGCGAGGCCAGCGTACCAATTTGCTCGGCCACCACCAGCGGGGCGTGGTTAGGCAGCATAATGCCGCCCGAGCCCACGCGCAGCGTGGTAGTGCCGCCCGCGATGTAGCCAATCAGCACCACCGGCGAGGAGCTGGCCACGCTGGCCATGTTGTGGTGCTCGGAAAGCCAGTAGCGGGTGTAGCCCAGCTGCTCGACCTGCTGGGCGAGGTGCAGGCTGTTGCGGAAGGTGTCGGTGGGGGTAGCGCCGGCGAGCACGGGAGCCAAATCCAGTACGGAAAAGGCGACCTGCTTGGGAGAATTTGCCATAATGAATCACGAAGAATAGGAAGTAAGGTAAACCAATTGCCGCGCATAAAAGTTGGCGGCGCGGCGTGACGCAGGGTCTGCCAGGGGGCTTTTGTTGACATTGGCCATTTCAACAAATTACACTATTCTTAGCTAAGGATAGGCCGACAAAAAAGTTTTTCAAATGGTACAACTAATTGATAGAATAGGAGTAAAAGGCGAACATTCGTTTTTTCACCCTTCGTTTTTTTCTACTATGTTTTCTTCTATTCCCTCAAAGAACCGCGTGGCGGCGCAGGCGTTTGCCGGCCTGCTGGCCGTGGCTGGGCTCAGCCAGTGCGGCATCCAGGAGCAGGTGCAGCAAGCCAAAGCGTTCAAGAACGTTGACGTGCGCCTGGCTTCCGTAGACCAAGCCACCGTAGGCGGCGTGAATGTGCTGAACATGCGCCAGGCCGGCGACCTGGGTACCGCCGAGCGGGCCCTGCTGGCCGTGGCGGCCACCGCCGGCAACCTGCCCCTGCGCATGCGGGTGAACCTGGAGTTTCGCAACCCCAACAACGAAACGGCCGCCCTCAACGAGTTCGACTACATCGCCCTCATCGACGATAAGGGAGTAGCCAAAGGCCACACCAACCAGCGCATCGAAGTGCCCGCCAACGGCGGCCTCGTTACGGCCCCCATTATGGTGGAAAGCGACCTGAGCAAGGTAATGGGCAAGCAGTCGGGCGAGAGCCTGGCCGATTTTGCGCTTGGCCTCACCGACCGTGACCGCCAGCCCCTGCGCTTCACCCTCAAGCTGAAGCCTACGTTCATCACCAGCAGCGGCAAGCGCATTTCGCCCCCCGGCTACTCTACGGTTGAAAAGGAGTTTACTGCCGCCCAGGCTCTCGACGCCGTGAGCCGCCCCTAGCTGGTGAGCCGCGTAGTAGCCCAGCCGCTGTGAGCCTGGGCGTAGAAGTGCCCGACTGTTGGCCCGCGAGCATGCGCGCCCTGTGGATGTAGGAATACAAGGCTGCTATAAAATACGAAGGAGCCCGGTCAACTAATTGGCCGGGCTTCTTTTATGAAAAACCCACAGGGTAGGCAACCTGTGCGTACTAAGGCCACCAGCCCCGTGCCTGGGCCGCCGCCAGCGCGGGAAGCCGGTAGCGCTTTTGTGGCACGGGCCGGGCATGGTAGTCAGCCCGGTACTAGCCCGGCCCGCGGCGGGTGTAAATTTGACTTCCATAAGCAGAACCCGTGGCCCGCATCCCCAAAGAAACCGTTGACCAGATTATCCACACCGCCGACATCCTGGAGGTGGTGGGCGACTACGTGCAGCTCAAGCGCCAGGGCCAGAACTACTGGGCCTGCTGCCCGTTTCACAACGAAAAATCGCCCTCGTTTTCGGTAAACCCCAGCAAAGGGCTCTACAAGTGCTTCGGCTGCGGCAAGGCGGGCGGCGTTATCCAGTTTGTGATGGACGTGGAGGGCAGCAGCTACCCCGAAGCCCTGCGCGCCCTAGCCAAAAAGTACGGCGTGGCCGTGCCCGAGGAGGAGGAGCGCACCCCCGAAGAGCAGCTGGCCCAGAATGAGCGCGACTCGCAGTACATCGTATCTAGCTGGGCTAAAGACCATTATCACCGGCTGCTCCAAAACACGGAGGAGGGCATGGGCGTGGGCTACGCCTACCTCAAGGAGCGGGGCCTGAACCTGACCACCATCCAAACCTTTGAGCTGGGCTACTCGCTCGACCAGTGGGACGACCTGCTGAAGGCCGGCGAAAAGGCGGGTTACCAGCTCAAATACCTCGAAAAAACTGGTCTCGTCATCAAGCGCGAGGACGACCAGGGCCACGATACCGGCCGGCGTTACGACCGCTTCCGGGGGCGCGTGATGTTCCCGATTCACAACGTGAGCGGCCGGGTGGTTGGCTTCGGGGCGCGCACCCTGAAGCGCGACGACAAGATGGCGAAGTACCTCAACTCGCCCGAGTCGGAGATTTACCACAAGTCGGATGTGCTCTACGGGCTGTTTCAGGCGCGCCAAAGCATCCGGCAAGCCGAAGTGTGCTACCTCGTGGAGGGCTACCTCGACGTACTGAGCCTGCACCAGGGCGGCATCAAAAACGTGGTGGCCTCGTCGGGCACCTCGCTCACGGAAGGGCAAATCCGGCTCATCAAGCGGTATTCCGACAACGTGACGGTGCTGTACGATGGCGACGCGGCGGGCATCAAGGCCAGCCTGCGCGGCACCGACCTGCTGCTGGAAGGCGGCCTCAATGTGCGCGTGGTGCTGTTTCCGGACGGCGACGACCCCGACAGCTACATCCGCAAGGTGGGCGACCAGCGCTTTGCCGACTACATCGAAAACCAGAGCCAGGACTTCATTACCTTCAAAACCACGCTCGTGGCCCGCGAGGCCAGTCACGACCCGGTGAAGAAGGCCGAGGCTATCCGGGAGGTGCTCCACAGCATTGCCAAGGTGCCCGACGGCCTCAAGCGCCAGGTGTTTTTGCAGCAAACGGCCGTAGCCTTTGGCTTTGAGGAGCAGGTGATTATCACCGAATACAACAAGCTCCTCAAAACCAGCCCGCCCGGTAGGAGTGGCTCGCAGTCGCCCGCCCCCAGCGCCACCCCGCGCCCCACGCCGCCCGCCGCCCCGGCTGCGGCCCGCCCCCTCACGCCCGAGGAGGAAATCGAGATGGCCATGTACGGCGTCACGAGTGGCTCGGAAGAGCAGGCAGCCCAGCTGGCGGGCCCCTTTGCCGGTCCCGAAGAGCTGGCCCACCCCCTCGACCTGCTGCAACAGTGCGAGCAGGCCGTGCTGCGCCTGCTGGTGCTCTACGGCCCCCACGAGGTGCAGCCCGACGTGTCGGTGGCGCATTATTTACTGAGTCAAATGGAAGATACGCCGCTGCGCACGCCCCTCTACGCCCAGCTGTGGGACGAGTGCCGCGCGGCCTTTTTGCAGGGCCAGCTGCCCACGATGCGCCAGCTGGCCCACCACGAAGACGCCGCCATCCGGAGCCTGCTGGCTGACTTCGCCACCGAGCGCTACGACCTCAGCCCCAACTGGCGCATCAAGGATATTCACGTGCCTACCGAGTTGAACCTCTTGCAGTTGGCCTGCGATAACGCCATTCTGCGCCTCAACAAGTGCCACGTGCAGCGCGAGCGCCAGCAGTGCCTGGCCCAACTCAACGACCCGCGCCTCGACGACAACGAGAAGCTGAACGCGCTGCTGCGTTATAATGAACTCACCAAGCTCGACAACCAGTTGGCCCAATTGCTGGGTACGGTGGTAGCGCGTAATGCGTAACTAATTACTAATCAATACTAATGACTGTTGACGCGCTCCTGGCCGAACTTGAGGCCGCCCCCTACGACAACCGGGTGCAGCGCCTGGTGGCGCTGGGGCAGCAGGCCCGCACCGATGCCGCGGCCGCGGGCCTGCTGCAAGGGCTCGCTACGGCTAACAGCTTCTACGAGCGGCAGTCGGCCTTACTGGCTTGCTATGGCAGCGGCGACGGAGCGCGCGTGTTGGCTGGCTTGGCCGACCAGTCGCGGTTGCTGCGCGGCCTGGCGCTCAGCCTGGTAGCCCTCGCCTGCACCGATGCGCAGGTGCGGCTGGCGTTTGGCAGCCTCACGCGCAAAGCGCAGCCCAAGCTGCTGCGCAACCTGCGGCAGCGGGGCCGGCTCGCCGTAGTAGATGCGCTGCTGGAAGAGCTAGCCATCCGCGCCGACGACCGGCTGGCGTCGTTCCTGCACTTCGGCACCGCCGCCCTGGTCGAAAAACACGTGGCGGCCGTGCTGCCAGGTTGGGGAACGAACAATTGGATACGGCTGGCCAAGTACCACCCGGATATCGCCTTTGCGCAGCAGCACGCCCAGCAGCAAGCACAGACCGCCCCCGATGCCCGGCTCTTATATCACCTAAACGCGGTGCTGCCCGCCCTAGCCGAGCGCCGCCCCGCCCACGCCCTGGCGCTAGCGCAAGCGCTGCTGCGCTACGAGTCGCCGGCCCGCATCGACTGGCAACCTGTGGCCGCGCGCCGCCCCAACGAGGTAGTGGATTTGCTGCTGGCGCACGCAGACGGCGCGGCCGTCCGGCTCGATATCAGCCGGTTTGCCCACCGCCTCACCCAAGTTCGGCTGCTGGCGGTGCTGCACTACCGCCCCGCCCTCGTGGCCGACCGCGCCGCCTGGCTGCCCCGCGTGCCGCCCGCGGTGCGCCGGGCCGCGTTTGGCGTGGCCGGCAACGGGTGGCGTAGCACCGAGGGGGTGTTGCCAACTCCCACAGTAGCGCTGCTGCCTAGTGAGTTGCGCGAGGCCGAGGCCCGGCGCCACCTGGCCCTGCCCGCGCTGGCAACGCGCCCGGCCCAGCGGCTGCCCTACGCCACCTTCCTGCCCTGGGACGAGGCCCGCGCCGTGCTCGACCCCTTCGTGCGCAACCCCGATGCCAAGCTGCGCACCCTGGCGCTGGCCGCGCAAATTGGGGTGGCCCGCTACCACCGCGCCCAGCTGCCGGCGGCGCTGGCTCTGGTGCGGGCCCGTGCCAACGAGCAGGACCCGGTGCGGCAAACCATGCTGGCGGCGCTGGCCAGCCTACCCCCGGCGCGTTGGCAAACTGCTCATTTAGAAGAACTTAGTCAGATTTTGCGCGATGCGCTGAACGCCGCCGACTTATCGCCAGCCACCGCCCGCTATGCCGAGCAGCTGGTAGTATCGCTGGTGCCGTTTCAGCCCGAGTGGGCGGCGGCGTGGCTGGGCGAGCTGGCAAAATCACGGGGGCAAGTGTATTTCGGTTCGCTGGGCAACCAACTCACCGATGCCGACGTGCGGGCGATTGTGCCGGCGCTGCTGCCGGTGCTGCAAGCTTGGGCTACCCGCGAGCGAGAATCGCTGCTGGTGCAGGTGGCCCGCAGCCTGGGCCGGCGGCTACGCGTGTTTGAGGAGCTGACCGACCTGCTGGAACGCGTGCTCGCCACCACGCGGCAAGCCCACGTGGCCTCCCAGATTTTGCAATTGCTGGCCTGGCACCGGTCCGACCGCTTTGCTACGCTCATTCCGGCCCTGCTGGCCAGCGACCCCAGTGTGGTAACGCTGCCCGTAGTGTATACCTACCTGCACCGGCGGCGGCGGGATTTACTGACGCCGTTTTTGGGGCAGCGCGCCTACCAAGGGCGATTCTCGACTGGTAAAACGCGCTTCGTGCTGCCCCTGCTCACCGGCTTCTACCGCTGGACCCCGACGCAGCAGCACCTGTTTGCCGAAACGCTCACCCAGCTGACACAAGATAAGCAGCGTGATACGCCCACGCTCATCCAAGCTATTCACCAGCTGGCCGCGCTGCCGGCCGTGTTCCCGGCGCGCCTGATTAGCCTGGCCGATGCGCGTACGGAAAACCTCGCCGTGCGCGACACTGCGCTGCGCGCCCTGGCCCGGCTCGATAATGGGCAAGGTGTGCCCGTGTTGACAGAAGCCTTGGATGATGACCGCGCCCGTATCGCCATTTATGCCCTGCGCTCCACGCTGCTGGAAATGCCCGCCGCCCGGGCGCTGGCCCTGCTGCAAGTGGTACCCAACCAAAAGGTGACGGTAGCCAAGGAGGTTATCCGCCTGCTCGGCGACCTCGACACGCCCGCCGCGTACCCGCTGCTGCTCGAAATGGCCGCCCGCCCGCTGCACCGCGACGTGCGCGTGGCCCTGCTCCGGGCCCTGTGGCCCCACCTGGAGCGTGCTGAAACCTGGCCCATTCTGCTGGCCGCCGCCACTGACCCCGACCCGGCCGTGGCCGCCGGCGTGGTCTGGCTGCCCACCGACCGGCTCTCGCCCGTCGTGCAGCAGCAGGTGCTGGCGCTGCTGGCTGCGCTGCTCGGCCACCCCGATGCCCTGCTGCGGGTACGGGTGCTGGGCCGCTTCGCTTCGCTGCCACTCGCCGACCCCGGCCGGGTGCTGCTGCCGCCGCTCCTCGCCCGCCTGCACTCGCCGCTGCCCGACGAGTACAAGGCCGCCGCCCGCGCCCTGTTTGCCACCTACGCCACCCAGGATGCCGCCGCCCTGGCCGAAGCGGTGACCCAGGTGCTGCCCCAGCGGCGCGTGCTGCAGGCCACGCTCACTGCCCTGCACACCGCCCTGGCCAGCAATCGCAGCCGCTTACAGCCCGTGGTGCACGGCGTGCTAGCCGCCCTGCACCCCGACCCGCTCACGGTGCGGCTGCAAGTGCGGCTTGCCCTGGCGGGGCTGCCCTGGCCCGAACTGGCCCCATATCTGACTAGCTTGGCCGCCACCGACGCCCTGGATGCGGAGGTGCTCATGGCTACCGTCCGCGCCCTTGATGATAGTCGGCAACGAATTGCTTCTCAAGAAGATGTAAATTCGCTGCTTGTGCTGGAGCACGCCCTCGCCGTCAGCCCCGATGCCCGCTTGCGCCGTCTAGCCCTGGCCGCGCTGCGGGCGCAAGCCACCCAGCCCGCCGGCTGGACGGCCGCCCTGCGCACCCGCCTCAACCACTACCGCGCCGACCCGGCTCCGCTCGTGGCCGCCGCCGCGCAGTTTGTGTTTCCGCCGCTCACGAGTGAAGAAACGCAACTGCCGGACACGGCGGCGGCAAATACTTAAGTCAAGTAGCAGGCATGAGAAACAAGGAGGAAGAAGCTCATTTTATGACTGATTAGCAAGTGATTATAAAGAAATGATAAGTAATGACTGATAACTGAAAATATGCTCAAAGAACTTAACCTTTCCCGCTTGTGGCTGGCCCTGGCCCTGCTCGCTTTCAGCTTCGCGGTGGGGGTGGGCGGCTTCATGATGCTGGAAAATTATTCCTTCATCGACGCCTTTTACATGACGGTGATAACGGCCTCTACGGTCGGCTTTGGCGAAGTGCACCCGCTCTCCGACACGGGGCGCATCTTCGTGTCGTTTTATATCTTATTCAACCTGTTGGTGGTGGCCTACCTCGTGTCGGTGCTCACCACGTACATTTTTGACGGCGAGCTGCGCCACCTTTTTCGCATGATTCGCGCCGACCAGGAAATCAAGAGCTTTCGCGACCACGTTATCGTGTGCGGCTTCGGGCGCAACGGCTACAAGGCATACGACGAGCTGCGCCACAGCGGCACCCGCGCCGTGGTAGTAGAGCAAAACGAAGCCATGCTGCGCGCCGTGAACGACGCCGGCGGCACCGGGGGCCAGCAGATTCCGGCCGTGTACGGCGACGCCACCCTCGACGCCACCCTGCGCCAGGCGGGCATCGAGCACGCCCGCGCCCTTATAACGGCTTTGCCCAAAGATGCTGACAACGTGTTTGTTGCGCTCACGGCCCGCGAACTCAACCCCCACGTGCTCATCATTGCCCGGGCCAGCGCCCGCAGCAGCGTGAGCAAGTTGCTGTCGGCCGGGGCCAACTCGGTGGTAATGCCCGACGAAATCGGCGGCTCGCACATGGCCAACCTCATTATTCGCCCCGAGGTCATTCGGTTTCTCGACATGATTTCGGGCCTCGACCCCAACAAGCTGCGCCTTGAAGAGCTGTCCTTCAGCGAGATGCGGCCCAGCGTGCGCGGCCAAAGCATTCGGGAGCTCGACGTGCGCTCGCGCACCGGGGCTACCGTTATTGCCCTGCGCCGTGGCCAGGGCGGTGAGCTGGAGGTGAGCCCCGCCGCTGACTACCGCCCCGCCGCCGGCGACGTGCTGCTGGTGCTCGGCAACGAGGCCCAGATTCAGGCCGTACACAAGCAGTATAAATAGGTAGGCCACGCTGGCTGGTGCCGGCCGGCCGTTGACTGGTGGCGTTCTTTGTGCCTCCAACCTTTCTACCAAAAGCGGCCAGCTAGTTGCTGGTAGCCGGCCGCCCCGAGTTCATGCACATTCTTCAGGTAAGTCCGCGCGTGCCTTTTCCGTTGCACGACGGGGGCGCAATTGGGATTTATAACATCACGGCGGGGCTGCTGCGGGCCGGCCACCGCGTCACGATGCTCGCCATCAACACGCCCAAGCACCACCAGCCCGCCAACGTGCTCGACCACCTCGGCCCCAGTTTTCGGCTGGTGCCCGTGGAAGTGAACACCAACCTCAACCCGCTGAAGGCGCTGCAAAATCTGTTGCAGCCCCGCGGGACCGGGCCGCTGGGTATTGGCCAAGGTATTCCATATAATATGGAGCGCTTCATCAGCCTGCCGTTGAGCGAAGTTTTAAGCCAACTACTGGTAGATGAGCAATTTGACGTAGTTCAGATTGAAGGCACGTCGGTGGGCTGGTACGCGGGCTACCTGCACCAGGAGCACCGGGCGGGGCGGCTCCCCAACTTGCCGCCCGTAGTGCTGCGCGCCCACAACGTGGAGTATCGTATTTGGGAAACACTGGCCCAAGGTAGTCGTAACATATTGAAGACGTGGTACTTCAATAGCCTGGCGCAACGTATGCAAGCATTTGAGAAGTGGCTGGTGCGCCACGTCGATGCCGTGGCCGCCATTACTGAAGAGGACATCGTGCGCCTGCGCGAGCTGGGCTGCCCGGCCCCCGTGGCGCTGGTGCCGGCCGCCGTGGAGCTATCCGCGTTTCAGCCCGACCCGGCCGTGGTGCCCCAGCTGCGCACCGTGTTTATGATTGGCTCGCTCAACTGGCTGCCCAACCTCGAAGGCTTGGAGTGGCTGCTGCGCGAGGTGTGGCCGGCCATCCACGCCGAGCTGCCCGACTTGGCGCTGCACGTGGCCGGCACCGCGCCGCCCGCCCACCTGCTGGCCCCGCGCACCGACAACGTATTTATTCACGGCTTTGTAAACTCGGCCGCCGCCTTCATGCGCCAGTACGACCTCATGCTGGTGCCGCTGCTGAGCGGCGGCGGCATGCGTATCAAAATCATCGAGGGCCTGGCCCTGGGCAAAGCCATTTTGAGCACCGGCCTCGGAGCCGAAGGCGTGGCCGTGCGCGACGGCCACGACAGCGTGCTGCGCGACGGGGCCGCCGCCTGGCAGCAGGCCCTGCGCGACTATTACCACGGCCGCCTGCCAGTGGCCGCCATTGGGGCCGCTGCCGCGGCTACGGCTGCCGAGATTTACGACAACCGCCGCGTCACGGAGCGCTTCGAAACCCTTTATGCCCGGCTGCGGCCCGTGGCTGCGCGCTGATGCCGAACGCTGTACTCATCGGGGTTTTCTGGCTTTGCCTGCTGCTGGTGGCGCACACCTACGCCGTGTTTCCGCTGTTGGTGGCGCGGCTGGCGCGTGGCCGCCAACCCAACCAACTCGTGCACGCCCCCGGTGCGCCCGAGCTGCCGGCCGTGGATATTCTGCTGGCCGCCCACAACGAGGAAAGCGTGCTGGCCGAAAAAATCCGCAGCACGTTCGATACCACCTATCCGCTGCACAAACTCCGGCTGCTGGTGGGCTCCGACTGCTCGACCGATGGCACCAACGACCTGCTGGCTGCCCTGGCCCGGCAGCATCCGCAGCTGCGCATCACCGCCTACACCGAGCGCACCGGCAAGGCCACCGTTATCGAGAGCCTGGCCCAGCAAGCCACCGCGCCCGTGCTCGTGCTCACCGATGCCAACGTGTTTTTCACGCCTGATGCTATCTATCAGTTAGTCAAGCATTTTTATAACCCAGTAATTGGCCTGGTGGGCGGCCACATTCTCAATCCTGAGCACCGGGCCGAGGGTATTTCCGGCCAGGAAAAGGCTTATCTGGCGCGCGAAAACCGCCTCAAGTACCAGGAGGGCACGGTGTGGGGTGCCATGGCTGGGGCGTTTGGGGGCTGCTTTGCCGTGCGCCAGGCCTGCTACTACCCGGCCCCAGCGGCGTTTATCGTCGATGATTTTTACAGCTCCATGGCCGTGCTGCAAGCTGGCTACCAGGCCATTAACGAGCCGGCCGCCGTGTGCTACGAAGATGTGTCGGACCACCTGCGGGAGGAGTTTCGCCGCAAAACCCGCATCTCGACCGGCAACTTCCAGAACCTGAAGGTTTTCCGGGCGCTGCTGTGGCCACCCTGGCGTGGGGTGAGCTTCATGCTGTGGTCGCACAAGGTGCTGCGCTGGTACACGCCGCTGCTGCTGCTGGCGGCGCTGGCGGCCACGGCGGCGCTGGTGGCGCGGGGGGCGGGCTGGTTTTTTCAGCTGGCGCTGCTGGGCCAGCTGGGTTTGCCGCTGCTGCTACTGCTCGACCTGGTGCTGCGCCGCGCCGGGGGCTGGCACCTGCGGCAGCTGCGGTTTATCACCCACTTTTACAGCATGAACGCCGCCCTGCTGCTGGGCTACTGGCGCTACCTGCGCGGGGCCGCGCCGGCCGTGTGGCAGCCCACCCAGCGCTTCCAGCGGGCCGATTGAGTGAGTTAGCTGTTACTCGTCTTTAGGGCTTGCCCGAACGTTTTACCCACCCAGAAAGCCGCGCTGCTCCCAGCCTAACGCCAGGGCCCACACGGCAAACCAGTCACCTTTTTCATTAGTGTAAGAAACTGATAGAAAAGGTTTTATCGAAAAATATCCCATGCTTGACACCATCGAATCCGCCATTGAAGATATCCGGGCCGGCAAAGTTGTAATCGTTGTAGATGACGAGGACCGTGAAAATGAGGGCGACTTTATCTGCGCCGCCCGCTGCGCCACGCCCGAAGTCATCAACTTTATGGCCACCCACGGGCGCGGCCTGGTGTGCGCGCCCCTCACCGCCGAGCGCTGCGACGAGCTGGGCCTCGACCTGATGGTGGGCCGCAACACGGCCCTGCACGCCACGCCCTTCACGGTATCGGTCGATTTGCTGACCAACGGCGTGACCACCGGCATCTCGGCCTCCGACCGCTCCAAGACCATTCTGGCCCTCATCGACCCCGCCACCAAGCCCGAGGACTTGGGCAAGCCGGGGCACATTTTCCCGCTCAAGGCCCGCAAGGAAGGCGTGCTGCGCCGCGCCGGCCACACCGAGGCGGGCGTCGATTTGGCCCGCTTGGCGGGCTTTGAGCCGGCCGGCGTGCTGGTCGAAATACTCAAGGAAGACGGTGAAATGGCCCGCCTGCCCGACCTCGAGAAGGTGGCCAAGCAGTGGAACCTGAAGCTGATTTCGGTGCAGGACCTCATCAAGTACCGCCTGGCGCAGGAAAGCCTTATCCAGCGCGAAATCACGGTGAAGCTGCCCACTGCCCACGGCGATTTTGACCTCTACGCCTACACCCAGCGCTCCAACGGCGCGCAGCACCTGGCCCTGGTGAAGGGCGACATCACCGGCCCCGAGCCGGTGCTGGTGCGCGTGCACAGCTCGTGCGTGACGGGCGATATCTTCGGCTCGTGCCGCTGCGACTGCGGCCCGCAGCTGCACCAGGCCATGGAGCAGATTGACCGCGAGGGCCGCGGCGTAATCGTGTACATGAACCAGGAGGGCCGCGGCATTGGCTTGCTTAACAAGCTGAAAGCCTATAAGTTGCAGGAAGCCGGCCGCGATACCGTGCAGGCCAACGAGGACCTGGGTTTCCGGGGTGATGAGCGCGACTACGGCGTGGGCGCGGCAATTATCCGCGACTTGGGCCTGCGCGATTTGCGCCTGCTCACCAACAACCCTCGCAAGCGCACCGGCCTCAGTGCCTACGGCATTGAGGTGGTCGAAACCGTGCCCATCGAAATTGCCCCCAACCAGCATAACGAAACCTACCTGGCCACTAAGCGCGACAAAATGGGCCACGATATTTTGCAAGAGATGAAGCCCATTGCCCCGCCGGTAGCCTAGGTATTGATTACCAGTGAAAGGCTGTGCGTACGCTTCTGTTTAGCAGGCTGGTGGCCGGAGCAAGCTCCGGCCACCAGCCTAACTTCGCCGGTGCTGCGCCGTAAAAACGAGTTCCTTCTCCTCGTTTGCGCATGCTTGCTCCCCAGCCGCTCTACCACCTTATCTACCACAGCCTGGCCTCGGGTGAGGGCATGAGCCCCAAGGACCTGACGCACCTGTTGCGCCAAGCCCGCGCTTACAATCAGGACCATCGCCTCTCGGGACTGCTGCTGTACGCGGCCAATACCCACGAGTTTGTACAAGTGATTGAGGGGCCGCGTGATGAGGCGCAGGAGCTATACGCTAAAATTGCCCGTGACCCGCGCCACAAGCATTCGTTTGTGCTGCACGAGGGGCTGGCCACCGGCCGCATGTTTCCCGACTGGCGCATGGGGTTTGTGGCCGCCGATACCCAAGATTTGCGCGCTACCACGGGCTACTTTCCGCTGGCGGAGCAGCCCGGCTACGCCCGGCCGCCCGGCCTGGCCGTGCACGCGCCCGAGCAGCTGCGTCGCTTTCTGGCCGACTTCGCCACAACTAGTGCCATCGACGAATAGCTGGCCCCATAGGCTGAAGATTTTACCCTACTTCAAGCGGCTGACAAACCGCTCAAGTGCTTCGCGGTAGCTATCGCTTACCGGGATGGTAGCGGGGCCAATTTGCACCGTGCCCCGGCCAATGGAGGTGATGTGGTCGAGCCCCACAATGTAGGAACGGTGAATGCGCAGGAAGCGGTGCGGCGGCAGGCGCTCTTCCAGCCCTTTGAGACTGGTGAGCGAGAGCAGGGCCCGTGTTTCGCTACGCCGGTGCACCTTCACGTAGTCTTTGAGGCCTTCTACATACAGGATGTCGCCGAAGGGTACCCGCACCAGCTGATGCTCCACCTTTAGGTAGAGGTAGTCGGCGGCGGGCTCGGCGGGGAGGGCCGGGCTGGGCGCAGCCTGGGCCTGGGTATAAGCCAGCGCTTTCTGCGCGCTGCGCAAAAATTCGGCGTAGGTAAAAGGCTTGAGCAGATAATCCAGGGCATTTACCTGGTAGCCATCGAGGGCGTAGTGGGCGAAGGCCGTGGTGAAAACCACGCGTGGCCCCTGGCTGCCGGGGCCCCGGTCGAGCACCCGGGCCAGCTCCAGGCCATTGAGGTCGGGCATCTGAATGTCCAGAAACAGCACGGCCACCGGTGGGCCCGGCTGCTGCAGGCCGCGCAGGGCCGCCACGGCATTGGTATAGCTGCCCACGAGCTGCAAAAAAGGCGTCTGCTCGATAAATGTGGTGAGCAGCTTGAGCGCCAGGGGCTCGTCGTCAACGGCAATGCAGGGTAAGGTCATGGGCAGTTAAGGCAGCAGCGTGAGGGTGAGCTGCACCTGGTAGTGGGTAGCGAGGCTAGTGATGCGGAGCGTGTGGCGGCCGGGGTAAAGCAGGTTGAGCCGCCGCCGGGTATTGGCCAGGCCAATGCCGCTCTGGCCATCGAGCGGCCGGGGCCGGTCCGGAAACACGTCGTTTTCCACCGTCACGTCGAGGGTGGCGGGTGTGGGCTGCCGCACCACTACCACAATTGTGCAGGGCACCAAGGCGCTCACGCCGTGCTTAAAGGCGTTTTCGACGAAGGTGAGCAGCAGCAGGGGGGCAATGGCTGCCTCGTGCAGGGGCTGTGGCAGGCTGAGTTTTACGGCCACGTTGTCGGTCAGGCGCAGGTGCATCAGGTCAATATAGTCCTGCACAAACTGGATTTCCTGGCTCAGCGGAGCCAGGCCGGTGGCTGTGTCGTAGAGCACGTAGCGCATCAGGCGCGAAAGCCGGTGAATGGCATCGCGGGCCTGCTCGCCGTCGAGCAGCGTAAGCGAGTAAATGTTATTCAGCGTGTTAAAGAAAAAGTGGGGGTTGAGCTGCGCCTTCAGCCACGACAGCTCGGTGCTGAGCTTTTCCTGCTCCAGGGCGGCCCGCGCCAGTGCCTCGCGCTGCCCGCGCTGCACGGCCGCCACGCTCGTGCCCAGGCCCAGCACCAGCAGCGTCGAGAGCAGCACCGCTGGGTTGGCCCAGCCGGAGCCGGGGCCACTGGGCGGGCGGCGCGGCGGGCGGCCACCCGGCTGCGCGGGTCCGGGCGGGTGCGGAGCCCGGCCTTCCCACCGCGAGGGCCGCGGCTGGGCGCCACCTAGCTGCCTGGGCGTAGCCAGCCGCTGCTGCACCAGGCGGTGGCTGGCCGCCACGCCCACCACCACCACCACCAAAAACCCAAAGTAGGCTGCCCCGCGCTGCCCGTATAAAAGCCGGGGCACGGCCCAGCCCGCATTCAAGTAAAACACGCCCAGTAGCCCCGCCAACAGCCCCGCCTGCAGCCAGTAGGCCTGGGGGGCGGGTACCTCGCCGGTGGGCTGCGTAAAAACCAGCACGCCCAGCAGCCCCCAGATAACTGCGTGCAGTAATAGGGCTTGCGCCTGGCGGGGCGAAGAAAAAAACATCTGGTGAAGGGGAGCTAAAACCGCTCGCAAGCTAGCCCGCGGGCGACCAACCAGCCGCGCCCCCCCCGGCCACCGGGGCCTCATGGAGCCGGGGGCAGGGCTAGTAGCAGCAGCAGCGCGTCGTTGCTCAGGGCCTCCAGCTCCACCGCCGGGGCAGCCCACAGGGCCAGGCCGTCGTGGGCATGCAGCAGGCGGCCCGCTACCTCAAACGCCCCGGCCAGCACGTAGGCAAAGCAGCACGCGCCCGGCTCGGGCAGCTCGTACACTGCTTCGGCCCGGCCCGCAAACCGCCCCAGGCTGGCCCGCACCGGCCACGGGCCGGTGGGCACTACCTGGGTTAGCTGGTTGGCCAGCGGCTTATTCGCAAAGCTAAAGAGCTGTTCTGCTGGCTGCTGGCTGCTATCAGCGACTAGCCAGAGGTGCAGCCACGTGACCGCGTCGGTGGGGTAGGGGTTGCTGAAATGCACCGTGCCGCCCGCCGCCACGGGTAGCAGGTAGGCTTCTTCTACCTCCACCAGGGCGGTGTCGGCCGCGGCCCGGCCGGCCCGCACCGCGCCCGTAATGGGCAGCACCAGCACCCAGGCGGCCCGGTCGGCGGGCAGGGCGATGGCCTGCCCGCCGGCCAGGGTTTCCTCATTCAGGGCAAACAACGCGCCCACTGGCGCGCGGCCGGCCGCAGCATACTCCCCAAATGGCAGCGTGCAGTAGCGCGCAAACTGTGCGGTAGCCAGCCGGCCCCGCTGCTCGGCCAGAAAAATTTTAGCGGGCGTTTGCTTCATGAAAAATTGAAGTTAATCAATTGATTTATAAATACTTAAATGCTATACTGCGCATGTACGGTGCCGGCAGACGGGCCTCATTCAGCCGGGCTGAGCGAGTGAATACTGAGGTAGGGCTGGAGCGACACCAGGCGGGTGAGTATTTCGCCGCTGGGGGCCGGCGGGCCGGGCTCCGCTACCAGCAGGTAGGTGCCCACGGTAGCGTGCCAGTGCAGCGGCTCGCTATAAAAGCTGATGGCTACCCGGTGCCGGGTCGGGTCGAGTACGTCGGCGCTCAGCAGCTCGAACTGAAACTGCGTAAAGCGGAGGGCACGCCGGCCCAGGTTGTCGAGCACGTCGGGTACCCAGCCTTCGAGTTGCGCCAGGTAGCCGCGCACGGCCGCGCTCACCAGGAAGTGCAGCCGCTCGGCTCCCGGCACGTGCTGCAACAGCTCGGCCAGCGTGCGGTAGCGCCGGGCCGGGTCAAGGGTTTGGGCTTGCAGCCGAAACTCGGCGTAGGTGGCGGCCAGGACCAGCTGGTCCCACGAAGGCGCTGCGCCGGCCGCGGCATCGAGCACCTTGCGGTAGCAAAACGTGATGGTCCGGGGCAACATGCGGGTAATAGTGGAGTGCGAAAAGTGAAAACCAAGCGGCGCTGGGTAAGACTGGCAAAAACGCCCGCGCCGCCAGCTGAGCACGACGTGCTGGCAAACGGCGATAGCGCTGCCGCCCCGCCTTAGGCCGGCACGGCCAGCGCTATCGCTAGCTGGAAGCCTGCCGTGGTGGTACCCGTAACGGCGGCCAGCTCCAGGGCCACGCCGTCGCTGAATACATTGTCGCTGGCGTTGCTGGTGTAGCCGCTCAGGCCCTTGGCGTAGCCGTTGACGGCCGCCACGGCCGTGCCCGTGCCTTCGGGAAAGGCAATCTGGGTTACCTTCAGCGAAGTGCCAGTGGCGCTGTACACGTGCACGTGAATGTGGGTGGCGCGGCCCGAGTACCAGCCCGGAAAAACGCTTTTGAACGTCACCTGCCCCTGGGCGTCAGTGGTTTGGCGGCCGCGCAAAAAGTGGACGGCCGTGTAGTTGGTGCTTTGCATGCCCGAGCCGCCGTATTCTGAGTAGTTGCCTTCGGCGTCGCAGTGCCAGATGTCAACCAGCACGCCGGCCAGTGGGGCGCAGCTGGCGGTGCTGTTGGTGATGGTGAGCGTGGCCGTGAGGGCGTAGCCGGCTTTGCCGTCGGTGATGTCGGCACGCACGTACGACGACGGCACGTGGGTCGGAAAGGGCCCCTCCGTTTCGGTGGGAGCTACCGCGCAGCTGCTCGTGGTGGTGCCCGTGGTGCCGGTAGTAGTGGTGCCGGTGGTGCTGGCCGGGGCTACCGACTCTTTGCTGCAGGCGGCGAGCAGGGCTGGGGCACCGGCCACGCCGGCCAGTAGGCTTTTGAGAAAATGCTTGCGTTCCATGACTGGGGAGGGAAGTAATGCGGCGGTAGGATGCACAAAAGTGCGCCGCTGCCCGCCCCCGCCCGCTCACCAATCGACGCTTCCCGGCCCTGCGCCGATGGTTGGCGCTTTCTGGCCGAGGAGTGTAGCCCGCCCTGCGGGGCGTGGCCCGCTACCGGGGCACCGGCCCCAGCCAGCGCAGCACCGGGTAGCGGCGGTAGCCTGCCTCGGCGTAGGGCGAGTGCTGGTACACCCATTCGAGCTGCGCCGGGCCGCTGGCGGCCAGGGCGGGGTCGGCTTTTTTGGCGGCTTCCAGCTGTTGGCGCACGGCCGGGGTTTGAGTCAGGAATTCGGCGGCCAAATCCTCAAACACGTAGTCGGAGTAGTGTTCTTTCTGCTGCAAAATGCTGTCGAAGAAGTTCCAGGCAAAAAACGAGTCGGTGGCCTGCGGCTCCAGCGCCTGCACCAGGTAGCGGGCAGCGGGCCCTTGCTCGGCCAGCACGGCCAGGTAGTAGGTGCCGGGCGCCAGCGTGGTGGGCTGCGGCGGGCGTAAGCTGGCCAATTTGACCTGCGAATGCAGGTAGTGACCCTCGTAGGGGCGCGGGCTGGTTTTGTAGTCGGTAATGGCGTAGGTTTCACTGGGGCCAGTGAGGGATTGGCTGGGCTGGCGCAGTACCACGCCGTTACGGCTCAGGTTGTCAAGCACTTCGCCCCAGGCAATGGGGATAACGTAGGCTGCTGGCGCGGCGGCCACGGCCGTGGCGCGGGCCGCGTTGTAGTAGGGCACGGGCCGGGTGTAGGGCCGGGTGCGGTCGTAGTAGAGGCGCGGCTGGCCACTTACGGCGCTGGCCTTGTGCCCTGCCTCGTAGCCCCGAAACTGCACTGTGGCCGTGGCCGTGTCGCGCAGCGCCCAAGCCAGCGGAAACTGCGTTTGGGTGGCCAGCGCCTGGTCGGCGGCGGCGCGGGCTGCCAGCAAGGCAGGCGCCTGCTGGCCAACGACTTGCAGGTAAGTCAGCAGTAAGTCGTAGGTGGCCTGCACCCGTGGCCCAAACGCCTTGAGCATGTGCGTTTCGGGCATGAAGCCGATGGTGTTGAACAGCGCCGCGTAGCCGGTGGAGTAGCGCGGGCTTTCGAGAAAAGCACGCAGGCCACTCTCGGGTGTTTCGCCCTCAAAGTCGACGTAGGGCGTCATGGGCCAGTGCTTCTGGTCCATGCCTTTGTAGAGGGCCGGCAAGAGGCTGTTTTGCAGGTACTTGCTTAGCTCTGGTCCCAGCTTGTCGGGCTGGGTGGGAATGAGTGTGATGGTGTACTGGTAGTCGGCCCCGTTGGAGGTGTGTGTGTCCACAAAAATCTCGGGCCGCCACTTCTGAAACAGCGCCGCAAACGAGCGCGCATTGCGCGAATCCTGCTTTACGAAGTCGCGGTTGAGGTCGAGGTGCCGCGCATTGCCCCGGAAGCCGTATTCAACCGGCCCGTTCTGGTTCACGCGGGTGGTAGAGTTGCGGTTCAGCATCCCGTCGATGTTGTAGGCGGGAATAACAACCACGGTGACCTTTTGCAGCAGCGCGCGCAACTTATTGTCTTGCAATATATTGCGAGCCAGCATCATGCTGGCGTCGATACCTTCGGGCTCGCCGGGGTGAATGCCGTTTTGGATGAACAGCACGGGCCTACTCTTGGCGCGGCTGGCGGCGGGCTCAAAGGTGCCATCGGCGCTCAGCACCAGCTCATGCAGCGGCTGGCCGCTGTCGGTGGGGCCCGCCTCGCGCAGCTGCGCGGTGGCGGGGTAGCTGGCTGCCAGCGCTTTATAAAAGGCTATGCACTCGGCGTAGGTGGCGGTAGTGTTGTGGGCCGGGTCGCGCTCGAAGGGCGTGGTGAGCGTAGGTGGTGGGGTAGTGCCGAGCGCGGCAGCCAAAAGCAAAGAGGCGAAGAACATGGGGGCGAAAGTACCTTTGCAGCTAGTGAATCCGTACCAGCTGTCATCCTGCGCTTGCGCAGGACCTTGTTACGCCTAGGAGCAATCATCCTGACGTGAAAAGGTCCTGCGCAAGCGCAGGATGACACGTTTATTTGCAACCAATGTCTACCCGTCCCCTCATCCTTATTTCCAACGACGACAGTCTCACGGCCCCCGGCATTGCGCACCTCGTGCGCTGCATGCAGGAGCTAGGGGCCGAAATTGTGGTGGTAGCGCCCGCCAGCCCGCAGTCGGGCATGGGCCACGCCATCACCATTGGCCACCCATTGCGGCTCGACAAATCCGATATTTTCGGCCCCGACGTAACGGCCTACGCCTGCTCGGGTACGCCGGCCGACTGCGTGAAAATCGCCAAGCACTACATTCTGAAAGACCGCCGGCCCGACCTCGTGGTGTCGGGCATCAACCACGGCTCCAACTCGTCGGTAAACGTGCTGTACTCGGGCACCATGTCGGCGGCCATTGAGGCGGCCATTGAAGGGCTGCCAGCCATCGGCTTTTCGCTCTGCGAATACGGCGATGAGGCTGATTTCTCGCACGTTGGCCCCTGGGTACTTGAGGTGTGCCGGCAGGCGCTAACCCACGGCATGCCCGCCGGCACGGCCCTCAACGTGAATATTCCCAAAAACGCCCACGGCCCCATCCACGGTATTCGGCTGGCCCGGCAGGCCCGCGCCAAGTGGCAGGAAAGCTTCGAGCAGCGCCATGACCCCTACAAACGCCCCTACTACTGGCTGCTGGGTGATTTTGTGAATCAGGACGCCGGCCAGGATACCGACGAGGCCGCCCTGGCCGCCGGCTACGTATCGGTAGTGCCCTGCCAGTTTGACCTCACCAACTACCAGGGTATCAGCGAGATGGCCCAGGCCTGGCAGCTGCCCATGCCCACCGGCGGCACCGCCGACACCCCGCCCCAGCCCCTCGCAAGTGAGGACTACGGCCCCGCCGCGCAGTAAGCGGGCAGAAGCTAGAAAAGATTGAAAAAGAACGTCATGCTTATCTGGCGGTCACGCAGTGAAGCATCTCTACCGCGCCGTGAGGATTAGTAACCCCAACGGCGTGGTAGAGATGCTTCACTGCGTGACCGCCAGATAAGCATGACGTTCCTTTTGGTTAGCCTCTAACCGCGCTACCGCACGGCCCGCACTAGCCGGTGCTGCTGCGCCACGGCGGGCGTGCGCACCACGCGCAGCGGTAGTAGGCGCGTAGTGGCGCAGCCTACCGGGGAGTGATGGTGCCGGTGGTACGCGCTGTGCCCGGCCGGTGGCCACACCAGCAGCAACGTCAACAAACTCACCATTAACACCAGCGTTTTCATAGGGCGTACAGATTCTCTCTCAATTTCGTACGCTACCCGTGAAGCCTCCGTGAATATAGTAAAAGGGGTAACTAACCGACGAG
The DNA here is from genome assembly GCF_054779975.1 of Hymenobacter arcticus. Taxonomy (NCBI): domain Bacteria; kingdom Pseudomonadati; phylum Bacteroidota; class Cytophagia; order Cytophagales; family Hymenobacteraceae; genus Hymenobacter; species Hymenobacter arcticus. Next base: position 223,735 of record NZ_BAAGXF010000004.1, read on the forward strand.
TTTAGTTGCTGCTCAGCCAGCCTTTGCGCCAGAAATAATAGAGCTGCCCCGCCACAATAAGCGTGAGCACGCCTATCAAAATGGGGTAGCCCAGCGGCGTGTACAGCTCGGGCATGTTGAGCGGCAGCTTGTGGCCGAGCTTGTCTTCGGGCTGAAAATTCATGCCGTAGAGGCCCACCACGAAGCTCAGCGGGATGAAGATGGAGCTAATGATAGTCAGCACCTTCATCACTTCGTTCATGCGGTTGCTCTGGTCCGAAAGGAAGAGGTCGGCCAGCGACGAAATGTTGTCGCGGTAGCTTTCAGCCAGGTCGAGGGCCTGAATGGCGTGGTCATATGCATCTCGGTAATAGACCTTTAGCTCCTCGGGCACTATCTCGTCGGGCAGGCGCAGAATTTCCGACATCTTGTCGCGCTCCGGGTATACGAGGCGGCGGAAACGCACCACGTCCTTCTTGATGCGCAAGATGCGGTTGAGCAGCCGCCGCTCGCGTTTTTCGTCGAAAATGCTGGTTTCCAGCTCCTCAATGTAGTCGCCGATGGCGGCCATGGTGGGGTAGTAGTGGTCGAGCACCACATCGGTGAGCGCGTAGGCCAGGTAGCCCACCGACTTGCGCCGCAGCTGGCTGAAATTGGCCCGGATGCGGTTGCGCAGCACCTCCAGGCAGTCGTCGTAGTCGTCTTGAAACGAGAGCACGTAGTTGGGCCCCGTGAAGATGGAGAGCTGGTCGTCGTGCACGCTCAGCTCGGGCGTAAATTCGGTCATGCGCGACACCAGGAAGAGGCGGTTATCGTCAAACACCTCCACCTTGGCCCGCTGGTAGTCGCCGAGCACGTCCTCCATTTGCAGCGGGTGCAGGCCAAACTCCTGCATAATCTGCTCCATCAGCGGCAGGTCGTCGTAGCCGCGCACGTCAATCCAGTGCTTAAGGTCGGGTTTGGCGCGCAGCTCGGCAATGAGCTCGTCGTAGCGGTCAGTGTACTCGGCCTCCTGGTAGCAGTGCTCGTCATACGACATCAAAAACAGCCGGGGCTTGAGTGCGCCCGGCTGCACACGCAACGTGCCGGGGCGCTGGCCCACGTGCTGGTAGAGCGCCTGGCGCCGCGACTCGCGGTCAGACTCACTGGATAAAGACGCATTTTCCGGCTCAGTCGCGGCCCCATCCGGGGGTGGGGTATCGGCGGCGGGGGGGGAGGGTGAAGGGCTCATGAAGAAGGAAACAAGCAGCAAAGCAAGCAGCCGCCAAGAACTGTCAAATGTAATTGCTGCCGGCTGGTGCCGTACTTTGCCTGGTGGGGCCGCCCCAGCTTAAGGCTCTTTTTTAGGTGAAGCAAACTTCCTTTAGTGCAGCGGGCGGCGGCCCGGTGCTGGTGCGCGAAACGGCCGCCGGCCAGCTACCCGCCGGGCCCGCGCGGCCGCCGGCGTTCGCGCCTTTCCTGTATTTTGAGCCCGCGCACCAGGTATTGCAGCGGCACGAGCACCCGGTGCTGGCCTTTTTTTTAGAAGATGACGCGCGAACCCAAACAGTGGCACAGCTCTACGTGGTGCCCAATGTGGCGGGGCCGGGCCAGGCGCGCTCGCCCGCGCAGGCCACTTTTGGCGGGGTGCAGCTGGCGGCCGGGGCAAGCCTGGGGCAGGTGCATCAATTGCTCGACCAGGCCGAAAGCACGCTGCGCGCCCACGGCCAGCAGTCGTTGGAAATCCGAGGCTACCCCTTTTGCTACGACCCCGATGGGGCGGCTACCCTGGCCGAGGCCCTGCGGGTGCGCGGCTACGCCGTGACCCTGGCCGAGCAGAACTACTACCTCGACCTCGACCGCGACTACGAAGCCCACCTGCATCCGGCCGAGCGGCGGCGGCTGCGGGCCAGCCGCCGCGCCGGCCTAGTGCTGGAGCAGGAGCCGCCGCTACTGCTGCCCTGGGCCTACGATTTTCTGGCCGCGTGCCGGGCCGAGCGCGGGCAGCCGGCGCTGTCGCTGTCGCTGGAGCGGGTGCAGGAGCTGTTTCGGCTGTTTCCGCGCGAGTGCGTGCTGCTGTCGGTGCGCGAGCCGGGCAGCGGGCGGTGGGCGGCGCTCACCATGGCCATAAAGGCAAGTGAGCGGGTGCTGCATAACTTCTATCCCGCTAGCCCATTGTCATTCAATAGATTGAGTCCGGCGGTGCTGCTCATGGCGGGCCTGCACCAGCTGGGCCGCGACCTGGGCCTGCGCGTGCTTGACCTGGGCCGCTCGACCCTGGACAACCGCGAGCCCCACGAGTCGCTACTGCGTTTCAAGCGCCACCTGGGCGGCGTGGCCAGCCTCAAGCTCACCTGGTATAAAGTACTGTAAAACAATTTTTTATCCTAAATAGAGTTTTTCATCGCCTGCGCCAGCTGCGCGCCACGGCTGGCCAGGCTGGCGCGGCGGCTCACCTGCGCACGTTTGTGCGCGGCTCGGCTGGTACGGGGGTGGCCATGGTGGCGCGCACGGCCGGGGCCCTGCTGCTCAATAAGTTGGTGGTGCTGTACGGTGGTGCGGGTGGCCTCACGCAGCTAGCCCAGTTTCAGACGTTGATGGGGTTGTTTGGGGCCCTCCCGACCACTGGCGTGCAGGTGGGGGCCACTACGTACCTGGCCCCACTGCGGGTGGGGCAGCCGCGCTACCGGCTGTGGCTGGCGGCGGCGGGCTGGCTCACGGCCCTGCTGGTGGGGGCGGGCGGGCTGCTGCTGGGGCTATTCGGAGGGGCGGCTTGGCCGGCCGGGCGCGTGCTGTTCTTCACCGCGGCGATGCTGCTGGTGAGTGGGCAGGCGCTGCTGAGCGGGGTATTGCTGCTGGCCGGCCGGCGTGGGGCCTACGTGGGGCTGATGGTGGCCGTGAGCGCGGCGGGCCTGGTAGTGGTGGCCGGGCTGCTGGCGCTGGGCCAGCCCCTGGGCCAGGTGCTGCTCGGCTACGTGGGTGGGCAGGCGCTGGTGTTTGGCCTGGCGCTGGTACTGGCACGCCGGGCTGGGCTGCTGCGCGGCTGGCAGCAACTGGGCGCACCCAGCCGCGTGGCTATGCGCGGTCTGCTGAAATTCGTGCTCATGGCCGTGGGTACGCAGCTTTTTGGGCAGGCCATCAATTACGCGCTGCGGGCCTACCTCATAGGGCACTATACCCCGGCGGTCACCGACTTGTGGCAGGCGGTAGACAAGCTTTCGGCCAACTACACGATGGCTGTTGTGATGGTGCTGAGCACGGTTTTTTACCCGCGGCTGGCCGCGCTGGCCCCCCGGCCGGCCGAGCAGCGCCACTACGTGAGTGTGGTGGCCGGGCTGCTAGCCGTGAGTCTGGCGCTGGGTCTGGGGTCGCTGTACTGGCTGCGCGTACCGCTGCTGAGCTTGCTGTTTGCTCCGCGGCTGGTGGCGGCGGCTAGCCTGCTGGGCCCGCAATTATTGGGCGACTGGGCGCGCTTTCTGGGTTGGGTATTTCAATATACCTTGCTGGCGCGGGGCCGGCCGGGGCCGTATTTGGCGGTGCAGGCGGGCGCTTCGGTGCTTTATGCGGGCTGGCTGGCCGGGCTGGTGCCAGCGCTGGGCTTGCCGGGCGTGGTCGATGCCTACGCCATCAGCTACGGGCTGGTGCTAGTGGGCTGCGCGGGCTGGTTTTATATGAAAGAGGATAAGTTATTGTAAATAAATTAGTTGCATGCAAGATATAATTGAAGAGATGCCGCCCCTCGTTACCATCGTGGCCCTGTGCCACAACCACGCGTCTTTTCTGCGGGCGGCCCTGGATTCTATCTTGGCCCAGGACTATCCGCACCTAGAAGTATGGCTGGTGGACGATGCCAGCCACGACGGTAGCCCCGCCATCCTGCGCGAATACGCCCAAGCGCACCCCGGCTGGCACCTGCTGCTGCTGCCCCACAACATGGGCAACTGCCGGGCATTCAACCAGGCTTTTTTCCAGAGTAAGGGCGAGTTTATAATAGATTTTGCCACTGATGACCAGTTGCTGCCCCAGCGTATCAGCCAGCAAGTGGCCCTATTTAAGGCGCTGCCCGCCAGCTACGGCGTGGTGTATTCCAATTGTGAATTGATAAACGAGGTGGGCCAGTCGCTGGGCTTGCACCAGCGGCCCGACCCGCGCCACCCCGGCCAGCTGCACCCGCGCCCCGCCACGGGCTGGGTGTTTGCCGATGTGCTGGCGCGCTACTTCATCAGTGCGCCCACTATGCTCATGCGGCGCGCCACGCTGCTGGCGCTGGGCGGCTACGACGAAGCGCTGAGCTACGAGGACTTCGACTTTTGGGTGCGCGCCAGCCGCGACTGGCAGTTTCACTATCAGCCCGAGGTAACCACGCGCAAGCACAAGCACCCGCGCAGCAAAAGCGCCCAGGTAACCATCCGCCACGACCCCTACCTGGTTTCGACTATCCGCATCTGCCACAAGGTCTTAGCGCTGTGCCGCGACGCCCCCGAGCTGGCCGCCCTGCGCGTGCGCCTGCGCTACGAGCTGCGCCACTCTCTGCGCCGCCGGCAGTGGCCCGAGGCCCGCGAACTGGCCGCCCTGCTTGCCGAAACCCGGCCGCCCGGCCTGCCCGACCGCCTGCTGGCCCTACTGCGCCACTGGCCCATCGGCCCGCGCTAGAGGCGGGCTGGCTAGCTTTCTTCCCGAATGTAATCGGCTTCGCTGTACTCTTGCGAGGCTAGGCAAAGTAGCACCGCCCCGGCTTCAAACTGCACCTCGCGCCACGAGCCGGGTGGCACGTAAAGGGCTTTGTGAGAAGAAGTTAACTCAAATGTGTGGCGGGCAAAGCCGGGGGCTTCTACCGTGATGCGCAGCGTGCCGTTGAGGGCCACGAAGAGCTGCTCCAGAGTGCGGTGGGTGTGGCGGCCCCGCACCTGGCCGTCGGGCACCGCCGTTATCCAGTAGGCCCGTTTCACGGCAAACGGCAGGTTGGCGCCTTCGGCCACCGTGAGCCAGCCGCAGTCGGCCGCGCCGTGGGCGGAAAGGGATAGGAGATGGGGAAGCGTCATGCAGCGGGAGTGGCGGGCAAAGATAAAGCCAGCCGCGCCGCGCGCGGCATCCCGTATAAGTAGGCCTGTACTAACGACCTGGGGCTACCGTGCTACGCTAAATAAACCGCGCCCGCAGCTCGGGCGTGGGCAGCCAGCAGCTTTCCTGCCGCCCAAACCAGCGATAGCGGTGCCGGGCCACGAAGCGATAGAGGCCATCGCGCCAGCGCTGGGGTAGCAGCCCGCCCACCGCCGCCAGCCGCCACGGCCCGCCCAGCCGCCGGGCAATGCGCAGCACCGCCGACGAGTGCGCGTACAGCTGCCCGCCCTCCAGCAGAATCACCGAGTCGGGGCTGGCTAGCTGGGCGGCCGTGGGCGGCAAGCCGTGGGCCGCCAGCAGCGCCTGGCCGGTTTCACTTTGCAGCGCCGCGAAGCGAAACTGCCCCTGCGGGTCGTGGCGAATAACGAACTGCACGAAGCCGTTGCAGAGGTTGCAAACCCCATCAAACAGAATAGTGGCGGTGGCAGAAGTGGCCATGGCAGTGGGTGAAAAGCAAGTTTATAAATACCTGTGCAAAAGCATTTGTTATGGCGAGTGCAGCGAAGCAATTGCCATGACAAATGCTTTTGCATAAGTCTACTGTATAAAACATAACGTGGGCGCGGCGTTGGCGGCCGGAAGCAGGCTACGGCACTTCCTGCACCTCCACCCGGCGGTTGCGGGCGTCGGGGGCGGGGAAGAGTGGGCGGGCGTCGCCGTAGCCAATGGTAGCCAGGCGATTATCGACAATGCCAGCTTTTACGAGATAAGCTTTCACCGCGTCGGCCCGCTGCTCGGAGAGGAGCCGGTTTTTATCCGACTCGCCAACTTTATCGGTGTGCCCGGCTATGCGCAGGCGCAGGGCGGGGCGGGCTTGCAGCGCCGCGGCCAACTGGTCGAGAGCGGGGTTGGCTTCGGGCAGCAGCTCGGCCGTGCCCACCCGAAACAGCACGGTGGGCAAAACCAGCGGCGCGGGCTTAGGGGCCGGAGGCGGGCTGGTTGGCGTAGTGGCTTGGGCCGGCTTAGGCCGGGCGGCGACAGGCGGCGCTGCCGGTGGCAAGGCCTTGGCCATGCCGCTCACGTTGATAGTGATGGCTACCACGGGGCTTTGCACGGTGGGGTAGTAGCCTTGCTTAAGGTAAAACGTGGTGGTTTTACGGAGGCGGGTAGGGTAGGTGTTGCCGGTGGCCACGGGCTGCGTGAGCCCGGCATCGGCAAACCACCGCACGTCGCGGCCCGACACGCGCAGCGTGGTCAAGGCCCCGGCCTTCACCGTAGCGGCCGACTTTAGCCGGACGCGGTAAAACGTGAACGTGCCGGTGGTGCAGTCGCCCTGCGGTAGGTAGGTGGCGTGGCCAGTCAGCTTTTCCTGGCTGGCGTCGTAGGTAAACGTGATAGCCCCCCGGCACCAGTAGCCGCGGCCGTGGGGCCGGGTTTCGTCGAGCAGCCGCCCGTGGCGGAGCTGCAAGCCAGTGGCGGTACGCGTGCCATCCAGCTGAAACGTGGACGTGGTTTCGGCGTCGCCGCCCACCTCCTCGTAGAGCACGCCCAGCACGGCCGAGCCCTTGCCGGCTTGCACCCGCAGCACGGCCGGCCAAAACTCGGTATCGCCCGACTCGGCCTCCACGCCCTGCCATTCGCCGGCCAGCGATTGCGACTGGGCCCGCACTGGCCCGGCCAGCAGCAGCGCCACCGCGCCGCACCAAAAACGGAGTTTCATGCGCCTAAAATAAGCGGTTGGTTGCCAAGCCGGGCCAGGGTTTCGCTAGCCCAAAAACGCCATATCCTCCGCACTCAGCTCAATAGCCGCGGCTTGCAGATTCTCGTGCAAATGGGCCAGCGACGACGTGCCCGGTATTGGTAGCAGCATGGGCGATTTGTGCAGCAGCCAGGCCAGGTTGAGCTGGGCCACCGACACGCCGCGTTGCTGGGCTAGCTCCGCCATTTTATCGCCCGCCTTGGGCAGGCCATGCACCAGCGAGAAAAACGGCACCAGCGGAATGCCGTGCTGCTCACACAAATCCAGCACTTCTTCGCCGCCCTGGGTTTCGCCGTGGGCCTCGCGCAGGGTGGTGCGCTGGGCGTAGCCGTACATGTTCTCGACGGTAGCGATTTCGCCCATGGCTAGGCCAGCTTCCAGCTCGGCGCGGCTCACGTTGCTGAGGCCCACGTGCTGAATTTTGCCTTCCTTTTGCAGCTCAAACATGGCGCCCAGCTGCTCGGCCAGCGGCACGCCGCCGTGGCCCATCAGACGCAGGTGCACTAGCTGCACTTGCTCTTGCTTGAGGGTGCGCAGGTTGTTTTCGATACTGGTACGCAGGTTTTCGGGGGTGTTGAAGGGTATCCAGCTTTTATCGGGCCGGCGGGTGGCGCCCACTTTGGTGCAGATTACCAGGTCTTTACCATACGGGTGCAACGCCTCCACAATCAGGCGGTTAGTCACATCGTCGCCGTAGTAGTCGGCGGTGTCAATGAAATTCACCCCGTTGGCCACGGCGGTTTTCAGAATTTCCAGGGCCTGCGGCCGGTCGGCGGGCTCGCCCCAAATGCCGGGGCCGGTAAGGCGCATGGTGCCGTAGCCAAGCCGGTTGACGGTGAGCGGCTGGGTGGAGTTGGGAGCAATGGTGATAGTGGACATGGAGAAGGGCTTGGTGTGGAAAAGCAGTGCTGCTCAAACAGTCGTTTGCGACGCGGGTTTACTTTCGCGTGCGCCTTTATTTGCGCGCCGCGCTGTTCTGCTGGTGTGCCCGGATGCTTTCGGCTACCTCCACCAGCGGGGTAGTATATAGCGCATTGGCGGAGGGCCGGCAACCAGCCAAGCGAATGGCAGTCGAAAAGTATAGCCGGGGTTCCGGCCAAAAACAAACCCGCCCCGGCTACTGCGCCAGAGCGGGTTTGCCTTATTACGGGTTAGGGTAAATACGCTGGTTAACCAATAGTTAGCTCGCCCTGCTCTTCGCCCTGCCAATACTTGATGCGCTTGGCCTCCACGCGCACCAGCACCACGCCGGGGGTGTCGAGGCCCTGCGGAAACCACTGGTTGAGGCTCGGCACCCAGTGCTGCTGCATGGTGGCGCGTTGCCGGATGAGGTGCGCCGTGCCCACAATGGACACGTAGAGCCCCTTCGAGCCCGTAAAGCCCAGGTTGACGTGCGCGTTTTCAGTAATGTCCTTCACCGTGCGCGACTCCTCAAAGGTGAAGTAGTACGAGTTGCCGTCGTAGGTCACGTCGCCGTTGTTGCTCATGGGGCGCGAGCTAAGCTGGCCGCGGCTGGTGTGCGTGGTGAGTAGGGCAATGTCAAGGTTCGCCATTTTAGTGGCAATCTCTTTCAGGGTTTTATTGGCCATGGTAGGGTGCGGGTGGGTGAATGCCGCCTACGCGCCGCGGCGGCCGGCGGTTGTGCAGCCCCGCGCAGAAGCCCAAAACCTTCCACCGATAAAAAAATGGGCCGCGCCGCTTATCCCGGCCGGACCAATTCCGTTAGGGAGGAGCTTTCCAAACGCTTTATTTTATGCCAACTGCTCCCGATTCTTCCGCCTATCGGCCGGCCGCCGTTTTCTGGCCGGTGTTCGGCTTCGCCACCCTCGCCGGTATGCGCAGCGCCGGCGCCCCCACGCTGCTCAGCCACTACTTGGTGCGCCACCCGGCCCCGGCGCTGGCTGCCTCGCCGCTGCGGCTGCTCCAGCAGCCGGCCGTAGCCGTGGCCCTGGAGCTGGCCGCCGCCCGCGAGTTTATGCACGACAAAAACCCCGGCGCGGCTCCCCGCACCGCCCCCCGCGGCCTGGGCCTGCGCACCCTGGGCAGCGCGCTGGCCGGCGCTACCTGGTGCCAGGCCACTGGCCAAAGCCCCTGGCGCGGGGCCCTGCTGGGCGGCCTGGGCGCGGCGGCGGCCACATTCGGCTGGTACCAACTGCGCAAAGCCATCACCAAAAAAACCGACCTACCCCCCCACACGGTGGGCTTTGGTGAAGACGTGCTGTTGTGGGCCGCCGGCGCGGTACTGCTAAGCTACCTGCCGCTGCCCGCCCCCACCAAGTAGGTGCCCCCCCGCGCCCCATTGCCGCTGCCGAAGCTTATGGTGGCTTGAAGTAGCGGTCGTATGCCCCATGAGCAAGACCAAGTGCCCTTAGAGCCTCTTCAAGCCGCTTCTGAAGCTGGGCGTGTCTGGGAGACGGGGCCGCCCCCAGCGCCCCCGCCGCCTCTTGAAGTGGCTGGGGAGGCAGGAGAAGCATGGAACGAACATTAACTCGGAACCTTAGATTATCGGAAGGCCCTAGTTATAAGTTTTTTGCAATCCATCTACTCACCCTTCCACTTTTATTATCTCCAGCAAAAAATTTATCCTTTATCATGCCGGAGAGACAATTTTCCGTTAATAGTTTTAACTTGTCTCCATCACTGTAAACTAATCCGGTTTTTTCAAAGCTTTTCACAAATGATTCTACATTATAAGTTGACCCCTTTATTAAGTTATCAAACTCAGAATTATTAACATAGGTCATATACCCCACAGCAATTAGTTCTTGGATTAAATTATATTGTGCTTCATCAAGAAAGGAAGGTTCCCATTCTTGTTTCTCTAGGGGGTGCTCAAGAAGTTCTTTGTTAGAAGCGAAATTATAATAATATGCCCATCCGGACATGCCATCTTTTTGCATTAAACGGCATTTTAAAAACGGATGCACTCTGTCAACTTCCAAGTCTTCACCAAAAATCTCCGAAGTGATACCAAACATATAATGAAGTCTAGTCCATATTAATTCAAGTAAATAATAAACAGGATTACCTTTAGCAGTAACTAATAAATCCCACCATCCATTTTCCATTGGGGAGCCAAAAGGCATTCCATTAGTTTTTATAACGCATGAATCCTCACAAATTGTTAGACTTGGCATATTTAATGGCCCGTACCCATGTATCTTGTTATTAGGGTCTGTAGTGGTTTTTTCTTCTAGAAACTTTATGAATGCTTCTCTCATTGAAAACTCAGTCTTGAATCCATTGTAACCCCAAACTATTCTAAGAGGATAAAATGCATCCAATAGTAATATGTGATAAATCATTTGAAGTTCGCTCGGCAGCTTCCCAAGCTCATCTCTTGTAGGCAGCTCTAACTGACAAATTTGTCGGAATGAATCTCGTATGATTCTGCCATGGTAATCCTCTCCTTCTCTAGCTTCTGTTACATCAATAACGCTTTTTAGATTCTCATATGAATCTTTGACATCCTTAGAATAAAGGTTTTTCTTTACCTGAATTACAGTTATTACTTGTCGAGAGTCATAAATTGTCTTATCAGTATACGGTATTTTCTCGCCTTCGCCTGTTACAAGCATACAGTCGATTTCACCGCTCATTTCATTTGTTGAGTTTCTGATTTTACCGGCAGTAACTCGCAAATCTAGCCCAGCGAAAATTGACTTATCTAGTATGTCTTTTGTCAAACCTTCATACATTGAGCCAATCAAAACAGGATGTTTAACATAGCCGTAGCTATCTAAAACCTCTTCTTCTTTCGTTTTGAAAGCATTTAAAAGGTCAGCGACAGTGTTTATCATGATAATGTTTAAGGCTTTGCTTTACTGAGATTGGCTCGCTAAAATTTCTCGTAACCAGCAGCCATTAGAATTACATATTCCGCCGGTACTGCCCCCCGACCTCAAACAACGCGTTCGTAATCTGACCGAGCGAGCAATATTTCACCGTTTTCATCAGCTCGGCAAATAGATTCCCGTTGGCCACGGCGATTTGCTGGAGCTGCTTGAGGCGCGCCGGGGTTTCGGCGGCGTTGCGCTGGTGCAGCAGAATGAGCATGTCGATTTGGTACTGCTTTTCCTCTTCCGTGGCGCGGATGACCTCGGCCGGTACCACCGTGGGCGAGCCTTTAGTAGTGCTGCGGAGCTGTACCCGTTTCACCATGCGCCATTTGGGTAGCGTCTACGATGGCTTGCAGAGCCCCGAGCAGCGCCGGAAGTTGAGCCAAGTAGTAGCGGTTTTCATCCAGAATAAATTCGGTGCCTTCGTACTTCATAAAGCGCCATTCCACGCCCGTCGTGGAGCAGCCGTAGAGGGTGTGAATGGGGTTTTGCTCCTGCTCATTCAGGCGCCGGGCAGCGATAAGCTGCGCGGCGCACTGAATGGTGCCAAGCTCTAAATCCTGCTTCTTAGCCTCAGCAATGCAGAAAACCGGGGCAGCGATGAAATCCTGGATGCGGCTGTACGAGAAAATAAAATCGCACTCGCCCCGTAGGCCGGCGCTGGTATCCACGTCCAGGTTCATGCCGGAGTAAATGGAAAATGCGCGGTGGTTACGGTCGCTCAATTCCATCAATACCGGTGTTACCAGCCTCTCGGAACGCGATTTCTCACTGTTAAAACCCAACTCCGCTCCTTTGCGCAGCGCTTCCTCTAGCCAAGCAGTTGGCTCGATGGACAGAAGCTGCGGGAAGAGTGTTTCAGCGCGAAACTGCACGCCGAACTGCTGTCGTAAATCAAAAACGGAAAAATCGGTGTAAGCCATGGTGCTTGAAAGTTAACTACATATCCTGCCGGTACTGCCCGCCGACTTCAAACAGCGCGTTCGTAATCTGGCCGAGTGAGCAGTATTTCACCGTTTCCATTAGCTCGGCGAAGAGGTTGCCGTTGGCCACGGCGATTTGCTGGAGCTTCTTGAGGCGCGCTGGGGCCTGGTCGGTGTTGCGCTGGGATAGCAAATTTAGCTCGCATAGTAGATAGTTGCCGGGCCTTTGCCTTCTTTCGTGATGCGCTGCTGCACCAGCAAATCGGCCAGAATTCGCTTCACCGTCGGCGAAGGAATGGCCAGCTTCTCGGCTATCTGGCCCGACTTACAGCCGGGGTAATTGCGCACAAAGGCCAGCACTGCTTTTTCGCGCGGCGACGACTGTGCTTCTGTTTCGCGCACCGTCAGCTTGTGCAGCAACTGCTGCTGCACGTTCAGCAGCGCATCAAAAAAGAAGGCTATCCACGACGAAACGTTTTCGCCTGGCCGTTGCGACTGGCACTTTTGCAGCTCGCGATAATACTCCGTTTTGCGGCTTTCAATTTCGTGTTCCAAACTCACGTACTGAATCCAGACGTAGCCGTTCTGAAGTAGGAGCAGGGTAGCCAGCAGCCGGCTCAGGCGGCCGTTGCCATCCTGAAACGGATGGATGCTCACGAAATCGTAGCAAAACAGGGCGCACTTCACCAGCGGGTGCGTGGCCGTGTCGGCATGGTACCAGGCTACTAGCGCGCGCATGGCGTCCTCGGTGGTAAAGCCCGGCGCGGTGGTCTGAAAAATGAGCTGCTTGGTACCGTCCGGCAGGGTGGCTTCCACGGCGTTGGAATGCTGCTTGTAGTTGCCCCGGTGCCACTCGTCCTTGCGGCTGAACCGGAGCAGCTGGTTGTGCTGCCCCTTGATGCTGTTCTCCGTGATGGCAATGTCGGCGTAGGACTCCGCAATCAAATCCAGCACCTGAAAGTAGCCCACCACCTCCTGCGAATCCCGGTCTTCGAGCTTGGTGATGTCAGTATTGCGCAGTAGTACCTCTACCTCCGCGTCGCTCATGCGCGAGCCCTCAATGCGGGTTGAAGCGCCCACGCTCCGCACCGTCGCAATGGCTTTCAGCTGCTTCAGCGTCTGCCCCTCGCGCCGCTCAATGGCCGACCAGCTGGCATCAAACCGGTCGAGCTTGCTCACCACTGCCAGCAAGGCCCAATCCAGCGTCACTTCCACCGTATGCACGCGCTCTATCATGTCGCGAAGATAAGCGCCCGGCTCGCGCCGTGATACGATTTGATACGATTCAAGACGATGCTGATACGATAGGCTCGCGCGCCCCCACCGCCGTTGCCGAAGCGGGCCGCGTCGCGCCGCCGCGCCCGGCGGGCTTGCGTGGGCGCGGCCCCTTTACGCCCAACACCCTGCCCGCCCGAGGTGGGGAAGGCCGAGTGGCAAATAGGAGACTTTTGCGAGTTTGGCGTATTTATAACTCGCGCCGGTTTTGGATGGTCACAAAAAAATGGTTGGAAGGCTATTGTGACAGGCTACGCGTCACGTTTCCCTGCTGGTCCAAGAAGTTCAGCTTGGCCACGCCGTTCGAATCCACAAGCAGTTGCAGGCGGGGCTTGCCCATTCGGTCGGAGAGGGACACCAAGGCTGTTTTGCTCTCGTTCTTGCCCACAAATACGCGTTGCGCAAATGCCTTCTGGCCCGGACGGGGCTCCAGTATCTTCTGCATCAGGGCCTCTTTGGCTGGGCCGTCGGGCATTTTCTGGGCTTTCTTGTAGTCGACGCGCCAGTCCCAGAAGGCCGGCGTCTTTTGCCAGTCATCGACGTGAAGCCCGGTGTTTTGGTCGCCGTTGTCGTCTTGGTAACTCAGGTACAGCACCTGATTCTGGTTGTACTGGTCGAACGACAGGTGCCCAGTTGCAGTGAAGTTCCCCTGGCTATCCTCGCCGCCCCGGAATACCAGGCCCCCATTCTCGGTGCCCTCGTCGTTGTAGAAAATGAGCCCCGGCCGATTGCCGCCCGGCACCGGCGGGTTATACGATTTGCCATGTTCCAGCAGTTCGGGCGAGCGGCTCTGGTTGGAAATCACCAAGCGCAGCCGCCCGTCGCTTTCCAGCACATTAATTCGCTCCACCGAAATTTCCTTGAAGCGCATGGTATCAGCCTTAGTGAATGCCACCAGTCCGGCCGCCCCCAGCAGCAGGGTTAAGATACCCGACTGCCATTTCAGACGCACTATTTCCTTCTGCATTTTGGCGAACTGCTCTTCCATAATGGCGCTGTAGAATTAGGGGTTTGATGAACGCCAAAGGTAGTATTGGCTTATACCCCCGCTGTTGCCGAAGCGGGCTGCGTCGCACCGCCGCGCCCGACTGGCCCGCGTGGGCGGGGCCCCTTTACGCACAACACCCTGCCCTCCCGAGGTGGGGAAGGCAGGGTGTTAAGGTAGGAGTTGCCAGCTTAGAAGCTAATTCTTTATCAAATCGAATAGGTTTTCTTGCCTGTTTGAGTCTCTTTCAGCAGCTCTGCTTTTTTCTAATTCTATTATGAGACGAGGAGCTTTCTCGACCTTTTCCTTAAGCTCTTTAATCTTAGGCTCTAACTCTTTTATAAAGCTTATAAAATCTACAACTTGTTTGCCCTCGATTCCTTCTCTGCCATGCGCGACTTGGTTGCGAGTATTCCTGAAATTGAAAAGACTTCTTCTGAATTTTTCGTCGATTTCGACACTGTATTCAGCCATAAGCCTTAGCAGTGCATCTGGACTAAAAAACCTGATGATTGACATCCTCAAGTCTCTTTCTTCACCAGTTGCTTGCGTCAACACTATTTCTCTAATCTCATTCACTTGGCCCTCTAAGTAGGCATACGCAGATAACAACGCGCCTACAGGATGCACTTTTGTCAGCTTTACTAGTTTGTCAAGCTCATTCTTAGTAGTTACTGTTCTCAATTTGAAAATAGCTAAATCGTCTTCACTCAAGAAGTCTTCTAAAGTTTTCTCAACGTCAAGATTATAATTGATTTGTAAAAACTCCTTGAAGAATTCATAAGTGGCCTCCATATAAAATATGGTAGTTAACTCATTAGGAAATCCGTATCGATGCTGTAATGCATTCCTCTCATCTATTAACAGCTCTAGTTTATTGAGGTACGGAATTTTTATTTGCTTGTCTTTTGACAAACATTCCATAGCACCGGTTATAGTTACTGTCTCTTTAGGATTTTTATATATTGATAGCCCGAGGTCAAGCATTAAATCTTTGAAAATAAGTTCTACTGCATTCGCTAAATGCATAATAACAAATTTTCTGTCACGCTCAGTACCTGAATTGAAGTGTTCGATGGAATGTGAAAATAGGTCCAAAGCGCTTTGGAATAGTGGGGAGGTATGAGCCATATTAGAAATTATACTTGTTTAAAAAAAGAATAAAATACCAGCCTGATTAAACGACTTTTATCAACCAGGCTGGTATCCTCTTACATATTCCGCCGGTACTGGCCGCCAACCTCAAACAGCGCGTTTGTAATCTGACCGAGCGAGCAGTATTTCACCGTTTCCATCAGCTCGGCGAATAGATTCCCGTTGGCCACAGCGATTTGCTGGAGCTGCTTGAGGCGCGCTGGGGTCTGGTCGGCGTTGCGCTGGTGCAGCAGGGTGAGCATGTCGATTTGGTACTGCTTCTCCTCCTCCGTGGCGCGGATGACTTCGGCCGGCACCACCGTGGGCGAGCCCGTGGACGAGAGGAAGGTATTCACGCCAATGATGGGGTACTCGCCGGTGTGCTTCAGCATCTCGTAGTGCATGCTTTCCTCCTGGATTTTGCCGCGCTGGTACATGGTTTCCATGGCCCCGAGCACGCCGCCGCGCTCCGTGATGCGGTCGAATTCGAGTAGCACCGCCTCTTCCACCAGGTCGGTCAGCTCCTCGATAATGAAGGAGCCTTGCAGCGGGTTTTCGTTTTTGGCCAGGCCCAGCTCGCGGTTGATGATGAGCTGAATGGCCATGGCCCGGCGCACCGATTCCTCGGTGGGTGTAGTGATGGCCTCATCGTAGGCGTTGGTATGCAGTGAGTTGCAGTTGTCGTAGATAGCGTACAGCGCCTGCAACGTGGTGCGGATGTCGTTGAAGTCGATTTCCTGGGCGTGCAGGCTGCGGCCCGAGGTTTGGATGTGGTACTTCAGTATCTGGCTGCGGGCGTCGGCGCCGTACTTCAGCTTCATGGCTTTGGCCCAGATGCGGCGCGCCACCCGCCCAATCACGGCGTACTCGGGGTCGATGCCGTTGGAGAAGAAGAAGCTCAGGTTGGGCGCGAAGTCGTTGACGCTCATGCCGCGGCTCACGTAGTATTCCACAAACGTGAAGCCGTTGCTGAGCGTGAGGGCCAGCTGGGTAATCGGGTTGGCCCCCGCCTCGGCAATGTGGTAGCCGGAGATGCTGACGGAGTAGAAGTTACGTACCTTCTCGGTGATGAAAAACTGCTGCACGTCGCCCATCAGGCGCAGGGCAAACTCGGTGCTGAAGATGCAGGTGTTCTGGGCCTGGTCTTCCTTGAGAATGTCGGCCTGTACGGTGCCGCGCACCTGCGTCAGTGTCTTGGCCTTGATGGCGGCGTACACGTCGGCGGGCAGCACCTGGTCACCGGTTACGCCCAGCAGGCGCAGGCCCAGGCCGTCGTTGCCGGCCGGCAGCTCGCCCTGGTAGCGGGGGCGGGGCTGGCCGATGGCCGCATAGATGCCGTCGATTTTGGCCTCCACTTCCTCGGTCAGGCCGTTTTCAGCGATGTACTTCTCGCAGTTCTGGTCGATGGCCGCGTTCATGAAAAACGCCGCCAGCGTAGCCGCCGGGCCGTTGATAGTCATGCTGACGGAGGTGGTCGGGGCGCTCAAATCGAAGCCCGAGTACAGCTTCTTGGCGTCGTCGAGGCAGGCGATGCTCACGCCCGCGTTGCCGATTTTGCCATAGATGTCGGGCCGGTGGTCGGGGTCCTCGCCGTAGAGCGTCACCGAGTCGAAGGCCGTGCTCAGGCGCTTGGCCGGCAGGCCCATGCTCACGTAGTGAAAGCGGCGGTTGGTGCGCTCCGGCCCACCCTCGCCGGCAAACATGCGGGTGGGGTCTTCGCCCTCACGCTTGAACGGGAACACGCCCGCCGTGTAGGGAAACTCGCCCGGAAAATTCTCCTGCATGGCCCAGCGCAGGCGGTCGCCCCAGCCGGTGTAGCGCGGCACCGATACCTTCGGTATCATGTTGCCCGACAGTGACTTGGTGTGCGTCTTCACCCGAATTTCCTTGCCCCGCACCGCGTACACGTACTCCGGGTTGCGGTAGTTTTGCAGGGTGTTTTCCCAGTTTTCCAGAATGGCCTGGCTATCGGCATCGAGCCGGCGCAGCTGGGTTTGCTTGTTCTTAGTGAATTCCTCCACCATGCTCTCGCTGCTCTTTTTCTCGGCGCGGTAGTGCTCTTCGAGCTTGGCAAACGCGCCGGCCACCTCGGCAATATTGGCCTGCTCGCGCACGCGCTGGTCGTAGGCACGGTTGGTTTCGGCAATCTCGGAGAGGTAGCGCGTGCGGTTCGGCGGGATGATGTAAATCTTCTCCGAGTCCGACGTGCTGGTTTCTAGTTTGGAGGCGAACGTGGCGCCGGTCTTGGTTTCCAGCATCTTCAGCACCGCCCGGTACAGCCGGTTCATGCCGGGGTCGTTGAACTGCGAGGCGATGGTACCAAACACCGGCATCGTGTCGGTGGGCGAGTCCCAGCGGTTGTGGTTGCGCTGGTACTGCTTGCGCACGTCGCGCAGGGCATCGAGCGCTCCGCGCTTGTCGAATTTGTTGAGCGCAATAACGTCAGCAAAATCGAGCATGTCGATTTTCTCCAACTGCGTGGCCGCGCCGTATTCGGGCGTCATCACGTAGAGGCTGGCATCGGAGTGCTCGATAATCTCGGTATCCGATTGACCGATGCCGCTGGTTTCCAGAATGATAAGGTCGTAGTTGGCGGCCTTTACCACGTCCACCGCGTCCTGCACATACTTGCTAAGGGCCAGGTTGCTCTGGCGGGTGGCCAGGCTGCGCATGTACACCCGCGGCGAGTTGATGGCATTCATCCGAATGCGGTCGCCGAGCAGAGCACCGCCCGTTTTGCGCTTGCTGGGGTCCACCGAAATAATGGCGATGGTCTTATCGGGGAAGTCCATCAAAAAGCGCCGCACCAGCTCATCCACCAGGCTGGATTTGCCCGCGCCGCCCGTGCCGGTAATGCCGAGAATGGGGGCGTTGCCCCGGTCCGCCGGCGCAGCCGGCCGACCGGTTGTCGGCAGCGCCGCCCGGTCCGCTTCAACGTCATCGTTCAACGACAACCGGTCGGCCGGCGCTGCCGGCGGACCGGCCAGCGCCGCCAGCCCTAGCTGCGATTTTACCCGTTCAAATTCCTCGGGGAAATTCTCGGCGGCCGAAATCAGGCGGCCGATGCTGCGGGCGTCCTTTTCCTTCACGTGGCTGGCTTCGCCGTTCAGGTTTTGGCCGGTGGGGAAGTCGCTCTGTTCCAGCAGGTTGTTAATCATGCCTTGCAGGCCCATGGCGCGGCCATCGTCGGGCGAGTAGATGCGGGTAATGCCGTAGTCCATGAGGTCGGCAATCTCGGTGGGCAGGATAACCCCGCCGCCGCCGCCGAATAGCTTGATGTGACCCGCGCCACGCTCCTTCAACAGGTCGTGCATGTACTTGAAGTACTCGTTGTGCCCGCCCTGATAGCTGGTGATGGCAATGGCCTGGGCATCTTCCTGAATGGCACAGTCCACAATTTCCTGCACCGAGCGGTTATGCCCCAGGTGAATAACCTCGGCGCCGCTGCTCTGGATGATGCGGCGCATGATGTTGATGGCGGCGTCGTGACCATCAAACAGCGCGGCGGCTGTGACGATACGCACGTGATTCTTAGGCTTGTAGGGGGCAACGGGGGCGGGATGCATAGGGGAGGAGGTAGGGCGAAACAGGTACTTTGCGCCCGGTTATTTGAAAACAAGGCGCGAGTTTTTTGACTAAGTAAAGGTACGAAAAAGCCCCGGCGGGGTCGGCCGGGGCGGGAGGTGCAAAGCGCGTTAGGAGTATTCAGTTTGTAGATACGCTAAAAACTCGGCCCACGTGAGGCCAAGGATTATAGGTGTTTCCTCATCGTGGCCGATAAATGGTGTTTCTACAAAACGCCCGGTGGCTTTCTCCAGGGCAAATGCCTCGCCGCCCCCGTTGGAGCCAATCAAAAAATAGCCTGGATAAAATTCGGCGGCGTTATAATCAGCGTTGTAGTGCAGCAATTCATCGTCTTCGATGAGATAAGCCCCGCCGAATTGATAGGTGCTTTCAGTAGCAGATAAATAAGCTAAGTATTCTTTAGGAAGCTTAAAATCAAGCTGTTTCAGAAAGTTCTGTTGATACTGTGATGCCATATAGAATAGGTTTTTGGCAACTACCGCAGCTTGCGCAAATCCAGTCGAAACCCCGGCAGCACGGCCTCGCCCGACAGCTCGCGGTCGAAGCCTTCCACAGTTTCGTAGCCTTCTTGGCCGGCGCGGAAAAGGTAGGCTTTTTCATCATCGCACGAGAGCAGCCAGCCTAGGTGAGCGCCATTCTGGCGGTACTCCTCCATCTTGGCCATCAGTACCTTAAGCGAATCAGTTTTGGAGCGCAGCTCGACTACAAATTCCGGGCACACGGGGGCAAATTTCTCTTGTTGAGCGGGCGTTAAGTTAGCCCAGCTTTTGGGCGATACCCACGAGGCATCGGGGGCGCGCACGGCTTCATTGGGCAGCGTGAAGCCCGCATTAGAATCAAATACAAAGCCCGCCTCGCCGTGCTGGCTCCACCAGTTGTAGAGCTGGCCGATGAGGCTGGCGTTGCGCCGGCCGGTGATGGTAAACGTGGGGGCCATAATCAGGATTTCGTGCTGCGCGTTGCGTTCAATGCGCCATTTGCGGTGCTGCTGGCAGAAGTCGAAAAACTCCGCCTCGCTCATCCGGCTCATATAGGGGTCGTCCAAAACCAGGGGTTCGTCGGCAAAGAGCGGGTTCATGCTAGTGGAGAATGAGTGAGGAAGCAAGTTACGGCCAAACCTTTTGGTGAATTTTACATCCGAATAGCTTCAAACGCCAACAGCCGGGCCACCTCGCGGCGGCCCGGCTGCAACAGCGGCGCGGTGAAACCTACGCCGGAATCAGGTTGTGCGGGTTAATCACGAACTTCTTCGCCACGCCGCTGTCAAACTCGGCGTAGCCCTTGGGGGCGTCGTCGAGGCTGATAACCTCCACGTTCACGGCCTTGGCAATCTGGATTTTATCGTACAGAATGGCCTGCATGAGCTGGCGGTTGTAGCTCATCACGGGCGTTTGGCCGGTGTGGAAGGAGTGGCTCTTGGCCCAGCCCAGGCCGAAGCGGATGGATAAGTTGCCGGTTTTGGCGGCCTTATCCTCCGCGCCGGGGTCGGCGGTTACGTACAGGCCGGGGATGCCGATGGAGCCGCCTGCACGGGCAATTTCCATGAGCGAATTGAGCACGGCGGCGGGCACTTCGGTTTTGGCCTGCGCGCCGTGGCCGCTGGCCTCAAAGCCCACGCAGTCGATGGCGCAATCGACCTCGGGCACGCCCAGGATATTGGCAATCTGGTCGGCCAGGTTGGCGTCCTCGTTCAGGTCCACGGTTTCGCAGCCGAAGGAGCGGGCGTGCGCCAGGCGCGCCTTGTTCATGTCGCCCACAATGACCACGGCCGCGCCCAGCAACTGCGCCGAGGCGGCGGCCGCCAGGCCCACCGGACCCGCGCCGGCCACGTACACCGTGGTGCCGGGCCCCACGCCGGCCTTCACCGCGCCGTGGAAGCCTGTGGGGAAAATGTCGCTCAACATGGTCAGGTCGCGGATTTTCTCCATCGCCTGGTCCTTGTTGGGGAACTTGAGCAGGTTGAAATCGGCGTAGGGTACCATTACATACTCGGCCTGGCCGCCGACCCAGCCGCCCATGTCCACGTAGCCATAGGCACCACCGGCGCGGCCCTCGTTCACGGTCAGGCAGATGCCGGTTTTCATCTCTTTGCAGGTGCGGCAGCGGCCGCAAGCCACGTTGAAGGGTACCGATACGAGGTCGCCCTTCTTCAAAAACTCCACGTCGTCGCCGGTTTCGATAACCTCGCCCGTGATTTCGTGGCCCAGTACCAGCCCGGCCGGGGCCGTGGTGCGCCCGCGCACCATGTGCTGGTCGGAGCCGCAGATGTTGGTCGAAACCACTTTCAGGATAACCCCGTGGGTAATTTTCTTGCCCTTAGGGTTTTTAAGCTCCGGAAAATCAATGCTTTGCACTTCGACCTTGCCCGGGCCCAGGTACACAACGCCTCTATTACTAGCCATACTTTGAAAATTAGGTGTTGAGTTAATTTATTGATTAACAATAAATTAAGTGAGGTTATTTACCCGCCACAACGTTCACGCCAGCCTCGGCCACGATATGGTCGTTCTCCACCGAGTCGCCCGATACGCCGATGGCCCCGATAACCTGGCCGCCGCCATTGCGAATGGGCAGGCCGCCGGGGAAGGTGATGAGGCCGCCGTTCGATACCTCAATGTTGAAGAGCGGGCCGCCGGGCTGCGACGCCTGGCCGAGGTCGCCGGTGGCCATATCGAAGAAGCGGGCCGTTTTGGCCTTTTTAATGGAAATGTCGAGCGAGCCGAGCCACGCATCGTCCATACGGGCGAAGGCCACGAGGTTGGCCCCGGCATCTACCACGGCAATATTCATCTTGACCCCTAAGTCGAGCGATTTTTGGTATGCGGCTTGAATGGCGGCCTGGGCCTGTTCGAGGGAAATACCCATGAGGTTAGTGCGGGTTTGGGGGAAGAAAAGGAGTCTGTTGGCTACGGCAGTATCCGGGGGCCAGTTGCTTGGTAACGAGAAGGTGCGACGATACCAGACCTTTTTGCGACGATAGCACCGCTCGCCCCCGTAAGCGGCCCGGCGCGGGCAGCTAAAACGCAAAAAAATCCCCGGCGAATGGCCGGGGATTTCTCCATGAAAAGCTCAGAAAAGAGCCGCTTTGCGCAGGGTGAAACTACGCGGCGTCGAGTGCTTCGCGCAGGGCCTTGGCGGCCGCGGCGGGGTCTTTGGCGCCGTAAATAGCGCCACCGGCTACGGCCACGGCCACGCCAGCTTGCTTCACGGCGGCAATGGTGTTGAGGTTTACGCCGCCCGCGATGGACACGGGTACGCCGGCGCGCTTGGCCTCATCGATGAGCACCTGGATGGAGTAGCCGGGCTGGGCCTGCTCGTCGAGGCCGGCGTGCAGTTCCACAAATTCTACGCCGAGCTTGCTTACTTCCTGGGCGCGCTTCACGCGGTCCTTCACGCCGATGGTGTCCACTACCACGCCTTTGCCGTGCTCCTTGGCGGCCTTCACGGCCCCAATTACGGTGGCGTCATCTACTGAGCCCAGGATGGTAACCAGGTCAGCACCAGCGCCGAAGGCCATGCCGGCTTCCAGCTCGCCGGTGTCGGCGGTTTTGAAATCGGCGAACACCAGCTTGTCGGGGTGCGCGGCTTTCATGGCCTTAATCACGGCCAGGCCTTCGCTCTTGATGAGCGGGGTGCCCAGCTCGATAATGTCCACGTAAGGGGCCACTTTAGCCGCCAGTTCGAGGGCTTCTTTGGTGCTCAGTAGGTCAATTGCAACTTGTAACTTAGCCATTTTGAGAGAGTTCTGAATGAAATGTAAGACGGAGTGGCACTCCGTTTCGGGCCGGGGTAGGAAACGGAGTGCCACTCCGTTTTACAACTGATTTATTCCAGGTTGGCGTGGCGCTTCCAAAGCTTTTCGGCTGGCGTGCCGTCCAGGGCCCACAGGGTTTGGAAGAGGGCATCGGTTAGCAGCAACACCGACTGCTCAAACAAGCTGCCCGCGTACTGCTGCGAAATGGTGCCGCCGTGGTCCTGCTTTTGGGCGGCGGGCAGCACTACTACCAGCGTAGCCAGCGCCGCCAGCGGCGAGTTGGTAGTAGTCGAAATGGCCACCACGCTGGCGCCGGCGGCCACCGCTTTTTCGGCGGCTTTCACAATGGTGCTGGTAGTACCCGAGCCTGAACCCGCCAGCAGCAAGTCGCCTTTGCGAATGGCCGGCGTGGTGGTTTCGCCCACCACAAACACCGTGAGGCCCAGGTGCATCAGGCGCATAGCGGCGGCCCGCAGGGCCAAGCCCGTGCGCCCCGCGCCCACAACAAAAACCCGCTCAGCGTGTTGGATAAGCGGAATTATCGCCGCGGCGGCCGCCAAATCCACTTGCTCGGCCAGGCGTTGGTTTTCCTGAACAATCGCCTGCCAGCTGTGGCGTAGGTCACGGCTCAGCTGCTCGGTATCTAACTCGCTCATTGGATTGTTACTGCTACTTTTCGGGCCGGGCCAGCCGGCAATTTTGCCCCCACTGGCCGGCGGTTTACCCCGCCGTTGAGGGCGATACAAAAGTAGAATTGCCCCTCCGCCGGGGTTTGCAGAATGGTAGCAATCGCTGGCAGTATCCTAGCAAAGGCGCTTTTTGCCGTCATGCAGACCGTGGGGACGCATCTCGCCCACACCGTCACTGATATTAGGATTTAGTGCACCACGCGAGATGCTTCCCTGCGGTCTGCAAAACCAACGTATTAACCTGTGCCACTTTGTTTATTTCGCTAGCTTCTCCTTTCAATGTCGCCTACCGATTTGCTGCCCACTATCCCGCTGGCCCAAACCCACGAGCTAACCACGCTCATCGACCACCGCCGGGTGCAAACCCTGGAAAAGTACGAGCTGAGCATTCTGGAAACGCTGACGCAGACCGACCAGGTGGCGCAGTCTTATAACGACCTGGTGCTGACCAACATGCTGCGCGGCAAGAAGGTGATGCACCTGCTCGACCAGGCGGCGTTCAACTACCTGCCCGGCAACACCATGGTAGTGCCGCCCAACCTGAAGATGATGATTGACTTCCCCGAAGCGTCAGACGCCAACCCCACGCAGTGCGTGGCGCTGGCCATCGACCGCCTGCAAATCATCGACACGGTGAACTATCTCAACGAGTTTTACCCCAAAACGGAGGATAACTGGAGCTTCAGCTTCAGCAACTACCATTTCTATAACAACGAGGAGATAACGGCGTTGATTTACAAGCTGGTACGCATCGGTTTCGACAACTCGCAGAACAAGGATATCCTGGCCGACTTCACGGTGAAAGAGCTGTTGCTGAGGCTTATGCAGTTGCAAAGCCTGCACGCCACCGAGCACAGCGTGGCCGTGCTGGCCACCACCAGCCGCTTTGCCCACACGCTGCACTACATCAAGGAGAACCTGGCCGAAAAAATCAGCGTCGATGACCTGAGCGCGCAGGCCTACATGAGTAAGCCCAACTTCTACCGCGCCTTCAAGCAGGAGTTTGGCCTGTCGCCCATCGACTACATTATCAAGGAGCGGATGCGCCTAGCCAAGCGCTGCCTCAAAAACCCGGCGCTCAGCATCACCGAAATCTGCTTTAAGGCCGGCTTTAGCAACCTGGCTTACTTCACCCGCATGTTTCGGCAGTTGGAGGGCATGACGCCCACCGAGTACCGGGCGCTGTGCCTGGCCTAGGGCCGGCTGCCTACCGAAACGCCACCGGTGTGCCCAGCGCCAGCCGCCAGGCCAGCAGCCCTAGTAGCGCCAATGCCACCAGGCCCCAGGCCACCCGGGTAGGGTAGGGCAGCACCTCGTTCTGGTTGAAAAACTCCTGGTTGGAATTGATGGCCAGCGGCACCAGCAGCAACCCCATGGTGGCGTAGTGCAGCGCCTCATTCACGCCCAAGTGCGGCAACTTGCTGACGGCCAGCAGCAGCGAGCCCGCCAGCCAGGGCCCGATAACGCCGTAGATAATGAGCCGCGCCCGGTTGTCGAACTGTAACGCCGTGCGCGAGTCCTGGGCCAGCAAGAATGGCACGGCCGCCAAAAAGCCCAGCCCCAGCTGCACCAGCGCAAACAGCAGCCCCAGCACCGTGCTAGGCCAGGTGCCACCACCGCCCAGCAGCCAGTTGGGCACGTACCACGAGCCCGATTGTGTAACCGTATCGGCCAGCAGGCCGCCCAGCACGGTATTGGTGGCGTGCAGCGCCACCCACAGCAGCAGCAGCTTAAATAAGCCCCGTTTCTGGCGCTGGTACAGCCAGAAGAGCAAAAAAGCCCCCACGCCCAGCGCCGTGAGTAGCACCGGCCCCAGGCCGTACACATTCACCACCGAGTCGCGCCGCCAGCCGCCATCGCCCAAGATGAAGCGGATGCCACTGAGGCTCCAGACGCCCGGAATGTTGGCCCGCCGCGCCACGAATACCGGTGCCGCCTCGGCCACCAGGTGCACCAGCTGGTAGGCTAGCAAGTAGCAGGCCGTGCCGTTGAGCAGTAGCATAGTGAACTTGGCTCGCCCGGCGGCAGGGGCTGAATCGGCGGGGGAAGCGGGGGCGGGCTGCAAAGTAGGCGGTGGGAAAGTAGACTGGTCCCAAACATACGCCCCGCCGCAAAATGGCCGTATCTTCGCGTTGCTAAAAACCGCCCTCCGTTGAAGAATATCCGTAATTTTTGCATTATTGCCCACATCGACCACGGCAAAAGCACCCTGGCCGACCGCCTGCTCGAATTCACGAGCACCGTGGCCAAACGCGACATGCAGGCCCAGCTGCTCGATAACATGGACCTGGAGCGTGAGCGCGGCATTACCATCAAGAGCCACGCCATCCAGATGCAGTTTCCCTACAAAGGGGAAGTGTACACGCTCAACCTCATTGACACCCCCGGCCACGTTGACTTCAGCTACGAGGTAAGCCGCAGCATCGCGGCCTGCGAAGGTGCGCTGCTGATTGTAGATGCTTCGCAAGGCATTGAAGCCCAGACTATTTCCAATCTGTACCTTGCCATTGGGGCCGACCTGGAAATAATCCCGGTGCTGAATAAAATTGACCTTCCGCACGCCATGCCGGAAGAGGTGACCGACGAGATTGTGGACCTGATTGGCTGCAAGCCGGAAGACATCATCCACGCCTCGGGCAAGGCTGGCATCGGCATCGAAGCCATCCTGAACGCCATCTGCGACCGGGTGCCGGCCCCCAAGGGCGACCCGGAAGCCCCGCTGCAAGCCCTCATTTTCGACTCGGTATTCAACTCGTACCGGGGCATTGAAGTGTTGTTCCGCATCAAAAACGGGACCATGAAGAAGGGCGACAAGGTGAAGTTTATGGCCACCGGCAAGGAGTACGGGGCCGACGAAATCGGCATCCTGGGCCTCAACCAGGAGCCGCGCCAGGTGATGAGCGCCGGCAACGTGGGTTACCTCATCTCGGGTATCAAAGAAGCGCGCGAAGTGAAGGTGGGCGACACCATCACGCACGTCCACAATCCCACGGCCGAGGCCATCCAGGGCTTTGCCGACGTGAAGCCGATGGTATTTGCCGGTATCTACCCTGTTGAAACCACTGAGTACGAGGAACTTCGCTCCAGTATGGAAAAATTGCAGCTCAACGACGCCTCCCTGGTATGGGAGCCCGAGACGTCGGTGGCGCTGGGCTTCGGCTTCCGCTGCGGCTTCCTGGGCATGCTGCACATGGAAATTGTGCAGGAGCGCCTGGAGCGCGAGTTCAACATGACCGTGATTACCACCGTGCCGAGCGTGCAGTTTCACGCAATAGGCACTAAGGACCAGGCGCTTGTTATCAATGCGCCCTCCGAAATGCCGGAGCCTAATTTGATTAAGCTCATCGAGGAGCCCTACATCAAAGCGCAGATTATCACCGCCTCCGAGTACGTGGGGCCGATTATCACGCTCTGCATGGAGAAGCGCGGCATCATCAAAGGGCAGTCGTACCTCACCTCCGAGCGGGTGGAGATGAGCTTCGAGCTGCCGCTGTCCGAAATCGTGTTCGACTTCTTCGACAAGCTCAAAACCATCAGCCGCGGTTACGCCTCGCTCGACTACGAGCTGATTGGCTTCCGCGAGTCCGACATGGTGAAGCTTGATGTGATGCTGAACGGCGAGAAGGTGGACGCCCTCTCGGCCATCGTGCACCGCTCCAAGAGCTACGAGTGGGGCCGCCGCCTCTGCGAAAAGCTGCGCGAGTTGCTACCCCGCCAGATGTTCGACATTGCCATTCAGGCCAGTATCGGGCAAAAAATCATTGCCCGCGAAACCATCAAGGCGCTGCGTAAAAACGTGATTGCCAAGTGCTACGGCGGCGATATTAGCCGCAAGCGCAAGCTGCTCGAAAAGCAGAAGGAGGGCAAAAAACGGATGCGTACCGTGGGCTCGGTGGAGATTCCGCAAGAAGCTTTTCTGGCGGTGCTCAAAATTGACTGATAACGAAAAGGCCGGCTCCCGTAAGGAAGCCGGCCTTTTTTGGCTAAGGATGAAGCAGCAGTGGCTAGAACGTAGCCGAACCGGGCGAAGCAAAGCCTGGGCCGCCAACGGCGCCGGGCCCTTCGCTTGGGCCTACGTAGCGGGTTTCGGCCGAAAAGCCCCACATGGCGAAGGCAATGGGAGATAGAAAAAATGCGAATAGATAATTGCCAATGCCATATTTCCCGTAGGATTTAGCCATGCCAACTACCATGGTAATAATCACATAGAGGTTGGCAATGGGAACGAGGAAAAGGACGATTTGCCACAGCGGCTTGCCGATAATCTCAAACATTACGATTATGTTGTAGATGGGGACCAGCGAAGCCCAGCCGGGCTTGCCAGCTTTCTCGAAAAGCTTCCATAAGCCGACGATAGAAAGCACGAGCAAAGCCATGTAAAACAGGCCACCGACGCCAGCCATGATTCCTGAGGATTGGTTATCCATAAAAAAGGGGAAAAGTGAGAAAAGGATTGACGCCGCCAAGATAGCGGAATAATATAAATTTCCAAGATTACAGAATTATTTCCAATAGGTTGTTACCTGCTTGATACGTAAGGATTCACTGGTGCCTAGCGTTGCGATTGCCTGAGTTGGGCGGTGCGCAGTGGGCTAGGTAATTATCTAAATTAGCTTTGTCTGAATGCGAATACTTGTTGTTTTCCTGCTGTGCCACCTGCTGTTGCTCGGGGGCGCTGGCTCGGTAGCCGCCGCGCCGCGGCCGCCCAAGAAGCCCGTGGCCGCCCCCGTGCTGCCCGATACGCTGGCCCAGCGCATTGAGCGCGCCTACTTCACGCTGAGCCGCATCAACGGGGCGGCCCGCCGCAGCGCCGACACCGACGACCTGAGCGACGACCTGCCCACGGTGGAGGAAAACCTCGAAACCATCCGCCAGAACCTCGAGCAGTACGGCGACGTGGTGGACGTGAAGCAGCTCCAGATGTACCGCGTGCTGCTGGCCGATATGCAGGAGAAGCTCGGTGCCTGGCGCACCACGCTGGCCGCCGGCAGCAAGCAGCTCACCGCCACCCAGGGCCGGCTCGATACGCTGGCCACCGACCTGTCGCCCACCATTGCCCAAACGCCCGCCACCGCCGCCATCGAGCGGGCGCTGGCTCGCCTGCGCACCAAGCAAGACCGCGCTACCGCCCTGCTGGCCCGCCGCCACCAAACCGTGACGGCCCTGCAAACGCGGGTGTCGGCTGCCTTCATCACAGGGCTGGAAATGCAGGACCTGGTGCGCGAGCAGATGGGCCGCTTTGGCCGCCGCAACAGCGAAGCTGAGTTGCCACCGCTGTGGCAGCCCGGCCGCATTGTGGCCGATGAGCAAACCACCGCGCTCGTGCGGCAGTCGTACGCCGCCCAGCGCTCGCTGGTGGGCTACTACTTCGCCGAGCACTGGGACTACTGGGTGTGGATGGTGCTGATGGCGCTGGGCTTCTTTGGCTGGGTGTTTCGCAACTACCGTTCCCTGCGCCAGGCGGCCGCCAAAGATACGGCCGTGGGTACGCCGGCCGCGCCGTTGGTGCTCACCGAGCACCGCCTGCACTACCTGCGGCCCGTGCCGGTGGCGGCGGCGCTGCTGGTCGTTTTCAGCCTGGCCCCGTTTTTTGACCTCCAGCCGCCCGCCACTTACACCGATTTACTGCAATTGCTACTGCTGCTCACGCTCACGGCGCTGGGCTGGCGCAGCTGGCCGCGGCCGCTGTTTTGGTACTGGCTGGCCATTGTGGTGGCCTTCTTCGTGCTCAATGTCACCTATTCCCAGCGGGCGCCGGGCCTGGGGGCCCGCTGGGCCATGCTGCTGCTCAACGCCGGGGCCGCCGCGCTGGGCGTGCGCTTCTGGCAGTACCTGCGGAAGAACCGCGTGCTGGCGGGCTTCGTGAAGCCCGTGGCGCTGCTGTTCGTGGGCCTGAACATCCTGGCCCTGCTGGCCAATGCCTACGGCCGGGTCAGCCTGGCCAAGATGTTTACCACCACGGCTATCTTCGGGCTCACGCATGTAGTGGCGCTGTCGGCGTTCGTGCGCATTGTTACGGAGGCTTTTTACCTGCAAGTGCAGCGCAGCCGGCAGGCGGGCGGACTAACCGGCCGCCTGGGCTTTGGCAAAATTGAGAGTGGCCTGCGCAAGGGCCTCACGGCCGTGGTGGGCGTGCTCTGGCTGATGCTGTTTACCACCAACCTCAATCTCTACAACCTCTTCTACCGCGTTATCGAGCACGTGCTCACCGCCTCGCACAAACTGGGCAGCACCACGTTCACGCTGGGCAGTGTGCTACTATTTTTCGGCATCATCTTCCTCACCATTCAGCTCCAGAAGTACGCGGGCTACTTCTTCGGCGAAACCGACGACGAGTTCAGTGTGGAGGCCGACCGCAAGGGTTCTTGGATGGTGGCCATCCGGCTGGCCATTCTGGCGGTAGGGCTGTTCATGGCCACGCTGGCCTCGGGCCTGCCGGTTGATAAAATCGCCATCGTGCTGGGGGCCCTGGGCGTGGGTATCGGCCTGGGCCTGCAGAATATTATCAACAACTTGGTGTCGGGCGTTATCCTCATTTTCGAGCGACCCTTCCAGGTGGGCGACTACATTGAGGTGAAGGGCCAGACCGGCCGGGTGAAGGACATCGGCATCCGGGCCAGCAAGCTCATCTCGCAGGCGGGCTCCGAAATCATCCTGCCTAATGGCGACCTGCTCAGCAACCACGTCATCAACTGGACGCTCAGCAACAACCACATCCGCACCGAGTTGGCCCTCAACCTGGGCCCCGAAATTGACCTCGATGAAGCCCGCCGCCTCATCAGCGAGGAGATTCTCAAAAACCCCAACACGCTGCACAAAATCGCTCCCGAAATTCTGCTCAACAGCGTCGCCACCACCGGCTACGACCTGCGCGCCCTGTTCTGGATAAACAACATCCGCCAGGAGCAAGCCCTGAAAAGTGAGCTGCTGGCTGGCATTTACCAGCGGCTTACGCAGGCCGGCATCGCCATGCGGTAAAGGCACACAGCCATGCAAGAAAACAAGACGATTACGCCTGCGGATTTGCATCAACTGCTGCTGCAATTGATAGGAAAAAAAGCGTGGCGCAGCCGGGCGGGTGAAGGCACGGGCTCTATTTTTACCTTGGAATTTGGCGCGGCATTGCCAGATGATGCTACCCAAGGAGAGCTTTCGCTCATGGTTTACTGCGCCTGGCGAGTCACGGAGCAAGACAAAATCTTGCTTAGCTGGCAAGATGATTCCGCCCAAGTAATTGCCCCCGGCTTGGCCGCTTTGATGGGATTAAGTGTAGCCGACATCACGCTCTCAGCTTGGCGGGACCTAACTATCAGCTTTACCAATGGGCGAAACCTTCAAATTATGAATGACTTTTCGCCGCATAAGGACTTTGACACAAGTTGGTTTATCAGCTATGGTAGCAAAGGCTACCATGTCGTAAAGCCAATTGGCCAAATAGAACTTCACACTACCTGAAGCAGTGTGCCACTGATTTAAAACGTTTCTTCTTTCTCCTAATGCCCCAAACAACTCCTGCTCCGCACCTCATCGACGGCAAGCAAACTGCCGAAGACATCAAAGTTGAAATCGCCGCCGAAGTAGTGAAAATCACCGCTACCGGTCAGCGCCCGCCGCACCTCGCCGCCATCCTCGTGGGCCACGATGGCGGCTCCGAAACCTACGTGCGCAACAAGGTGCTCGCCTGCGAGCGCGTAGGCTTCGCCAGCACGCTGCTGCGCTTCGAGGACGACATCACCGAGGCCGAGTTGCTGGCCCAGGTGGCCGCGCTCAACGAAGACCCGGCCATCGACGGCTTCATCGTGCAGCTGCCCTTGCCCAAGCACATCGACGCCGAGAAAGTCATCGAAGCCATCCGCCCCGAGAAGGACGTGGACGGCTTTCACCCCATGAACCTGGGCCGCATGGTGGCTGGCCTGCCCGCGCTGCTGCCCGCCACGCCCTCTGGCATTGTGGAGCTGATGGCCCGCCAGGGCATCAAAACCAGCGGCCAGCACGCCGTAGTTATCGGCCGCAGTAACATTGTGGGTACGCCAGTTAGTATATTGCTAGCCAAGAACTTGGAGAATGCTAACTGCACCGTTACTTTATGTCACTCGCGCACCAAAAACCTGGCTGAAATCGTGCGCCAGGCCGACATCATCGTGGCCGCCATCGGCCGGCCCGAGTTCGTAACGGCCGACATGGTGAAGCCCGGCGCGGTAGTTATCGACGTGGGCACCACCCGCGTCACCGATGCCAACAAGAAGTCGGGCTACAGCCTGAAGGGCGACGTCAACTTTGCTGAAGTAGCCCCGCTGGCCTCGCGTATCACGCCCGTGCCGGGCGGCGTGGGCCCCATGACCATCGCCATGCTGCTGCTCAACACGCTGCGCGCCGCCAAGGGCGACGTGTATCCGAAATAGAAGGTAGCGTGGACTCTGCGAGTCCGCGCGTGGTATCGTTGCACAACGTTGTCACGCGCGGACTCGCAGAGTCCACGCTACGTTTCGTAAATTTGAGTGACCGGAACCCCCGGTCGCGCCTTGGGCGTTGACGTAAGTCGCGCCCTTTTTTATGTTGCTTATGTCTGCTGTTACCGATTTTCTGACCGCGCTCCCTATTCTGCAAGGGGATGTTGCTGCTTCAACTCTTCCTGTAATGGAGCAGTTCTATACTATTCAGGGTGAAGGATTTAATACTGGACGAGCAGCCTACTTTATTCGTCTTGGGGGCTGCGACGTAGGCTGCGTGTGGTGCGACGTGAAGGAGTCGTGGGATGCCGATGCCCACCCGCGCCAGGCCATCCCGGCCCTGGTAGCCGCCGCCAGCGAGTACCCCGGCCGTAACGTCGTAATCACCGGCGGCGAGCCGCTGATGCACAATTGTGGCCCGCTCACCAAGGCCCTGCAAACGGCCGGTTTCCAGACCTGGATTGAAACCAGCGGTGCTCACCCGCTCTCCGGCAACTGGGACTGGATATGCGTGTCGCCCAAGAAGTTCAAGGCCCCGCTACCCGAAGTGCTGGCCCACGCCGACGAGTTGAAAATCATCGTCTTTAATGACAGTGACTTTGCCTGGGCCGAGGAGCACGCCGCCCTGGTGCCGGCCACCACGCGCCTCTACCTCCAGCCTGAGTGGAGCCGCGCCGCCCGCATGACGCCCGCCCTCATCGACTACGTGAAGGCCCATCCGCGCTGGCAGGTGTCGCTCCAAACTCACAAATACCTCGACATTCCGTAGCCTTATTGCGGGTTGCGCGTACACTAGAACGTCATGCCGGGCCTGCCGAAGCCACTCGCGTGCAGCAAGGATTTTAACCGTTCAGCGGTTGGTTTTGCTACGCTACGCGAGATGCTGCGGCAGGCTTAGCATGACGTTGTTTTTTGATTGGCTACCAGACCTCTACTCTTCCATGCTGCAAAAACTTCTGCTGGGCCTTGGCCTGGTTAGCTGCCTGGCCACCGCGCCCGTGCTGGCCCAACAAGCGCCGCCCGCCATTACCGATGGCAAGGCGCGCAACCTCTACGAAAAAGCGCAGAACCTGTACTACCGCGACCGCCAGCCCCAGCAGGCGCTACTGGTGTGGCAGCAGCTCACTGATAAGTACCCCGATTACGGCGACCCCTTCCTGCGCAAGGGCTCGCTGCTCACCATCCTGGGCGACCACCCCGGCGCGTTGCAAGCCTACAAAACCGGCCTTGGCAAGCTGCCCGTGGAGGCCGCCCGCGCCGGCGACTACCTCGTGCTGGGCAAGCTGGCCGGTGAGGTAGGCGACTACGCCACCATGCGCGCGGCTTACACCAACTACCTCAGTACCAGCCCTACCAATAAAAGCCAGGTGGCGCTGGCCAAGCTCCAGTTGCAAAACTGCGACTTTGCGGCTACCGCCATGGCGCACCCCACCGGGACCGTGCCCGAGCGCCTGGCCGCCCCGCTCAACCAGTTTCGCAGCCAGTACTTTCCGGTGCTCACGGCCGATAACAAGTCGTTGATTTTCACCACTCAGCGCACGCCCGAAAAGGTGGGCCAGGAAAACGAGGACGTCTTCATCAGCACCGTGGCTCCCGATGGCACGTTTGGCGCGCCGCAGTCGATTTCGCCGATTATCAACTCGCGGGAGAACGAGGGCACGGCCACTATCTCGGGCGATGGCAACACGCTGGTATTCACCAGCTGCGGGCGGGCGGGCGGCGTGGGCAACTGCGACCTCTACATCTCGCACCGGCGCGGTAGCCAGTGGACAGCCCCGCGCAACCTGGGCCTACTGGTCAATT
Organism: Hymenobacter arcticus; assembly: GCF_054779975.1. Classification (NCBI taxonomy): domain Bacteria; kingdom Pseudomonadati; phylum Bacteroidota; class Cytophagia; order Cytophagales; family Hymenobacteraceae; genus Hymenobacter; species Hymenobacter arcticus. The sequence continues at coordinate 256,950 of NZ_BAAGXF010000004.1, forward strand.
CCAAGGCCTGGGACTCGCAGCCCTCGCTCTCGGCGGATGGGCGCACGCTCTACTTTGCGTCGCAGCGCGGCGGCGGCCTGGGTGGTTATGACTTGTACGTGAGTACGTTGGGCACCGATGCCAGCTGGAGCCAGGCCCGCAACCTGGGCGCACCCATCAATACGGCCGGCGACGACCTGGCGCCCTTCATCCACGCCAGCGGCACTACGCTCTACTACGCTACCAACGGCCTGGTGGGCCTGGGCAGCAGCGACATCTTTCGCGCCGAGCTCGATGCCAAGGGCCAGTGGGGCGCCCCGCGCAACCTGGGCTACCCGCTCAATACCTTCGCCAACGAGGCGTCGTTGTTCATTTCCTCCGACAACAAGCGCCTCTATTGCACCCGCGCCGAGCCTGGCCGACCGGGCGAGCCGGCGGGCATTACGCCGCCTATCGTGCTCTATGGCAGCGAAGTACCGGCCAGCGTGCGGGCCCGCGAAACCAGCACCTACACCCAGGGCCGCGTATTCGACGCCCTCACCAAGCAGCCGCTCAACGCCATGGTGCAGCTCTTCGACCTCGGTACCAACGCCCTCACCCAGCAAGTGTACTCCGATGCCGAAACTGGCCAGTACACGGCCGTGCTCAACGAGGGCCGGGCCTACGCCATGTACGCCAGCGCCCCGGGCTATCTACTTAAAAGCCTGAGTTTTGACTACTCGGTGCCGCAAAAATTTGACCCGCTCACGCTCGATATTTACCTCGACCCCGCCAAGAGCGGCCGCAGCGCGGTGCTCAACAACCTGTTTTTCGACTCCAACCAAGCCGTGCTCAAGCCCCGCTCGCGCACCGAGCTCGACCGCCTGGTCGATTTCCTGCGCCAAGACACCGCCCTGCGCGTGGAAGTAGCCGGCCACACCGACAACGTGGGCAAGCCCGCCGACAATCTGGCTCTAAGCCAGCGCCGCGCCCAGGCCGTGCTCACCTACCTCACCGGCCACGGCGTGCCCGCCAGCCGCCTCCGGGCCCATGGTTACGGGGCCGCCAAGCCCTTGGTGGCCAACGATTCGGAAACCCACCGCGCCCAAAACCGTCGAATTGAGCTGCAAATTCTATAAAAAGTGACCTTCAAGCAAAGCTTTAAACAGGTGCGAATACCGGCAAAATTCAGCTTTTCCACTTGAAGTAAGGCTTGAAGGAAGTGAAAATATAGTAGGACTAATTCAATAATAGCTAGTGCCCGCCGAAGTGCGGGCATTTTTTTTGAATCAAGGCTAGCTTTTTCTACAGAAAATAATAACCAGTAAATCAGTATTTTACACTTTTTCTAAAAAATATGTTGATTCAAAAAGTACTAAAACGACAAGGTTTTATCCAAAGCGAAAAATTAACGTAGGTTTGGAACAGTTCCGAGGGTCACCGCTACGGCGGCTGGCCCTTGGGCACCCAACCACTCACATTTTTCACCCCCAAACCTTTTTAGTATGAACAACCTGATTATTGCCGCCGCCTGCCTCACGGTCAGCCTCGCCGCCGTGGCCGCCGTGCCAGCTCACAAGAAGCAGCCGGGCGACGACTACCCCAAGTCCATCCAAGTGCGGGCTACTACGCTCACCCAGGCGCTGGCCCACCGCATTCACCTCAATGAGGCCCAGTATGTACGTATCAAGCGCCTGCACCTCCAGTACCTCAGCGAGCGCCGCGACCTGGAGCAGTCGCTGGCCAGTGCCCCCGCTGCCGACCGCGATACCAAGCTAGCCGCCGCCCAACTCAGCTACGAGCAGTCACTCAACGACCTGCTGCGCCCCGACCAGCGCGTGGCCTACCAGCAGCTGCGGGCCAACTTCACCGCCCACCGCCTCTAGATAGGTAATGATTTCTGCTCGCCGCCGATACAGTAGAAGCCTGTATCGGCGGCAACAGAAACGAGCACACGAGCCATGAAGAAAGTTGAATACCGGCTGCTGGATACTAACAACAGCATTTTTAAGGGTATTGACTATAAAGAGCTCAATGACCAACTAAACCGGCTGGGTAGCCAAGGCTGGGAGGTAGTATCGACCACTAGTATACTAGTAGGTGGCCAAACCACGAGCCTGCTCATCACCCTCAATCGCGAGTTGCCGGGGTAGGGCAGGGGCCAAAAAAAGCCAGCCTACCCGCGGGCAGACTGGCTGATTTGAAATCGAATGCTGACGCCCTAGCGGGCAGCCATGGGCACATAGTCGCGCTCGGTTTCGCCCACGTAAATCTGGCGGGGGCGGCCGATTGGCTCCTTGTTTTCGCGCATCTCTTTCCACTGGGCAATCCAGCCGGGAAGGCGGCCCAGGGCAAACATCACGGTGAACATCTCGGTCGGGATGCCGAGCGCCTTGTAGATGATGCCCGAGTAAAAGTCAACGTTCGGGTAGAGCTTGCGCTCGATGAAGTACTGGTCGGTGAGGGCAGCTTGCTCCAGTTCCTGGGCAATTTTTAGCAGCGGGCTTTCTTCCAGGCCCAGCGCTTTCAGTACCTCGTCGGCGGCTACTTTGATGATTTTGGCGCGCGGGTCGAAGTTCTTGTACACGCGGTGGCCGAAGCCCATAAGGCGAAACGAGTCGTTCTTATCCTTGGCCTTGGCGATGAACTTGCTGGTGTCGCCGCCATCCCTTTCGATAGCCTCCAGCATTTCGATTACCTCCTGGTTGGCACCGCCGTGCAGGGGACCCCACAGGGCGTTGATGCCCGCCGATACCGAGCCGTAGAGGCTGGCGTTGGCCGAGCCCACGAGGCGCACGGTGCTGGTCGAGCAGTTCTGCTCGTGGTCGGCGTGCAGGATGAGCAGCTTGTTGATGGCCGTCACCACTACCGGGTTGATTTCATACTTCTCGGTGGGGAAGCTGAACATCATGTACAGGAAGTTGGACGCGTAGTCGAGGTCGTTGCGCGGGTAGTTGAGCGGGTGGCCCACCGAGTTCTTGTACGTCCAGGCCGCAATGGTGCTCATCTTGGCCATGAGGCGCACGATGGTGAGGTCGATTTCCTCCGTGCTCTGGTTGGGGTTGATGCTCTCGGGGTAGAAGCCGGTGAGCGCGCAGGTGAGGCTGCTCAGGATGGCCATCGGGTGCGTGCTGCTTGGGAAGCCGTCGAAAATCTTCCGCATGTCCTCGTGCACCAGCGTGTGCTTGGTGATGTGGCCGCTAAAGTCTTTCAGTTCGGTTTCGGTGGGCAGGTGACCGTAGATGAGCAGGTAGGCTACTTCGAGAAAGCTCGATTTTTCGGCCAGCTGCTCAATCGGATAGCCGCGGTAGCGCAAAATGCCTTCCTCGCCGTCGAGAAAAGTGATGGCACTTTTGGTGGCGCCGGTGTTTTTGTAGCCCGAATCGAGGGTTACGTAGCCAGTAGCGTCGCGCAGCTTGCCAATATCAAAGGCTTTTTCGTGCTCGGTGCCCTCAAAGATGGGTAGGGTAATGGACTGGCCGCCCGGGAGGTTAAGTTCAGCAGTTTCTGCCATTGGTTGGGTAGGATGGGGAAGTGAATTAGCCGCTTATTTCGAGCGCGAAGCTACGGCCCAGGCGGTGAGCCGGGAAAGTTTTTCCTGGCAAATACCGGGCATACTACAATGCAGGCCCGGCGGAGGTTTCCGTAAGTAGCACAGTTTGGGCCCGCAAAGCACCCTGGCAACGTTTGCGGCGATTTTTACCAGTAATACGCGCCGCTGCTACTTACCGATGCAAAACTGGGTGAAAATGCTCGTCAGCAAGTCGTCGGAAGAAATTTCGCCCGTTATCTCACCCAGCGCCCCCAGCGCGTGGCGCAGGTCGGCGGCCAGCAGCTCGGTACCCCGCCCTTCGTCGAGTCCCTGGCGCACGGCCACCAGGTGCTCAGCGGTCCGCTCCAGGGCGCGGGCGTGGCGCACGTTGGTGACGATGGTGGCCGTGCCAGTGGTGGCCAGGCCCGCTCCGCGCACCTGGGCCAGCAAGGCCGCTTGCAGCTCGTCGAGCCCCTCGCGCGGCCCAGCCGCAATAACTTTCAAAGCGGACCCTTGAATTTTTAACTCGCTGAAAGCCACGAGTTGCTCGGGAGTAGCCAGGTCGCGCTTGTTGCCCACGGCCAGCACGGGTAGCTTAGGTAGGGCGGCGGTTAGCTCGGCAATATCAGCTTGCACCTCATTAGTGGTAAGCTCAGTAAGGTCAAATAGATACAGTAGTAGGGCCGCCTGGCCAATGCGCTCGCGGGTGCGGCGCACGCCAATGGCCTCGACCTCGTCGGCGGGGTTATCGCGCAGGCCGGCCGTATCCACAAAGCGGAACCGCAGGCCGTCGATGCTCACCTCATCCTCAATAAAATCGCGCGTAGTACCCGGAATAGCCGACACGATGGCACGCTCCTCGCGCAGCAGCGCGTTGAGCAGGGTGGACTTGCCGGCGTTGGGCCGGCCGGCAATCACGGTGGTGATGCCGTTCTTAATCACGTTGCCCAGCTCGAAGGAGCGCAGCAAGCCTTGCACTACGCCCGTAACCTCGGCCAGCAGTCGCGCCAACCCGGTACGGTCAGCAAATTCCACGTCTTCTTCGCCAAAATCCAGCTCTAATTCCAGCAAGGAGGCAAACTTCACGAGCTGCGTCCGCAGGCCCCGCAGCTCGTCCGAAAAGCCGCCGCGCAGCTGGTTGAGCGCCACCTGGTGGCTCAGGGCCGAGTCGGCGGCAATGAGGTCAGCCACGGCTTCAGCCTGGGCCAGGTCGAGCGCCCCGTTGAGAAAGGCGCGCTTCGTGAACTCACCGGCTTCGGCCAGGCGGGCACCCTGGCGTAGCAGCGCCGCCAGCACCTGGCGCACGATAAAATCGGAGCCGTGGCCCGAAATCTCCACCACGTCTTCGCGGGTGTAGGAGCGGGGGCCGCGGTAGAGCGCCACCACCACTTCGTCCAGCACCTGGGTGGTGCCGGGCTCGCGTAGGGTGCCGTAGTGCAGCGTGTGGCCGGGCTGGGTGGCCAGTTTTTTCTTCGAAAAAAGCGCCTGGGTGATGCTGATGGCCTCGGGCCCCGAGAGGCGAACTACCGCCAGCGCCCCCACACCGGGCGGGGTGGAGAGGGCCACAATGGTATCGGCGTAGCTGGCAGTAAGCATCAGGTGGTAAACAAGTTGCGACCTACTTCGGCCGAAATCAGGACGGTGCGCCCTTCGTTGATGCACAGTTCCAGAGAATTATCAAAGGCCACTTTATCCAGCACCCGCACTTGCGCGCCCAGCGGCAGGCCCACTTTGTCGAGGTATTGCAGGAAGGGCGGCGAGGTGTCTTTCACGGCGGCCAGGGTGCCGCACTCGCCCACGGCCAGCTCGGCCAGCAGGCGGTGGGCGGGGCGGCGCACCGCGCCATCCTCGGCCGGGATAGGGTCGCCGTGGGGGTCGAGGGTCGGGAAATTCAGAAACGCATCAAGCCGGCGCATAAGCAAGGGCGACTGCACGTGCTCCAGCTCCTCCGCTACGTCGTGCACCTCATCCCAGGTAAAGCCCAGCTGCTGCACCAAAAAGACCTCCCACAACCGATGCTTGCGCACGGTGAGCAGCGCAAGGCGGCGGCCTTCGGCCGTGAGGCGAACACCCTTATACTTCTCGTATTCAAGCAGCTCCTTCTCAGCCAGGCGGCGAAGCATGTCCGTGACCGAAGCGGCGCGGGTGCTGAGGCCCGCCGCAATGCGGTTGGTGCTCACATCCTGCCCCGGCTCAGCCTCGGCCAGCTTGTAGATGGTTTTGAGATAGTTTTCCTCGGTGTGGCTGGGCATTCTTTTTTAGCTGTTAGCCAATAGCTATTAGCTGTTAGCTTCTCAGTGAACGTCAGCTAACAGCTAATAGCTATTGGCTAACAGCTTAATAAACTACCATTTAATCAGCGCGGAGGCCCAGGTGAAGCCTGAGCCGAAGGCGGCCAGGCATACGAGGTCGCCGCGCTTGATGCGGCCCTCCTGCACGGCCTCGCTGAGGGCGATGGGAATGCTGGCGGCCGTGGTGTTGCCGTAGCGCTGGATGTTGCTGAATACCTTGTCGTCGGAGAGGCCCATTTTCTGCTGCACGTACTGCGTAATGCGCAGGTTGGCTTGGTGCGGAATGAGCAGGTCGATGTCGGCGGGCTGGTAGTTGTTCTGGTCGAGCGCCTCCTTGATAACCTGCGGGAAGCGCACCACGGCGTGCTTAAACACGTTCTGGCCGTTCATGTACGGATACATATCCTGCTCATTGGCAATGGCATAGTCCACGCGGCCCTCGCGATTGGAGCCCGGCTCCTTCACAATCAGCTCCTCGGCAAACTCGCCCTGCGCATGCAAGTGGGTGCTTAGAATACCATTGCCCTCAGTGCGCGCGGGGCGCAGAATAACGGCGCCCGCACCATCGCCGAAGATGACCGATACGGCCCGGCCGCGCATGCTCTTGTCGAGGCCCGAGGAGTGGATTTCGGAGCCAACCACGAGCACCGTATCGTACATGCCGGTGCGGATAAACTGGTCGGCCACCGACAGGCCGTAGATGAAGCCCGAACACTGGTTGCGCACGTCGAGGGCCGGCACGTTGCCAGTCATGCCCAGCTCGCGCTGCATGAGCACACCCGAGCCCGGAAAGAAGTAATCGGGTGATAACGTGGCGAATACAATAAGCTGTACATCGTCCACGGTGAGGCCGGCATTAGCCAGGGCGCGGCGGGCGGCTTCGGCCCCCATGTTGGCGGTGGTGTCCTTGCCTTCCTCAAACCAGCGCCGCTCCTGAATACCAGTGCGCTCCTGAATCCAGGCATCGGTGGTGGACATCAGCTCTTCAAGCTCGGCGTTTTTAACAACGCGGTCGGGGACGTAGTGGCCTACGCCGGCAATTTCGGCGTGGCGCAAAGTGGTAGGAGATGCCATGGAAAGGGAAAGCGTGAGGGTGGGCGGGGAGGAAGAGCGCTAAACGAGGCCAACGATAAGCCGGCCCGCAAATAAGAAAAATTTATTGGAAATAATTCGGCCGGCTGCCAGTCCGTTCCCATCCGGCTACGCGAAAGGGGGCGCAAAGGTCGGGCCTGGTAGAAGGCTTTCCAGCAAAATCCGTAATTTTTTGCCCTCGCCCATCCATTGCACCGCTTCGGCGGGCACGCCGGCGGGGTAAAAATGCGCTTGTGGTAGCGCCGCCACTACGGCCGCCGCGGCCCTGGCCGCATCGGTAAAATCTACAGCCAGGCCCGCCTTGTATTTAGTTAACTCGCTTTCCCACAATTGGTTATGTGGAATAATGATTGGCAGGCCGTGCGCCAGATACTCAAACAGCTTGGTGGGCCGGCAGCGCTCGGTGCTGGTATGAGGCCGGTAGGGCAGCAGCCCCAAGTGGCCGCGCCCAATTTCGGCCACAATGCGGCTATGCGGCACCAATTCAGCCCCACCAATGAGCGTGAGCCAGGCGCTTTCGGCAGCGGCTACCTGTTGTAGCTCAAGCAACAAGCCGGGCTGCTGACAAAAGCCAATAATAGTGAGCGTGGCCCCACCGGGCCGGGCGGCGCGCAACTGGCTCGCCAACTCAATGGCTTCCCACACCCCATTGAGCACCGAGATGGTACCCGAAAACAGCAGCCGCAGCGGCTCGGTGGGCGCGGGCAGCGGGCTGGCCGTGAGGGGCAATTGCTCGCCGGGGGCGGGCTGGTACTTGTTTTCGAGCAGCAGCACCTGGCTGGCTGGCAGCCGCTTCAGAAAGGGCAGCTCTGCGGCGTAGCTTTCTTCGGCTAGCAACACGGCCGCGGCCCGCGCCGCCGCCGCGCCCTCTACCCAGCGCAGGCCTGCCGCTAGGCCGCGCCTTAGCCAGCCGCGGTACACCTGCTGGGTGCCCACGTTGAGGGCGTAGTTTTCCCGAATGTCGTAGATGAACTGCCGGCCCCCGCCCAGCGCCCGCCACAGCAGCGTGAGCGGCAATAGCTCGGGCGCGTGCACAATGACCAGGCCGGGCCGCAGCGCCCGCAGCAGCCGCCAGTAGCGGCCCTGAGCAATCAGGCGATTCAAGCCCAGTCGGGAGCCCCAGAAAATGCGGTGCTGGCCTACCGACGGGCCGGTATCGGCCGCTGGTGTAGGCTTGGCGCTGCCGCTGGCACGCCCCGCCACGTGCACCTGCCAGCTGGGGTGGGCGCGCAGCGTTTCGGCAAACTTGCCCCGCATGCGGGTATCATCCACCGGCTTGAGGACGGAGGCGAGCAAAAGCCGCGTGGGAAGGGGTGAATCGGCCGGCATGGCGGGCGGGGCGCAGGAAAAGGCGGCCAATCGGCTAGCCTACCTGCCCCCAAAGATGCTAGTTTTGCCGGTAATTAACCTTCAAACGCTTTCCCCCATGGAAAATACGGAAATCAACCATAGCCCCGTGCTCGACCGCTTTGCCGCCCAGGAGGCCATCGAAGAGGCCTGGAACGACCGCACCCTGCTCGACCAGCCCGAAACCCGCGCCGCCATTGAGCACGTTATCGAAGACCTCGACAAAGGTAAGCTGCGCGTAGCCGAGCCCCCAACCGAAGAAGGCGGCGAGTGGAAAATCAACGAGTGGGTGAAGAAGGCCGTCATCCTCTACTTCCCCATCCGCCAGATGGCGACCCAGGAAGTCGGCCCTTTTGAGTTTCACGACAAAATGCTGCTCAAAACCGACTACGCCGGCCAAAAAGTGCGCGTAGTGCCGCCCGCTGTGGCCCGCTACGGGGCCTACCTAGCCCCCGGCGTCATCCTGATGCCCAGCTACACCAACATCGGCGCCTACGTGGGCGAGGGCACGATGGTAGACACCTGGGCCACCGTGGGCAGCTGCGCTCAGGTGGGCAAGCACGTGCACCTGAGCGGCGGCGTAGGCCTTGGCGGCGTGCTGGAGCCCGTGCAGGCCCAGCCCGTCATCATCGAAGATGGCGCGTTCATCGGCTCGCGTTGCATCCTGGTCGAGGGCTGCCGCATTGGCAAGGAGGCCGTGATTGGCGCGGGCGTGACCATCACCGGCAGCACCAAAATCATCGACGTAACCGGCGACGAGCCCAAGGAATACCGCGGCTACGTACCGCCCCGCTCGGTCGTTATTCCGGGCACTATTCCCAAGCAGTTTCCGGCCGGCGAATACCAGGTGCCGTGCGCCCTCATCATCGGCCAGCGCAAGCCCAGCACCGATTTGAAGACGAGCCTAAATGACGCATTGCGCGATTTCGGCGTGAGCGTTTAATGGACGCGTATTATTTTGATGACCCAGAAGAAGGGATAACTCGGGAAACGAGCCATCCCTTCTTTGTGTCGCACGCTACGGCCGACTTCTATTATAACTTAGGAGATGAGTTCTCGCCTTTTGGAAATGATGCGGGCGCTGATATGCTGTTTCACTTGCAGGATTGGTTTAGTGAGCGCTCCCAAGGCGAAGATGTAACAAGTTTTCTGCTGGATTTCCTTGAGGCTAACCATCCAGGTAATATCGATTACATAAATTTGAGAGATTTCGACCAACTAAATAAATTGGACGGAAGCAAGCAAATCTATTACGATGATATCGACCAGTTTATAATTGCCACGGCATTTGGGCAGTGTAAGATTTCCGGGGTAATTGATATCGACCTGTTTATAATGGCAGATAAAGCGTTATCGAGGCAGCATTATTTCGCTGAAAAAGCTGGACAAGAAGAAAGTAATGCTTGGCCATACGCAGCTCAGTATTTGCAGCGAATAGAAAGGATGCAAACAGACCTAAATACTATGGCAACAAAAAAGCCCGCTAATTAGCGGGCTTTTTTGTTAATCAGTAAAAGCGACAATTACGCCGCTACTGACTTGAGTTTTTCTCCAAACAGCGCTTTCACCTTATCCACTTTGGGCTTGGCTACAAACTGGCAGTAGGGCTCGTGGCCGTGCATGTTGAAGTAGTTCTGGTGGTAGTTCTCGGCGGCGTAGAACTCGGGGGCCGCCGTGATTTCCGTTACCACGGGGTTCGGAAAGGCGTGGCCGTCGTTGAGCTTCTGCTTGTATTCTTCGGCGAGTTGCTTTTGCTCGTCGTTGTGGTAGTAGATAACCGAGCGGTACTGGGTGCCGGTGTCGGCCCCCTGGCGGTTGAGGGTGGTAGGGTCGTGGGTTTTCCAGAAGATTTCCAGCAACTCCTTGTAGCTGATTACGGCTGGGTCGAAGGTGATGTCAATCACCTCGGCGTGGCCGGTCATGCCGCTGCATACTTCCTTGTAAGTCGGGTTTTTGTTGCGGCCGCCGGCGTAACCGGAAACTACTTTTTCTACACCCTTCAAATTTTGAAAAACGGCTTCGACGCACCAAAAGCAGCCGGCCCCAAACAATGCATGTTCCATAAATCGCAGATTTGCGCAGATTAAACTGATTTCGCTGATTCGTTGCCAGCGTGTAGTAGTAACGCAAATCGGAGCTGGACCGTTCGCGCTACTTCCGAAAACGGGGGGCTACTACCAGGTCCTTCGAGCCGGCGGTGTACTGGTAAAACCCTTCGCCCGACTTTACGCCCAGGCGGCCGGCCATTACCATGTTTACCAGCAGCGGGCAGGGCGCGTACTTGGGGTTGCCGAGGCCCTCGTGTAGCACCCGCAGGATGGCCAGGCACACATCGAGACCAATAAAATCGGCTAGCTGGAGCGGGCCCATGGGGTGGGCCATGCCTAGCTTCATCACCGTGTCAATCTCCGCCACGCCGGCCACGCCTTCGAAGAGGCTGATAATGGCTTCGTTAATCATGGGCATCAGGATGCGGTTGGCCACGAAGCCGGGATAGTCGTTGACCTCGGTGGGCGTTTTACCCAGCTGGCGCGACAGCTCCATCACGCGCGCCGTTACCTCGTCGGAAGTAGCGTAGCCGCGGATAACTTCCACCAGCTTCATCACCGGCACGGGATTCATGAAGTGCATGCCAATTACCTGCGCCGGGCGCTTGGTGACGGCCGCAATCTTGGTAATCGAAATCGACGACGTGTTGCTGGCCAGGATGGCCCCGGCCGGCGCGTGCTGGTCAAGGTCGCGAAAAATCTGGAGCTTGAGGTCCACGTTTTCGGTGGCGGCCTCCACTACCAACTCGGCATCGGCTACACCTTCGGCCACCGACGTAAACGTGCGGATGCGGCCCAGCGTGCTGGTTTTATCCTCTTCGCTTAGCGCGGCTTTGGCCACTTGGCGGTCGAGGTTTTTGGTGATGGTGGCCACGCCCCGGTCGAGGGCGGGCTGGTTGATATCGATGAGGGCGACGGCAAAGCCGTGCTGGGCAAAAACGTGGGCAATACCATTGCCCATGGTGCCCGAGCCAATAACGGCAACGTTCATTGGGTGGGAAGAAAAAGGGTAAAAGAAAGCAGCCGGCCCCAGGCCGGCACTGCGTAACAAAGCTACTGGCCCAGGAGGTTTTGGCCGGGCAACTAAAAAAAGTGTGCAAAATTTCATCCTTTTTTCAGCCGCACCGTACAAACCGCTTATAGGCCAAATGGCCTTCTTACTACTCTTTCACCCCTTCTTTCCTTTTCACTCATGGGTAACCTATTGTACGTCATCGCCGTCATTCTTATCATCATCTGGGCCCTCGGCTTCTTCGGGGTGATGGGTACGGGTATTCAGGGTAATAGCCTGATTCACATCTTGTTGGTAATTGCTATTATTGCCATTTTGCTGCGCGTTATCAGCGGCCGCAACCCGGTATAACTGGGCGCGTCGCATTCGTCTGAACACACAAAAACCCCCGCCGTGCACACGGCGGGGGTTTTTCTTTTGGCCAACGGCCGGCCGTTAGTGGCCGATGTTGAACAGGAAATTGAACCGGATGACCGGGTTCGGATAAATGCTGTTGTAGTTATCCTGAAAATTGTAGAGTACCACAATGTCAGCGGCGGCGCGGTTGCTTATCTGCGAGCGGTAGCCGATGCCGGCCAGCGGCGTTTGCACGGTGCGCGTGATAGTGCCGATGTACTGGTTGTACTGGTCCACGGCCAAAAACTGGGCCTTGGTAGACTCGTATTCGGCGTGGATGAAGAAGTTGTTGTACACCATGAACTGGGCAAATACTTTGGCCCCGAAGCTGCTGGTACTGATGCTGCTGCTGGGGCCGTTGCTGTAGTCCTGCCCGTAGTGGTTGTAGGCGTAGCTGATGCCAGGGCCGATGGAAAAGCGGTCCGTGACGCGGTAGCCAATGGCCGGCGAAATGCTGAAGTTGAAATTGCTGTACCCATAGAACGAGCTGTAGCCCAGCCCGATACCCGAATACACAAACAGCTTGGTGTACTGCTCAGCGTGTTGCTCAGCGGCTTTGCGCGCCTGCTCGCGGCCGGGTAGCTCCAGGCCCGAGGGGCTGTAGGGGCTCGGCTGCGCCTCGGCGGGCGTGGTTGGTGCCGGCGGCGTGTACGTGGGCCGGGTGGCTGGCGTGTACACCGGAATGGTGGGGGCCACATTGGCCGAGTCGGTGGTGACGGGGGCCGGAGCCGGACGTGGGGGTACTATGCCGCCCGGCACGGTATTAAGCGAGGGCTTACCTTGGGCTAGCACGCGGCCGGGGGCCAGCAAAGCCACGGCACCCAGCAAAAAGGGAAAGAGCAGACGTTTCATGAACGGAAATTAGCGGAAAGGCAAAAAGAAATAATGAAGAAGCCCAGTTGACTAGACGAAACCGCCAAAAGCGTCTGCTTAATTCCAGGTATTAAGCGAGTTGGTACATTTTCTGGCGCTGCGCTTTCAGCGTTTCATCGGCCAGGTATTCTTCGTAATTCATGCGGCGGTCGATGATGCCTTCGGGCGTGAGCTCGATGATGCGGTTGGCCACTGTTTCGATAAACTGCAAGTCGTGCGAAGCAAAGATGAGCGAGCCCTGGAAATCGCGCAGGGCGTTGTTCAGGGCCTGAATGCTCTCCAGGTCCAGGTGGTTCGTCGGGTCGTCGAGCACCAGCACGTTGCCGCTTTCGAGCATCATTTTGCTGAGCATGCAGCGCACTTTTTCGCCCCCGCTTAGCACGTTGGGCTTCTTCTGCGACTCTTCACCCGAGAACAGCATCCGGCCCAGCCAGCCGCGTACAAAGCTTTCGTCCTTCTCGGTCGAATACTGGCGCAGCCAGTCCACCAGGTTCATGTTATCAGCCTGGAAAAAGGCGCTGTTTTCTTTGGGGAAGTAGCTGGGCGTGATGGTAGTGCCCCATTCCGCCTTGCCCTTGTCTGGCGTAGCTTCCTTAAACAGGATGTCGAAGAGGAGGGAAGCCGCCCGGTCGTCGCGGCCCACAATGGCCACCTTGTCGCCCTTATCAAGCGTAAACGACACCTTTTTGAGCACCGAATGGCCGTCCACGGCTTTGCTCACGCCTTCCACGCTCAGCAACTGGTTGCCGGCTTCGCGCTCGGGCTTAAAGGCGATGTAAGGGTAGCGGCGCGATGAGGGCTTAATCTCTTCCAGGGTAAGCTTTTGCAGCAATTTCTGGCGGCTGGTGGCCTGCTTGCTCTTCGAGGCGTTGGCCGAGAAGCGGCGCACAAACTCTTCGAGTTCCTTGCGCTTGTCCTCCGTTTTCTTGTTCACGTCCTGGCGCTGGCGCAGGGCCAGCTGGCTGCTCTCGTACCAGAAGCCGTAGTTGCCGGGGTACATCGTGATTTTCGAGAAGTCCAGGTCCGCCATGTAGTTACACACGGCATCGAGGAAGTGGCGGTCGTGGCTCACCACGATTACCGTGTTCTGGAAACCGTCGAGGAAGTTTTCGAGCCAGAGCACGCTCTCGGCATCGAGGTTGTTGGTAGGCTCGTCGAGCAGCAGCACATCGGGGTTGCCAAACAGTGCCTGCGCCAGCAGCACCCGCACCTTTTCGCTGGCGCCGAGGTCCGACATCACCGAGTAGTGCTTGTCTTCGGTAATACCCAGACCACTAAGGAGTTCGGCCGCTTCGTAATCGGCGTTCCAGCCTTCGAGGTCAGCAAACTCGCCTTCCAGAATGGCGGCGCGCTCGCCGTCGGCGTCCGTGAAGTCGGCCTTGGCGTAGAGGGCATCCTTCTCGCTCATCACCGCCCACAGGCGCTGGTGGCCCTGAATCACGGTTTGCAGTACCTGCTGCTCGTCGTAAGCAAACTGGTTCTGGCGCAGCACCGCCAGGCGCTGGCCGGCCGGCAGCTCCACCGAGCCGGTATTGGGCTCCAACTCGCCCGACAAAATCTTCAAAAAGGTGGATTTGCCGGCCCCATTGGCCCCAATGAGGCCATAGCAGTTACCGGGCAAAAACTTCACCGTTACGTCTTCGAACAGTACCCGCTTGCCATAGCGCAAGCTCACGTTGGTCGTGGAAATCATCTAAGCCGGGATAAAAAACCAAAAAATCTTTGCAAAAATACGCCGCCGCGCGCCCTTGCCCTACTACAACGCCGCCGGCCCGTAAATTGTGCCCCTCGCGCCAGCACAACAACAGTTGCCCAAATGCAGTATAGAAGCCAGGGCTGCCTCGCGGTCCTTTCATTGCTTTTCCACTTCACACGCACTTTCTTATGGCCGCCCGTTCTGCCTCTTCTTCTAAAACCCCTACGCTCACCCCTGAGCAAAACGGCGTTCGCTTCGGCCTGGTAACCGGGGCGGTGCTGTGCGCCTATACCCTGGCCGCCGCGCTGCTCGGCTTTTTCTCGCGCATCGAAGCAGGCAGCCTCGACGTTGTTATCCTGATTCTCGGCTCGGTGCTGGCTATTCGCCACCTCAAGCAGCTGCGCGGCGACCAGATGCCCTATCTCGGTGGCTACGGCACGGGCATCATCACGGCCATGGTAGCCTCAGTTATCCTGGGATTGTTCTTTATTGTGCTCACGGCCATTATGCCTAAGTCGCTGGATTTGACGCAGGTGGAAAACCTCTTCGGCTTCGATTTGTCGGTAGTGGTGGCCTTCCTGGCCATTGCGCTGATGGGTACGATGTCGGGTGTTATTACCTCGCTCATCGCCATGCAGTACTACAAAGCCGATGTGGTTGACCCGCTGAAGGCTATGGAATAACCCACAAATTGGGAACAACAGATACGGGCTCTCTTCCACGTTGGAAGGGAGCCCGTATCTGTTTTAAATAACTAATTATCAGTTACTTATCGAAATCAGGTAGCGCAAATGGTACAAATTGCCCTACGTCGCCCCCGAAGCGGTGAATTTCGCGGATGATGGTGCTGCTCACGGCGGCCAGCGTGGGCGAGGTAATGAGAAACACCGTTTCCAGGCCGGGGCTGAGCTGGCGGTTAGCCTGCGCAATGGCGCTTTCATACTCAAAATCAAGCGTATTGCGCAAGCCGCGCAGCAGGTAGCGCGCCCCAGTTTCGCGGGCAAACTCGGTGGTGAGGCCTCGGTAGCTGCGCACCGACACGCGCGGCTCGTCCCGAAACAGGGCTTCTATTTGCTCCGTCATCCACGCTACCGGCAGGTGGCGCTGCTTGCTACTGTTGGTACCAATGGCAATGATGAGCTCATCAAACAGCGCCGCGCCGCGCCGCACCACATCGAGGTGCCCGTTGGTGAATGGGTCGAAGGAGCCGGGGAAAAGCGCAATTTTTTTCATGGCTTCGGGAGCATGCAAGCAGTTGAGAAGGGAGGCGAAGCTATTCGCAAAAAGCCAGGCTGAATAAATCGAAGTGCCGGTAATCAGCAACTTCATTTAAATAATAAAAATACTTGAGCCCAAACGGCCGGCTGCCAAAGCGCAAATTGCGCACGTAGGTACTCAGCAGCCCAAACGTGGCCGAGTCGCTGGTGAGCTCCCCCCAAATGGTTACGGGGTCCTGGTCGGGGTTCAAACCCAGCTCCTGCATCACCAGGATGGTGTAGTACACGGCATCCTCAGCCGTGCTGATGGTGAAGGAGTTACAGAACTCCACCTGGCTGCCCAGCACAACGGCTGTCAGTTCCTGGTCAATTAAATTGAGGTAAAGTTGGCGTGGGGCAGGACCGGGGCCGCGCTGGTGCAGCAGGCCGCCCAGCAGGGCTACCGCCTGCGGCAGCAGGCGGGCGCTGGGGCCGTGCACCGTGTGCAGCCACGCGGTGAGGCTGGCCGGCGCGGCAAATAAGCTTACCATATCGGTGGCCGGGGCCGGCAGGTGCAAGGTGTAGGCCAGGGCTTCTTCGGCAGGGGCCAGGGCCTGGTGTAGCGCTAGGTAAGTAGCCTCATCACCAGTGCGATACAGAGGCGCGGGCAGCAGCGGGCAGGCGCGCCCGGCCAGCGCCAGCCGTAGCCGGGCCCAGCCCGGCTGGCTTAGCAGCGGGTGCTGCGCGGCCACGGCGGGCAAGTCGGCCAGCGTAGCCAGCCCCACCTCGTCGAAGGCCACTATTTTATGGCGCGCAACATCCAGCGCGGCTACGCGCAGGCGGCCGGGGCCAGCCAGGGCATAGAGGTGGTAGGCCGTGGGGTTGTGGGCGTCGAAGGTGTCGTCGCGCAGGCTAAGGGTATCGAAGGCGGGCAGAGGAGAAGGCACGGACAAAAATAGGCCGCCCGGCGGCCCGGCGGCGCAAAGTGCCCCCGCCGGGCCCCAGCGGCGGCCCGCCGGAGCTAGGCGTCCAGCAAAATCTGGGGCACAAACACGTCGTCGGTACTAAGCAGGCCGCGTAGCACGGGGTGCACCTGGGCTAGCGGCAGGGCCAGCAGCTGGCGCGGCGTAAACCAGGCTAACTCCGTCAGCAATTGGTTGTTGGCCTCGTGCTCGGGGTCGTGGCCCAGGCGTGGGGTGGCGGCAGGGTCTTCAGCCAGCACCTCAAAGAAAATCTCCAGCGCTTGCAGCTCGCCGCGCCGAAACTCATGCAAATGCAACTGGCGGCCCACGCGCACGGCCAGGCCGGTTTCTTCGCTAAACTCACGGCGCAAGCCCGATTTCAGGCTTTCGCCAAAAGCCCAGCCGCCGCCCGGGGGCGACCAAAAAACGGCGTTGCCCGGTAGCAGGCCCCGGTGAGCAGCCAACAAGATGGCCCCGCCCCGCACCAGCACGCCGCCCACCCGCACGCGCACCATGCCCGCATAAGGCGTTAGTAAAGAATTGGTTGGTTCGTTGGTTGGGCTGGGCATAGGGTGGAAAAGGCAGGTAGTGCGTTGTCTTTACGCAAACCCGCCGGGCGCGGGTGCTTGGGCTGCTACCACCGGCCCCGCGCGCCGGGCCGCGCGCCGGGCCGCGCGCCGCGGCCGCCAGCGCCGCCAGCGGCTAGCCAAAAACATCAGTAAGCCCACGGCCAGCGCCGCCGCCGCCAGCGGCAGCAGCAGCGTAAAAACGGTGCCCACCACCGCCAGAATATTCTCCAGCGTAGCAAACAACGGGTTGGCCAGTCCGCCCGTGGTGGCCGTAGAGCCCGCTCGCAGCAGCGCCGTGCTGCCCTGCACCAGCCCCGCCGCGCCACCGCCCACGAGTATGCCCAGCGTCCAGCGCAGGGTGGGGTCGAGGTGGGTGAGCGAGGACGTCATTAGCAGTGTGCCCGCAGCGAATGAGGCGGGCGTGGTGAGCGTGTCGAGTAGGTGGTCGAACAGCGGTACGTAGTAGCCCGCCAGCTCGGCCACGGTAGCGGTGGCCAGCATCAGTAGGGCAGGCCAGGTACCCAGCCAGTCGAAGCCCGGCGAGGGGGGCAGCCAGCCCACCCGGTGCGCCACGCTGGCCGCCAGCAGCGGCACAAACACCCGAAAGCCGCTGCACGCGGCCAGCCCCAAGCCAAGCGCGCCGGCCACGAGGTACTGCATTGTCGATAGGTGTTCCATGGCAAAGGCCGCAAGGCAAAAGTGCGCCCGGAAGGTACACCCGGCCGGTATCTTTGAAGCACCTATGACTACCGCCACCCCCGAACCCATCGCCGACCTCGAAATCCGCATTCGCGAAAAGCTGAAGCGCCAGTACTTTATGCACCTCATCGGGGCCGACCTCACCCGCATCGAGCCCGGCCGCATTGAGGCTGAGTTAGACTTGGGCCAGCAGCACCAGCAGCAGCGCGGCTTTGCCCACGGCGGCCTGGTGGCCACCATGGCCGACCTGGCGGCAGGCTTCGCCGCCATCACGCTCGTGCCCGAGGGCTTCGGGGTGGTTACCTCTGACCTGAAGGTGAGCTACCTCAACCCCGGCGTGGGCCAGCGAATCAAAGCCGTCGGCTGGGTGTTGAAGGCTGGCCGGCGGTTGCATTTCTGCGAGGCTGAAGTGTGGTGCGACGACGTGCTCATTGCCAAGGCCTCGGCTACAATGGCGGTGATTGAGCCGGCGAGCTGAGAGGCAAGTACGTGCCGCGTTTTTTTAATATGTCATGCCGCGCAAGCTGCGCATGACACTGACTAGTAGCTGTGTTAACTACCCGATTTCCGTCCGTCCGCGATTATTTTCCCTTTGAGCCCACCGAGGACCAGGCCGAGCTATTTGTGCAGCTCGACGAGTTTTTGCGCGACCAGCTGCCGGGCCGTAAGGTGTTTGTGCTGCGCGGCTACGCGGGCACCGGCAAAACCACCGTAGTAAGCGCCTTAGTGCAGTGGC
This sequence comes from Hymenobacter arcticus, assembly GCF_054779975.1. NCBI lineage: Bacteria > Pseudomonadati > Bacteroidota > Cytophagia > Cytophagales > Hymenobacteraceae > Hymenobacter > Hymenobacter arcticus. The sequence goes on from NZ_BAAGXF010000004.1 coordinate 275,357, forward strand.
TGGCCCGCATGCAGCGCCGCTACACCCTCATGGCGCCCACCGGCCGCGCCGCCAAGGTGATGAGCGCCTACGCGGGCGTGCCGGCCAGCACCATCCACAAAAAAATATACCGCCAAACCAGCGGCGCGCCCACCGAGCGGCTCAGCTTCACGCGCCAGCCCAACCGCACCGAGGAAACACTTTTCATTGTGGATGAGGCCTCTATGATTTCCGACGAGAAGGCCTTCGGCGAGAATGGCCTGCTCGACGACCTCATGGGCTTCGTGTTTGAGAAGAGCACCAACCGGCTGCTGCTCATTGGCGATACGGCGCAGCTGCCGCCGGTGGGCCAGCTCCTGAGCCCCGCCCTCGACCCCGAGCTGCTGGCCCACCGCTTCCGCGCCCGCGTCGATGGCGTGGAGCTGCGCCAGGTAATGCGCCAGGCTGAAGCTTCCGGTATCTTGGTGAATGCTACGGAGTTGCGTGAGGAGCTGCGCCAGGAATTGCCCAACATCCAGCTGCACACCAAGGGCTTCAAGGACATGTTTAAGATGGGCGGCGACAAGCTGGAGGACGGCCTGCGCTGGGCCTACCGCCACTTCGGGCACGAAAACACCACCATCATTTGCCGCTCCAACCGCAACGCCAACCAGTATAACCAGCTGATTAGGCGCACGTTGTTTGAGGCCGAGGAGGAGATTGAGGCCGGCGACTACATCATGGTGGTGCGCAACAACTACTTCTGGCTGCCCAAAGATTCGGAAATCGGCTTTCTGGCCAACGGTGACTTCCTGGAAATCAAGAAGATAATTAAACGCGAGGAGATGTTCGGCTGCCGGTTTGCCCAGGCCCGGGTGCGGCTGGTCGATTATCCCGACGAGCCCGAGCTGGAAGTGAAGCTGCTGCTCGACACGCTGCACACCGAAAGCCCGTCGCTGCCGCGCGACCAAAACGAGAAGCTCTACCAGGAAATACTGGCCGACTACGCCCACCTCGAAAAGAAAGCCGAGCGCAACGCCGAAATGCGCAAAGACCCGTACCTCAATGCGTTGCAAATAAAATTTGCCTACGCCCTTACCTGCCACAAGGCGCAGGGCGGCCAGTGGCAGGCCGTGTTTGTGGACCACGGCTTCATCAAGCCCGACGAGCCGGTGGGCGGCGAGTTTGCGCGCTGGCTCTACACGGCCATCACGCGGGCGTCGGAGCGACTGTTCTTGCTCAACTTTCAGCGCCGGCTGCTGGCCAGCGGTGAGGTAGTGGAGGAGGATGAAGCCTAGCGCGCCCTTCTTTTTTACGCCCGTGCGGAATTGAATGCCCGCGAATAGAGTTTGCCCAGCGGCGGGCGGCTTCATGCGGCACACAGCCGCACCGCGCTAGTTTGGCCGCAGATTTGCCTAAGCCGACTTAGCGCGTAAATTTGTTTTCTCCCCAATAACTCAATTCACACATTGTCATGACGAAGATGCTTTTGCTGGCCCTGGGCCTCACGTTTGCCGGCACCGCCGCCCACGCCCAGGCTGCCAAGCCTGCCAAAGCGGCTGTGAAGGCCGCCGGCCCCCAGGTCGAGTTTATGGAAGTGAAGTACGATTTCGGCACCATTAAGCAGGGCGACATCGTGGACCACGTATTCAAATTTAAAAACACCGGCACCCAGCCGCTGGTGATTTCCAACATTGGCGTAAGCTGCGGCTGCACCACGCCTTCGTGGACCAAGGAGCCCGTGCAGCCCGGCAAAACCGGCACCATCTCGGCCAAATTCAACTCGGCCGGTAAAATGGGCATGCAGACCAAAGTGCTGACCATTGACTCGAACTCGGCCGGTGGCAGCACCACCGTGTCGCTGGTAGGCGAGGTGAAAGAAGCCGCTACGGCCTCGAAGTAAGCTGCCCAACGGCATAAAAAAGGGGGCGTTGACCAATTGGTCAGCGCCCCCTTTTTTTGCGTTGATTATTGTATAATTAAATGATAATCAATTGATTATGCTTGCAGCTTACTAATTGCCACCAGCAGCCACAGCCAGCCGGCAATAAGCAGCAGCCCACCCAGCGGGGCTACTGCCCCAAACTTGGTAATGCCCGTGAAGCAGATGGCGTAGAGCGAGCCGCTAAATACCAGAATGCCACCCAGCCACAGCGTGGCTACGGTGCCCAGCGGGCCGCGCAGCTCGGGCCGGGCCACGGCTAGTACGCCCACCGCCAGCATGGCCAGCAAGTGGTAAAACTGGTAGCGCACAGCAGTTTCGAAGGTATTGGCGTGCTTATTGGCCTCAAGCATGAGCCGTAGGCTATGCGCCCCGAAAGCGCCGATGCCCACGGTGAGCGCGCCCAGCACGGCCGCCAGCTGAAGAATGAAACGAGGATTCATAAAAGGTGAGATAGTGAGTGGTGAGGTGGTGAGTAGCGTAGTTAGGGCATAAAGCGGGCGCAAAAGTGAATTGTTGCGAAGAACCAACCACCTCACCATTTCACCACCTCGCCTCAGGCCCGCGCCGGCAAGTCGCCGGGCGAGAAGTGGAACGGCAGCAAATCGGCCAGGCTATCGAAGCGGAGCACCGTGCCGCTGAGGCTGGGCAGCAGCAGCCAAATGGGCGCGCCCTGGCGCATTTCGTACTCCAGCATCACCTGGCGGCAGGCCCCGCAGGGCAGGGCGGGGCTGAAATCGCCCGCGGCCGGCCGGCCGGCCACCGACATGCCCACGATGCGTGGTGGCGGGCTGGGCCGGCTGCCCGCCAGCCCAAACAAGGCCGTGCGCTCGGCGCAAAGACCCGATGGGTAGGCCGCGTTTTCCTGGTTGGTGCCCTGCACGAGGCTGCCGTCGGCCAGCAGCAGCGCGGCTCCCACGTGAAAGCCGGAGTAGGGGGCGTAGGAGTGGGCCGTGGCGGCGCGGGCGGCGTCCCACACCTGGCGCTCGGCGGGGTTGAGTTGGTCGGGAGTAGCCAGCTCGTGGTAGCGCAGCGTGAGCTGGCGGAGCGTGGAAGAGTCGGTAGCGAGAGCGGCCATGCGGCGGGAAAGGGAAATGGGGCGACAAAGAAAGGGAGGAATCCGTTGGCATTGGTGGATGGGCTGAAGGAAAGTTGGTTGCTGCGGGCTACGTGTACTTTTGCCCGCATGACTCCACCCACCCGTTTGCTTCTGCTGGGGGCCGGCCGCTCGGCTTCGGCGCTCATTCAGTACCTGTTGCGCCACGCGCCGGCCGAGCGCTGGTTTTTGACCGTGGCCGATGCCCAGCCCGCCCACCTGGCCCCGGTGCTGGCCGCCCATTCGCAGTATGCCCGCGCCGTGCCCTTCGATGTGCAGGACGCCACCCGGCTCGACGAGCTGGTGAGCCAGGCCGAACTAGTGGTTTCGATGCTACCGGCCGCCTTTCACCCCGTGGTGGCCCGCGCCTGCCTGCACCACCGGCGGCACCTGGCCACGGCCAGCTACGTGAGCCCCGAGGTGCAGGCGCTGCACGAGGAGGCCGCCGCCGCGGGCCTGGTCTGGCTGATGGAATGCGGCCTCGACCCCGGCCTCGACCATATGTCGGCCATGCGGGCCATTGCGCACATTCGGGGGCGGGGCGGGCGGCTCACGGCCTTCACCTCGTACTGCGGCGGCCTGCTCGACCCCGCCTCGGAGGGCGACAACCCCTGGCGCTACAAGTTTACCTGGAACCCGCGCAACGTGGTGCTGGCGGGCCAGGGTACCGCTAAATACCTGGAAGACAGTAAATTGAAAGTTATTCCTTACCAGCAGCTTTTCAACCGCGTGGAAGAGATTCATGTGCCCGGCCACGGCACGTTCGAGGGCTACGCCAACCGCGATTCGCTCAGTTACCGCGCGCCGTATGGCCTCGATACTATCCCGAGCATCCGGCGGGGCACGCTGCGGCGGCCGGGCTATTGCGCTGCCTGGCACGCGCTGGTGCGCCTCGGCCTCACCGACGACAGCGTGAACCTCAGCAATTCGGCGGCCCTCACCTGGTACGAAGTCGTGGCCGGCTACCTGCCGCAGTGGCCGCAGCCCGAATGGTCGCTGGCGGCGCTCGTAGCTAAGTACTTAGACCTGGCCCCCAACGGCCCCGAGATGCAGCGGTTGGTATGGTTGGGTATTTTCGAGAAAAAGCCCGTGGGCCGGGCCAACGCCACGCCGGCCCAGCTGCTGGAGCACCTGCTGGCCGAGAAGTGGCAGCTGCTGCCTCACGACCGCGATATGATAGTGATGCAACATCAATTTACGTTTGAGTTAGATGGCCAGCAGAGGCTGCTTACTTCGTCGCTTGTGGTGCTGGGCGACGATGCCACCCACACTGCCATGGCCAAAACCGTGGGCCTGCCCCTGGGTATGGCCGTGCGCCGGCTAGCGCGGGGCGAGGTAGCTGGCCGGGGCGTAGTCATTCCGACCACGCCCGACCTCTACGAACCCATTCTGCAAGAGCTGGCCGCCGACTATGGCATCACCTTCACGGAGGAAGAGGAAGAAGACCCGATGTACATGCTTTTTGCCGGCCAAAGCCAGTGAGGCTTACCGCTGAACTTGCGGGCCCGGCGCTGCGGGCTTACCTTCACTTGCGCCTGATACTGCTGGGCCGGCTGCTGCTCGAAATCGGGTGGCTGCGGCTATTACTGGCGGTGCCGTTACTGCTATTAGGGCTTTTGCAAACCCTGGCCTCCTTGTCTAAGCAGCCGCATGGCCTGTGGGCAGTGCCGCTGCTGGTGGGCTGGACGGTGCTGGGAGCCCACCGGCAGCGCGCCGATGCGCAGTGGCTGGCCACCGTGGCGCCCGCTCATCGGCCCTGGCTGGCCTGGGAGTATGCGCTGCTGACGCTGCCCATGGCGCTGGGGCTGCTGGCCCTGCGCGCCTACGGCCCGGCGGCGCTGCTGCCGGGGCTGGCCGCGCTGGTGGCCTGGGTGCCGCCCGCGCGCCCACCGGCCGCTACCCGGCACCGCTGGCGCAGCTTGTTTCGCAGCGAGGCGTTTGAGTGGGTGGGGGGTGCGCGGGCTACCAAAGCCCTGTGGATTTGGCCGTTGCTGGTAGCACTGGCGGCCTGGCAGCGGGCGTCGGCGCTGGCCCCCATTGTGGCGCTGGTGGCCTGGCTGCTGGTGGTGCTGGTCTGTTTCGGCACGCCCGAGCCCGTGACTATGCTGGCGCTGGCGGCCCGCACGCCCCGGCAGTTTTTGCGGCGGCGGATGGCGCTGGGGCTGGGCTACGCGGCGGCTACGGCGTTGCCTTTTTGGCTGCTGTTGGGGGCGGGGCCAGCGGGCTGGGGGTCGGCGTTGGGCGTGGCGCTATTCTGGCTGACGCTGGCGGGCATGGTTATCCTCACCAAGTACGCGTTCTATCCCAATGCCAGCCACATCCGCCTTACGCAGGGGCTGGTGCTGGCGGTGGGCCTGATGGGCGCGTGGCACCCTGCCTACCCACCGCTTATGCTGACCATCGCCGCCGGCCTGGTGTGGCAAAGCCAGCGCCGGTTGCGGCAAGTGCTAGGCGATAGTATTTTGTAACATGTTAGAAATAAATAACTTATACAAAGCCTACGGCCAGCACCAGGTGCTGCGCGGCGTGAGCCTAGCGTTGCGCCCCGGTACCATTCACGGGCTGGTGGGGGCCAATGGGGCTGGCAAAACCACGCTTATTAACTGCCTCTACGGGCTGGAAAATGGCTTCACTGGCACGGTGCGCGACACGGCCGCCGCGCGCCCGGTGCGGGAAACCACGGGCCTGCTGCCCTACGAGCCCTATTTCTACCCCCGCATTACGGGGCACGAGTACGTGGCCTTTTGCCTGCAAGCGCGCCGCCGGCCCGTGCCCGACCTGCGCGGCTGGAATGAGGTGCTGGAGCTGCCCCTCGACCAGTTTGCCACCGAGTACTCGGCGGGCATGAAGAAAAAGCTGGCCTTGCTGGCGCTGCTTGTACAGGGTTTTAGCTACCTTATTCTGGATGAGCCCTTTAACGGCCTCGACCTGGAAGCCAACCTTTTGCTCAAGGAAATACTGAAGCGGCTGCGCGACCAGGGCACCGGCATCCTGCTGACCTCGCACATCCTGGGCACCCTCACCGAAGTGGCCGATGAGGCCACCGTACTGGTGGGCGGCCGGGTGCGGCGCCACTACCTGGCCGCCGAGTTTGGCACCCTCGAAGCCGACTTGCTGGCCGCCCTGCACGGCGAAAAGCTCACCCAGCTGCGCACGCTGCTGTAGCAGCCGCTGGGTGAGGGCAGTACCTTGGCGCGGTCTTTACCCCTTGCCCTGCCCATGACCCCACCCGCCCTGTCGTACCTCAGCGGCCCCAGCCGCACGCCGCTACTGGGCGAAACCATCGGCGAAAAACTGCGCCGCACCGTGGGCCTATTTCCCCAGCACGAGGCGTTGGTGGTGGTGCACCAGGGCTACCGCGCTACCTACCAGCAGCTGTGGGACCAAACCACCCAACTGGCCAAAGGACTGCTGGCGCTGGGCGTGGCCCCCGGCGAGCGCGTGGGTTTGTGGGCCCCCAACCGCGCCGAGTGGGTCGTCACGCAGTTTGGCTCGGCGCGGGCGGGCGCTATTCTAGTCAATATCAACCCCGCCTACCGGGCCGAGGAGTTGAAGTACGCCCTCAACCAGTCGGGCTGCCGGGTGCTGCTACTGGCCGCCAAATTTCGCCAAACCGACTACGTGCAGCTGTTGGCCAGCGTGCGCGCCGAGTGCCCGGCTCTGGTGCACATCATCGTGCTCGAAGACGACTGGGAAGGCTTGCTGGCCGGCGGCGCGGCCGTGCCCGATGCCGCGCTGGCCGCCCGCGAGGCCGATTTGCAGTTCGATGACCCCATCAATATTCAGTACACGAGCGGCACCACTGGCTTGCCGAAGGGAGCCACGCTCTCGCACCATAACATCCTGAATAACGGCTACTTCATTGGTCAGGCGCTGCGCTACACGGCCGCCGACCGGGTGTGCATTCCGGTACCGTTTTACCACTGCTTCGGCATGGTGATTGGCAACCTGGCCTGCGTGGCGCACGGGGCCTGCATGGTTATCCCGGCCGAGGCGTTTGATGCGCTGGCTACCCTGCGCACGGTGCAGGCCGAGCGCTGCACCTCACTCTACGGCGTGCCCACCATGTTTATCGCCGAGCTGGAGCACCCTGAGTTCAACTCATTTGATTACAGCTCGTTGCGCACGGGCGTGATGGCCGGCTCGCCCTGCCCTGAGGAGGTGATGAAGCAAGTGCAAACCCGCCTCCACATGCGCGAAGTCACCATTTGCTACGGCATGACCGAAACCTCGCCCGTATCGGCCCAAAGCTACCTCGACGACCCGCTGGCCAAACGCGTGAGCACCGTGGGCCATGTGCACCCGCACCTCGAGCTAAAAGTGATTGACCCCGATACCGGCCACCTCGTGCCGCGGGGCACCCCCGGCGAGCTGTGCACCCGTGGCTACTCTGTGATGCTGGGCTACTGGAATAATGCCCCGGCCACGGCCGCCGCCATCGACGCGGCCCGCTGGATGCACACCGGCGACCTGGCCACCATCGACGCCGCGGGCTACCTCAACATTGTGGGCCGCATCAAGGACGTCATTTTGCGCGGCGGCGACAACATTTATCCCCGCGAAGTGGAGGAGTTTCTCTACACCCACCCGGCCGTGGCCGATGTACAGGTGATTGGCGTGCCCAGCCTGCGTTACGGCGAGGAAGTAATGGCTTGGGTGAAGCTCAAAGAAGGCCAATATGTTACTGGTGAGGAGATTATGGCGTTCTGCCAAAACCGCATTGCGACCAATAAAATCCCGGTTTTCTGGAAGTTCGTGGACGGCTTTCCGATGACGGTCACCGGCAAAATCCAGAAGTACCTCATGCGCGAGCAGGCCGTGCTTGAGTTGGGCCTGCAAGCCGCCGCCGCCGTCAAAACGGCGTAGCGCTAATGCTGTAGCGTGGACTCTGCGAGTCCGCGCGTGGGTCGTTGAAGGCAAATGGTTCGTCAATCGACCCACGCGTGGACTTGCGGTACCCCCACTAAAGCGCCAAATAAAACCCGCTCAGTAGCGCCCGAAAGTCAGCCGAATACGCTCCATCCGCGTTCTGAATCATCAATTCGCGTTGCGCCACCGCCGCCGGAGCCACGTGCCCAAACTCGCTGATGCAGCGCGTGATGCGCCCGCCCGCCCGGTGCCGCACGGCCAGCTGCGCCCGCAGCGACAACTGACCTGCAAGTGCCTCTTGCACAAAGTGTTGCATCTCGGGTGGCGGCAGCAGTACCGTGAGCGTGCCGCCCGGCCGCAGGTGCGCCGCTGCAAAGGCCACAATGTCGCCAAACGTGAGCGAGGCCTCGCCCGCGTGGCGCGCCGTGGCGCGGGCCGCATCGGGCGGGGCTAGGCTGCGCCGAAAAAAAGGCGGATTACAAATAATGTGGCTGAATACCGCGGGCTGGGTGGCCGCGTAGGCCGTCAGGCTCAGCGGCCGTACGGCAATGCGGCTGGCCCAGGGGCTGGCCGCTGCATTGCGGGCCGCCTGGGCCGCCGCCAGTGGGTCAATTTCGATAGCTTCGATAGTGGCGGCCGGGGCGCGCTGGGCGGCCATAAGGGCCAGCAGGCCGGTGCCCGTGCCCAAGTCGAGCACGCGGGTGGCCCCGGTGAGGTCAGCCGCCGCGCCGAGCAGGCAGGCGTCGGTGCTCACCTTTTGGGCGCAGTCGCTTTGGGCTATGCGAAACTGCTGAAACTGGAAGTAGTCGTTGGGCAAAGCAGCGCTAGCTTAGCAACTCATTGGTGAATAAGTCGTGCGACAGAATAGCCTCGCTTTCCAACTGGTGCGCCACAAGCCACTTTAAAAACGCAGTAATGCGGCCCGGCTCCATCTTGCCCCAGGTGGCTGCTTCGCCATAAAAGGGTGCCACGTACTGCTGGCTCTTAACCACGTCGATTGCCTGCGCATCGCGGGCCGGTAGGTGGTTGGTTAAAATAGCGGCGGCCTGCGCCGGGTTGGTAATCGCAAATTGAAAACCCTGCTTGGTAGCGGCCAAAAAGGCGCGGTAGGCGGCAGCATGGGCGCTGATATTTTCGCGGGTGGAGAAAATAACGGGCGAATAGGCGTAGGGAATATCATAATCGGCCAACGCGAATGTAGTCAGCGCCAGGTGCTGGGTTTGTGCCTCAATTCCCTCCCAATTATTGAAAATCCAGGTGGCATCGGCGGCCTTGGTGAGCAGCGTATCCCAGATGCCGAGTTTTTCGGGATACGTGATGGTGATAGCGCCCTGCCCGCCGTCGTTGCGAATCATCTGCCGCACGATGGCATCCTCGTAGCGCGCCTGGTAGGAGGCGTAGGTGCGGCCATCTAACTCGCGGGGCCGGGTAATGCCGCTGCTGGCCAGCGTGGCAATGGAGCTGATATCCTGCTGCAAGAGGGCGGCAATGGCCACTGCCTGCACGCTGGCCGCCTTGGTATTCAGGCTGATGACGCTCTCGAAGGGGGCAATGGCAAAGTCAGCCTGGCCTGATTCTACTTTTTTAGCCGGCGTGGTAGCGTAGTTATCCTGGCCGGGGTGGAGGATTTCCAGCGCCACGCCGTGGGCAGCATAATAACCCAGTTCCTGGGCTACAAAGAAGCCGGTGTGGTTGGTATTAGGCGTCCAGTCGAGCGCGATTTTTAGAGCCATTTTAATTGGTTGGTAATGCTGAACTAATTGGTGCAAAAGGGGCTGCGGCTGAGTTGACAGCTACGCTTCAGGCGCAGGCTGGGCTGGCTTAAGTTTAATCGGAATCCAGATTTCCTCTTCCGAGGCCGGGTCTTCGTTGCTGTATTTTTCGCCCAGCACCTCAAAGTGCGGCCGGTCGTCGAGCACGTACGCCGAGCCAGGCAGCCACTCTTGCAGAATATAGCGAAATATCGTGTCGCCCGCACTAGCGGGGCCCTGGTACATAAAAACAGCGTAAAGTCCGCTCGGTAGCGTCAGGGTTTCGAGGTCGGGCGGCATGGCAGCGGGCTGCGTCATTTCCACGGCCGCCCATTTCTCAAAGGTTGCTTCGGGCCGGAATGGATGGAAATAATCCGGCCCATACACCTGCACGGAGTAGCGCTCTGGGCTGCCCGTAAATGGCTGGGCCCACTGCCACTGCCCGAAGCCCCGCCACAGCGCCGCCGTAGTATTGGCGAGCAAGGACATACGCTGGCGCTGGCCAATCAGCTTTTTCTCGGCTGCTAATTCTATTCTAGGCTGCATGGCGGTTACGCTTTTGTCTACCCCAGCGCCTCGTACCCCTCATCCACCAGCAGGCCTTTACCAAGCGCGCTTTGCACGGCTAGCACGTCGCAGCGCTCGTTTTCGGCGTGGCCGGCGTGGCCTTTCACCCATTTAAAGGACACTTTACGGTCTTTGTACACGCGCAAAAAGCGCCGCCACAGGTCCTCATTGGCCTTTTTGCCGAAGTCGGGCTTCTTAATCCAGTTGAAAACCCACTTCTTTTCTACCGAATCAACCACGTACTTGGAATCGGTGACGACGAGCACGGGAATTTCGGGGCGCGTCACGGCTTCCAGGCCCACAATCACGGCCAGCAGCTCCATCCGGTTGTTGGTGGTGCGCCGGAAACCCTGGCTGATTTCCTTTTCGTGGGGGCCGTAGCGCAGAATGGTGCCGTAGCCGCCGGGGCCGGGGTTGCCGCGCGACGAGCCATCGGTGTAGAGGGTAATCAAAGTGGGTAACTGATGTTAGTAGAAAATAATGGAAGTAAAATCATCTGTCATGCTGAGCTTGCGAAGCATCTTTTCACCGTCGAACGTCTTGTTCTGGTGCGATAAGATGCTTCGCAAGCTCAGCATGACAGATGATTTTTTATTTCACAACTTCCTCATTTCTAATCTTTTCAAAAAACTGCACCAGCGCCTCAAACGCCGCGTCGGGCACGGCCGGGAAGTTGGCAATGCGCAGGCTGGTGGCCTTGTGGTCGCCATAGCCCGAGCCCAATTGCAGGCCAGCCTCGTCACGGGCGCGGCGTTTCACTTCCTCAATAACGGCGGGCGGGCCTTGCAGGCCGATGACGGTGGTAGAGCGGGCGTCCACGTTCTCGATGAGTGGGCGCAGGCCCAAGGGCTGCACCTGGTCGAAGTAGTCGTAGAGCTTTTGGGCGCGCTCGGTGAGGTGCGGAGCAACGGTTTTGATGGGCTCGCGGGCTTGCAGCACCCGGCTCAATAGGTAGATGCCCAGCACGTTGGGGGTGTGGGTGGTCTGGTAGTTAAGCATTTGCTTCACCATGCCATTTATGCTGTTGTAGTGCGCGTTGTCGCCCACCTCGCGGGCGCGGGCCACGGCGCGGGGTGACAGCACCATAATGCCCAGGCCGGCGGGCAAGCCCAGGCACTTCTGCACCGAGCCGTACCACACATCGGCCTTGATGAACTTGAGCGCCACGCCGCCCAGCGACGAAGTGGCATCTACGGCCAGCAGCGCCGGCCCCAGGCGGTTGAAGGTGTTGAGAATGAACTGGTCGCGCAGCTGGGTGGCGGTGCTGGTTTCATTCTGGGTAAGGCACACCAGGTCAGTCTCTTCGGAGTCGAAGGGCAGGGTGGCCGGGTCGGGCACGTCGTTGATGTCAAACTTTAGACCAGTGCAGCCGGGGCGCAGGGCGCGGGCGTAGTCAAACCACTTTTGCCCAAACGACCCGTTGTAGAGGTGAAACGAGCGGCGCGGCGTGAGGCTTTGGGTGAGGATTTCCCAGCACTCGGTGGCCGATGAGGTGAACAGGATGGTATAGTCTTGCGGAATGTTGAGCTTGAGGCGGGCCTGGTCGAGGCACAGGCGCACGAGCGAAATGAAGCGCTCGGAGCGGTGCGGCGCCGACAGCCAGCCTTCCTCAAACGCGTCGGCCAGGTACTGGCGCACGTCGGGGTACACGGCCGAAGGGCCGGGATTGAAGGTATAAGTCGGGAGGGTTGCCATGCCGCAAAGGTAGGGGCCGCGCCTGCCCCCAAAGCACGCCGCCGGGCCTTATTGCACCATCAGGCGCAGGCGGCTGCGGCCCGTGCCGCCATCCCATTCTACCAGGTAGAGGCCAGCCGGCACCCCCGATAAGGGCAGGGCAAGCTCGGCCTGCCCTGCCGGGCCAGCGGTGCGCAGCACGCAGCGGCCGGTGGCATCGAGCAGGCGCACCTGGGCCGTGGCCCCGGCGGCCAGCGGGCCGCTCAGCTGCACGAGGCCAGCGGCCGGGTTGGGGTAGGCAGCCAGCGCCGTGGCAACGGCCGAAACCCGCACCACCGGCGAGTAGGCCACCGTGCCGTCGAGGTCCACCTGGCGCAGGCGGTAGTAGCGGGTGCCGGCCAGCGGGCGGGCATCGAGGGCCTGGTACTGGCGCGGGGTGGCGCTGCGGCCGGCAGCGGCCACGCGCGTGAGTACCTGCCAGGTGCTATCCAATACATTGGCCTGGCTTTCAACCATAAAAGCGGCGCTGTTGAGCTCGGTGGCGGTGGCCCAGCTTAGTACGGTGCCCCGGCCGGACTGGTAGCGGGCGGCAAAAGCGGTGAGCTGCACCGGCAGCGGGGTGGCGCTGGCGGTGAAAGCCGGGTAGTTGCAGCGCTCCTCGGCGGTAGCGTCGGTGCTATAGGTGCGCACGTTCTGGCCGGCGGCAATGTCGCTGCTCGCATCGAGCACTCGGCGTGCCTGGCCATTGCCGATGTTGAAATTCATGACCCCCGTGGCCGAGATAATGTGCGTGAGCTGGGTGCTGTGGCCTTGCTCGTGCAGGGCCACGCTTTCAAAATCGTACTGCCGGCTGGCGGGTGCGCCGGTGGTGTAGTTCCAGGTGGCGGCGGGCGTGTTGCCGCTGGCCGGCACGGGCACCGGCGTGTAAGCATAGTCGGTTTCGATAACCTGCCAGTTGAGCGGCCCGTTATTGGCCGCGCAGCCGGTATAGTACGAATACGTGACGCCGAGTACCCCGGTGGGCAGCCCGGCATCGAAGCGCACCACGTTTACGCCATCGCGCTGGGTTACGTCCGACGGGGCCGCCGTGGCGCTGATGGTGCGGTTGATGCCCGCCGCGCCGCGCCAGCTTTGCAGAGCGCGCTCAAAAGGTGCTTGGGCTTCGGCCGGAAAGCTGGCGCTGTATTGCAGCGTGTAGCCGCCGCTGTCATCGGGGCTGATGAGGTGCACCCGGTAGTTCTGGCCGCTCGAATTGGCGCTGATGAGCGCGTAGGCCACCGTGAGGGCGCTGGCGCTCGTGGCCAGTGCCCCGCTGTTGTCGGCCACCTGAAAGGTGCCCGTGCCCGCCGGGCGGCCCGTGGTGCCGCGCGCGGGCACGCGCACCTGAATCTGGGTGTCGCTCCAGCTTAGGTAGTCGCTGGCCAGGGGCTGGGTGAATGAGGCCCCGCCGTCGTCGGCGTTGCGAAACTGCACGTAGCCCGCCCCCCGCGCATTGCCAAAGCCCGCCCCCACAATGGTGAGCACGCCCGCCGGGCTGGTGGTGGTCGTGGTGCTGGTGCCCGCCGTGACCGTGGCGGGCGAAAAGCTGTCGATGGTCGGGGCCGTTATGGCCAGTGGCCCGGCCGCCAGGCGCTGACTTTGGCGCCGGGTAGCGGCCGCCAGGCTGGTATTGGCGGCTACCTCCTGGTAGGTCGCGCCGGTTTTGGCCCCCACGGCCTCGTACAGCGCCGGCCCGATGCGGGCGTAGCGTTCAAACGGCTCGCTGGCCGTGAGGTCGGTCAGGTTGTAGCCGATGAAGCCCTGCGGCCCGGCGTAGGCGCGTAGCTCACCCGGCTGGCCGGGGTCGGCTTCCAAAAGGAAAATGCCCTGCTGGCCGGCTGCCAGCTGCAAGGCTCCGCTCACCTCTTCGCGCCGCAGCCCCAGGGTGCCGCCCTGGGTGAGCACCTGCACCGGCCCGGCCGGCAGCTGGCCCCGAAAAATCTTGTAAATAGTTAATTGATTGCGCGTTACAATATGCCCGCCCACATCGGCTACCTGCTGGCTGGCTACCTGGGCCTCCACAACGAGGGTGGCCTGCTGGCTGCGCTGGGCCAGCGGCACGGGCGCGAGCAGGCACGCCTGGGCGCGCAGCCTTTGGGGGGCAGTGGTGCCTAGCAGCAGAGCTATTGCCGGGCCGGCAAGGCGAAGAAAACGGGACATCAGGAATGGGTACACGAGCGGTATTCTGGTAAAAATACTACTGGCGTAGCCATTATTGGCGCTATTTATAAGTTAAAGTACAAAATTATCTTGCCACCGTGTTATCCGGTTGGGCTAGCGCCGGCCAAAGCCCATTGGCTTGGGCCGCTGCCCCAGCAGGTAGTGCAGCGCCAATCGGTAGCTTTCGAGCCCAAACCCCGCAATGCTACCCACGCAGTGCTTGCCAATGAAGCTGACGTGCCGGAAGTCTTCGCGCGCGGCCAGGTTACTCAGGTGCACCTCAATAATAGGTAGGCCCGCACCGGCCACGGCGGCCACGGCATCGCCCAACGCCACGCTGGTGTGCGTGAAGCCGCCCGCGTTCAACACCACGGCTTGGCTGGCGCCGTCGTGGCCCATTTCGCCCCAGCCGGCAGCGGCGTGCAGGCGGTCGAGTAGCGCGCCCTCGTGGTTGCTTTGGAAGGAGGTGAGCGTGAGGTCGGGGAAGTCGGCCTGCAGCTCGGGCAGGTAGTCTTCAAACGAGCGCGTGCCGTAGATGTGCGGCTCGCGGCGGCCCACCAGGTTTAGGTTGGGGCCGTTGAGAATTAGAATATTCATACTAAATATTTTCAGAGAATAAAAGGCAGCTTAGCCAGAGAAAACAGAAGCTAAGCCAGTGGGTAGCCCTGCCCAACGAGAAAAAAAAGACCCGCAGTGGCCGGCCCCGTACTTTGTGGCCTACAAACTACGGCAAAGGCAACCCGGGCGGCTACCAGCTGCCCCCAGTGCCAGGCAGCCAGTGGCGCACTGCTCTTCCCTTAACTATTCCCACCCCATGACCTGGCCGCAAGCAATCAAGCAATTCGATGGCTACCTGCGCCTGGAGAAGTCGCTCTCGCCCAACTCGGTAGAGGCCTACCGGCGCGATGTGCGCAAGCTGTACCAATGGCTGGAGCTGGAGCAGCTGAAGGCCGGCCCGCTGCAAGTAACTACGCGGCTGCTGCGCGATTTTTTGGTCGCCCTCACCGAGCTGGGCTTGTCGAGCACGTCGCAGGCGCGCACGCTTTCGGGCATCAAGGCCTTCTATGAGTTCCTCATCATGGAGGACCTACTCAAAATTGACCCCACCGACACGCTGGAGTCGCCCAAGGCCGGCCGCCATTTGCCCGACACCCTCTCGTACCCCGACGTGGAAAAACTGCTGGCCGCTATCGACCTCAGCACCAGCGAAGGGCTGCGCAGCCGGGCCCTGCTGGAGGTGCTCTACTCGTCGGGCCTGCGCGTTAGTGAGCTGTGCGACTTGAAGTTATCGAATCTCTATTTTGAGGAAGGCTTTATGCGGGTGCTGGGCAAGGGCAACAAGGAGCGGCTGGTGCCCATTGGCCGCGAGGCCGTGAAGCACCTGCACTTTTACCTGGGTGGCGTGCGCCAGCATCTCACCGTGCAGCCGGGCAACGAAAATAGTGTATTTTTGAGTATGCGCGGGCGGCAACTATCCCGAATTACTGTTTTTACTACTATTAAAAAGCTGGCCGAGCTGGCCGGCCTGCGCCAAACTATCAGCCCGCACACACTGCGCCATTCCTTCGCCACCCACCTGCTCGAAGGTGGGGCCGACCTGCGGGCGGTGCAGGAAATGCTGGGCCACGCCTCCATTACGACCACCGAAATTTATACCCACCTCGACCGTGACTACTTGCGCCAAGTAATGACGGAGTTTCACCCGCGTAGTTAAGTTATTTTATAAAATACTAATAATAAGAAACTTATAAAAGTACACCTGGGTTATGCGCGTTATTTGCTTTCTGACAAACTGGCTGGCGCTGGGGGTGCTGCTGGCCGGGCTGCTGCTCACCGGGGCCGCCCGGGCCCAAACGCTGCCGGCCGTGCCCGCCATGCCCGAAGTAGCGCTCGATAGCGTGCAGGTGGCCCCGCAGGCAGTGGATATTTCGGGCTGGCTGCTGCTGGACAAAGACATTCAGCTGGAGCTGGGCGGCGCGGTGCAAAATATGTATAATTTCAAGTTTGATAAGGCCGAAAAGCAGTTTCGGTCGCTGCGCCGCCGCTACCCGCAGCATCCCATGGCGTATTTTTTGCTGAGCATGAGCAACTGCTGGAAAATGATGCCCAACAGCGTGGCCGACACCCGCTACGATAAGGCGTTTCTGGCCTACGCCGATACGGCCGAAGCCAAGGCCGAAGCCCTGTACAAAGCCGACAAGCACAACTACGAGGCCTGCTTTTTCCTGTCCGCTACCTACGGGCTGGAATCGCGGCTGCACGCCGAGCGCCACAACTGGCGCAAGGCCACCGTGGCCGCCCGCCGCTCACTCAACTACCTCGAAAAGAGTAAGGAAGCCAACGGCCTGAGCACCGAATTTCTGTTTGGCCAGGGCCTGTTCAACTACTACGCCGTGTGGATAGGGCAAGAGTATCCGTGGCTGCGGCCGGTGCTGTTTTTCTTCCCCAAGGGCAACCGGGAGCAGGGGCTGGCCCAGCTGCGGCAGGTGGGCCGGTCGGCCTTCTACACCGGCACCGAGGCTAATTCATTCCTAATCAGTATTTTAGATAGCGACCGTGAGCACCAGACCGCCGCGGCCTTCCAACTAGCGCAGCAGCTAGCAACGCAGTTTCCGGACAACCCCTACTTTCAACTCAATTACGCCAAGCTGGCCTTTAAGCAGGGCCTGCTGATAGAAAGCGAGCAGGCTTGCCTATCGATACTGCGCAAATATGCCGTGGGCCAGGTGGGCTACGAGGCATATAGCTGCCGGCCGGCGGCCTACATCATGGGCTACCTGATGCAGCACAAATACCGCGACGTGCCCCAGGCCAAGGACTACTTTCAGCGCTGCGTGGTGTACTCGGAGCAGGCGGGCACCACCCGGCGCGGCTACTACGTGTTTGCCCAGGCCAGCCTGGCGCGCCTAGCCGTGCGCGAGCGCGACGAGCCCGCCGCCCGCCGCTACTACCGCATCATTGTGGACCAGACCGATACCGGCCAGGTAGAGTACGAGGAGGCCCGCACCTGGCTGCGTACCCACCGGCAGTAGGTGCCGCGCCGCGGTAGCATCCGCTTACTTTGCGGGCAGTATTCTTTGCCGCGCCCGTTTGAAACCCCTCCGCTTTGCCCTGCTGGGCCTGTTGCTTTTTCTGTTGCCCGTGCTGCTGCTGGGCCGCCACGGCTACGTGCTCATCCACGACAACCTGGACACCGAAATCAGTCTGGCGTACCTGCTCACCAAGCTGCACCTGGCCTTCGCCTACGGCACCCACGTGCTGGTGCCCCAGCTGATGAACGGCCTGCCGCGCAACGCCCTGCGGCCCGGCCTGAGCGGCACCGTGCTCATCTTCAGTATCTTCCAAGGCCAGCCGCTGGTGGCTTACCTTGTGCACCAGGTGCTGGTGCGGGCGCTGGGGCTGCTGGCCATGTACTGGCTGCTGCGCCGCTACGGCTTGGCGCGGCCCGAGCAGCGCGGCCTGGCGGCGGCCGTGGCGCTGGCCTGGGCCACGCTGCCACTCTATACTATCTACGGGCTCACAGTAATGGGGCAGCCGGCGCTGCTGCGCGCGGCCCTCGATTTGCGGCAGGGGCGCAACCGCGGGGTGGCCTGGCTGGTGTGCGCGGCGTTTCCGCTGTGGTCGATTTTTGTGTACGTGGGGCCGTTTATTGCCGTGGTGTGGGGCGGGCTACTGCTGCTGGATGTGGCCCGGCGCGGCCGGGCGGCCTGGGCCGGCACCGTGCGCGGCGCGGTGGGGCTGGGGCTGCTGCTAAGTATGTACGTGGTGGTGGAGTGGCCGCTGTTTTACTCGCTGCTGGTGGCCAAGCAGTTCGTGTCGCACCGCGAGGAGTTTGACTTTGTGCGGCTGCTGCCGCACGGGGTAGGAGTGGGGCTGAAGGAGTCGCTGCGCTACTTCTGGCTGGGGCAGTACCACGCCAGCCCGTTTTTTCGGGGGGTGGTGCTGCTGGCGGTTGGCGTGGTGCTGGCCCGGCTCACCCCGGCGCGGCGGCAGCTGCTGTGCCGCCGGGTGGGCGTGGTGCTGCTGGCGCTGGCCGGGGTGTCACTATTCTGCGGGTTTGCGCCGCAGTTGGCCATGTTGTATCAAAAGCAATTGCCTCTGCTTCACGCTTTTACGCTCAATCGATTTCACTTCCTGATGTCGCTGACGTGGTTTGGGCTGCTGGCGCTGGCCTTGCGCGAGCTGCCGGCCACGCCCGCCGCCCAGCGCCTGGGCTACGGGCTGGTGGCGCTGCAATTTGTGGTGGCGCTGCCGCTTAACTCCGAATACGTCTATAACTTGCGCATTATCGCCGGCCGGCCCAAGGCCGATGCGCCGAGCTACGCCGCGTTTGTGGCGCCGGATTTATTTAACCAAGCCAAAGACTTCATCTTTCTGCAAACCGGGCAGCGGCCCGCCGCCTACCGGGTGGCCAGCCTGGGTTTGCCGCCCGCCGCGGCGCAGCTCAACGACTTTTACACCCTCGATAGCAACCAGAACAGCTACCCGCTGCCCTATAAGCACGCCTTTCGGCCGCTCATTGCCGGCGAGCTAGCCAAGAGCCCGGCCCTGGCCACGTATTTCGATGCCTGGGGCAACCGCTGCTACCTGATGTCGGCTGAGTTAGGGCGTAATTATTTGATTGATAAGAAGTTGTCGAAAGAGGTGCAACATTATGCGTTCGATGCGGGGGCCTTCCGGCAGCTGGGCGGGCGCTACGTGTTTTCGGCGGTGCGCCTGGCCCACCCTGCCGAAAGCGGCTTGCGCCTGCTGGGCGTGTTCGATAGCTCGGAGGCGTACTGGCAATTGCACCTTTACGAGGTGGCGGCCGGCCGCTAGCAAGTGGTACCAGCTAGCTGGCTGGTGGGGTGCTACGCAGCTTGCGAGTGGTGCAGGCAGGTGCGCAGCCAGTCGGAGGCATCTTCGATAGTAGTAAACACTTGTAAATCAACATGTTTGCTAAAAGGATTGCGGTTGAATAAGATGCCCAGGTCGGCTTCGGTGTGGGGCTGGGCTACGTGGGCGATGTAGCGCAGGCCCAGGCGCGCCGCCTGCGGGGCCCACACGCGCCGAAGCCAGGTTATAGAATCAAACCATGGCCCCTTAACCTCGCTATTATCGTTGAGCAAACCCGCCATCGGGCCCTGGCAAAGTGGCTCCAGCGCGGCCAGCGCGCCCTGCTCGGCATCGGCGGGCGACACAAAGCCCAGCCAGGTAGTCTGGAGCCAGCCGTCGGCCGGGCGGCATTCGGTAATGCAAAAGGGTTGCCCGTTGGCGTGATGCATAATCCGGGTAAGCGTTTCCATATGATAATGTAGCGTTTAGTACAAAAGGACTATCGATGTAGCGCGAAGGTAAGGGCAGCATAGCTACGATTAGACTTATTTGCTTACTTGGGCTGGCCACCCGAAAACGGTGCGACTGGCGTAGATTTGACCTTTCTGTTTGCCCGCGCATGGCTACCAATAATTACCGCAACCCGGCGAGTGGTCCCGCCGCCACCAACCGCCCGGTGCCCCCTGCCGAGCCCGGCGCGGCGCGCCCAGGGCGGGGCAATACGCCCCGCCCGGCGCCCGGCACGGCTCCTGCGCCCGCCAAAGCCGCCGCGCCTGCGGGCCGGGCCCGGCCCCAGGCGGCCCCCGCCACCCCGCGCGGCCCCCGCGGCCCGCTGCCAGGCCTGGGTCAGCTCACGGCCTTTCTGCGCGACCGGCGCTTTCACCTGCTCATCGGGTTTGGGCTGCTGCTGGGCTCGCTCTACCTCACCATTGCGTTTACCTCGTTTTTGCTCAGCGGGCGCGCCGACCAAAGCGTGGTGGCCGCGCTGGGCAGCGTGTCGGTGAAGGAAGCGGGCCAGGAGTCGGGCAACTGGCTGGGCCTGCTCGGGGCTTGGCTGGCCGAAAAGCTGATTTACCGCGGCTTTGGGCTGGCCGCGTACGGGCTGATTCCGATTGTCTTTTTCCTGGGTTACAAAATCGTGTTTCGGCGGGCGGCTGGCTCGGTGAGCTACGTGCTGGCGCTGGGGCTGTTTACCATCTTGTGGGTCAGCGCATTGCTGGGCTACGTGGTGGTGCAGTTGGCCCAGCCCGGCACCGCGCAGCCGGGGCCTGACCCGTCCCAAGTACACCGCTACGACTGGCTGAGTGGCGGCGCGGGCTACGAGCTGGCGCTGTGGCTCGACTCGCTGCTTGGCTGGGGCACCGTGCTGCTGCTGGCCTTCGGGCTCATCATGTTCGTGGTGTTTTTCTTCAACGTAACCAGCCTCAACTTGGGCCTGGGCGGCCGCGATGACGAAGAATACGAAGGTGAAGAAGGCGAAGCCGAAGCGCCCGCACCCGCCGTAGTGGCCGCCGCGCCCGCCGCCGTGCGCCCACCCAAAACCCCCGCCCCGCACCCCACCGAGGCCGAATTTGAGTCCGCCCCGGTACCCAGCCGCGCCCCCGAGTTTGAGCCGGCCCCCGCGCCGCGCCCTAGTCCGCTCAAAGCGCCGCAACCCGTGAGTACCAGCTTTGAGGTGGTGGGCGCGGGCGACGAGGACGAGCCAGAAACAGCGCCCATGCCGAGCCTCAATGGCCCAGTGGCCGCGGTGGCCCTGGCCGTGCCGACCGCTGGCGCGGCCAGCGCCGTGGCGTTGCCGGTAGCGGCTGCTTCCTCAGTGGTGGCGGCCGTAGCGGCGGCCGGGCCTGCTTTTTCCTTCGAATTGCCAACGGCCGAGCCGGAATTGGAGCCCGCGCCGGCCGTGGCGGCCAGCATCCCCACGCCGCTTTCGCTGGCTGATTTGGCCGATGGCCCGGTGCCATTGCGTGCGCCTGCCCTGGCTTCCAAGCTAGAAATTACCGTGCCCAACCGCGACGACCTCGACCCCAACGCCGGGGCCGACATTGCGGCCGTGGCCGATGAGGACGAGGACGCCGACGCCATGCCTGATGTCAACTACGACCCCACGCTCGACCTTTCGCGCTACCAGTTTCCGACCCTGGAGCTGATGAACGACTACGGCGTGGCCAAGGCCCAGGTAACCAAGGAGGAGCTGGAAGCCAACAAGGACCGCATTGTGGAAACGCTGGGCCACTACAACATCGCCATTGCCAGCATCAAAGCCACCATCGGGCCCACGGTCACGCTCTATGAGATTGTGCCCGAAGCGGGTATTCGCATCTCCAAAATCAAGAGCCTGGAAGACGATATTGCGCTGAGCCTGGCCGCGTTAGGTATCCGCATCATTGCGCCCATTCCGGGCAAGGGCACCATTGGCATTGAGGTGCCCAATGCCAAGAAGGAGATGGTGAGCATTCGCTCGGTGCTAGGCTCCGAGAAGTTTGCCCGCACCGAAATGGACCTGCCCATTGCCTTCGGCCGCACCATCACCAATGAGGTATTTGTGGCCGACCTGGCCAAAATGCCCCACTTGCTGATGGCCGGGGCCACCGGCCAGGGTAAGTCGGTGGGTTTGAACGTGATACTGGCCTCGCTGCTCTACAAGCGCCACCCCGCCCAGCTCAAGTTTGTGCTGGTTGACCCCAAGAAGGTGGAACTCAGCATCTTCAATAAGATTGAGCGTCACTTCCTGGCCAAGCTGCCTGACACCGAGGAGGCCATCATCACCGATACCAAGAAGGTGGTGAACACGCTCAATTCGCTGTGCATGGAGATGGACCGGCGCTACGACCTCCTCAAAGAAGCCGGCTGCCGCAACCTCAAGGAGTACAACCTCAAGTTTGTCGAGCGGCGGCTGAACCCAAAGAAAGGCCACCGCTTCCTGCCGTTTATCGTGTTGGTAATCGACGAGTTAGCCGACTTGATGATGACGGCTGGCAAAGAAGTGGAAACGCCCATTGCGCGCCTGGCGCAGCTGGCCCGCGCCATCGGTATTCACCTTATTGTGGCCACTCAGCGCCCCAGCGTGAACGTGATTACGGGCATTATCAAGGCCAACTTCCCCTGCCGGATTTCCTTCAAGGTGACCAGCAAAATCGACTCGCGTACCATCCTCGACACCGGCGGGGCCGACCAGCTTATTGGCCAGGGCGACATGCTGTTTTCGGCCGGCTCCGACCTCATTCGGGTGCAGTGCGCCTTCATCGACACGCCCGAAGTGGACCGCCTCTGCGACTACATTGGCGAGCAGCAGGGCTACTCCGATGCCTACCTGCTGCCCGAAGTAGCCGGGGCCGAGGGCGACGACGGCAGCGGCCAGGACGAGATGGACCCCAGCGAGCGCGACTCCATGTTTGCCGAGGCCGCCCGCTGCATCGTGCTGCACCAGCAGGGCTCTACTTCGCTGATTCAGCGCAAGTTGAAGCTGGGCTACAACCGCTCGGGCCGCCTCATGGACCAGCTTCAGCAGGCCGGCATCGTGGGCCCATTCGAGGGTAGCAAGGCCCGCGCCGTGCTCATCCCCGACGAGTACCAGCTGGAGCAGCTACTGAACTCGATGAAGTAATCACCGTTTGTCCTTGCGAGCGCAAGGACAAACCAATCTTCTGGCCCCGCTTTTGCGTATGGGTGCCCACCTGGCCCCTACCGCGCCGGATTTTTAGTAATCATGACCAAGCAATTCTCCCTGTTGGCGCTGGCCGCCACATTGGCCCTGCCCGCCGCCGCGCAGCAAGACCCCAAAGCCGGCAAAATCCTCGATGCCGTAAGCGCCAAGTACACGGCCCTCAAGTCGTTTCAGGCTGGCTTCACGCAAACTCTGGAAAACCCCGCCGCCAAGCTCAAGCAAAACATCAACGGCGACGTAACCGTGAGCGGCCAGAAATACCACCTCAAGGCTAATGGCCAGGAGGTGCTCAACGACGGCAAAACCACCTGGACTTACCTCAAGAATGAGAACGAGGTGAACGTGTCGGAGACGGACCCTAGCAACCAGGATATGTCACCGGCCCAGATGTACTCGATGTACAAAAAAGGCTATAAGTACACCTACGTGAAGTCGCTCAAGGATGCCGGCGTAACCAGCGACCTCATTGAGCTCACGCCCGACGACCGCAAAAACGACGTGTTCAAGGTACAGCTCATTGTGGGCACGGCCGACAAGGCCATCCACAGCGTAAAGACGTTCAAGAAAAACGGTACCCGCACCACGTTCATGCTCAAGAACTTCAAGCCCAATGTGCCCGTCGCGGCCAGTACGTTTGCCTTCGACAAGGCGCAGTACCCCGGCGTGAAAGTGGTGGACCTGCGCTAAGGGTAGGGTAAGCTTTAGCTTGCCACGCCACAACGCCTGACAAAAACGGCCCGCTCTTTTCAGAGCGGGCCGTTTTTACGTGTCACCTAAAACGTCTCGCCTTGTAACAGAGCTAACTGTAAAGCTGCTCGCTCGTGCCCTAACGCAGCGGCCTGTTGAAACCAAAAGGAGGCATCAGCTAAGTTTTCTTGGTCATTCCAGCCACTTTCAGCCCATACGCCCAGTATGTACATGCCCTGAGATTGCTGATTTTCGGCGGCCTGCTCCAACCAGTAGCGCGCCTGCTTCCAGTCTTCAATAGGCTCGCAGGCGTAGGCTAGCCCCAGCCAGGCCTGGGCGCGAAGGCAGCCCGCACGCACGGCCTTTTGAAACCAATAAATTGCCCAGCGCGGACTCTTTGGGCCACCCACTCCGCGTTGGTGGCAGCGGCCCAAATCGCACATGGCATCGGCGTAGCCTAATTTGGCGCTTCTGCGATACCAGTGCCGAGCCTTTTGGTAGTCTTGGTCGACGCCCTGACCCCAGCAGTAAAAACTGCCTATGGCGTGGATTGCCCTTGCATTGCCCAAGCGGGCCGCTTGCATATAATACTGAAAAGCTTTGTAGTGGCTCTGCGCTACACCGTAGCCATTATCATACGCCATCGCTAAATTGAAGACTGCATTAAGAATGCCGACTTCGGCTGCAGCTTGGAGGAGCGGTATGGCGCGCTCCCTATCTTGAGGTACGCCGTAGCCGTCCCAGTACAACATGCCTAAGCGGTACATTGCCTGAGGGTTATGTTTTTGCGCTAAGGCTTCGAGGCGGGCTACCGCCTGAGTTAGCAAGCGCTTGTTGCTGTACTGGCCGAAGTGCGTGCGGTTGATAAATTGTATCAGTTCCTTCATCAAAAACGAATTGTGGGCTGCACGCAATAATTTGCGGCCTGCTAAGCCCTGCGCCATCGGCAGCAAGGCGCACCCCAGGCAATATATGAAAGAAGATTTCCTCCACTACGTCTGGCAGCACCAGTACTTCGACAAGGCCGACCTGCGCACCACGGCCGGCGAGGAAATTCAGGTGCTGCGCCCCGGCCAGCGCAACGCCGATGCCGGCCCCGACTTCCTGAATGCCCGCCTGCGCCTGGGCGAGGTGGAGTGGAACGGCGCGGTAGAAATTCACCTGCGCGCTAGTGACTGGCAACGGCATAACCACCAAGTAGATGCAAAATATGACCAGGTGGTATTGCACGTGGTGCTTACAGCGGATGCCGACATCTACCGCACCAACGTCAGCCTGATTCCGGCGCTGGCCCTGGCCCCGCGCTTGGCCCCCGACCTGCTGGCCCGCTACGAGGCGCTAGTGGCCGCTCCGCCCGCTGCGCCGCTGCCCTGCGCGCGCCTGCTGAACCAGGTGCCGCAACTAGTGCGCACGATGATGACCGAGCGCGCCCTGCTGGAGCGCGTAGAGCAGAAGGCCGACGCCATTGCCGCGCTGCACGGCCACTTGGCCGACGATTGGGAAGCCACCGCCTACCACGCCCTGATGGCGGCCTTCGGCTTCCAAAAAAACAGCGAGCCGCTGGCGCGCCTCGCTAAAGCCGTGCCGCTGGCCGTGCTGCGCCGCCACCGCCACGACGTCCGTCAGCTGGAGGCGCTGCTCTTCGGGCAGGCCGGCTTTCTGGTTGAGAATGAAGAAACTGCGCAAGACGATTATATCCGCGACCGGTGGCAGGAGCACGAGTTTTTGCGGCATAAGTACGGGCTGGGCGAGGCCGCGCTGGCCGCCCACGAGTGGAATTACCTGCGGCTGCGGCCCGCTAACTTTCCGGCCGTGCGGCTGGGGCAACTGGTGGGGCTTCTGCACCGCCGCCCGGCGCTGTTCGACGCGCTGCTCACGGCCCAGAGCGTGGCCGCGCTCAGTGAATTTTTTGCCGGCGCGCCGGCCCCCGACTATTGGCAGCAGCACTACCGCGCCGGTCGGCCGGGCAAGGTGCCGGCCTTGGGCAAGAGTAGCATCAACCTACTCATTATCAACGTAGTGGTGCCGCTGCGCGTGGCCTACGCCCGCCACACCGGCCAGCCCGCGCTGGTTGAGAGCAGCGTGGGCTTATTAATGGAGTTGCCGGCCGAGCACAATCAGTACACCGACCTCTACCAGGACCTGGGCTTTGAGCACCGCACCGCCGCCGACTCGCAGGGGCTGCTGGCGCTGCACAAAGGCTACTGCGCGCCGCGCCGCTGCCTGCACTGCGCCATTGGCGGTCGGCTGGTGGGCGGGGGCGCCGTCCGCAATCGATGAGGCTGGTGCTGGCGCTGGTGCTTAATGCATTGCTGTTGAGTGGATTACTGCTGTGGCTGCGGGCCGAGTACCAGCGGGCAGAATCGCTGCTGCGCCGCTGGCTGCTGCCAGCTCTGGCGTGGCGGCTGCTGCTCACGGCGGCTAGCACCCACCAGCTCAGCCCCGATGCCCGCCAAGCTCAGGAAGCTGCCGGGCTACTGGCAAAGGCCCTGTGGGCGCAACCATCCCACCTAGTAGCCACGCTGCAAGCCGCAAGCTTCCTGATTGATGGCCAGCAGCTTAGTCTTTATCAATGGTCTAACACCCTGTTCTTTATTAAGATACTGGCGCTGCTGAACCTGGCATCGGGCGGAATGATGTGGCTTAATGCACTTTATTTAAGTATATTGTTCTTTATGGCTTGCTGGGGTTTGGTGCGCACGCTGGCGCGGGTGCTGCCGGCTACGCCGGCGCTGGCCGGCGTGGTGGCCTTTCTGCTGTGGCCCACCGTAGTATGGTGGACGGCCGGCCTCACCAAAGAAACCCTGGTGGTAGGAGCCGGGGCGGGGCTAGTGGCGCTGGCCTTGCCGGGGCTCTACGGCGGCCGGCCGGTGCGCTTTGCACCACTCCTCGGCCGGGCACTGCTGGGCCTGCTCCTGGCCTGGCTGATGGTGCGGATGCGGTATTTCTTCGCCCTGCCCTTGCTGGGGGGCCTGCTGGCGCTGGCTGCCGTGCAACTGGCCACGCGGCGCGGCTGGCTGGGGCCGGGCCTCTTGCCGCAGGCAAGTAGCCTACTGCTGCTGCTGGGGCTGGCCGGGGCTACCGCCGTGACTCTGGGCGGTGAGCATCTGGCTCTCAGCTACTTCAGCCACGAGGTAAATGCCAACTACCAGCACGGCCTGCTCACTTCGCCCGGCCGGCCCCACCTGGCGTATGCCGATTGGCAGCCCACGCCTGCTGGCCTGCTGCGCCATGCGCCGCTGGCCGCCGCCCAGGTGCTGGTGCGGCCCTGGCCCGGCGAGTCGGCCCAGCCGCTGTACGTAGGAGTTGAGTTGGAGAATGTATTGCTAGTGAGTTTGTTAGCCACGGCGCTGGTGTCGGTGTGGCGCGGCCGCGCCGGCCGGCTGCCGGTGGCGCTGGTGGTGGTGGTGGCTGCGTACTGCCTGCTGCTGGCCGCCTTCATTGGCCTGAGCACGCCCAACCTGGGCACTCTGCACCGCTACCGCGTGGCCCTGCTGCCCTGGCTGCTTTTGTTACTATTGCAAAACGACTACGCACGGCGTTTGTTGAAGAGGTTGGAAGAAGGAATTTGGAACTGATGGAAGAGAAGAATGCTTCATTCTGCATTCCAAATTCAACATTAACCCCTGTCGTACCTTTGCCTACTTATGGAAAACCCTGTTATCATTCTCGGCGCGCAGGCCGTGGGCACCGCCGCGCTGGATGCTTTTTTGTCTAATGACGTGGTCGTGTATTGCATTCTCGACGACGACCCCAAACTGCATAGCACTGAGCTACTCGACGTGCCCGTGATGGGCAACACCGATGACGGTGAGCTACTGAAGCTCCTTGGTAAAAAGTGCGAAGTATTCGTGGCGACTGAGGACTCCGCCAGCCGCCGCAGCCTCACCAAAATGCTGCGCGACGAGTACGAAGTAGTACCCGTTAACTCCATTCATCAGCGCGCCAGCGTGTCGGTACACGCCGAAATTGGCCACGGCAACTACTTCGGTCCCAACGCAGTAGTGGCTGCCACGGCCAAGCTGGGCGAAGGCATTTTGGTGGGTCCTAATGCCGTGATTGAAGGCCAGGCCACGGTAGGCGACTACGCCCAGATAGGGTCGGGCGCCCAACTGGGCGTGGGCGTGAGCGTAGGGGCTGGAGCCTTCATCGGACCCGGTGCGGTGCTGGTAGCCGGTGTGAAAGTGGGCGACAAAGCCCGCGTGGGCGCCGGCTCGGTTGTGGTAGCCGACGTGGCTGCCAGCCAAACGGTGTTTGGCAACCCAGCAGTTAAGGTGTAATTAGAAATGATTACTAGAAGAACGTCATGCTGAGCTTGCCGAAGCATCTCTATCACGCCGTTAGAATTACTAACCTAACGGCGTGGTAGAGATGCTTCGGCAAGCTCAGCATGACCGTCTTTTTTAACCATTAATCATGTATCAAGTCCTTCTCTATTACTGCTATACGCCCCTGGCCGACCCCGAGCAATTTCGGGCGGAGCACCACCGGTTGTGCCTCGACCTGGACTTGCGCGGGCGCATCATCGTGGCCGCCGAAGGGCTGAACGGCACCGTGTCGGGCACCCGCGAAAGCTGCGCGGCCTACATGGCCGCCGTGCAGGCCGACCCCCGCTTTGCGGCTCTGGAATTTAAGATTGACGAGGTCGAAGCGCACACTTTCCAAAAGCTGCACGTGCGGCTGAAAGATGAGATTGTGCACAGCAGCCTGCGCCACGTGCGGCCCCACGAAAAAACCGGCCAGCACCTTACACCCCAGGAATTCAAGGACTTGAAAGACCGCGACGACGTGGTAGTAGTTGATGTGCGCTCGGATTATGAGTACAACCTCGGCCGCTTCAAAAACGCCGTGACGCTGGACATCGAGAATTTCCGCGACTTCCCCGAGCGCGTCGAGCGTTTGCAAAAGTTCAAGGATAAGAAAATTCTGACCTACTGCACCGGCGGCGTGAAGTGCGAGAAAGCCAGCGCCTTTTTGCTGGAGCAGGGCTTCGAAAACGTGTACCAGTTGCACGGCGGCATCATCAAGTACGGCCACGAAGTGGGCGGTGAAGACTTTGATGGTCAGTGCTATGTGTTTGATGGCCGCGTGGCGGTAGACGTGAATACGGTGAACCCCACTGTTATTTCGCGCTGCCACCACTGCCAGCAGCCCTCGCCTCGCCTCATCAACTGCGCCAACCCGCACTGCAACGCTCACGTGCCGCTCTGCGAAAGCTGTGGTACGCTCCTCGACGGGGCCTGCTCCGAAACCTGCGCCGAGCACCCCGATAAGCGGCCATACGATGGCACCGGTACGTATCCTAAAATCAGCAACCACTACACGCCAGCGCAAGGGCTGGCTTCGTACAAAGCGTAAATGTGCGGTAAGCTTTAGCTTGCCGTGCTACCGTTTGCGTACGCAGAATTCTCCCTTCAACTTACGGCAAGCTAAAGCTTACCGCACACTGCTATGATTCCCGACTCCGAACTTATTCTGAACCCCGACGGTACGATTTATCACCTTAATCTGCTGCCCGACCATATTTCCGATACCATCCTCACGGTGGGCGACCCGGCACGGGTGGCCCAGGTGAGCCGGCACTTCGACTCCATCGAGTTTGAGGGCACGCACCGCGAGTTTGTGACCCACGTGGGCTACTACCGCGGCAAGCGCCTCACGGTGCTGAGCACCGGCATGGGCACCGATAACATTGATATCGTGATGAATGAGCTCGATGCGCTCGTCAACATCGATTTCCTCTCGCGCACCGTGCGGCCCGCTGAGGAGCGCCTGAGCCTGCGCATCATCCGGCTGGGTACCAGCGGCAGCTTGCAGGCCGATGTGCCGGTGGGCGCCATGCTGGCCACCCAGCACGCCGTGGGCCTCGACTCGCTAATGCAGTTTTACCCGTTCATGGAAACCGGCATCGAAACGCTGGTAGCCAAGGACTTACAGAAAAGCCTCGACTTGCCCTTCGCGCCCTACGTGGTACGCGGCTCCGACCTGCTGCGCGAGCAGCTGGCCGCCGACCTGCTCATTGGCAACACCGTGACGTGCCCCGGCTTCTACGGCCCGCAGGGCCGCCGCCTGCGCCTCGACCTGCGCCAGCCCGACTACATGGAGCGCTTGCAAAGCTTCCGCCACGAGAGCCCGGAGGGCGACTTCCGCCTCAGTAACTTCGAGATGGAAACGGCGGGCTACTACGCCCTTGGCCAGCTGCTGGGCCATGAAGTGCTGAGCCTCAACGCTATTGTGGCCAACCGCGCCACCGGCGAGTTTGCCAGAGATGCCGGCGATATCGTGGACCGGATGATTGCCCGCACCCTGGCCCTACTCTAGAACCACTGATGAGCACGAATTTTAGCGGATTTCACGGATTTTGTGGACGGCGCTATTCAGCGTATTTTACTAAAAAGGCCACCCGACAGGTGGCCTTTTTATTGTTCATTAAATCTGCTCAAACAGCCACTACGCAAGAAGTTCAACGTCCACAAAATCCGTGAAATCCGCTAAAATTCGTGCTCATCAGTGGTCCTAGTAGAAGTCGAAGCCCAGTACGGCGCGCAGGGGCAGCATGATGCCGGCTTTGAGCGTAAGATACTCGTTGTGAGAGCCCCACACAGCGGTTTGCACCCGTTTGGGCTGGCCGTCGGCCGTTTGGAAGAAAATATCTAATTTGCCATGGTACGCGTTGCCGAGGCGGCAGGCGCGCTCGGCATCGGCGCGGCGGCGCTCCAGCTGAGCTTGGTCGGTCAGTACGTCGTGCTGCGGAAAGCGCAGGGTTGGAATGGTCTCTTTCTCAACGGTTTCGACAGGCTGGTCGGTGGTGGGAGCGAACATAAACGGGGCAGCGGTAGATGAATAAACGAGCAGGAAAGCCGTTTACAGAGGCAACGGCGCCGGTAATGTACCAACTTTCGGCCAGTTGTGTTTACAATTCGGCGGCCAAAAACTCCATCGTGTCGAGGCCATCGGCGTAGTCGGCCACGCTGGGCTGCTGCGCCCGGCCAAAGGGCACCGAGCCGGCAAAGCGCCCGCCCGCTGACACGAGGCACTGCGTTTGGGCGGCCACGTTGGTGAGCTGGTCGAGCAAGTCGATTTCCTGCGTGTAGGTGCTGTAATGCAGCACCGAAATGGGTGACACCAGCGCCGATTGCGCCGTGAGCAGCAAAAAGCCGGTGTCGAGGTGCGGCACGGCATTCACCAGCAGGATGCTCTTGTTGTAGTCGTAGTTGTTCTGGTACTTGTGGTGGTTGAGCACGTGCTGCCAGGGCTGCAAGGCGTCGAGCAGGGGCACAAAGTCGTAGCCTTCGGGCACGTAGAGTTTGCTCACGTTGCGGCAGCCCAGGCCGTAGTACTGAAAAATATCGGGCCCCAGCGCGGCCAGTTCCTCCGCCGTTTCGTGGCCCGTGAGAATGGCCAGGCTGGTGCGGTTGCGCCGAATGATGTGCGGCCGGCTCTTGAAATAAAACTCAAAATAGCGCGCCGTATTATCTGAGCCGGTGGCAATAAAGGCATCGGCCGCGTTGAGGCGCTCCACAAATTGCAGGCGCTCGGCAAATAGGGGCTCAATTTCCAGCAGCTGCTGACCCAGCCAGCGCATGAGCAGGGTATCGTCTTTGCTGAGCTTGGCGAGCAGCGTGTGGCCGCTCAGCAGCACGCACAGCAGGTCGTGGAAGCCCACCATGGGGATGTTGCCGGCCACTACCACGCCCACCTGGCGCGGGGCGGCGGGCTCGGCCGGGTAGCGGCTGGCCCACTGGCTGAGGGCGGGCTCGGCCAGCAGGTGCACAATGCCGGCGAGGGCGGTGCGCACGTTGGGCAGGTCGAACCAGGCGTTTTGGTTGCGGGTGCGGTAGGCGAGTTCCGTAATTTCGGCCTCGGTGAGGGAGGCGAGGTGGTGGCCCAGCGCAGCGAAAGCGGCGAGGCGGGTAGTGCGATTCAACATGAAGAAAAGGTAGCGGGGAGGCAGAATGAGCCGTACTTTTGAGGGTCCGAATCAGCCTGAGTCGGCGTTTTTACGTACAGCCGGGCAGCTTTGAACAGCAAAATTACTCACTAGCATAAGGAGACGACGGCAATGGCCATCATGATAACCGACGAGTGCATCAACTGTGGTGCCTGCGAACCGGAATGCCCCAACACCGCCATCTACGAGGGCGGTGCCCAGTGGCGCTGGGCCGATGGTACGGCCCTCAAGGAAGTGCAAACCATCGACGGCCACCTGGCTGGCGGCACCGACCCCCAGCGCCCGGTATCCAACGAATACTACTACATCGTGACCGATAAGTGCACCGAGTGCGTAGGCTTCCACGAGGAGCCGCAGTGCGCCGCCGTGTGCCCCGTCGATTGCTGCGTAGACGACCCCGACCACCGCGAAAGCCGCGAGCGTCTCACCCAGAAGCAACATTGGCTGCATAACGCCGCATAAAGCAGGTCACTGCGCAAGTAATAGCCCCTCGTTTATCGGCCCGCTGCGGGCTGATAAACGAGGGGCTGTTGGCTGTTTGGGTTGCAGCGCCCTACTTTGCGGCTCCCCTAAGGGCCTGAGATATCATGACAACTTTTAAAGCCAGATTCTGGCGCGTGAGCCGTTGGTTTAGCGTGTTATTCGTGATGCTCTTTGTTTTCCGCCTGTTGTATGGCTATGTGGCTACGAACACCGGACGCGGCGACGCCTACAGCGACGATTTTTTCAGCAGTATTGAGAACCTGCGTAAAAATTATGCCTCGGAGAAGTTTGCGCTCAAAAGTGGTGACGTGCAGGTTTCAGCCCGTGTGGCCTCAAACCAGAAATTCGAAAAAACAGCCTCGGTTAAATCTAAAACGTCCGAATTTATTCCGGATGAGAAGCTGATTAAGGAGAAAACCCAGGCCTATAAAGCAGTTATCCAGTACGAGCAAAACCTGGGACAGCCGGGCAACCGGCAAATTCATTTGCTTATCGGGGTGGCGCCGGCGATGTTCGATAAGTTTTACCAGGATATCCAACAAATAGGCGCTATAAAAGCCACCGAAATTACCAAGGTCGATAAAACCAACGAGTACCGGCAGCTCAACGCAAAGAAGGTTTCCATTGAGAAAACGCTACAGTCGCTGAATGAATTGAAATCGAAGGGCGGGCAAATTGCCGATTTTGTCGCGCTCAACGACAAGATTTTGGAGATAGAAGAGAAGCTCCAGGAGCTAGGCGTGGAACTGGGGAATTTTGACGCCGAAAACGAGTTTTGCACCGTCAAATTTTCGCTCTACGAAGGTGCTACCGAAAAAAGCATTAGCCTGATTCACCGGCTGAAAGTGGCCTTGGAATGGACTGTCAAGTACTTTGCCATACTGGTGTTTGCTTCACTTGGGCTATCGGTTACAACGTTCGTGCTGCTGCTATTAGCTGATAAGCTAAAGTTGCTGGCCGCTCTAACCAACACCCTGCCCCGCGAATAAGCCTGTGGCCTGGCTGCCTTAGAACAATTGCCGCCCCGCCGCCTGCTCCGCCGCCAGCAGTGCCAAAAACTCGTCCCGCGATACCTCCTCCGCACCCAGCGCCCGCATGTGCGGCGTCAGCTGCTGAATATCGAACCAGCTAGCGCCGCGCGCCCGCAGGTGCCCAGCCAGCGCCAGCACCGCCAGCTTCGAGGCATTGGGTCGGTGGTGAAACATGCTTTCGCCCGCAAACACGCCCCGCACGGCCACGCCGTAGAGGCCGCCGATTAGCTCGTCGCCTTCCCACACCTCCACGCTGTGGGCGTGGCCGGCGGCGTGCAGCGCCTCGTAGCCGCGCACCAGCTGCGGCGTTATCCAGGTGCCGCCCTGGCCGGGGCGTGGCTGGGCCTGGCACGCCCGCATCACCTGCCCAAACGCCTCGTTGAAGCTGATGCGCCACTGCGACTGCCGCTGCGCCCGCGTCAGGCTGCGGCCCACGTGTAGCCGCGCCAGCCGCAAAATGCCCCGGCGCGGCGGGCAAAACCAGGCCAGCGGCCAACCCTCCACGGGCCACGGAAAAATACCCTGACTGTAGGCCGCCACCAGGTTTTCGACGGTGGGCTGGCCGCCGAGCAGCAGCAAGCCGTCGAGGTCGTCGCGCGCGGCGGTGGGTGGGGGGAAGGCGAGGGGCATTAGGAAGGAAGTATTCTATTCAAGGCAGTGCTGCATCCATTCCGCGCACTCGGCAGCATCCACGATGCTCCAAGAATGGGGCATCCGTCGTTTACCGACAAACCCTTTACCTGTGGTTTTAATATACTGGGCACGGGTATTACCCAGGGTTTGTAGGCGGGTAATAAGTGCCGCCGCGCCATCAGCGTTTAGGTCTGCCAGTTCCAAGGCTGGGCAGGTTTGCTGCCAGAAGGCTAAATCGGGTTCGCAGTATAACCGTACGGGCAAGCGCTTGAGCCACTTTGCGTTGCCACCGGCCGGGTCACCACGCAAAAAGGCTGTTCGGTCTAAATAAGCGGTGGGAAATTGAGTTGGTGAGCCACCCATGTCGCGCGTCAATTCGCGCAGCATATTTTGGTCAGCTGCCCGCAGGTCAGGACAATCCTTTTTGGCCAAATGATATTCCGCCCGTTGCCAATGCTCCGTTAAATCCAGCGGCGGGTCAACCCCCAGTACTGCCCGCACGCGCCACGGGTGCTGAACACTATCTCGCACCAGTTCTTCGGCATAGGCAAATGCTAGCTGTCCGCCGGCCGAAAACCCGCCAATAATAAGCCGGCGGGCGAGTACCGGGTATTGCTGTACGAGCTTCCCAAGGGCGTCATCCAAAAAATGCTTGCTGGCAGTGTCCAAATACTTTCGGTCGTTCAATGCCGGAACTACTACCACAAACCCTCGCTGCGCAGCTTGCTGCACTAATTGGGTAGCGCGGAATACGTCACGAGCTGGCTCTCCCCGGCCTGGTAGTAAAACTAATAGCCCCCGAGCAGGCAAGGATGTTGGGTTGAGCTGGTAAATCGTGCGTTTGGTGGGGAGGCCATCATGACTTGACATGCCGGCTGATTCAGTACGCGCAAAAACGTGCTTTTGAAACTTTTGGGCAGTCGCGCCCAGTACCCATAGTAGCAGCGCGACGGTACAAACAAGCGAGATTTTAACTGGCATACAAAGGCGTTTAAGAGTGCCAAGGTAGAATAAGCTATCAATATCGTAGGTCGGCTTTCCTGAAAAAGCGA
Organism: Hymenobacter arcticus; assembly: GCF_054779975.1. NCBI lineage: Bacteria > Pseudomonadati > Bacteroidota > Cytophagia > Cytophagales > Hymenobacteraceae > Hymenobacter > Hymenobacter arcticus. The sequence continues at coordinate 309,729 of NZ_BAAGXF010000004.1, forward strand.
ATGGTTAAACTCGCGCTACTTGCAGGGCGGCGGGCAAAACCAGGTTAGCGGCCAGCCTTGCACGGGGCACGGAAAAATGCCCTGGCTGTAGGTCGCCAGGTTTTCGACAGTAGGCTGGCCGCCGAGGTCATCGCGCGCGGCGGTGGATGGGGGGAAGGTGAGGGGTATCAATTTATGTCAGCCCTAAGATTCGATACGTGAAACTCACTAAAATCCAGGGTGCTTTAGAAGCCAGGGTTTTAATCGTCGATTTAATGCTGTGTCTTGGCTCATTGCGACACTTGTACTATCAACTAGCTGCCAAGAAGCATCTACTACGCCTTGGCCCGCGATGGGTAGGCGCGTTGCCCACTGCAAGCCAGGCAGGAGCGGAGTGATTATAGCTTGGCGAACATCCATAATGCCATGCGGTACTTCATACAAGTACTGATGTGTAATTACTTGCGAGCCACGGCGAAATATTATGCGTTGTTTAATCCAATCCTCTTTATTGGCAAATATGAGTTTTAGTGGTTCCAATATTGCTACTCGGAGCGGGTAGTCGGGTGTTCTGTATAACGAATTCCAAATCGCCATTCCTTCAACCCATACCAAGAGCGACCATAGAAGCCAAGGTAGCATTATCCAAAGCCAGCACAATCGGCGGTTATGCAACCTGAGTAAATAACAGGCTGGAAATGCTAGCCCCCATACAGCACATCTTGATAAATTACCTAATGGAAGAGGGGTAAACTCTAGTCTGGTAAATAGGGTAAGGATGGTCAAAAGAAGACTTAGCAGCCAAACACTTATTATTAACTTGCTTGTAGTAGGTTTAGCTGCAACAGTTTGTAAAATGCTATTCATACACTGCAAATATCAGTGGGTACTATCTAATGCAAGCAATAGTCTGTTCTGAGCAGTTATTTGATGCAAAAACCCCAACTACAAAACGTGCACTACTAGCCGCTAGCCCCGCCGTACTTTTGCTACCTAGTAGCAGACCCCCGACCTAATGTCCCTCGCCAAAACCTATTCGCCCGCCGACGTTGAAGCCAAATGGTACCAGCGCTGGCAGGAGCAGGGCTTTTTCCAAGCCAAACCCAACCCCCGCAAGCAGCCCTACACCGTGGTCATTCCGCCGCCCAACGTCACGGGCGTGCTGCACATGGGCCATATGCTCAACAATACCATCCAGGACGTGCTGGTGCGCCGCGCCCGCATGCAGGGCAAGGAAGCCTGCTGGGTGCCCGGCACCGACCACGCCAGCATCGCCACCGAGGCCAAGGTAGTGGCCATGCTCAAGGAGCAGGGTATCAACAAGAAAGACCTGAGCCGCGAGCAGTTCCTGGAGCACGCGTTTGCCTGGAAGGAGAAGTACGGCGGCATCATCCTGGAGCAGCTCAAGCAGCTCGGTGCCTCCTGCGACTGGAGCCGCACGCGCTTCACGATGGAGCTTAAGCTGACCGAGGCCGTACTGCGCGTATTCGTGGACCTGTACCGCAAGGGTCTCATTTACAGGGGTGTGCGCATGGTGAACTGGGACCCGCTAGGCGGTACCGCCATCTCGGATGAGGAAGTGATTGCGAAGGACACCCAGGCCAAGATGTATCATCTTCGCTATGAAGTAGTGGGCCAACCCGGCCGCTTCCTCACGGTGGCCACCTCGCGCCCCGAAACCGTGATGGCCGACGTGGCCGTGGCCGTGAACCCCACCGACCCGCGCTACCACGACCTGGCCGGGCATAAGGTACGCATTCCGCTGCTGGGCCGCGAAATTCCGGTTATTCAGGACGAATACGTGACGGTAGATTTCGGCACGGGCGCGCTAAAGGTTACCCCAGCCCACGACCTCAACGATTACGAGCTGGGCCTGAAACACAACCTGCCGGTCATTGATATTCTGAACGATAACGGCACGCTGAACGAGAAGGCGGAGCTGTACGTGGGCCAGGACCGGTTTGCGGCCCGCCGCAACATCGTGAAGGATTTGCAGGAAGCCGGCCTGCTCGACAAAATCGAGGAATACGCCAGCATCGTGCAGACGTCGGAGCGTACCGGGGCCGTGATTGAGCCCAAGCTGAGCTTGCAGTGGTTCCTGAAAATGGAGCACCTCGCCAAGCCCGCGCTCGAAGTGGTGGAAAACGACACCATCAAGCTGCACCCGCCCAAGTTCAAGAACATGTACCGGGCCTGGATGGAGAACGTGCGCGACTGGTGCATCTCGCGTCAGCTGTGGTGGGGCCAGCGCATTCCGGCCTACTACCTGCCCGATGGCTCGTTTGTAGTGGCCCAGACTGAGGTCGAAGCCCTGGAGCTGGCTCGCACCCAAACCGGCAACAACGACCTGCAAGCCAGCGACCTGCGCCAGGACGAGGACGTGCTCGATACCTGGTTTTCGTCGTGGCTGTGGCCCATCTCGGTGTTCGACGGCTTCGACGACCCCGACAACGCCGATATCAACTACTTCTACCCGACCAACGACCTCGTAACGGCCCCCGAAATCCTGTTTTTCTGGGTGGCCCGCATGATTATGGCCGGGCTGGAATTCCGCAAGGAAGTGCCGTTCAAAAACGTGTACCTCACTGGTATTGTGCGCGATGCGCAGGGCCGCAAGATGAGCAAGCAGCTCGGCAACTCGCCCGACCCGCTTGACCTCATCCGCGATTTCGGGGCCGACGCGGTGCGGACGGGCATGCTGTTTTCGTCGCCCGCCGGCAACGACCTGTTCTACGACCAGAAGCTGATTGACCAGGGCCGCAACTTCAACAACAAGCTCTGGAATGCCTTCCGCCTCGTAAAAGGCTGGGAAGTTGACAACAACTTACCCTTCGCTAACGCGCAGGCCGTGAGCTGGTTTGAAGCCAAGCTGGCCGAAACCGTGGCGGTGCTCGACGAGCACTTCGAGAAGTTTCGGATGAGCGACGCGCTGCTGACGGTGTACAAGCTGCTGTGGGACGATTTCTGCGGGCAGTACCTCGAAATGGTGAAGCCGGCCTACCAGCACCCCATTGATGCCCAGACGCTTAGCGCCACCGTCGATTTCCTCGAAACGCTGCTCAAGCTGCTGCACCCGTTCATGCCCTTCATCACCGAAGAGCTGTGGCACGAGCTGGCCGAGCGCGGCGACCGCGACTACGTGTGCGTAGCCCACTGGCCCAAAGTGACCGCACCCGCCGCCAGCGCCGATACCCTGGCCGAAATGGACAAGGCCCTGGCCATCGTGGCCGGCGTGCGCAACGTGCGCAACCAGAAGAATTTAGGTCCGGTGAAGCAATTGGAGCTGGCCGTAAAAACCGACGACCAGGCCGCCATCCTGGCCTACGCACCGCTGGTGCGCAAGCTGGCCAACCTCAGCGACTTGTCGTTTGCGCAGGACGCGCCGGCCGGCGCGGTCAGCTTCGTGCTGGGCGGCAACGAGTTCTTCATCCCGCTTGATATCCAAGTAGATGCCGCCACCGAGCGCGCCCGCGTGGAGAAGGAGCTGGGCTACGCCATCGGCTTCCGCGACTCGGTGAATAAAAAGCTGGGCAACGAGAAATTTGTGGCCAACGCCAAGCCCGACGTGCTGGAGCGCGAGCACCAAAAGCTGGCCGACGCGGAGGCGAAAATCGCGGCCTTGGAGCAGGCTTTGAAGGCGCTGGAGTAGATGTGAAATAGGTTGAAAAAGAACGTCATGCTCATCTGGCGTCCGCTTGTCGAAGCATCTCTACCACGCCGTAAGGGTTACTAACCCTAATGGCGTGGTAGAGATGCTTCGACAAGCGGACGCCAGATGAGCATGACGTTCTTTTTTGTACACGTTACGAAATCCGTAACTCCTTCAATTCCAACTCAAAATTCGGCAATACCGGGTCGCCGCTCAGCACCTGGTCGAAGCCCTGCACCAGGCGGGGCGGGTGCGGCGGCTCGAAGATGTGCACGGTTTCGGTGCTGGGCACCACCAGCCAGGCCAGGCGCACGCCGGCCCCCAGCCAGTCATGCATTTTGGTGAGCAGGGCGGGCAGGCGGTCGGAAGTCGAGGCCAGCTCAATCACGAAATCGGGGCAGATGCGGGCGAAGCGCCGGCGGTCGGCCTCCGGCAGCGCCTGCCAGCGCGCCTCGGCCACCCACGACACGTCGGGCGAGAGCATGGCCCCGTCGGGCAGGGTGTAGCCGGTGGAAGAATCGCCGACCCGGCCCAGCCGGGCGCGGTGGTTCCAATTGCCAAGCTGGCGGGACAACTCGTTGTTGGTGAAGCCGCTTTCGGTGAATACGGGGGGCATAATGGTGATTTGGCCGCTGCTGTTGCGCTCGATGCGCAAGTCGCGGTGGTCGAGGCAAAACTGCGCAAATTCCTCTTCCGTGAGGCGGTCCAGCACCGGGGTTTTCAGCGTGATAACATCCATCGCAAAGTCCATGTGAATGAGTAAACAAGGTACGGCAAGTTGGGCCGCAACTTAATGAGTGCCTTGCCAGTAGCTTCATGGGGCGCTTACGGTTGGGGCGCAGTCACCCATGAAATACTTTTTTCTGTTCTCAATCGGCTTGCTGTTAGCAGTATACCTGCTGGCTAGCGCGTGGCTCTATTTCAAGCAGGAGTCGCTCCTGTTTTATCCGCAGAAGCTGCCGGCCGCTTATCGGTTCAACTTTCCTGGCCGCTACGCCGAGTGGCCCATTACGGCCCCCGACGGCACGCAGCTGAGCGGCCTACTTTTTAAAGCTGACGCGCCCAAAGGCCTGGTTTTTTTCCTGCACGGCAACGCGGGCTCCCTGGCCGATTGGGGCCAGCTAGCGGCCACCTACACGCGGCTGGGCTACGACGTATTCATGCTTGACTACCGGGGCTACGGCAAAAGTGCGGGCACCATCACCAGCCAAGCCCAGCTGCTGGCTGATGTGGAACTAGCTTATCAGCAAGTAGTTGCGCATTATGATGAAAGCCAATTGGTTATTGCCGTCTACTCGCTCGGCACGGGGCCGGCCACGTGGCTGGCGGCGCGGCCCCGGCCCCGGCGGCTGCTTTTGCACGCACCCTACTACAGCCTGGCCGACATGGCGGCGCACACAATTCCCGTCTGGCCGATTTTGCCTGATTTCTTGCTGCGCTACCCGTTGCCGACCAATGCGTTTATCCGGCAGGTTAGCGCGCCCGTTGTGCTGGTGCACGGCGACCACGACGAGCTGATTCCCTACAATTCTTTGGTCAGGCTAAAGGCGCTGTCGAAGCCCGGCGACCAGTTACTTACCATTCGGGGTGGGGGCCACAACGGCTTAACGGCAACGCCGCAGTACCAACAAGCCCTGCGTAACATCCTGTAAATACTAGCATTAATGCACTTAATGCCGCATTGTTTCTTTTCTTTGGGGTCGTCAACCAAAACCTTTTCCGGATGAAACGACTCCCTACTCTTTGGCTCAGCGGCCTGGCTAGCCTCGCGGCGCTGGCCGCGCAGGGCCAGGCCACGCCCCCTTCTTCCATGCAAAATCCTCCTACCGTGGCCATTAAGGCCAAGCAGCTCGTGTCGCCCTACGGCACCCGCACCGATAACTACTACTGGCTCAACGAGCGCGAAAACCCCGAGGTACTCGATTACCTCAAGGCCGAAAACGCCTACTTCGACGATAAAATGACCCCCGTGAAGGGCTTGGAAGACAAGCTGTTCACCGAGATGAAGGGCCGCATCAAGGAGCAGGATGAGTCGGTGCCCTACCGCGACAACGGCTACTATTACTACAGCCGCTACGAGGCCGGCGGCGAGTACGCGCTGTACTGCCGCAAGGCTGGCAGCCTGCAAGCGCCCGAGGAAATCATCCTCCACGGCAACCAGATGGGCCAAGGCCACAGCTACTTCGCCATCGGCGGCTACGCCGTGAGCGACAACAACGAGGTGCTGGCCTACAGCACCGATACCGTGAGCCGCCGCCTCTACACGCTGCGCTTTAAGAACCTGAAAACCGGCGCGTTATACCCCGAGAAAATTGCCAACGTGGAGGGCACCGGCGTATGGGCGGCCGATAACAAAACGGTGTTCTACGCCAAAAAGGACGTGAACACGCTGTTGCCCTACCAGGTGTATCGCCACACGCTGGGTACCGACCCCGCCCAGGATGCGCTGGTGTATGAGGAAAAAGACAACACGTTTAGCCTGCACGTAAGCCGCAGTAAATCAAAGAAATACTTGGGTATTGAGCTGGGTAGCGCGTTCTCCTCCGAGTACCGCTTTCTGGATGCCAGCACGCCCACGGGTGCGTTCACGGTGTTTACGCCGCGCACGCCCGACCTGCTCTACGACGTGCAGGATGCCAACGGCAAGTTCTACGTGTTCACCAACTGGGAAGCGCCCAACTTCAAGGTGATGGCCGCGCCACTCACCAGCACCGGCCGCGGTAGCTGGACGGAAGTGATTCCGCAGCGCGACGACGTGTTTCTGGAGCAGATGGAGCTCTTCAAGGACTACCTGGTGCTGAACGAGCGCGAGGAAGGCATTCGCCAAATGCGCGTTATCAACTTCAAGGATGAGATTGGGCGCGTGGTCGATTTCCGCGAACTGGCCTACACTACCTATATCGGCGTCAACCCCGAGTTCGATACCCCGCAGTTGCGCCTCACCTACACCTCGTTTACTACGCCGGCCAGCACCTACGACTATAACATGGCCACCCACAAGCTGACGCTGCTCAAGGAGCAGCCCGTGCTCGGGGGGTTCGACAAAAAGAACTACGTGACCGAGCGCAAGTTCGTGACCGCCCGCGACGGCAAGCTCATCCCTATCGCCGTGGTGTATAAAAAAGGCTTCCACAAAAACGGCCAGGGCCCGGTGCTGCAATACGCCTACGGCTCGTATGGCCTCTCCATGGATCCCACGTTTTCGAGTGCCCGCCTGAGCTTGCTCGACCGCGGCTTTGCCTACGTGCTGTGCGGTATTCGGGGTGGGCAAGAACTTGGCCGCCAGTGGTTTGAGGATGGCCGCATGATGCGCAAGATGAATTCGTTCACCGATTTCATCGACTGCTCCGACTACCTCATCAAGGAGAAATATACCTCGCCCGCCAAGCTATTCGCGCTGGGCGGCAGCGCCGGCGGCCTGCTCATGGGCGCCGTGGTCAACATGCGCCCCGAGCTGTACAAGGGCGTAATCGCGGCCGTACCCTTCGTGGACGTGGTCACTACCATGTCGGATGCCAGCATTCCGCTCACCACCGGCGAGTACGACCAGTGGGGCAACCCCGCCGACAAGCCCGCCTACGACTACATGCTCTCGTATTCGCCCTACGACAACGTGAAAGCGCAGGCGTACCCCAATATGCTGGTAATCACGGGCCTGCATGACTCGCAGGTGCAATACTTCGAGCCTGCCAAGTGGGTGGCTAAGCTGCGCGCCACCAAAACCGATAAGAACCTGCTGCTGCTGCACACCGACATGGAGGCCGGCCACGGCGGCGCATCGGGCCGCTTCAAGGCGCTGCACGACGTGGCGCGGCAATACGCGTTCCTGTTCCTGCTGCTCGACGAGAAGAAAGCAATGTAAAACGGAGTGGCACTCCGTTTCTGGGTGCGCGACTTGCGTGAGCGCCAAACGGAGTACCACTCCGTTCTACACTACTTTACCGAAGGCGCGGTGGTCGAAGAGGCCGCCGCGCTTTTTTCGTCGGCGCTCAACTGGGCTTGCAGTTGGAAGGTGACTTGCTGGCAGGCCTCGCTCTTTACCTGGGCGTCCTTCAGCGCGTTCTGGGTCAGGGTGAGCTGCCAGTAGAGGAAGAAAATGAGGCCCAGTGAAACGGCTAGGGTAACGATGAAGAGGATGTTTTTCATATAATGCTAATTAGTAAGGTTTTGTAAAAAGAACGTCATGCTGAGCTTGTCGAAGCATCCCTATCGCAGCGTTGGGTTAGTAACCCTATCGGTGTGGTAGAGATGCTTCGACAAGCTCAGCATGACGCTCTTTTTGTGCTATCTATAATAAAGGCAAGCCGGCTACACCGTTGTATTCGGGTCGAACTGCTCCAAATAGTCAGCCACTTTGCGCACAAACATGCCGCCGAGCGAGCCATCGACCACGCGGTGGTCATAGCTGTGGCTCAAGAACATAAAGTGGCGGATGCCGAGGAGGTCGCCCTGCGGCGTCTCAATCACGGCGGGCTTCTTCTTGATGGCACCCACGGCCATAATGGCCACCTGCGGCTGCATAATGATAGGCGTGCCCATGACGTTGCCAAACGAGCCCACGTTGCTGAGCGTGTAGGTGCCGCCGGCCAGGTCTTCGGGCTTGAGCTTGTTCTGGCGGGCGCGGTTGGCCAGGTCGTTCATCTTCTTGCTCAGGCCGTTGAGGTTGAGCTGGTCGGCGTTGTGAATCACCGGCACAATGAGGTTGCCCGAGGGCAGCGCCACGGCCACCCCAATGTTGATGTCCTTCTTCTTGATGATGAAGTCGCCATCGACCGATACGTTGATGCCGGGGTAATCCTGGATGGCGCGGGCCACGGCCTGGATGAAGATGGGCGTGAAGGTGAGGTTTTCGCCCTCGCGCTTCTTATAGGCATCCTTGTGCTTGTTGCGCCAGTTCACCAGCTCCGTCACGTCGGCCTCTACGAAGCTCGTCACGTGCGGCGAAATGCGCTTGGAGTCCACCATGCGCTGGGCAATCATTTTGCGCATGCGGTCCATCTCCACCAACTCCTGCCCACCCGATACCGAGGGCGCAGGCTTGCTGGCGGCTGGGGCTGCCTGGCCATTGGAAGCGGGCGCCGCGGGTGCCGGAGCAGCTTTAGGGGCCGGCTGCGGGGCAGCGGGCGCGGGAGCAACAGCGGCGGCTGGTGCCGGCTGGGCAGCGGGCGCGGCTGCCACTGGGGCGGCCGCCGAAGCTGGCTGCAGCGAAGGCTTGCCACCCGCTACGTGGTCGAGGATATCTTTTTTGGTTACGCGGCCATCCTGGCCAGTGCCGGGCAGGCGCTCCAGGTCGCTCATGCTCACGCCTTCTTCGCGGGCGATGCTGAGCACCAGCGGCGAGTAGAAGCGGCCTTCCTGCACAGGGTGTGCTGGAGCAGCCGCGGCGGGGGCATCCACGGGGTTGTTGGGGCCGGGCAGGTAGGGCACGCTTTCGTCGCCGGCCGGGGCCTTGTGCAGCGAGCGCACTACTTCGGGGGTGGTGAGGGGCGGGTTGGCGCTGGCCTCTTCCAAGTTGTCGGTGTTGTTGTCGGCGGCTGCGGGCGCAGGCGCGGCGGCGTTGGCATCGGTTTCGACGATGGCAATGGGCGCGCCTACGGCTACTACCTGGCCTTCCTGCACCAGTATTTCGGCCAGGGTGCCGGCGTGCAGGGCGGGTACTTCGGTGTCCACCTTGTCGGTGGCTACTTCCAGCACCGATTCGTCTTGCTCAATGGCGTCGCCAACTTGCTTGAGCCATTTCAACACGGTGCCTTCCATGATGGATTCGCCCATCTTGGGCATCGTCATTTCCACTCGGGCCATAATCAGGGGGCTGGGGGTCTTAAAAAACGTAGGGTGGGGTGGGAGGGAGTTTCGTGCCGCAAAGGTAGGCAGCAGCCAAATGCCCCCGCCGGGTAAGGCGCTCTTAAGTACGAACAACTGTTAGCCTGCGGCTGATTCTGGCCCCGCTGCCGTGCCAAAACCGCCGCGCACGGGCCGTAGCTACCAGATTTGGCAGCAAGGGCGCGGCCCTCCGGCCAGCTTTCAATCGGCGAAATGTGGGCGTTGGTCGGGGTTTAGGCGGGGCCGACGCGAAAGCGGGAGGTAGGGCCAGGTTTGTGGTCGCTCGTTTGCAAAGGGGTAATCACCCCGCTGCTACTGGCCCGGTAACCACCACAGTTTATTTAAAAAACGTCATGAAAGCCAATCTATTCGCCACGTTCGCCGCCACTGCCTTGCTCGCCGCTACCAGCGTTTTTGCCGCTCCTGCTCCTGCCAACGACCACGACCGTGATATCCGCTACCAGCAGGGCCCCGGCAACAACTACGGCTACGACCGCAACCACCGCGTAACGCCCCAGGAGCGCGCCCGCTACGAGGCCCAGCACCGCAACGACAAGCACGACGACCGCCGCGACAACGACCACAAGAATGACCGCAACGACAACGACCGCCACGACGACAAGTTTGACCGCAACAAAAACTACGGCTTCGACCGCGACCACAAAGCGACGCAGGACGAGCGCCGCAACTGGGAGCAGGGCCACAACTACGGCTACGACCAGAACCACCGCGTGACCGCCCAGGAGCGCACCCGTTGGGAAGCCCAGTATCGCCGCCGCTAAACCCTGCGCCCCGGCCAACGTCTAAGTGCCACTGGCCGCCGGCTATTATTTCCTGTGCTAATACAACTTGCTTTAAATAAGCTACTTATATGAAAAATTTTCTGTTGCCCCTGCTGGCTTTTGCCCTTTCTGCCACCGCCGCATCGGCCCAAATGAGCCCCGGCCAGGACGGCGGCCGCCCGCAGCGCACCCCCGAAGAAATGGCTTCGCGCCAAACCCAGGGCCTCACCAAGCAGCTGGGCCTCAGCGCCGACCAGTCGGCCAAGGTGCAGCAAATCATGCTGGCCCGCGACCAGGAAATGACGGCCATGCGCGGCCAAATGCAAGCCGGCACCGGCGACCGCAAGCAAATGCGCGACCAAGCCAAGACCGGCCGCATCAAGTATGATGAGCAAATCCGGGCCGTACTCACCCCCGACCAGCTTGCCAAATACAACACCATGCAGACCAACCGCCGCGAGCGCGGCATGGAAATGAAGGAAAGCAAGATGAAAAAGAAAGACGGCAAGGTGAAAATCAAAGCCTAAACCGATAGCTAGTTGCTTGCCAGCTTCTTAGCAAAGAAGCCCCGTGCCAATTGGCGCGGGGCTTCTTTGTGGGGCGGTTTAGGGTAATTTGATACTAGTTAATTTACTGATAGACAGAAATTTAGAACAAGCCGCTGGTGTGGCCGCCGTGCTTGCGCGGGGCGTGGGTCGAGTTTTTGTTGGCGCGGTGCCGGGCCGTAATCTGCCGGCGGCTGCCAAAGTTGAGGAAGCTGAGTGGCCCCCGGCGTTCGCGGCTATGGTAGCGGTAATCCTTGTATATGGGCACGTGGTTGCCGCGCGTGAGGCGCTGGCCGCGCATGGCGCTGGGCGTGCGCCGGGCGGCGCTGGGGCCGGCCGTAGCCGCCGAAGTTGCCAGGCCGAGCAGGCAAAAAAACAGGAGGGCAATCCGCAACATAGGGTAGGGGAAAAGGAGAAAAGCAGCTGCGCACTGCCGCGCAGTGCCACGGGCAGCACCCTGCCACCATACGCTAAACTGCGCTAGTACCGGAAATAGTACGCGGGCTGCCAATTAAGCCGACGTTTGCCCCCACTCACCCGACCAACTGTGCCTTTGCTGCTACCAACCCGAAGCCTTAGCCGCTGCCCGGTGCGGGACTTATGGTGGCCGGGGCCAGTGCACAAAAAAACCGCTGGCCCCGGGGGGCCAGCGGCTGTTGCCACTAATGCGCAGCGGCTACTTGCCGCCCAGCAGGAAGCCCACGTAGGCCTGAAATGCCGAGTTGCGGGCATTGCGGAAGTCGTTGTTGCTGTAGCCGTCCTTGGCAAAGTCAGTGAACGCGCCGTTGTAGCGCACGCCCAGCAGCACGCCCTGGCTCGACTGGAAGCCCAGCCCGCCCACGTAGCCCAGCTCGTTGCGGTTCACGTTGTCGAGGTTGCTGGTGCCCGAGCCGGCGGTGCCCACCACGCTGCCGTTGTAGGTTTGGGTGCGGTCGGTCGAGATGTTCATCAGGTAGCTGTACTGCGGGCCCACTTCAAAAAACACGCCGCTCACCTTGAGGCGCACTAGGATGGGCACGTCGAGGTAGTCGTAGCGCACGCTGCCGGCGTTGCGGTAGGTGTTGCCGAGCACCGTCACCGACTGGTCGGCGTATTTAAAGCCCTTTTGCGAGTACAGGATTTCGGGCTGAATCGAAACCAGGTCGTTGGCCAACCCGAAATTGACCATTACCCCGCCGTGAAAGCCGACGCGGTTGTTGTACTGGCTCTGGTTGGCCAGGTCGCCCGACAGGTTGGAGAGGTTGGCCCCGGCCTTGAGGCCAAAGCGAACGGATTGCGCGTGGGCCGCCGGGGCCGCCGCTACGGCCAGCAGCATAGCCGCCACGGCGCTGATAACTAATTTTTTCATGGGGCGAAATACGAGGTTGGCTGGTGAGTGGTTTGCCGGCCTGGGGCCGGGCAATAACCCCAGCCGCGGACCGCTCGTCTAACTTGCTCGCCCCCCTTTCTATTGCTTGATGAGTCTTTGGCAAATAATTCAACGCCTGCTGCCCTTCGTGCAGCCCTACCGTAAGCTGGTCGTCAGCACGTTGCTACTCACGCTGGTGGGCTCGCTGGCCGCGCAGGTCAACCCGTTTGTGCTGCGCTACACCGTTGATACGGTGCAAAGTCTGCTCAACCAAGGCCAGGGCCTGGCTGCCGGTTGGCAAATGTTGGTGTGGGTGAGCGTGTTGCTGCTCGCCAAGGAATTGCTGAACACGGGCATCACCTTCGGCCAGAAATACTACGGTGAGAAAATCCGTATCAGCGTGTCGGGCGCGCTGGCCGAGGCGGCCGTCACCAAAATACTGGGCTACGAGCTGGGTTTCTTCACCGAAAGCGGCAACCAGACCGGCAAGCTCCAAACCCGCATCGACCGCGGCGTGGAAAGCCTAATGAAGCTGGTCCAAAACTTCTTCATCGACATTCTGCCGCTCTTCGCCAATGCCCTGGTAGCGCTGGTCGTCATGTTCTTAGCCAATAAGTGGGTGGGCCTGGTGGCCACGTCCATCCTGCCCGTGTATTTCTGGCTGAGCTACCGGCAGGCCGACCGCCTCAACGGCACCCGCCGCGCCCTGCGCGCCCTGCGCGAGGAAAAAAACCACGGCCTCATCAGCATCATCGATAGTATTGTGGTGATTAAGAGCTTCGTACGCGAAGCCTACGAAGGTGAAAAGCAGCTGGCTGTGCAAGACAAGCTGGAGGCCGCCCAGCTCACCACCCGCAAAACCAACTTCCGCTACGACGGCCTCAAGTCGTTTTTCGAGCAAATTGGCGTGGTGGCCATCATCGTGCTCACCGCCTACCTCGTGCTGGCGGGCCAAATGAGCATCGGGGCCATCATGTTTCACGTGCTGCTGTTCAACAACGTGTCGGCGCCCATCCGGCAGCTGCACCGCATCTATGACGAGATGAACGAGGCCCTGACCTACGCCGAGGGCTTCTTCGCCATCCTCGACGCCGACGACCAGACTGAGCGCCCCGGCCCGCTGCGCCCCGCGCATTTGGAAGGCACGTTCGAGCTGCGGCACGTCAACTTCACCTACCCCAGCGGCACAGCCGCCCTGCACGATGTGAGTATGACCATTGAGGCCGGCAAAACCACCGCGCTCGTGGGCCTTAGCGGCGCGGGCAAGAGTACGATTATCAACCTATTGTGCGAGTTTTATCGCCCCGACAACGGTGGCGTTTTCCTCGATGGCCAGCCGCTGGCCCAGTATGACACGCCCGCCCTGCGCCAGCAAATTGGCCTGGTGCTCCAGAAAAATCACATTTTCAAAGGCACCATTGAGGAAAACATCCGCTACGGTAACTTCAACGCCACCCAGGCCGAAATAGAGGCTGCCGCCCGCCAGGCCTACCTCCACGACCAGATTCTGGACCTGCCCAAGGGCTACCAGAGCGACGCCCAACAGCTATCCGGTGGCCAGCAGCAGCGCATCGCCATCGCCCGGCTCTTCCTCAAAAACCCGCCTATCATCTTCCTCGACGAGCCCACCGCCAGCCTCGACGCCATCGCCACCGAGCAAATCAAAAACAGCCTCGACGCCATCAAGCAGGGCCGCACGGTGGTCATCATCTCCCACAGCCTCGCCCAGATTGTGGACGCCGACTGCATCTACGTCATGAAAAAAGGCGAAGCCGTGGAGAGCGGTACTCATATGGAACTCTATGAAAAGCGCGGCACCTACCGCGAGATTTTCGACGCCTCGGCGCGCAGCCTCAACATCGAGAAGCTAGCTAAATCAATGGCCGACGACGGCGACGATGTGCTGGATACGGCTCTGTGAGTTAGATTCACACTTTGAATATTTAAAAATGTGCCAAGACACAATCTGCTCAACAACTTAAAAAATACATAAGAATGAATAAGAAAGGCTACCTATGGCTCGGAGTCATCTCTTTATTGGCTCTAGTATTTCTATTTGAATACCTGAAGACTGTTTATAAAATAGGTATAGCAAATACATCTATAAATGTAGTATTTAATATTTTATTGGCAATACTAACTGGGTTAATTGTTGGTATTTATTTTGACCTTTCATCTAGGTCAGAAATAGCAGATAACATGCTAAAGCACTTTGAAATGTCCAAAGAAGTGCTTGGTGCAGGTATTATGAAATACTATCAGAATTTTTCTGATTTTGATTTGCGTAAAGCAGTAAGTAACTCGAATGATATAATAATTTATCTTACCTATGGGCAAACTACTTTCAGTAATATTAGGGACTCACTTGATATAGTAGCTAAAAGAAAGTCAACAATTAAAATATTTATGTATCACGAAGATAATGAATTTATAAATGGCCTTGGCAAGCATTGGGGAGCAAATGACCCGAATTATAATGTCATGCGTATAAAACAGAGAGTATTGGAATCTCAACAAACCTTAACTTCGTATTTTGGTGAATTAAAAAAGAAGAAACTTTTAAAGGCTAAGGTGCAGATATTTCTAATGAAAAAACATCCTGTATTTTATTCCTTTTATAAACTTGATGACCATATTTTATTTTGTCCATCAAAAATTTCTACCGATAAATCTGTTAAACCAATGGCACTTTATGTTCGCGATAACGGCAATAATGGATGTATATTTAGAAAATGTATGGATGAAATAAAAGGTGTAATAGAAGAATCTAGCTTTTACGAATTAAAAAATTTCTAAGGAGCATGAAGAATACTTCATCCAAAATTTGTTTCATTGATTTTGAAACCACCGGAATTAATATTTACAGCGACGAGCCTATAGAAGTTGGTGCAATTGTTGTAAACAATGAACTTATAATTGAAAATAAATTTTATTCTAGATTTCAACTTCCTGAAGGAAAATTTATTAGCGAAGAATCGTTTCATATTCATGGAATCTCACATAAAGATTTGATAAAAAGTCCATCAAGAAGACATGTTATTCAGAATTTCTTTGAATTATTAGGCCATGAATTTTGCTTTGCGTCTTGGAATATTAGCTTTGATGTAGGTTTTTTTAAAAAAATATGCTACGAAAATGGTATGATAGATGACTTTAATAAAGTTAATTACAGACATATTGATGTGCAAACGATATCACAGGTAGCTAGCAGGCTTGGAAAGTTTAATACCCAGGTAAGCTCATTATCTGATTGTGTTAACTATTTTGGTTTGCAAAGGTCAACACATCATAATGCATATCAAGACGCTGAATTATGTTTTGCCGTTTATAAAAAACTGCTTCTTCTAATTGGTGAATAAGTACTCATCATTAATTAGTTTACTGTAAAAAAAATATAGTGAATCATCTCCATTACTAGTGTGACCCTAACCTTAATATTTAGAGTTAGTTACACGGTAGAGATGCTTCGACAAGCTCAGCATGACGTTCTCTTTTAATATAAACTATTCATTAACGGGCACTATTATGGTGCTGATTGATGAAATAGTAAACAGCACCCGCCAGTAGCAAGCCCAGCAGCACGAGCAACCCTATTTTCCACGGCGAGTAGGGGTAGGAGCCGCTGACCCGGCCGGTTTGGCCATTAACGAGGAAGTGGTAGAGCTTGCCTTGGTATAGATAGGCACACACCCAGAGCGGCAGCAGCAGGTGCTTGAACGACTCTTCGGTGAGGACGGTGTGCACCTGGAGGCCACGCTGTTCATCGCCGCCCAGTTCCTGTTTGCAGCTGTCGTGCTCCTGCTCGCGGAAGGTGGTGCGGGCCTCTTGCAGGCCCTCGGCCAGGTCGATGCTGTAGACTTCGGCCTCCCAGCCCAGCAGCACGCGGGCATCGTAGTCGATTACCGCGTCGAGGTTGTAGTCATCCAGCACCGCCTCCACGTGGTTTTGCTGGTTGGCCAGGCTGCGGGAAGCCAGCGTGAGGAGGTCATCATAGAAGTGCTCGTGGGTACCGCGTTCGGTGCGCCAGCGGGTGCGCTGCTCCTGGCGGGTGGTGGGGCGGCCCTGGCTGTCGGTGCCGCTCACCGACACGTAGTAATGGTCGCCGCGCTCGCCCTGCCATTCGGAGTAGGCCTGCGCATCAAACGTCCAGAAGGGCAGGTAGATACCGTGCAGATTGTCGAGCACCGCGCCGCTTTGCAGCTTATTGGGGGCCAGCCACTTGCCCGCCAGCCATGTGCGAAAGCTTATGGTGGCGCCCGGTCGCCCCAGCCGGAAGGGTAGCACCCCGGCCGGCTCGATGAGACGGGTGCGCTGGGCCTCGGGGTTGATGGCCCGGCTGCCGCAAAAGCCGCAGCTGAGCGTGGGCTGGTCGGCGTTGACGCGGGTGCGCGAGCCACAGCTGGGGCAGTGGAATAGCAGCTGCTCGCTCACGCGGTCGGCGGGCAGCTCCGCGCTGGTGAGCAGGGCGCTGAGCGGGCGCTCGGCCAGTTTGGTTTCACTGAAGGTGAGCGTTTGGGTAGCGCCGCAGTGCCCGCAGGCCAGCTGCTGGGTTTCGGCCTGAAACGTGAGGTTCGACCCGCAGCTGAGGCAGGGCGCGCGCAGTAAGTCACGCTCGCGCAATTCGCGCAGGGCGCTTTCGGTAGCAACATCCATGGGGGCCAGCGCGAAGGGGGTTAGAGGCGGGCCAGCAGCTCCGCCTTTTTGGCGTCAAACTCAGCTTCGGTCAGGATGCCGTCGGCCTTTAGCTGGCCCAGGTCGCGCAGCATGGCTACTATCTGCTCGCGGTTAGGGCTGGCGGTGGGGGCGGGGCTGGCCGGGGCCGCGGCGGGCGCGGTGGCATTGCCCAGCATGTTGCCCAGGCCGCCCAGCAGCACGGCGGCCCCGCCAATGCCGCCTTCCTGGCTGGCGGCTTTTTCCACGGCTAGCCCGGCCTGAAACTGCTGAAACCGGCTCATGTCGCCGGCCATGTTCATTTGGGTGGTTTTGTCGAGGAACGCTTCGACTTCGGGGGGCAAGCTGGCGTTTTCGAGGTAGAAGCGCGTGAGCTCCAGGCCGTAAGCGCCGAAATCGTCTTGCAGCAGCGGGCGCAGGCGTTCGCCCAGCTCCTGGTAGTTGCGGGCCAGGTCGAGCACCGACACGTTGGCCTCGGCCAGGGTATCCGAAAACTTGTTGACGATGGCCGAGCGCAGCTGCCCCTCCACGTCGCCGACGCGCACCACGGATGCCGTGCCCGCAAACTCGGTCAGAAACTTGGCCGCTTCGCGCACGCGCAACGCAAAGGTGCCAAACGCCCGCACCCGCACCTGCTTGAACTCGGGGTCGCGCAGGATAACGGGGTTGGGCGTACCCCACTTCAGATTAGCGAACTGCTTGGTAGACACGAAGTAAACATCGACCTTGAATGGCGACTCGAAGCCATATTTCCAGCCGCGCAGCGTGGTGAGCACCGGCAGGTTGGCGGTGGCCAGCACGTGGCGGCCGGGGCCAAACACGTCGGCCACGCGCCCCTCATCCAGCAAGATGGCCACCTGCGACTCGCGCACCACGAGCTGCGCACCGTTTTTGAGGTTGTTCTCGTTGTCCGGAAACTTCCAGATGAGCGTGTCCGAGGAATTATCAACCCAGTCGATAACCTCAATCAATTCGTTGCGGATGAAATCAAAAAGCCCCATGAGCAGCCAGCGGGTTAGGAGGAAAACGGGCGCAACCTAAGCAGGAAAGCCTATACTTATTCGCTGGCAAGTGCCCCGGCATTACACCCAACCCCGCGCTACTTGCCGATGGCCGCGCGCGTAAACTCCGACAGCACCAGCCGGCCGCTGATGGCGGCGCGCTCCAGCAGCAGCGTGTCCCAATGCGCGGTGCCGGCCCAGAGCACCTGCTTAAGCTCACGCATGGCGTCGGGTGAGGAAGCGGCCAGGCGCTGGGCCAGCGCCCGCACGGCCGCATCGAGGGCAGCAATGTCGGGCAGCACGTCGGCGTAAAGGCCGCGGGCGGCGGCCCACTCGGCCGAGCGAAACTCGGTGGCGTCGATGGCCAGCTGGCCGAAGGCGGAGGTGCCGATTTTGCGCTCCACGGCCGGGCCGACCACGAAGGGGCCGATGCCCACAGCCAGCTCGCTGAGCTTCACGGCCGCGTGGGTGGTGGCCAGGCAGTAGTCGGTAGCGGCGGCCAGGCCCACACCGCCGCCCACGGCCTTGCCCTGCACCCGCCCGATAATGAGCTTATTGCAGGTGCGGCAGGCATTGATAACGTGCGCAAAGCCGGAGAAAAATGCCAGGCCCTGCGCCGCATCGGTCACGGCGCGCAGCTCGTCGAAGCTGGCCCCGGCGCAAAACGTGCGCTCGCCCTCGCTTTGCAGGATGATAACCTTGGTGGCATCGTCCTGGCCGGCTTTCGCTATGGCGGCGGCTAATTCAGCTAAAATATTGCTGGGTAGTGAGTTATGAGCCGGGTGAAAAAACGTGACGGTGGTGATGCCAGCGGCGTCGGTAGCGACCGTGACGTGGCCGGCGGGGAGAGTATCGCTCATAGATTGAGTGGGGAAAGACAAAAAAGAACGTCATGCTGAACGCAGTGAAGCATCGCTACCACGCCACTAGGATTACTAACCCTCACGGCGTGGTAGAGATGCTTCGACAAGCTCAGCATGACGTTCTTATTTGATTGATATTAAAATAATTATGCTTGGTGAAGTTTCTTCACCATCGTCAAAATGGTAGCCACCGCCACAGTGTCGCCGGTTTCGTCGGTCACGGTTACGAGCCAGCGCACGATGCCCTTGGCGATGTCGGTTTCGTCACGTTTTTCCTGGCCCACTTTCTCCTTCACCGTGAGCTGCACGCCGATGGTGGTGCCGGGGTACACGGGCTTGGTAAAGCGGCACTCATCGAGGCCGTAGTTGAGCAGCACGGGCCCCTTGCGCGGGTCCACGAACATACCGGCGGCCTTGGATAAAATGTAGTAGCCGTGCGCTACACGGCCCGTAAAGAGCGTGCCTTCCAGCGAGGTAGCATCGACGTGGGCGTAAAAATTATCGCCCGAGATACCGGCAAAGTTGCTGATATCGGCCTCCGTTACGGTGTGCTTGTGCGTGGTATACGTCTCACCGATTTCCAGCTCCTCAAAATAGCGCTGGAAGGGGTGCTTGTCGTACTCAACCTGCTTGGCCCCAGTCTGGTACACTTCCGTGATGGCCGTAATCATGCTGGGCGAGCCCTGCAAGGCCACGCGCTGCATAAAGTGCTCCACGCCCCGGATGCCGCCCATTTCCTGGCCGCCGCCGGCCCGGCCGGGGCCGCCGTGCACGAGCTGCGGCAGGGGCGAGCCGTGGCCGGTGCTTTCCTTGGCCATCTCGCCATTGAGCACCAAAATGCGGCCGTGGTGGGTGGCCGCGCTCAGCACAAAATCCTGGGCCGCGCGCGGGTCGTTGGTGGCCAGCGAGCACACCAGCGAGCCCTTGCCGAGGTTGGCCAGGGCCACGGCTTCGCCCAAATCGTGGTAGGGCATGAGCGTCACCACGGGGCCGAAGGCTTCCAGCTCGTGGCTGTCGAGGTGCTCAAACGGGTGGTCGTTGCGCAGCACAATGGGCGAGATAAACGCGCCCTTGGCCGCGTCGGCCCCGCGCTCCTTGCCCAGAATCTCCACGTGGTCGAGGTCACCGTACACGATGGGCGTGGTTTTGGCAAGCTGGCGCACCTGCTGGCGCAGACGCTCGGCCTGCTCGCGGCCGGCCAGCGCGCCCATGCGCACGCCCTCGGCCTGCGGGTGGCCGATGGTGGTCTGCGCCAGCGCTTTACCCAGGGCAATCTGCACATCTTCAAGTAGTTCGGCGGGCACGATGGCGCGGCGGATAGCTGTGCATTTCTGCCCGCACTTAGCCGTCATTTCCTTGCGTACTTCTTTGATAAAGAGGTCGAACTCCGGGGTGCCGGGCCGGGCATCGGGCCCCAGCACGGCGGCGTTGAGCGAGTCGGCCTCCAGGGTAAACGGCACCGCCTCGCTGATGATGCGCGGGTGGGCGCGCAGCTTGGCGCCGGTGGCGGCCGACCCGGTAAACGTGACCACATCCTGGTACGTCACGTGGTCCAGAATGCCCTGGCCCGAGCCCACCACCAGTTGCAAGGCCCCATCGGGCAAAATGCCGCTGGCGATAATCTCGCGTACTACGGCCTCGGTGAGGTAGGCACCGGGCACGGCGGGCTTCACCATGGAGGGCATGCCGGCCAGCAGGTTCACCGCGATTTTCTCTAGCATGCCCCAGATGGGGAAGTTGTAGGCGTTGATGTGCACGGCCACGCCCTCCTTGGGCACCAGCAGGTGCTGCGCCATAAAGGTGCCGCCCTTGCTCAGGCCCACCGGCTCGCCCTCCACGTAAAATGGCTTGTCCGGAAACTTACGCCGCAGCGAGGCGTTGGCAAACAGGTTGCCGATGCCGCCCTCAATGTCAATCCACGAGTCAGCCCGCGTGGCCCCCGAGCGGTAGCTCAGCTCGTAGAAAAGCTCCTTTTTTTCCTGCAAGTGAAAGGCCAGCGCCTTCAGCATCCGCCCGCGCTCGTGAAAAGTCATATGGCGCAGGGCGGGGTTACCCACGCGCCGGCCGTAGGCCAGAATCTGCTCAAAATCAAAGCCTTCGGTGTTAGCCAGGGCAATGACTTCACCGGTGCTGGCATCGCGCAGCTCGTGCGGGTCGGAGCCGCCGGGCTGCCAGCGGCCAAGGGTGTAGTTTTCGAGGGTGCGCATTTTTGAGCTGTTAGCTGATAGCTATTAGCTATTAGCTTTTTTTGGGTGGGAATTGAAAATGAACTGGCGACTGTGAACGAAAGCTATCAGCCATCAGCTAAAAGCTAACAGCTCAAAAAATTACACCCGCTCAATAATCACGGCGTAGCCTTGCCCCACGCCAATGCACATCGTCACCAGCGCGTAGCGCTTTTGCTGCTGATGCAGCTCCAGGGCGGCGGTGTTGAGCAGGCGCGCGCCGCTCATGCCCAGCGGGTGGCCCAGGGCAATGGCCCCGCCGTTGGGGTTGATGCGCGGGTCGTCGTCGGCCAGGCCGAAGGCGCGGATGCAGGCCAGCGACTGCGCCGCGAAGGCTTCGTTGAGCTCAATAAGTTCGATGTCATTGAGTGTCAGCCCCGCTTTTTTGAGCGCGAGGTGGCTGGCCGGCACCGGGCCGATGCCCATGAGGCGGGGTTCGACGCCGGCCACCCCCATGCTCACGATGCGGGCTTTGGGCGTGAGGCCGTGCTGCTTGATGCCGGCCTCGGAGGCGAAAAGTAGGGCGGCGGCTCCGTCGTTGAGGCCCGAGGCGTTGCCGGCCGTTACGGTGCCGCCGGCTTTGCGAAAGGCGGGGCGCAGCTTAGCTAGCCCTTCCAAAGACGTGTCGGGCTTGAGAAACTCATCGGCCGCAAATAGCACGGGCTCGCCCTTGCGCTGCGGAATGGGCACGGGTAGTATCTCGGTGCTAAAGCGGCCCCGCTGCTGCGCGGCGGCGGCTTTTTGCTGCGAGGCGTGGGCAAATGTATCCTGGTCCTCGCGGCTGATGTGGTACTGGTCCACCAGGTTTTCGGCGGTTTCGCCCATGGCGTCGGTGCCATAGGCGGCCTGCATGGTGGGGTTGACGAAGCGCCAGCCAAAGCTTGAATCGGCCATTTGAGAGTCGGTGCCGAAGGCTTTCGAAGGCTTTGACATCACGAAGGGGGCGCGGGTCATGCTCTCGACCCCCCCGGCCACAAACAGGTTGCCGTCGCCGCTCCGAATGGCGCGGGCCGCCGCGATTCCGGCTGATAAGCCACTGGCACACAAGCGATTAATGGTTTCGCCGGACACCGAGTAGGGCAGGCCCGCCAGCAGCGCCGCCATGCGGGCCACGTTGCGATTGTCTTCGCCAGCCTGGTTGGCACAGCCCAAGATTACATCGGCAATGGCGGCCGGGTCGGCCGTGGGGTGGCGGGCCAGCAGCTCGCGGATGGTGAGCGCGGCGAGGTCGTCGGGGCGCACGGCGGCCAGCGTGCCGCCAAAGTTGCCAATGGGCGTGCGCACGCCGTCAATGATATAGGCCTGATTCATAGTATGCTAAATCGTTGTCATGCAGACCGCAGGGCAGCATCTCGCGTGGGGTAGTAGCTAACTCGTTCGAACCACTTGATTACAACCCCACGCGAGATGCTGCCCTGCGGTCTGCATGACATTCACTTATTGGTTTACCTGTCAGTTAGTTAGGCAGGATTGTTCTCCGTGCTGGTGCGGTAGGCCGTGCCCTTAAACAGGGCCAGCCGTAGGCCGTCCTGGTTGCGGATACCCACCTCGTACACGCCCACGCGGTGCTTGAGGCTGGCTTCCTCGGCTTCAATAGTAATAACGTCGCCGGGGCGGCCGGGCTCCAGGTAGTCGATGGTGACGGTGAGGCCCACGCTCTGGCGGCCGTGGGTGTTGCAGGCGATGGAAAACGCCGTGTCGGCGGCCGCAAACGTGACGCCGCCGTGCACCATGCCGAAGCCGTTGAGCATGTCGGGGCGCACCGGCAGGCGCAGGCGGCAATAGCCGGCCCTTACTTCTTCCACAATCACCCCCAGCCACGCGCTGAATGGGTCGCGGGTGGTGAGCCAGTGTTGCACAGCGTGGTGGGGTTCGTGGTGGTCGGCAGAAGTACTCATGGGGTCAGAAAGAATTGATTGTCACGGGCTAACCGGCGCAGCAGCACGCTGGCGCGGTAGCGGTCCTCGTGGTAGTCGTGGTAGAGGCCGTCGAGCGTGGCCAGCACAGTGGCCGGCCCCAACTCGTTGGCCCAGGCCAGCAGGCCTTTGGGGTAATTGACGCCGGTAGTCATGGCCAGCTCCAGGTCGGGGGCCGAGGCCACGCGCAGGTGCAGCGCCTCGGCGGCCTCGTTGATGAGCATGGCCAGCACGCGCTGCACAATGCGCTGGCCCAGCGCAGGGTCGCGGTTGGGCTCGGGCGGGCTGGCCCCGGCGCCGTAGTCGTAGAAACCGCGCCCCGCCTTGCGGCCGTAGTAGCCGGCCTCAAACAGCCGCCGCTGCGTGAACGACGGCCGGTAGCGCGGGTCGTAGAAAAAGGCGGTAAACACCGATTCCGTGACCCGGTAATTGACGTCGTGGCCGATAAAATCCATCAGCGCAAACGGCCCCATGCGGAAGCCGCCCAGCTCAGTCAGGGCCCAGTCGATGGTGGCGATGTCGGCAATGCCTTCCTCTAAAATCCGGATGGCCTCGCCGTAGAACGGCCGCGCCACGCGGTTCACGAGGAAGCCGGGCGTATCCTGGGTGAGCACCGGGCGCTTGCCCCAGCCGGCCACCAGCGCCTTTATTTCGTCGGCCAGCCCGGCGCGGGTTTGCACCGCCGGAATAATTTCGACCAGCTGCATGAGCGGCGCTGGGTTGAAAAAGTGGATGCCGATAAAGCGCTCGGGCCGCTGGCAAGCCGCCGCAATGGAGGTGATGGAGAGCGATGACGTGTTGCTGGCCAGCACGCAATCAGCATCTACAATGGCTTCTACCTGCTTGAAAACCTGCTGCTTCACGGTCAGGTCCTCCACAATGGCCTCGATAACCAGACTGCAATCGGCAAAGTCCTGCATGTCGGCCGTGGGATGGAGGCGGCCGATGGCTGCCTCCGCCATTTCCGTGGTCAGTTTGCCTTTCTCGGCCAGCTTGCGCAGGCTGGCGGCTATGCCGGCCTGGGCTTTTGCAAGGGCCGCCGCGTTCTGGTCGAGCAGGCGCACGGGGTGGCCGGCCGTGGCCACTACCTGTGCAATGCCCGCGCCCATCGCGCCACTGCCAATAATTCCGATGGTCATCATCTACTGGCCGGTGAAGGTGGGCTGGCGCTTTTCTAGGAAAGCCGCTACGCCCTCGCGGTAGTCGGTGGTGTGGCCGGCGCGCAGCTGGTAGTCGCCCTCGGCGCGCAGCTGCTGGGCCACATCGTTGGCGTAGGAGCTATTGAGGAGCTGCTTGGTGTAGGCGAGGCCCTTGGTGGGCAGCTTGGCCATTTTGTGGGCTAGCTTGGCTACTTCCTGGTCAAAGCTTTCGTCGGCAAAAGCTTTATAAATCATGCCCATCTGCACAGCCTCGGCGGCGCTTACTTTGTCGCCGGTGAGCATGAGGGCGCTGGCGCGCTGCATGCCCACGAGGCGGGGTAGAAAGTAGGTGCCGCCACTATCGGGCACCAAACCTATCTTGCTGAAGGCCTGAATAAAGGCGGCTGACTCCTTGGCTACCACGATGTCGCAGGCCAACGCCAGGTTAGCGCCTGCGCCAGCCGCCACGCCGTTTACGGCCGCAATTACGGGTTTCTCCAACTCCCTGATAAGCAACACGATAGGGTTGTAGTGCTTTTCCACAATTTCCGACACGTCGGGCGCGTTGGGCCCCGTTATCTCGGCCAGGTCCTGGCCCGCGCAAAAGGCGCGGCCGGTGCCGGTAAGCACCACGGCCCGCACGGTGGCATCGGCCTGGCAATCACGCAGATGCTGCTGCAAAGCCAGCGCCACGGGCTTGTTGATGCTGTTGAAAACGTCGGGCCGGTTGAAGGTCAGCGTGGCCACGCCGTCGGCGAAAGAGTAGAGCAGGGAGGAATCAGACATGAGAAAGAAAATGTAGCGCGAAGCTTCCGCTTCGTGCGCAAGCGCAGCGAGCATCTCGCGTAGGTAGTCGGTTGGGTTGGCGCGGGGCCGCCTGCTCGCTGCGCTCGCGCATGAAGCAGAAGCTTCGCGCTACTGCTAGGCGTGGCACTTAAAATAGTCGAACGGCTCGCGGCAGTCGTCGCACTGGTACAGCGCCTTGCAGGCCGTGGAGCCGAACTGGCTGACCAAGTGCGTGTGCGCCGACTTGCAAAGCGGACAGCGCACGGCTGTATCCTGACCAAACAGGTTGAGTACGTGGCCAGTAGCCGTGCCATCAATGGGCGGGGCAATGCCGTATTCTTCGAGCTTGGCACGGCCGGCTGCACTCATCCAGTCGGTGGTCCAGGCCGGGCTGATTTGGTTAACAATAGCCACCTGCTTGTACCCTTCGGCCAGCAGCCGCAGCCGGATGTCGGTGGCAATGGCACCCATGGCTGGGCAACCCGAGTAGGTGGGCGTAATGGTAACGATAATCTTCTCACCCTCAATAGCTACCGCCCGCACAATGCCCAGGTCCAAAATGCTGAGCACGGGTACTTCAGGGTCGCTCACTTCTTCCAGCAGCTGCCAGATTGTTTTAGCTGTTAGCTGAGAGCTGTTAGCTGTTAGCTTTTCAGTCATGGCGCGGTTTGTATAAAAAGCTAACAGCTAATAGCTCTCAGCTAACAGCTAAAAAGAGCTACCAGGTGAGGCCGGGGTAGGTGCGCTGCATGTATTGCAGCTCGGTGAGCAGGTAGCCCAAGTGCTCGGAGTGGCGGCCGCTTTTGCCGCCCTGCTGCGCAAACACGCCCGTGGGTTCCGGTACGGTGGCCTCAGCCAGCACGTGGGTGAGGTGGGCCTGCATGGCGGGCAGCAGCGCGGCGTAGTCGGGCACCAGACCTAGGTCTTGCAGCTGGGCTTCGGTGGCGGTGGGCGTGGTCAGTTCGCCCGCAAAGCGCCAGAGGGTGGCAATGGCTTTGTCGAGGCGCTGGCGGCTCTCGGGGGTGCCGTCGCCGAGGCGAATTATCCACTCGGAGCTCCATTTAAGGTGGTAAGCGGCCTCTTTCAGCGACTTCTCGGCGATGGCGGCCAGCTGGGTATCGGGGCCGTTTTTTAGCTCTTTAAGTAGTTGATAATGAAAGTTATCAAATAAAAACTGCCGCACCATGGTGTGGGCAAAGTCGCCGTTGGGCTGCTCGACCAGCAGGGGGTTGCGGTATTCCACGGCGCTGCGCAGGTAGGCGAGGTCGTCTTCGGTGCGGCCCTTGCTTTCGAGCTCGGCGGCGTACTGGTAGTAGCTGCGGGCCTCACCCAGCAGGTCGAGGGCGATGTTGGCCAGGGCCAAATCCTGCTCCAGCACGGGGCCGTGGCCGCACCACTCCGAGAGGCGGTGCGCCAGGATGAGGCTGGTATCAGCCAGCTGCACCACAAAGGGAAACAGCGGGTTGGCGGTGGCGGCCGGGGCAACGATACTTTCAAGCTGGGTAGCTGACATAAACCGCAGAATTACATGTGCTTAATGGAGTCCGGCACGTCGTAAAACGTGGGGTGCCGGTATACTTTATCGGCGGCCGGGTCGAAGAATTCGGCTGCTTCATCGGGGTTGGAGGCGTGAATGTGCTTCGACTCCACCACCCAAATGCTCACGCCTTCGAGGCGGCGCGTGTACACATCGCGGGCGTTTTGCACAGCCATGGCGGCGTCGGCGGCATGCAGGCTACCCACGTGT
This sequence comes from Hymenobacter arcticus, assembly GCF_054779975.1. Classification (NCBI taxonomy): domain Bacteria; kingdom Pseudomonadati; phylum Bacteroidota; class Cytophagia; order Cytophagales; family Hymenobacteraceae; genus Hymenobacter; species Hymenobacter arcticus. The sequence continues at coordinate 336,203 of NZ_BAAGXF010000004.1, forward strand.
TTGTGGTCGAGCCCTTGCTTGCTGCGGATAAAGACCTCCCAAAGGGGCCATTCGGAGTTGTTCATGTTGGTGAATTATGCGCCATTTGTCATTGCGAGCCTGCGAAGCAATCGCACCTGAGCGTTGGACGAACGACTGGCACGGGTATCGTTCGAGTGCGATTGCTTCGCAGGCTCGCAATGACAAATGCAGTTGAGTCGCCTAAGCCGCAACTACCTCACGGGCAGCGCGCTTGGCGGCGTGGGCCGAAGCGGCTTCGCGCACCCAGGCACCTTCTTCGTGGGCTTGCACGCGGGCTTGCAGGCGCTCGTGGTTGCACATGCCGTTGCCTTTTACCACGGCCCAGAACTCCTCCCAGTTCACCTCGCCGAAGTCGTAGGCCTGGCGCGCTTCGTTCCACTTCACTTTTTCATCGGGCACGGTGAGGCCCAGAAACTCGGCTTGGGGCACCATCATATCCACAAATTTCTGGCGCAGCTCATCGTTGGTGAAGCGCTTGATGCGCCACTTCATGCTCTGCTCGGTGTTGGGCGAGGCATCGTCGGCGGGGCCAAACATCATGAGCGTGGGCCACCACCAGCGGTTGAGCGACTCCTGGGCCATCTCTTTCTGCGCAGCCGAGCCTTCGCACAGCGTTTGCATCACCTCAAAGCCCTGGCGCTGGTGGAAGCTTTCTTCTTTGCACACGCGCACCATGGCCCGGGCGTAGGGGCCGTAGCTGGTGCGGCATAGCGGCACCTGGTTGAGGATGGCCGCGCCGTCCACGAGCCAACCCACGCAGCCCATATCGGCCCAGCTGAGGGTGGGGTAGTTGAAAATGCTGCTGTATTTGGCCTTGCCACTGTGCAGGTCGGCGAGCATCTGGTCGCGCGAGGTGCCCAGGGTTTCGGCGGCGCTGTAGAGGTAGAGGCCGTGGCCCGCCTCGTCCTGCACCTTGGCCAGGAGGATGGATTTACGCTTGAGCGATGGGGCGCGGGTTATCCAGTTGCCTTCGGGTAGCATGCCAACTAGCTCAGAATGAGCATGTTGCGAAATCTGACGGATGAGCGTTTTTCGGTATGCCTCGGGCATCCAGTCTTTGGGCTCGATGCGAATGTCGGCGTCGATGCGCGCCTGAAACTGGGCTTCGGGGGAGAGGTCTTGGGCGAGGGTTTCCATAGGGCTTCAACGCTAACTAACAAGTGTTAGTTTTTCAAAGGTAAGAAAAGAATGCGAAGTAGCGAGCGGCCCTACTCCACCACCAGGCGGCGGGTAGCCGTGCCCTGGGTGGTGCGCACCCGTACCAGGTATACGCCCTGCGCAGTGCCAGCCGGCAGGGCCAGCGCCTGCTGGCCCGCCGCCAGCCGCTGGGCCAGCACCGTGCGGCCGGTCAGGTCCAGCACGGTTACGTCGAGCGGCCCGGTTACCGGGCTTGCTACCGCAAAGCGGCCGCCGGGGGCGGGATTGGGGTAAAGGCTGAAAGTGGGGTTGCTCGCCGTCCCGGTTGTAGCCGTAACAACGGCCGTGCCGGGCACCGTAATGCGAAACGAGCGCAGGATGCTGCCGTTCTGCGGCTGCCCGTTGCGCACGGTGACGCTCACCGTGGCCGTGCCCCCGCGGGTGCTGCTGATGGTGTAGGGCAGGCTACCCGTGGCGGCCGGGCTGGCATAGCTGAGCACCCCAATGCTCACCAAATCCGGGTCGGAGCTAACGGCCGTTACCGTGAGTGGCAGCACTTGGCTGGGGTCGCCATCGGTGATGCCGGTCAGTGCCACCGGCAGCTGCGTGGCGAGGCTGCGGTTGGCGGTGAGGTCAGCGAGAGCATCCAGGGTGGGCGGACTGGAGGGAATATTTGGTGCTGTGCCTCCGGGATTGTAATAGATTCGGAAGGTGCGCGTGAGGGTATTGTTACTCGGTTGGCCGTCATTGACGGTTACCATTAGGGTACCCAATAAGCGCGGCGTATTATTGGTAACGACCAGTCCAAAATCAAGCCGGCCGGTGGTAGCTGGGCTGATATACGTGATATTGCTGCTATAGCCGCCAAAAATGTTGGGGTCATTCCAAGTGAAGGCCAAGCTCAACGTAAGTAGTTGATTCTCATTTGCGGCCCCCGCCGTAATACCAGAAAGCGGAATGGATAATTGGGCAGCTGAAGTCGCCGTCGTAATCACCACGTCCGGGATGGGGTCTAGGGTGGGCGCGTCGTTCACCGGGTTTACCGTGACCTGGAACGAGCGGGTAATAGTCCCGGTCTGGGCCTGCCCATCGGCGGCGGTAACGGTGATGGTGCAGGTGCCAAAGGCATCGGGGGCCGGCTTGAGGCGCAGGGTACCGGTGCTGGTGGGGCTGAAGTAGGCGATGGTGGGGGTGGGAATAAGCGCCGGGTTGGAGCTGACGGCCGTAAGCGTCACGGCTTGGCCCGGCTCGCCGCCGTTGCTGATGCCGCTGAGGGCAATGGCTTGCTGGGGCGCATCCTCATCGATGGTCAGGTCGGTCAGGGGGTTGAGGGTGGGCGGGTTGTTGGTGTTGGCGCTGGCCCCGGTGTAGTGGTAAATCGTGAGGCTGCCAGTGGTAAAATCAAACGTCGCCACGTCGGTGCGCCCGTCGCGGTCGAAGTCGCCGGCCACGAGCTTCGCGCCGGCCGCGCCAAAGGTGAGCGGCTGGCCCAGGCCCCCGCCCGCCTGCCCCGGCAGCACCGCAAAATTGCCCCCGGCGCTGGCCAGCACATCCACAAGGCCATTGCCATCGAGGTCGGCCACGGCCTGGGGCAATGGGTAAGATATAGTGCTGGCTGGCAGTAGGTTAAATGGCCCTAGTTTGGTGAAGCCCGTGGCCGTGCGCACCAGCTCAGCAATGCCGTACAGGCCGGCGCTCGACTGGTCGAGGCCCAGCAGGTCGGGGAGGCTGTCACCGGTAACATCAGCCAGCTGGACACCGCCCGCGGCCAGAAAAAGGGGCACCACGGGTAGGGCGGCCGGCGCGTCATAGCCCGTGTTGGCCGCGTTGCGGGCCAGCACCAGGAGCTGGGTGCCGGTGGCGGCGGTACTGGCTTGCACCTGCACCAACACGTCGGGCTTGCCATCGCGCGTAAAATCAGCCACTACCTGCCCCACCAGCCGTTCGCTCAGCAGCAGCGCTGGCGCGTCGAAGCCCGTGCCGTTGTTGCGCAGCTCCACCAGCTGCGCCAAGCCGGTTAGTGGATTAAGGTCGCCCAAAATCAGCAGGAGGTCTGGCAAGCCATCCGCGTTCATATCCTGCACGTCGATGGTGAAGGCGGCCGCATCCAGCCGGCGCGGGCCGCCCAGGTCGAGGGGCAGGGCAGTGGTGAAGCCATTGCCGCTGCCCAGGTTGCGCAGCAGCACCAGCCCCAGGCTGCCGCCCACCAGCAGGTCGGGTGCGCCGTTGGCATCCACGTCGGCCGCCTTTAGATAAGTGGGAGAAGCGCCCGCTTCCAGGGTTAGGGGCGGGCCATAGCCGCCCTGCCCGTCGCTGAGCAGCAGGTTCAGCTTGTTATCGGCCAGCACCGCAAAATCGGGGTAGTTATCGGCGTTGAAATCGGCAGTGGCCAGGGCCGACGAGCCAACCCGCGAAGTGCCCAGCGGGTAGCTCGTGGCCCGGTATGAATTCGCGTTCAGCCCTGGCCCGGCAAACGTGACCGTGAAAAACGGCGTGCCCGAAGCCAGTGATGAGCCCAGCTGCCGGGTTGCCAGGTTCGCCACCGTAACCGGCGCCACCGACGAAGCCCCCACTGGTACCCGCACCGTCAGCTGGGTGGCCGTGGCCGCCGTTACCGTAGCGCGCCCAATACCGAAATACACCGCGTTTTGCGCCGGGGTGGCGGCAAAGCCCGCGCCGGTAATGGTTACCGTGGCCCCCGCCGCCGCCGCGGTAGGGGCAAGCGCAGTGACGATAGGCTGCGCCGCCGCCGCAAAGTGCAAGGTCAGGGCCAGGCCTAACAGCGTGCCCAGGCGGCCCGCGAGTAGGAAGAGGTGTTTCATAGGTTCCGGGTAGCATTAGTTTGCTAGCTGATAGCAAATTAACGAATATTTGGTTGCATAAAGTACTAGCTCAACAGTTAGGTCGCCTAGCTATACTTTCACCGTATCATCGCCCAGCACATCCTGCACGTACAGCATTTTTACCAGCACGGTCAAAATAGCGATGATGGGCGTGGCCAGTGTGAGCCCCAGCAAGCCCGTAAACGAGCCAATAATGAGCTGCCCCACCAAAATGAGTGCCGGCGGCAGCGAAATGAGCCGCTGCTGCAACACCGGCGACACGGCCGCACTCTCCAGCGTTTGGGCGCCCAGGTACAGCAGCAGCACGTAGAGCGCCATGTGCGGGCCGCCGTTGAAGAAAGCCAGCAGTAGCGCCGGCACCATCGACACCACCGGCCCGATGTTGGGAATGAATGTAACTAGGCCCGCAAACAGCCCCAGCACCGCCGCCAGCGGCATGCCTAAAAAGCTGAGGCCCACCACGGTGAGTACCCCCACAAAAAGCATGGAGGCTAGCCGGGCCAGCACCCAGTTCACGAGCGTACTGCTGATTTTGTCGAGTACCTCGTTGGCGCGGGCGCGGCCGGCTTTGGGCACCAGCAGCACCAGGCCGTGGCGGTAGGTTTTGGGTTGAATAACCAGAAACACGGCCAGAAATAATATCACGTAGCCATCGGCCAGGATGCTGAAAGTGGTCGAAAAGATGCCCGTGGCGCGACCCAGCCACTCCGAGGTGCCGCCCATAATCTTGCGGTAGTCGAAGTTTTCGCCGGCCAGCCGCTGGCCCCATTCCGTGCCGCTGATGCGGGCTTGGGCATTACGAATGGCCTGGGGTAGCTGCTGCTGCAAATCACTCACCTGCTCGCTGAGCTTGGCCGAAAACAGCCAGCCCATGCCCACCAGCAGTGCCAGCAGCAGCAGCGAGAGTAGCACAACCGCTAGCCCCTCGGGTAGGCCCACGCGGCGGTGCAGCCAGGCGCCACCCGCCCGCAGGGGCAAGGCAATGAGCAGCGCCGCCAGCAGCCGTAAAAACACGCCAAAGGCCAGGCCCAGCAGGCCCGTGAGCGCCAGTATCAGCAGGGTGATGCCTACTGCGATGCACACGCGCTGCACGTAAGAAGTTAAGGAAGTGCGAGTTGCGGAAGTAGCGGGTTGGTCCATGAGTAAGGAGGAGAAAGGCAACGCCCGGGCCGGCATCCCGGTGGGCAAAGGGCTTACGACCAAAGCCGCCCGCTGGCCGAAAAACCGCACCGTAGCGCGCCACAAGCCCCTTGCCTACTCGTCAAAATCAATAGTAACCTCGGCCGTGGTGGGCCGCGCCTGGCAGGTGAGCACGTAGCCCTTGGCCACCTCCGTTTCGGAGAGCGAGTAGTTGACATCCATGGCGGCGGTGCCCCCCGTGACGCGGGCGCGGCAGGTGCTGCACATGCCGTTTTTGCACGAGTAGGGCGCGTCGATGCCGGCGGCCAGGGCTGCATCGAGCACGGTATCACCATAATACGACATGTCGAGACGGTAGCCGCGGCCGTCGAGGCGCAGAGTCACCTGACTCTTCTGGTCGTCGTCGCCCACCGGGCGCACGGTTTTGGGTTTGGTGGGGCCACCAGCGGAGGCGAACAACTCAAAGTGAATGGCTTCGGGGGCTACGCCGGCTTCGGTAAGGGCCTGTTTCACGCCGTGAATCATCTCCTCGGGGCCGCAGATGAAGCACTCGTCGAGGCGGGCGGCGGGCAGCGCCGTTTGCAGCAGCTGGACAGTTTTGGGATAGTCGAGGCGGCCAAAAAACAGGTCGCTGTCGCCCTGCTCGCGGCTCAGCACGTGAAACACGCTCAGGCGCTGCACAAACTTATTCTTCAGGCCCTCAATCTGTTCCTTGAAAATAATGGAGTTGCGCCCCCGGTTGCCATACACCAAATACACCCGGCTGGCCGGCTCGGTTAGCAAAATCGTCTTGGCGATGCTCAGAATGGGCGTGATGCCGCTGCCGGCCGCAAACAGCGCGTAGCTTTTGGCCTGCGTGGGGTGCAGGCTGGCCGTGAAGCGGCCCTGCGGCGGCATCACGTCGAGGGTGTCGCCGGGGCGCAGGCCGTCGTCCACGGCCAGGGTCGAGAAGCGACCGTCGGGCACCTTCTTGATGGCCACGCGCCACTCGTTGTCCAACGGGCTGCTGCACAGCGAGTAGCTGCGGCGCAGCTCCTCGCCCTGGTGCTCGCGGCGCAGGGTCAGGTATTGGCCGGGCTGGTAGCTGAACGCCTCGCGCAGCTCGGCCGGCACCTCGAAGGAAAGCGACACGCAGTCGGGCGTTTCGCGGGTCACGCTCTTAATAACTAATTTATGGAAACGACTCATTTAGTGTATTTTACGATATGTACTAATCGTTGTCATGCTTATCTGGCGTCCGCTTGTCGAAGCATCTCTACCACGCCGCTTAGGTTACTGATTTTCACGGCGTGGTAGAGATGCTTCGGCAAGCGGACGCCAGATAGGCATGACGTTCTTTTTTCAACTCAGAAACTCCTAGTTACTTCACCTCCCGCAAGTCCTTCACCCGGTTCAGCTTGCCGCCTTCGCTGCGGGGCAACTGCCCACAGCCCAGTAAGTTGACCCGCATGCTGAGGCCGATGTTATCCTTTATTTTTTTGGCGAAGCTGCCTTGGAGCTGGCGCAGGCACTCGTGCTGCGCCAGGTGCTCGGCGGTGAGGGTGGCCCTGGCCAGACCCAGCTCGCGCAGCAGGGTTTCGGCTACTTCCACATTCACTTCCACCTCGTCGAGGCTGCCGCGGCGGGTGGCCACTACCTGATAGTGCGGGCTGGCGTGCGCCAGGCCATTGATGATGTCCTCAACCTGCGTGGGGAAAAAATTGACTCCCCGAATGATGAGCATATCATCAGCCCGGCCCCGGATGGGGCCCATTTTCACGTGGGTGCGCTTCACCGAGTGGTCGTAGTAGATGTTGGTGATATCGCCCGTCCAGTAGCGCAGAATGGGCATGGCTTTCTTGGTCAACGTACTGAAAACCAATACGCCAAACTCACCTTCGGCTACGGGCTCGCCGGTGTCTTTGTCCACCACTTCGGGGTAAAAGTGGTCTTCCCAGATGTAGCTGCCGGTACCGCGCTCGTCCACGTCTTCCTGCGAGATGCCGGGTCCGAGTATTTCGCTGAGGCCGTAGATGTTGGTGGCCGCCACGTGCAGGCCCCCCTGCACCTGCTGGCGGATGGCCTCCGTCCAGGGCTCGGCGCCGAGCACGGCCAGCTGGAGGTTAATGGCCTCCGGAGCGATGCTGCGCCGCTGCATTTCCTCGGCCAGCACCTGGGCGTAGGAGGGTGTGGCACAGATGATTTCAGGTCGAAAATCCTGCAACAGTTGCAGCTGGCGGTCGGTGCTACCGCCCGATACCGGAATGACCGTGAGGCCCAGCCGCTCGGCCCCGTAGTGGATACCCAGGCCGCCCGTGAAGAGACCATAGCCGTAGGCATTCTGCAATTTCATGCCCGGCCGGCAGCCTGCGGCGGCCAGCGAGCGGGCCACTACTTCCGAGAAAATAGCGAGGTCGCCGGCCGAGTAGCCCACCACCGTGGCCTTGCCCGTGGTGCCGCTGGAGCAGTGCAGCCGCGCCACCTCGGCCTCGGGCACCGCAAACAGGCCGAAGGGGTAATTATTCCGAAAATCAGCCTTCTTCGTGAAGCCCAGCTTGGGCAAATCCGCCAGCCCACGAAAGGTGGCGGGGTTGATGCCCGCCTCAGCAAACTTGCGTTGGTAGAACGGCACCCGCGCCGCCAGGTAAGCCACTTGCTCTTGGAGCCGGGCGTTTTGCAGGGCGCGCAGCTGGGGTAAGGGCAGCCGCTCGATGTCGGGTTGGAAGAGCATGGCAGGGCTAGGGTAGGAGAGATAGTCAGCCTAACACCGCAAAACTAACGAACGTTTGTTAATAGCCCTGTCTTCCCCAGCGCTACCGCCGCTCGCTGGCCACATCCGTTGCCGAGCGGTGAAAATACTTGCGGCGCAGCGCGTGCCGCACATCAGCCGGAATGGCCGCGCCGGCCGCGTAGCCACTCAAAACGGCCTGCTCGCGCTCGGGGCTGTAGCGGCCGGCCTGGGCCAGCCCCACCACTACCGGCGCCGCGCCCACCACGCTACCAATGATGGCCCCGCGCAGGGTTGCGGCCTCGGTGGCCAGGCTGGCCCCGGCCCCGGCTGTGTGCACGCCGTGCCCACGTTTTTGCACAAACAACTTGTGCACCGCAAAAGCCGTGTCGCGGCTCTGGGCAAAGCTGGGGTGGGTGCTGGCCAGCAGCAGCGCGGCCGCGAAAAGTAGCTTGGTCATAGAGACGCAAGTTACTTTTCGCGGCTGTTGGGGCGGGTGCGTAGGGCTGGGCAGCGGCGGAAGTTAAATCTTCAGCAGCTCCGCTTCCTTATGGCCCGCCAGCTGCTGCCACAGCAAAATGAGCACGGCCTGGGTGGTGTACTCAATGTTGGTCTGGCGGCCGCGGTCAATGCTGATTTGGCGGCTCACGGTGCCGGCCGGGGTAGCGCAGGCGATGAAAATGGTGCCCACCGGCTTGAGCGGCGTGCCGCCGCCGGGGCCGGCAATGCCACTGGTGGCCAGGGCCACATCGCAGCCCAGGCGGGCGCGGGCGCCCTCGGCCATTTCGCGCACGGTAGCTTCGCTCACCGCGCCGTGCTCGCCCAGCGTTTCGGCATTTACGCCTAACATGCTTTCTTTCAAATCATTATCATACGCCACTACGCTGCCGCGGAAGTAGGCCGAGCTGCCTGGTACGCTGGTAAGGCGCTGGGCTACCGCGCCGCCGGTGCAGCTTTCGGCGGTGCCGAGCTGCCAGTTTTTGGCTTTAAGTAGCTGGCCCACTACCACTTCCAGCGGCGAGTCTTCCTCGGCAAAAATGTAGCTGCCTATGCGTTCGCGCAGGGCGGGCAGCAGGGCCAGCATGCGGGGGCGCAAGTCGCCCTGGCCGTCGGCGGTGCCGGTGAGGCGCAGGCGCACGCTGCCCAGGCTGGGCAGGTAGGCCAGCTTAATATTGGGTGGCAGGGCGCTTTCCCAGTCCTTGATTTTCTCGGCCAGAAACGACTCGCCCAGGCCGGCCGTCATCACCACCACGTGTTCGATAGGGGCGAGCTGAAACTTGGCCTGGAGCTTGGGCAGCACTTCATCGGTCATCAGCTTTTTCATTTCGAAGGGTACGCCGGGCATGCTAATAAACACGGTGCCAGCATCTTCTATCCACATGCCGGGCGCGGTGCCCACGGCGTTGTGCAGCACCTCGGTGCCGGCGGGCACCATCGCCTGCTGGCGGTTCACGTCGAGCATGGGGCGGTTGAAGCGTCGGAATATCTCCTCCACGTGGCGCAGCGTAGGCGCGTGCTCTACCAGCTCGCGGCCGAAGTAGCGGGCCAGTACGTGCTTGGTGAGGTCGTCTTTGGTGGGGCCGAGGCCGCCGGTCATCAAGATGACGCTGACGCGCTGGCGGGCCTGGTCGAGGGCGGCCACTATCTCGTCGGCGCGGTCGCTCACGCTCGTTATCTGGCGCACGCGCAGGCCCAGGCGGCCCAGCTGCTGGCCCATAAAGGCCGAATTGGTATCCACGACCTGCCCATAGAGCAGCTCGTCGCCGATTGTCATGATTTCAACGTCCATCGAGAAGGAATAGAATAGTTTGGCCGGGTTTTAGGGAGAACTTTGCGGCGCGGTGCTCGCAGGACAGCTATACGGGCCGTCCGGTTTTCAGGCCCCGCTTTTTCTCTTTTCCCTGCATGAAAAATCTACTCCTGGCGCTGGCCCTTTGCAGCGCCGCCCCGGCCCTGGCCCAAACCACCAAAAAAGCTACTACCACCAAAAAAACCACCGTCGTCAAGAAAGCGGCGGTAAAAGCCCCCGTTAAAAAGACGACTACCACCAAAACCGTAGCGGCGCCCGCGCCGGCCCCCGTGCCCGTGGCGCCCCTCACCGAAGCCGAAGCCAGCACCGGCTTGCGCGAGGCCCTCACTACCGGCATCACCAAGGCCGTGGCTTTCGCGTCCGAGCCCGACGGCTTCAACCTGAACGACGATATCCGCATTCCCTTCCCGCCCGATGCGCAGCTCGTGGCCACCACGCTCAACTCGCTGCCCGGCCCGCTGGGCAAGCAAGCCGTGGAGCAAGCCACCAACCTCATGAACCGTGCCGCCGAAGCCGCCGCGCCCGCTGCTAAAGACATATTCCTCAATGCGTTGCAAAACCTCTCGCTCCCCGATGCGCTTTCGCTCGTGACCAGCGGCAGCAAGGATGCCGCTACCCAGCTGCTGCGCAAAAACTCGGAAACGGCCCTCAACGCCGCCCTGCGCCCCAGCATCGTGCAGAGCCTCGACCAAGTGGGCGCCAACGCCGCCTACGGCAAGCTCATCGACCGCTACAACAAGATTCCGCTGATGACGCCCGCCAAAAACAACCTCACCGACTACGTCACGGCCCAAACCGTGGACGGCCTCTTTGTGCTACTGGCCCAGCAGGAAGCTAAAATCCGCCAGAACCCGGCCGCGCAGTCGTCAGCCATCCTCAAGCGCGTGTTTGGCGGTAAGTAGGTAAGATTAGGCTGTAAGGCTCTAAAAAAGAACGTCATGCTGAGCTTGCCGAAGCATCTCTACCACGCCAGTAGGTTAGTAACCCTAGCGGCGCAGTAGAGAGGCTTCGGCAAGCTCAGCATGACGTTCTTTATTAAGGCTTTACAGCCCACTATTACCTACTCTAGTAATCGCTGTCGTAGTCATCGCCGCGGCCGCGGCTGCGCGAGCTGCCGCCGAACGCATCGTCGTCGTCCTCCGCATCAAGGTCGTCCTCGTCGTCGAGGGGGCTAAGGCCGCTGCTGCCGTCGGGGTCTTCGGCGGCCTGGGCAGTGGTAAATTCTTCTTCGGTCATGGAGGCGAGGTCGAGCGCCTCGTCGTGCGAGGAGCCAGTATCGCACCACATCAGGTAGTCGGCGTATTTAGCCGACAGCTGGTCTTCGCCCGAGCCTTTGGTTTTGGCGCCGCCCGTGCGGGCGTAAGCGTCGAGGTTATCATCGTCGTCGAGGGCGTCGTCGTCTAGGTTATCGTACTGTCGCATACCAAAAAGGGCAATAGAGAGTAATTAAATGAGGTTTTAAAAGCGCTGCGAAGATACGGGCAGCGGCGAAATAGGGTTGGGCCCGGCAGCCTCCTAAAACCAATTGGCTAGCCGGGCAGCGGCACTCTACGGTAGATTTCGGCCAGGGGTAGCTCCAGGCCCAAGGCCGGCAGCGGTACCACGGCGGCCAACCCTTCAAAAGTCTCGAAGGCCCATACCTTGGGCTCGCGCCAGCTCGCCAAGCGTACTATGGCTTGCGTGCTCTCGATGAGCAGGTAATGGCGCAGGGTAGGAATATCCTTATAAAGGATGAATTTGCCTACGCGGTCGTACTCCCCCGTGCTCATGGAAATAACCTCGGCCAGCATCACGGGGTTTAGCAAGGTATCTAGGTACTTATCGGGCGCGAACTGGGGCGACCCGCAAACCACCGACAAGTCGGGATAGGTATAAAGCCCGTTTTCCTTAATTTGTAGCCGCATATCGCTTATTTGTACCGTGCAGTCGCGCGCGCAGAGCGAGGTTGAGTACCGTAGCGGTATTCAGGTCCACCAAGTTGTGCGCATAGCTGGCACCGGCCATCGCGTATACCTGGCCTTGGTAATACTCGCTCTTGAACGTGGCTGCCCGCTCAGCAGCCAGGTACTCTTCGGGCGAAACAGGGGTGAACTCAGATTGGCGGAGGGCAGACATGGCACTGAGATAGGATTTACTCAAAAGTAAGCAGCAGTCAATAGCTCCTACTGGAAGTCGGTAATCAGCACCTGTGCTTCGCAAAAGGCATATTCGGCTGGCACGTTGGACGATACAATAACCAGCCGGCCGGCGTCGCGCACGCGGGCCACGTGCTCCAGGTACCAGGCCGCGCCCTGGGCGTCGAGGTTGGTGGTGGGCTCATCCAGCAGCAGCAGCGGGGCGGCCGCATACAAGGCCAGCCCCAGCTTGAGGCGCTGCTTCATGCCCGACGAGAACGTGCGCACCGGCTGGTGGCGCGCCTTCTGCAAGTACATGATTTCAACCAGGTCAGTGACTGACACCCCGGGTTGCAGTGGTTTGAGCCTGGTATGAAAGGCCAGCAACTCCAGCAAGGTGAAGTCTTCGGGCAACTCCAGATAAGGCGCACAGTAGGCCAGCTGGCGCGGCACCTCCGTTATGGGTAGCGATTTCCCACTAATGGCCCACTCGTAGCTTACCGTGCCCTCGCTAGGTAGCAACTGCCCAGCCAAAATACTTAGCAGCGTACTTTTGCCCGCGCCGTTGGGCCCCAGAATGGCCGTAGCCGTACCAGGCTGAAACGCGTGGCTCAGCTGCCGAAATATCCATTGGCGGCCGTAGCGGCGGCCCAGGTTTTGGGCGTCAATTTGTAAAGCCATTAGCTGGTAGCTGCTTGCTTTTAGCTGGCAGGCAAAAGATACCCACTAGAAGCAAGCAGCTCAACGAGTTAGTCAATGCCTTCTTCGAGCAGTGCGCCGCGGGTCGGGCCTTTGATGATGCCGCGCGCGGCCGAACGTATAAACTCCACTACTTGGTCGCGCTCGGGCAGGGCGGGCAGCTCGGTTTCGATGCGGCTGAGGGCATCCTGCATGGGTAAGCCGCTGAGGTACAGCGTGCGGTACATCTCGTGGATGGCATTGACCTGCTCTTCGCCAAAGCCCCGGCGGCGCAGCCCTACTGAATTCACGCCGGCGTAGGTGAGGGGCTCGCGGGCGGCCTTCACGAAGGGTGGCACGTCTTTGCGCACCAGCGAGCCGCCAGCGATGAACGCGTGCGACCCAATGTTGGTAAACTGATGGATGGCCGTGGTGCCACCAATAATGGCCCAGTCGCCCACCTGCACATGGCCCGCCATTTGGGTGGCGTTGGAAATCACGCAGTGGTCGCCCACCAGGCAGTCGTGGGCAATGTGCACGTAGGCCTGCAACAGGCAGTGGCTGCCCACCACCGTGCGGCCGCGGTCCACGGTGCCGCGGTTCACGGTCACGCACTCGCGCAGCACGCTGTAATCGCCAATGTGTGCGGTAGTTACCTCGCCGGCAAACTTGAGGTCCTGCGGGATGCCCGAAATGACCGCGCCCGGAAAAATCTGACAGTTGGCCCCGATGCGCGCCCCGTCCATGATAACTGCGTTGGGCCCAATCCAGGTGTTTTCGCCAATCTCCACGTCGCCAGCAATGTAGGCAAACGGTTCGACGGTTACCCCCGGCGCGAGCCGGGCAGCAGGGTGGATATGGGCAAGGGGAGAAAGCATTTTTTCAATTAACAATTAACAATGAGCAATTAACAATTATCGAACAAAGGCAAAACGCACCGAAAGTCAGGCGAATTGCTCACTGCTCATTGATAATTGTTCATTGAACTAAACGTTGTCCTTGCGAACGATGGCGGCGCTCATCTCGGCGTCGCACACTACTTTACCATTCACGAAGGCCTGGCCTTTCATTTTGGCAATGCCGCGCTTGATGGGGGCCGTGAGCTGGCAGTGAAAAATGATGGTGTCGCCGGGCAGCACCTTCTTGCGGAAGCGCGCGTTTTCGATGCCCAAAAAGTACTGCCAGTAATTTTCGGGGTCGGGCACAGTGCTCATTACCAGAATGCCACCGGTTTGGGCCATGGCTTCAATCTGCATCACGCCGGGCATCACGGGGTTACCCGGAAAGTGCCCCTGGAAGAAGGGCTCGTTCATGGTGATGTTCTTCACGGCCGTCACCGACGTGCCGTCGAGGTGAATGACTTTGTCGAGCAGTAAAAACGGGTAGCGATGGGGCAGCACCTGCATAATGCGGTTGATGTCCATCACCGGGGTGCGGCTGGGGTCGTAGAAGGGCACCGGGCTGGTGCGGTCTTCCAGCATCTTCTTTTTAATACGCTTGGCGAAGGCTACGTTGGCGGCGTGGCCGGGGCGGGCGGCCAGAATCTGGCCTTTCAGGGGGCGGCCCACCAGGGCAAGGTCGCCCACGAGGTCGAGCAGCTTGTGGCGGGCCGGCTCGTTTTTATAGCGCAGGTCCACGTTGTTGAGGATGCCTTCCTTCTTCACCGACACCTTGGGCTTGCCCAGCATGGCGGCCAGCTCATCGAGCTCGTCTTCGCCCACCACGCGGTCAACTACCACAATCGCATTGCTGAGGTCGCCGCCCTTGATGAGGTTGGACTTGTAGAGCTGCTCCAGCTCGTGCAGAAAGCAAAACGTGCGCGACGAGGCAATTTCGCTCTCAAACTGCTTGATGTCGGTGAGCGTGGCGTGCTGCGAGCCCAGCACCGGCGAGTTGTAGTCTACCATTACCGTGAGGCGGTAGTCGGCCAGCGGTAGGGCCGCAATCTCCACGCCCCGCGCATTGTCCATGTAGCGGATGGTGTCGGGAATCTCGTAGTAGTTGCGCAGCGCGTTCTGCTCCTCAAAGCCCACCTCGTTGAGGGCCTTGATAAACTCGTACGACGAGCCATCCATGATGGGCGGCTCGGGGCCGCTGAGCTGGATAAGCACGTTGTCGAGCTGCAAGCCTACCAGGGCCGCCAGCGTGTGCTCCACGGTGTTGATGCGGGCGCCGTTTTGCTCGATGGTGGTGCCCCGCGAGAGGTCCACCACGTTATCTACGTCGGCATCGACGAGGGGCTGGCCGGGCAAATCGACGCGCTGAAACTTGTAGCCGTGGCCCACCGGAGCGGGGCAGAAGGTCATGGTGGCCTCTGCGCCCGTGTGCAGCCCGATGCCCCGCACCGTGACGGGGGCTTTGATGGTATGTTGTTTGTCGTTCATTATCTAGCTGTTAGCTATTGGCTAGTAGCTGTTAGCTTTGGGAAAGCCGGGCCATTGCGATGCGGGTAAAGAGACTAACGGCTAACGGCTAATGGCTAGCAGCCCAACTCAACCGCAAAGCTAAGCCTTATCGGGCGCTGGCTGGCTTTTTTCGAGGGCGGTGAGGCGCTGCTCCAGCTCGGGCAGGCGGCGGTAGATGATGGCGGAGCGCAGGCTGTCGCGCAGCGGCAGGGGCGGGTAGCCTTGCAGGGACTGGCCCTCCGTGGTTACCGACCTTTGCAGGCCGGTTTTGGCGGCCAGGGAGGTGCGGTTGGCCACCGAGATGTGGCCCACCAGGCCCACCTGCCCGGCTAGCACGCAGTAGTCGCCAATTTTGGAGGAGCCGGAAATGCCCGTTTGGGCCGCGATAACGGTGTGCTTGCCAATCTCCACATTATGAGCTAGTTGCACGAGGTTGTCGATTTTGCTGCCCTGCCGCACGGTGGTGCTGCCCATGGTGGCGCAGTCCACGGTGGTGTTGGCCCCAATGCTCACATCGTCTTCCAGCACCACATTGCCAATCTGCGGAATGGCCTTATAGGAGCCGTCGGGCTGGGGCGCAAAGCCGAAGCCATCGCTGCCCACTACCGCGCCGGCCTTGATGACGCAGCGCTGGCCAATAACGGTGTCGGCGTACACCTTGGCCCCGGCGTGGACAACCGAATTGTCGCCGATGCGCACCCGGTCGCCGATGTAGGCGTGCGGAAAAATAAGCACGTTTTCGCCCAGTATGCAGCCTTCGCCCACGTACGAAAAAGCCCCCCGGTAGTGCCCCAGCCCGATAGTCGAGTTTTCGCCTATAAAGCTGGGCTGCTCTACGCCGCGCTTACCCATGCGCGTGGCCTGGGCATAAAACTCCAGCAGCTTGGTAAAGGCCGAGTAGGGGTCGGCCACCCGCACGAGGGCGGCGGCCACGGGCTGGCGCAGCACCAGCGCGGGGCTCACGATAACGGCAGTGGCCTGGGTGGTGTACAAAAAGGGCTCGTACTTGGCGTTCGCCAGAAACGCGAGGGAGCCGGGGCCGGCCTCTTCAATCTTGGCCAGGCTCGATACAAGGGCCTCGGCGCTGCCCTCCACGGTGCCGCCCACCACCTGGGCAATCTGCGCAACGGTAAACTTCATAGGGGGCAAAAGTACAGACCACAGATTTAACTGATTTCAGCGGCTAGAACGGCTTATTTGTGGTTCCAGCCGCTGAAATCAGTTAAATCTGTGGTCCCGAAGTACGCTTGCAGACGCTCACGCAGCAGTGCCACCAGGGCCGGGTCCTGAAACTGGTAGTTGTCGGGAATGCGCAGGTTGATAATTGGCTTGCCGTGCAGCTCGGCCCCAAACTTGGCCCGCAGGCGGTCGGCGTGCTTTTTCTCCATCACGAAGATGACGTCGGCCCAGCCCAGGTGGCCGGCGGCCACGCGCACGCGGGCCCCCGGCTCGGTGCCCGCCGAGCGGGCCAGCAGGTGCACGTGGCCGTCGAAGAGGCGCTCGGCGGTGAGGCTGCGCCAGCGGTTCTGGCTACATATAAACAGGAGTTGGCGGGGGAGGAGTGGCGTAGAAATCAAAGCGGCAGGTGGGTTTTTAATGCAAGGAAACGACAGATTTCCATTACTCGCAACATTTTGACTATGTTACTTTTACCAAACAATCTGGCTGTTCGGCCGGCCAGATTTTGCCAGCTCAAAAGACCTTCTCTTTGAGCGTCTTATCCCACCCAGGCCGCTTTAATCTTATGTCCCGTTCTTACTCCTTTTCCTCCTCGCCCGGCCGTTGGCTGGGCGCCTTAGCGCTACCGCTAGCCCTGCTGCTACCGGGCCGCGGCTGGGCGCAGGCCGCCACCACCATCCGCCTCGAAGCCGAAAGCGCCACCCTCAAGGGTGCCAGCGTGAGAACGACGGTAGCGGGCTACGCCGGTACCGGCTACGTTGCCGACTTTGCGAGTAGCACCGACAGCCTGATTTTCACCTTCCCAGCCCAGGCCGCCCCTTACAGCCTGGTGGTGCGATACACTTCCAGCGTGCTAGCGGGCAGCACCGCGAGCAACAGCGCCCGGGTGGTGGTGAACCGCATAGCCAGCTCCCAAGCCCTGGCTACTACCGGCGCGAGCTTTGGCTCGCTGCCAGTGGGCACGTTCAATTTTACGGCTACCAACAACAAGGTGGCCATTGCTGCCAGCCAGGGGACCTTTGGCATCGACTACATCGAGCTGCAGCCCGTGGCCCAGCTCGTGCCCCTTGTGAATGGCCGCGCCGAAGCCGAGGCGGGCGTGCTCAGCGGCGTGACCGCGGCTACTACGCCCACGGGCTTTTCTGGCGCCAGCTACCTCACGGGCTTCGACAATACCGACGCAAAACACGTTGATATCGTGTTCAATAACCCTACTGCGGGGCTCTTCAAAATGAACATCGGCTACACGTCGCCCTATGACCTAAAGGTGGCCAACGTGACGGTGAACAACTCCAGGTCCACGGCTTCGCTGGCAAAAACTGCGGCCGGGGCTGATTTCATGTCCGCCGATGCGGGCACCTTTCTGCTACCCGCCGGCGTCAACATCGTGTCGATTGGCGGTAATTACGGCTACTACGGCATCGACTACATCCAGCTAACGGCAACGTCGGTAGCGCTGCCGTCCAAGCCGGTTAAGCAGCTTTCCGACCCGCTGGCTACCCCCGCGGCCAAGGCGCTGCACGCGTACCTCGTTGATTTGTACGGCACCAAAACCTTGTCGGGGCAGCAAGACGACCAGTATGGCAACAGCGGCTCGGAGGTGAGGTACGTGCTGGCTACCACCGGCAAGGAGCCGGCCATTGCCAGCATGGATTTGCTCAACTACGCCTCGGTAGCTGTGGCGCGGTACGGGGCGTCCACCGACGCCGAGCGCTACCTCACCTGGAGCCCAAGCGGCAACGGCCGCGGCATCACCTCGCTGATATGGCACTGGCGGGCTCCTGCCGACAACGTGACGGCGGCCAACCCAACCGGCGACCCGGGCGGGGCTTTTTACACAACCAACACGAACTTCAACTTCGCCACGGCCCTGGCCGACACCACCAGCACCAACTACCGCCTGCTGGTGAAAGATATTGACCTGATTGCCGTTCAGCTCAAGAAGTTTCAGGCGGCAAACATCCCCGTGCTGTGGCGGCCTCTGCACGAAACCCCCGGCACGTTTTTCTGGTGGGGCAACCAGGGCGCAGCTAACTTCAAGAAGCTATGGCAGCTCATGTATACCCGCCTGACGGTCCGCCACCAGCTGCACAACCTGCTGTGGGTGTACTCGGCCAATGCCCTGCCCGATGCCAGCTGGTACCCAGGCGATGACTACGTGGATGTGGCCGGCGACGACATTTACCAGTCGACCCCGACGCCTGACCCCAACGTGAACATTTCGGGCAACTGGACCGCGATGCGGGCCATGGCCCCTAATAAGCTGATAGCCCTTACCGAGAGCGAAAGCCTGGCCAACCCCGACCAGGTTCGGGGTTACGCCACCTGGTGGTCGTGGTTTTGCGGCTGGCAGGGTAGCTACATCCGGCAGCAGCCGGTAGGCTTCCTCACCAGCCTCTACAACGACCGCGACGTCCTCACCAAGGATGAGCTGGCCGACTGGAAGGGTTCGGCGCTGGCCACCAAAAGCGGCGCGGCCGCCGCGGCCGCCGGCCTCACGGTGTACCCCAACCCGGCCAACGGCTACACGCTCAACCTGGGCCTGCGCCTCGCCACCGGCCAGGAAGTAGAGGTGACACTCGTCAACAGCCTCGGCCAGCGCGTGGCTACGCTGCGCCCGCGCCTGCTGGCCGGCGACAACCAGCTGCAACTGCCCATCGCGGGCGTGGCCCCCGGCATCTACCAGGTGCTGGTGCGCCCCGCCAATGAGCCGGCGCTAAGCCAGCGCGTGCAAATTCGGTAGGCTGCCCAGCCGGCCCTACTAAAAAGTCCTTCCCCTTGCCTGGTTTGCCAGGTAAGGGGAAGGACTTTTTGTTGGTCAATACTAGCAACGCCGTTGGCCGCAGGGACGCGCTGAAAGGCAATGTACAATGTTTGCTTGGCGCTTGCGCCACCCTAGCTCAGCGAGCTAAGGACTGGGCTGCCACGCCCTGCGTCGTGATTTTGACGGGTAGAATCTGGCCAGTCTTATCGAAGTGCAGCTCATCAATGCACACCACGCGGTGGTTGCCGTCGGGGTCGCCGAGCGGGTGGCGGTGGTACACGATGTACCAGCGGTCGGTGCCCGGCACGTTGAGGATGGAATGGTGCCCCGCGCCGGTGCCCACCTGCATGTCCTGCTGCAAGACTTTGCCTACCCGCCGAAACGGCCCAAACGCCGAGCTGCCCACCGCGTATGCCACTGAGTAGTCGGGGCCAGTCCAGCCGCCCTCGCTCCACATGAAGTAGTATTTGCCCTGGCGGCGGAACATCAGCGGCCCTTCCACATACTTATCGGGCGTGATGGACTTGAAAACCTTGCCATCGGCGAAGGGCACGAAGCCCGTAAAATCGTCTTTGAGTTGGGCAATGTTGCAGTGCTGCCAGCCACCGTAGATAAGGTAATACTTGCCGTCAGTGTCTTTAAACACAAACTGGTCGATGGGTTGGGCACCGTTTTCGATGGTGCCCACCAGTGGGTGCCCCAGCAGGTCTTTGAACGGCCCGGCCGGCTGGTCGGCCACGGCCACGCCAATGCCGCCCGGCGGCTCATTGGGCTTTTCGGGGTGGTAGTCGTTGGCCCCAAAAAACAGGTAGTACTTGCCGCCCTTGGCCACGATGGCGGGGGCCCACATGGCCCGGTGCGCCCACTTCACGCTGGCCGTGTCGATAATGCGCGGGTGCTTGGTCCAGTGCACAAGGTCGGGCGAGGAGAAGGCGTCGAGGTGCTCTTGCTGCTCATAGGGGGCCGAATACGTGGGATAAATCCAGTACTGCGAGCTGAAAATGGCCGCCTCCGGGTCGGCGTACCAGCCTGGGAAAACGGGGTTGCCGGCTCGTTTTGAAGCCATTTTTTGGGCAAAGCCTAATTGGCCCCAGAGCAATACGGCACCGAGCCAGAATAACTTTCTCATAGTAAAAATCAGCTGGCTACTACTGCACCCGGTCGGCGGCTGCCGCGCAGGCCATACCACACCACGTAAGCATAGCAGAGCACCGGCAGCAGGAGCGCCACGCGCAGCCCGCTGTGGTCGGCCATTGTGCCAAACAGCAGTGGCACCAGCGCGCCGCCCACCACGGCGGTACACAGTAGCCCCGAACCCTCCTCGGTGTGACGCCCCAGGCCGGCCAGCGCCAGCGGAAAAATCACGGGCCACATAATCGAGTTCATTAATCCCACGGCCAATAGGGTCCACATGGCAGTGGCCCCCGCGGTATTGATGGAGATGAGCACTAGCGCGGCGGCACAAATGGCGTTGGTTGCCAGTAGCTTGGCCGGCGAAACCTTGTTGAGTAGATATGCCCCGCCAAAGCGGCCTACCATGGCGGCACCCCAGTAGAGCGCCACCCGGTCGCCGGCCGATTTTGGGTCGAGGCCCATCACATCGGGTAAGGCCAAGTAGCTGACCAAGTGCGAACCAATGGATACCTCGGCTCCCACGTAGGCAAAAATGCCCACCACGCCGAACACCAAGTTGCGGTAGTGCCAGGCCCGCGTAGAGCCGGCATCCACAGTGGTGCCGGCGGCTTCGGTGGCCGGCACAATCTGGGGTAGGTTTACCCGGCTCAGCAGCAGGCTGATAAGCAGTAGCACGGTGCCGATAATCAGGTAGGGGATTTGCACGGCCGTCACGTCGATGCTGGCGGCACTGGCCACCGTGTTGAGTTTTGGCAGGCGGCTCAGAATCAGGGCGCTGCCCAGCAGTGGGGCCAGAAACGTACCCAGCGAGTTAAATGCTTGCGTGAGCGTCAGGCGGGCCGACGCCGACCGCGCCGGCCCCAGAATGGCTACGTACGGGTTAGCCGCCACCTGCAAAATAGTGATACCCGAAGCGAGCACGAACAGCGCCCCCAAAAACAGCCCATACACCCGTTGCGCCGCCGCCGGATAGAATAGAAATGCTCCTACGGCCGCCACCACGAAGCCTAGCAGCATCCCGCGCTTGTAGCCCACCCGCGCCACCAGCTTGCCGGCCGGGATGCTCATCAGAAAATAAGCCCCGAAAAAGCACAGGTTAATGAGGTTGGCCTGCGCGAAGGACAGCTGAAAAATGGCCTTCAGGTAGGGAATGAGAATATCGTTGAGGCACGTGATGAAGCCCCACAGAAAAAACAGCGTGGTAACGGCGCTCAGCGCCGAGGTGTAGCGTGGGGTAGGGGTGAGCGAATCGGAGCCGGCCGCCTGCGGCGGCGCGGAGTACATTGGAACAGCCATGCGGGTGAGAAAAGGAAGACGAAGCCCCGAAGATATTCGTTACTCTCCTAACCACCTAGTTCCCGCGCCGGGGGCCCACCGGCCGGTACGCGTATTTGCCGGAAAACTACCAGCCCTGAGTTGCGCCGCGGTCCGACCTTCGTGCCGACGGCAAGCACTATTCCCCATCCTTAGCTGATGCTTACGAAAAAATTCAAGATAGTCTTCATTATCAACGTATTACTGGTGCCAATGGCCCAGGCCACCGTGCGGCTGCCCGCGCTGGTGGGCAGCCACATGGTGCTGCAGCGCGACCGCCCGGTGCCCGTGTGGGGCTGGGCCGCGCCGGGCGAGGCCGTCGCACTCACCTTGGCGGGGAAGACATACCAGGCCAGCGCCCCCGACGCCACTGGGCGCTGGCAGGCTACGCTGCCCGCCACGCCGGCCGGCGGCCCCTACACCCTCACGGTGCGCGGCCAAAACACGCTGGAGCTCAACGATATCCTGTTTGGCGACGTGTGGCTGGCCTCGGGGCAGTCCAACATGCAGTTCAAGGTGAAGGACGGCAACCCCGGTGGCTACCAGCCCACCGACCGCGCCGACCAGGAAATAGCGGCCGCCAACTGGCCCAACATCCGCTTTTTCACCGCCAACCAGGTGGCCGCCTACCGCCCGCAGGCCGAGGTGGCGGGCACCGGCTGGCAGGTGTGCAGCCCCGCCACGGTGGCCGGGTTTTCGGCGGCGGCATACTTTTTCAGCCGCGATTTATACCGGCAGTACCAAGTGCCCATGGGCGTAGTAGTGAGCAGCTGGGGCGGCACCCTGGCCGAAGCCTGGACCAGCGCCGAGGGCCTCCAACCGCTGCCCGAGTTTGCGCCCAGCGTGGCCAGCTTCGCTACCAAAACCACCACCCTGCGCGACGACCAGGCCGCTTACGAAGCCAAGCAGCAGGCCATGCTGCACAACGTGCGCGCCTACGATAAGGGCTACCTACCCGGCGGCCAAACCTGGGCCGCGCCCACGGTCGATGCCCGCGCCTGGCCCACCATGACGTTGCCCGGCTACTGGGAATACCAGCCGGGACTAGGCACTTACGACGGCGTAGTGTGGTTTCGCAAGGAAATTGACCTGCCGCCCGCCCTGGCCGGGCAGCCCCTCACGCTCTCGCTGGGCAAGATTGACGACGCCGACAGCACGTTTTTCAACGGTGTGAAAGTGGGCGCAATGAATGGCTACGACCGGCTGCGGCGCTACCAGGTGCCCGCCGCGCTGGTGCGGCCGGGCCGCAACGTGATTACCGTGCGGGTGGTAGACACGAGCGGCAGCGGGGGCGTAGCGGGCACGCCTGACGAGCTGACGCTGAGTAGCGCGGGGCAGTCGCTGCCCCTGGCCGGCCCCTGGCAATACCAGGTAGGCATCGACCCCAAGGAAATCCCCACGCCGCCTTACGTTGGCGGTGGTCACATGGCCCCCACGGCGCTGTACAACGGCATGATTGCGCCGCTTATTCCGCTGGCTATCAAGGGCGTAATCTGGTACCAGGGCGAGAGCAACGCTGACCGCGCTGCGCAGTACCGCACGCTTTTCCCGGCCCTCATCGCCGACTGGCGGCAGCAGTGGGGTGCCGAGCTGCCCTTCCTTTTTGTGCAATTAGCTAATTTTCAGCCCACTAAGCCTGAGCCTAGCGAGTCGGCGTGGGCGGAGTTGCGCGAGGCCCAGGCGCAGGCCCTGCGCCTGCCCCGCACCGGCATGGCCACGGCCATCGATATTGGTGACCCGGCTGACATTCACCCCCACAACAAGCAGGAAGTGGGTCGCCGCCTGGCGCTGGCCGCCCGCCGCGTTGCCTACGGCGATAACAAGCTCACTGCCAGCGGCCCCACCTACGCTAGTCTGATAACGAAGGGTTCGGCTATCCAACTGAAATTCAGTTCGGTAGGAAAAGGGCTGGTAGTAAAGGAAAGCGCTGCCCTACAAGGCTTTGCCGTGGCCGGGGCCGACCGCCAGTTTCACTGGGCCACGGCCCGCCTCGTGGGCAACGAGGTGGTGGTGAAAAGCGCCGCCGTGCCCGCTCCCGTAGCCGTACGCTACGACTGGGCCGATAGCCCCACCGGCAACCTCTACAACCAGGCGGGCCTGCCCGCCGTGCCCTTCCGCACCGACACTTGGCCGGGCGTGACGGAAGGCCGCAAGTAATCGTGTCTTGCGGCGGCTAGGCGGCCTCGCTGGCAGTAATTGGTGGGGCCGTGGCCTGCATAAAGGCGGCAATCAACCGATTGAATGCCGGGCTTTTAGCTAAGAGCAATTGCAGAATGGCAATGCCCGTGAGAGCCGTAGTAATGCCGGCCAGCACATCAAGCGTGTAATGATGGCTGGTGTAAACGGCTGCAAACCAGATGCCTATCATGATAGTGAAGAAAATCAGGTTGAAAAAACCGGATTTGTTCTTCACCGCAAAAAACAGAACAATAACCGGGTATGCCGAGTGCAGCGAAGGCATAGCCGCGAAGACGTTGGCGTTCTTGGCATAGATGCCCTGGAAGATGCTCACCCCAAAAAAGCTGTCGAAGCGGGCCAGCCCCGCCGTGCTGCCCATCGCCAGCGGGTGGAAGGTGAGCCCGTGCTGCTGCACGTACCACGGCGGCGCGGCCGGGTGCACGTAGTAGAGCGTGAAACCGATGAGGTTGACGAGTAAAAACGTCAGTGAAAACTCAAAAAACAGCCGGCGGTTGGTGAAGAACAGGTAGCCCGCAAACGCCAGCGGAATGGGCACCCAGCACAGGTAAAAAATGCCGCACAGCACGTCGAGAAAAGGCCGGTGATTAAGCAGCCAAAACTCGTTGGGCGTCAATAGCTTGCCCTGGTACGTGATGCCAAACAAGCTCTTTTCGGTGAGGTAGAGATGGGCTACGTCCACGGCCCGATAGGCGTAGTTGGGGAAGGCCCGCATGTAGTCGTACAGAATCCAGAATACGACGAAGATGGAAAAGCCGGTGATGAGCCGGCGCGTGGTGTTGGACAGGAAGTAGCAGGCGTTGCAGAGGCCCACCAGCACCAATTGCTCGGGTCGAAAGCCGATGAGCAGGTACGAAAACAGCAGGTAGGCCACCGATAGCGCGGGTACCAGCCAAATACCGGGCCGGGCCAGCCGCCCCGGGCTCGAAGAAGAAGGAAGCATAAGAAAAAGGGGAGGAGCAACCGGCCAACCGGGCCGCCGCCAGGGGCACTACACGCCCACGCGCGAGGTAATGGGCTGGCGGGTGGCCGTGTCAAGGCCCTTAAACTCAATGTATTTGACGTTGGGTACCCAAAACGTGCCGCCCTCGATGCGCAGGTACACGCGCTCCAGCTGAATCTGCTTGTTGGCTACTAGGGTGTACACGTGGAAGGCGTTGTCCACGCCCGATTTCATGAGCATGAACGGTACTTTGCCGTAGGCGGCAAACTTCAGCTCGTATTTATTGGTCGCTATCTTCTTGGCGCTGAGGCCGTAGGCAAATTTGCGCTGAATGAAGTTGAGGTCTTTGCGCTCGCTGTTTTCATCGTAGCGTATCCAGAATACCTTAATTGGCTCACCGTCATCAAGTTGACCAGCTTTATCAACGTTGAGTTGGTAGATAACAGTGTTGGTGTTGGGGTCGCGCTGCAAGTAGAATAGCTGGTTGGCCACGCCCTTGGGCACCGGGAACGTGAGCGTCTGTTGCGGCGTAGCGGCACCCAGAGTTAAGTTGCTAAATAGCAAGCCGATGGCCACAATTGCGGCCGCGGCGGTAGCCGGGCGAGCAGGGCTGGCGGCAGCGGGTGTACTGGCCGCCAACGCTTCCTTTTGGTTTAGGCCCTTCTTCGCTTGCAGGATGCGCGACACGGCCGTGATGTTGGCCAGCACGGCCAGAATAGCGATGGGAAAGGTGAGAATCGACATTGTTTCGAACACGTGAAACGGTATGCCCGGCACGAACAGCTTGTAGTCGCCGCCCAGCCAGTAGGAGCTGAGGCCGCACAGCAACGCGCTCAGGCCCAGTAGTACTACGCGCTCGGGGCGCTGCATGAGGCCGCCCTTACAGTCCACGCCCAGGCCCTCGGCGCGGGCGCGGGTATAGCTCACCATCATGGAGCCGATGAGGGCGATGAACGCGCCCAGCGAGCCCAGCAGGTAGTGGTGCGCCACCAGGTAATAGCAGATGCCCAAAAACGTGAATAACTCGCTGTAACGGTCTAGCACCGAGTCGAAAAACGCGCCGTATTCGCTCTTCATGTTGCCCAGCCGGGCCACCTGGCCGTCGAGCATGTCGAAGAGCCCGGCAAACAGGATGAGCGCCCCGCCCCAGCCCACGTAGCGCAGGTCGCCGCGGTTGCCCTCCTCCCCACCGATGATGAAGAGCACGGCCACGCCCACGTTCAGTACAAAGCCGGTGAGCGTCACGGCGTTGGGCGTGAAGCCCAGCCGCACCAGCAGCCGCACAAAGGGGTTGATAACCGCGTAGATGCCGGTTTGCAGGGCAGTGCGAATAGCGTCGAAACTCATGGCGCTGAAAAATTAAAAATCTATCTTGAAGCGGCCGCGCAGGCCCCATTGTGCTACGTTGGGATTATCCAGGTAGGTGAGGCGCTTGACGATATCGAGCCGAAAGAGTTTAAAAATGTTGGCCACGCCCACGCTGGCTTCGGCGTAGGGCTGCGAGCCCAGGATAAACGAAATGGGCTGGCCCTGCGCATCGCGCAAAAACTGGTACAGCTCGGGGTGGTTGGCCGGGTTATTCTCGTCGCGCACGCCGCCGTAGAGTAGTTTCAGCGAGGCAGTTTCGCGTAGCTTGAGGTGCTTTATCAGGGGTAATTTATTGAAGAAGAATCCGTTGAAGTTCTGGTCGATGAATAAACTGGCGTAGTGGTCGCTCGAAAACTCCAGGAAGTTCATTAGGTTGTACGAGTTCAGCTGGTACGAGTACGACTGGTTGGCGCGGTGCACATCGAGCAGAGGAAACGGCACCTGGCCCAGCACGTAGCCGCCTTCCAGCGTTACGTCGGCGTGGCCCAGCTGCGACAAATAGAACCGCTTGGTGGCGTTGGCCGCCACGTTGGTGTAGTTGTATTCGCCGTTGAAAAACCCCTTGACACCCCGGGATAGCTGCGCCGAAAAAATGGGGTAGGCGTTGATAATGGGCGTGCGGTAAAGCTTGCCCTGGTAAAAAGCCTCGTTGGGGGCCCAGCGCAATCCCAGTATCAATTCAGTGGTAGTGAGGCTGGTAACGCTATTGGGCTGGTCGTTCACCACGTTGCGGAAGTACAGGCCGCCGGCCGGCGTCTGCTGCAACTTCTTGAACCCCAGCGTATAAGAAAAGTGGTTGTTGAACTCGTAGACGTAGTCGAGCCGGTATACGTCGTTGTAGAGGTACTTATCGTTGACGCCCCGCTTAAAGGACAGCAAAAAGTTGTCCTCCTGCACAAACTGCAAGTCCTGCCCCGGAATGCGCGTATCGCGCTGGAAGCTGGCCCGCAGCAGGCGCTGCGGAAACTTGTAGATGGACGTGTTATTGAACGAGTACGTGGAGCTCAGAAAGTACTTCCACTTCTCGTCCTTGAAGCCGTAGGCCGTGTACGTTTCGAAGAAAATGCGCTTGCTAAAATCCGGGGTGGTGCGCCCGCCCACCCGCAGCCGGAAGCCCTCCACGGGGTTGAAGCTGTAGAACGTGTTTGACGGCCCCACCTCAAACGGCCCGAACGACTTGTAGCCCGAAAATAAGAACGTAAACAGCGTGAGCGAACGCTGGAACGACTTGATAGTCTGCAAAGTATCGACGTTGCGGTAAATCGCTTTCTCCACCTGGCTCAGGCTGTCGGGCCGGTTTTGCTGCAAAAAGGCGGCCCCCCGGCTGGCGCTGCTGTCGGTAGCTACGCGCAGCGGGGCGTTGTAGAGGCTATCGGGCTGCGCCTTGTTAATCAGGTACTTGCTGAACGACACCGTGCGCTCGCCATAGAAGCCCGAGCCCTTCTCCGTAATGCCGAAGTCGATGCCCAAAAAGCTCTTGCTCAGGTGGTAGCGCTTGTCGGGGTTCTCGGCAAACTCCAGGCTGGCATTCAGGCTCTTGACAAAGTTGAGGTTGATGCGCTTGTCCACCGACAGGTTGGCCTGCTGCACGGCGTAGTTGCCGTCGAGCGTGACGTAGAGCTTGCCCGCAAACAGCATGTCGCCCTTGTTGCGCGGAAAAAAGCTCAACTCAATCAGCTGCGGCACGTGCTGCCGGAGGGTATCCGTAATGTAGTATTGGTAGAAGGTGGGCGCGCTGTTAGCGATGGGGCTAAGTAGCTGGTTACCAAGCAGCGAGACATTGTTGGCGTAAATATCGATGTCCTGGTACATTCGATTGAAGTAGGTGCTTAGGCCCTCATTATCAATGAAATGCTTGTCAAACTCCACCTGCTTGTTACCCAGCACCACGGTCTGGCGCTTGGCCGGGTCCTTGCGGTAGTACTCGTGAAATAGCTTCTCCTCCAGGTAGATAGGCAGAATATTGACGCCGCCCGCCGCCGCTGAGTCCTGCGTTTTGAACAGAAACTGGTAGTTGCGGAAAATCTTCCGGTTCTTGAATTTATCCGATAAGTTGCTGAACGAGAAGCTCATCTTCTCATACTTGTCGTACTCCACGTAGGGGTAGCTCTCGGGCCGGTTCTGCTCCTTATTCTCAATCACGTGGCGGATGAGCGTCACGGCTGGGTTGTCCTTGTTTTTGTAGCGCGGCGGCTTGGTGCCCCGTACTACCACCTCGTTGAGCAGGGCGGTGCTGGTGGCCAGCTGCACGTTGAGCGTGAGCGCTTGGCCGGGCGTAATCGTCTTGGTCACTGAGCTATAGCCCAGGTACGTAAACACGATTTTGGTGTACTGGGCCGGCACTTGCAGCGTAAACTGGCCCTGGTCGTCGGTGTTGGTGCCGATGGTAGATTGGGGCACCGACACGCTCACGAAGGGCAGTTTCTCCCGCGTTTTGGCATCAGTAACCACCCCCCTAATGGTGGTGTTTTGGGCCAGACCCACGGCGGGTATGGCCAACAGCAGCAACAGCAGCCAGCGCAGCCCAGCTGCCGCCAAATGCCGGTCATCCCAACGCCTCATGACTTTTTAAATACAAAATACAGCTGCAAGAAGTAATTGAAGCCCACGCCGACCACGAGTGACACTATCACCTTGCTATACACATAATTAAGGTGCAGCAGCTGGGTAAACAGATAAACCCCGGCCGCGTTTAGCAGCATGCTGCCCACCCACACCAAAAAATACCTAACTCCCTGAGTGTCTGCCTGCTGCTGACGGGCCTGAAACACATAGTACCGGCCCAGATAAAAGTTGACCAGGCCCCCGGCTGCGTTGCCCAGCACGGTACCCAGCAGGTACCAGCTGTGCAGCACCTCGACGCAGGCAATGGTGACCAGAAAATCGACGCCCGTGCCCGCCGCCGAAGCGGCCTGTGCCTTCAAAAACCGGCGAACTCGCACCGCCTTAGAGGTAGCCCAGCCGCACGCCGGCTTGCAGCAGCAAGCTGGCGTACACGCCGGCCAGCACGTCGTCCATCATCACGCCCACGCCGCCTGGTAGCTTTTCCATATCTCTAATAAACAGCGGTTTGAGTATGTCGAAAAAACGGAATAATACCAGACCTACTAGCAGGCGCGGGCCTGTGATGGGCACCAGTAGCATGGTTACCCACATGCCGGCTACCTCATCAATCACGACGCGGGAGCTGTCTTTGCCCCAGTGGGGCTCTACGCGCTGGGCCGCCAACGTGCCCAGCGCCAGCACGCCCACCGTGAGCAGGCTAGCTGGCCAGGGCAGCGTGGTGGGCTCACTGGCGCGCGCCAAGTACAGGGCCACGCAAGTAACCACGGCCGCCACAGTGCCCCCGCCCTTGACATACCCGATGCCCAGGACGGAGGCCAGTTGCTTATACACTTGATGAAGAACTTATTAGAGGGCTGCGGGGCCGTCCTGGTACTCCTCTTCGGTGGCGGCTGTCACGGCATCTTCGCCCATCAGCCCGCGCAGGGTGTTGTGCAGGGTCACGAGCTGCTTGAAGATGTCGTGCTCGGGGCGCAGGTGCGCTTCGGTTTGCGGCGCTTTGAGGTAGAACGACAGCCACTCCTGAATGCCCGTGAGGTTGGCGCGCTTGGCTAGGTCCATGAACAGGGCCAGGTCGAGCACCAGCGGGGCCGCCAAGATGGAGTCGCGGCAGAGGAAGTTTATTTTAATCTGCATGGGGTAGCCCATCCAGCCAAAAATGTCGATATTATCCCAGCTTTCCTTATTGTCGCCGGCGGGCGGGTAGTAGTTGATGCGCACCTTGTGGTACATATCACCGTACAGCTCGGGGTTTTCCTCGGGGTGAAACAGGCTGTCGAGCACGCTCAGCTTCGACACCTCCTTGGTGCGGAAGTTGTCCGGGTCGTCGAGTACGAGGCCATCGCGGTTGCCTAGGATGTTGGTCGAGAACCAGCCCTTTACGCCCAGCGAGCGGGCGCTCAGGCCGGGAGCCACGATGGTTTTCATCAGGGTTTGGCCCGTTTTGAAGTCTTTGCCGGCTACCGGGGTGCCGGTGAGGGCGGCCAGTTCCAGCAGGGCGGGCACGTCCACGGTCAGGTTGGGGGCCCCATTCACAAACGGCACGCCTTCCTTGAGGGCGGCGTAGGCGTAAATCATGCTCGGCGCAATGTTGGAGGCGCTGGTGCGCAGGCCTTCCTCAAAGGCGGCCAGCGTGCGGTGCGTTTCGGTGGGCTGGTGATAGATTTCCGTCGAGCCGCACCACACCATCACCAAGCGGCTGCAGCCGCGCTCGGCTTTAAAGTTGCGAATGTCCGCAATTACCTGCTCCACCAAGTCGAGCTTGGTCGTGTATTCCTTGATATGCGTCCCGTCGAGGTTCTTCACATAGTGCAGGTCGAAGGCCGCTTTCATGGGCTTGATGGCCTCCATCTCGGCGCGCACGCCCTTCAGGGTTTTGTAGTCGAGCACGCCCGCGTTGAGGGCGGCTTCGTACACGTTGTCCTCGTATACGTCCCAACCGCCAAACTCAATATCGTGGAGGTCGGTGAGGGGCACGAAGTCTTTAATTTTAGGGTTGCCGCTCGCCGTGCGAATCTTACCCATCTGGGTGAGCGAGCCAATGGGCTGCGAGTCGCCCTTGCGCACGGCCAGCACGCCGGCAATGAGAGTAGTAGCCACGGCCCCCATGCCGGGAAGGAGGATACCTAGTTTGCCTTCGGCTGGCGCGAGTGGCCCTTTTTGTTCTTTCATTAGAAAATGAGTATTCGGAGCCGCAGTAGTAAAACGCGGCCGGTAAAGGTATTTTGGAATGGCAAGACGGATGCGCATCAGAAATACTTCATCCGCATTAGGAGAGTATAACCAATAAAGGGTGCAAAGTTATTGCCCGAATGCATCGCGCCCTGGCCAAACGCTCTACCTACCAGTGCCCCGCTTTCCGCCCGAGCTCCACCGCGTGCGCTAGAAATGATTGAGCAACAAATTAGTAACGCCGCGCCCAGCTGCCAAGCGGTGCTTGAAAGCGGGACTGTCCCACTTGCCAGCGCGGGCAAGAATCAGGCAAGTTTTTTTAAGAAAAAACGGTGGCAATAGCGTACTGCCGCGCCCCAGCCCAGAAGTTACCCAGCCAACTAACCCTCCCAACGCAAAATACCTGGCCGGGTTGGGCAAGTTGTTGGTTTGTAATTAACTGACAATCAAATGAATATTCGATTGCCCGAAAAGTTGCCTCGGAACTCCTTGGGCGTGCAGCCCTTGCGCTTTTTGAAGGTGCGGTTGAAGTTGGAAATGTTATTGAAGCCGCAC
Source organism: Hymenobacter arcticus (assembly GCF_054779975.1). Taxonomy (NCBI): domain Bacteria; kingdom Pseudomonadati; phylum Bacteroidota; class Cytophagia; order Cytophagales; family Hymenobacteraceae; genus Hymenobacter; species Hymenobacter arcticus. Next base: position 367,245 of record NZ_BAAGXF010000004.1, read on the forward strand.
TTGTAGGCCACTTCGGCCACGTTGTGGGTGGTGTCAATCAGCATGCGGGTGGCGTGGCCCAGCCTAATTTCGTTTAGGCTGTCAATAAACGTGCTGCCGATGCGCTTCTTAATGAAGCGGCTAAATGAGGCCTCCGGCATGTTGGCCACCTTAGCCACTTCCATGAGCGTAATGGGCCGGCTGTAATTAGCGTTCATGTACTCAAATACCTTCTCAATGCGCCGGCTGTTGTAGTTAAACTGCTCATTGTCAGACCCCGCGTCGGAGAGCGTGCGCATGTTGCGCGACGTGGACAGGTCGTGCAAAATGGAGAATAGCTCCAGCACCGAGTCGAAGCCGTTTTTTTGCTCCAGTTGCAGCAGCCGGGGCTGGAGGCGCTCGATGGTGTCGCGCGAAAAAAGCAGGCCCCGCTGCGCCTTGTCAAACATGGTTTTGATGAAGCTCAGCTGGTTGCGCCGCAGCAGCCGGTCCTCAAACAAGTCTTTGTGAAACTGGATGGTAAGCTCCGTAATCTGCTCACTCGCACACTTATGCGTGAACCAGGCGTGGTACAGGTTGGGCCCCACCAGCACCAGCTCCAGGTCGTCAATCACCTCAATGTTGTCGCCCACAATGCGCTTGGCGCCGCCGGCATTGATAATCAGGTTTAGCTCGTATTCCTCGTGGTAATGAAGCGGAAAATCGAATTTTTTCTTAACCCGCGAGAAGAGCGTGAAGCAGTCGCTTTGAGTAAGCGGCGTGATTTCGCGCATAATGTCCTGTTTCATGGGTGGGGAAGGTTAGGTAGATTGAGGCAATAAAAGTACAGCCGTTGGGCAAAATGCTATTACCGGGTGCACCCTGCTTTTTTGAAATGTACGAAGTATTAGGCGCTAATTGTCAATTGCTTATAAATAAAGCGACTTATTGTTCAGCAAGCCAGCGGTAATCTGCTACCAGCAAATGTCGGGATAGTATTAGAAAGCGCGTACCCAGGCAAAGACCTTTGCGCCATCCTATTCCCACCCCAAGCAAGTGCTGGCCGCGCTGGCCGCCCCCGGGCGCGCCGGCTCACGCGGCCCACTCGAAACCCTCGCTGCATGAATGTATCTCTGTCTCGCTTTTTGCTGGCAGCTGCCTTGGGGCTCAGTGGCTTAGCCGCCACGGCTCAGCCCGCCGGCTTTGTGCGGGTGCAGGGCACGGGCTTCACCCTCGATGGCAAGCCCTACCGCTACATCGGGGCCAACTACTGGTACGGGGGCCTGCTGGCCACCCAGGGCCCGGCCGGCAAGGCCCGCCTCACCAAGGAGTTAGATTTTTTGAAGCAGCACGGCGTCACCAACCTGCGGGTGATGGTGGGGGCCGAGGGCCTGAGCGGCGGCTACCAGTACCGGGTGTTGCAGCCCTTGCAGCCCGCGCAAGGCAAGTTTGACGAAAACATCATGGCCGGCCTCGACTATTTCTTGGCGGAGCTGGGCAAGCGCCGCATGAAGGCCGTGCTGCACTTTACCAATACCTGGGAGTGGAGCGGTGGCCTGGGCCAGTACCTGGAGTGGAACGGCTACGCCGGCCAGCCGCTGCCCAAAAACCCCGGTTATACCTGGGATAAGTACCGCGCCTACATTGCGCAGTTTTACAGCTGCGAGCCGTGCAAGGGGGCCGTGGCCACCTACATCCGCTACGTGCTGGGCCGCACCAACAAGCTCACTGGCCAGCAATACGTGCGTGACCCCACCATCATGGCCTGGGAAATTATCAACGAGCCCCGGCCCATGCTGCCGGCCGCCAAGCCCGCCTTCGAGGCCTGGATGCAACAAACGGCGGCCCTGGTTAAGTCGTTGGATAAAAATCACTTACTAACTACGGGCAGCGAGGGCGACATTGCCACCGACGGCGACATGGCCACGTACGAGCGCTTGCACGCCGACCCCCACATCGACTACGCCACCATCCACATCTGGCCCAAAAACTGGGGCTGGTTCCGCGACACGGCCACCACCAGGGGCATGCCCGCGGTACTGGCCAAGGCTACGGCCTACGTGGACCGGCACGCCGCCACGGCCCAGAAGCTGAATAAGCCGCTGGTGGTGGAGGAGTTTGGCCTGCCGCGCGACGGGCAGGTATTTACGCCGGCCGCCAGCACCACGCTGCGCGACGAGTACTACGCCACCCTGTTTGGCATGATGCCGCGGCAGCCGGTTATCGCGGGCTACAATTTCTGGGCCTTTGGGGGGGAGGCGCGGCCGGTGCCGGGCCAGGTATTCTGGAAAGCCGGCGATGCCTATATGGGCGACCCCGGTGGCGAGGAGCAAGGCCTGAACTCGGTGTTTGACGCCGATAAATCGACCTGGACCGTAATTGATAAATATCTAAAAAACAGCAAGTAAGTGATGAATTTTCGTAAGCTGATGCTGGGCTTCGCGCTGGCTGCCTGCGGGCTGGCCGGCCGCGCCCAGGCCCAGGGCGCGCCGCCCGCCGACCCCGCCGCCACCCCCGAAACCAAGCAGCTGCTGGCCAACCTGCACCGGCTGGTGGGCCGGGGCGTCATGTTTGGCCACCAGGATGCGCTGGCCTACGGGGTGGACCAGGGTAAGATGTGGAAGGGCGACGCCAACCGCGCCGACGTGAAAAGCGTGAGCGGCTCGTACCCGGCCGTGTTTGGCTGGGAACTAGGTCATATTGAGCTCGATAGCACCCGCAACCTCGATGCGGTGCCGTTTGAGCGCATGAAGGGCTACATCAGGCAGGGCTACGCGCAGGGCGCGGTGGTCACCATCAGCTGGCACCTCGATAACCCGCATAATGGCCACACGGCCTGGGACACGGCCCGCACGGTGCCGTTCATTTTGCCCGGCGGCCAGGACCACGCCAAGTACGTGCGCTACCTCGACCGGCTGGCCGCCTTTCTGGGCAGCCTTAAGGGCAGCCGGGGCGAGGCCATTCCGGTTATTTTCCGGCCGTTTCACGAGCACACGGGCTCGTGGTTTTGGTGGGGCCAGAAGGAATGTACGGCGGCCGAGTTTAAGGCGCTCTGGCAATTCAGCGTCAACTACCTGCGCAACGAAAAAAAGCTGCACAACCTGCTCATCGGCTACTCGGCGGCCGACTTCAAAACCGAGGCCGACTACCTGGAGCGCTACCCCGGCGACGGCTTCGTGGACGTGGTAGGCTTCGATGACTACTGCCGCGACGTGGCCAAGTTTAAGCAGGGTATGGAGCAGAAAATGAGTATGTTAACGAATATTAGCAAGGCCCATCACAAGCTGCCCGCCCTCACCGAGTTTGGCTACGATGGCCTGCCCGACCCCACTTGGTGGACTAAAACGATGTTGCCGCTGCTCCAGCAATACCCCGTGTCGTACGCCCTCACCTGGCGCAATGGCGACCCGGTGCACTACTTCGCACCCTTCCCCGGCCAGGCCAGCGCGCCCGACTTCAAGCAATTCACCCAGGATAAGAAAATCCTGATGGAGAAGAACGTGGCCCCGCTGCGCCTGTATAAAGTAGCGCTCAAGTAAGTATCAATTAATCAATTAGTTGTATTAGCTACGCCCAGTGTGCTAACCGATTAAAAGGCTAACAGCTGCCGGCTACTGGCTGGCGGCAAAATTCCCCGCATGAAGCTTCACCCCATTGACTTTCTCATTATCGCCACCTATTTGCTGGCGACTGTGGGCATTGGCCTGTATTACCGCAAAAAATCGAGCCAGGACAAAGACAGCTACATGCTGGGCGGCCGCACGCTGCCTTGGTACAAACTAGGGCTAAGCGACGCCTCCGACATGTTCGACATCAGCGGCACCATGTGGATGGTGAGCCTCTGCTTCGTGTATGGCATGAAAAGCATCTGGATTCCCTGGCTGTGGCCGGTGTTCAACCAGGTGTTTCTGATGATGTACCTCTCGCGTTGGCTGCGCCGCTCGGGGGCCAGCACCGGGGCCGAGTGGCTGGCCACGCGCTTTGGGCAAAAGGGGCCGGGCGTGGCGGCTTCGCACCAAGTGGTTATCGCCTTTGCGCTGCTCAGCTGCCTGGGTTTCCTGGCATACGGCTTCGTGGGGCTGGGCAAGTTTATCGAGATTTTCATTCCCTGGGATTTGGTGAAGGGCTACGTGCCCTTCGACGTGGCCCCGCAGTACGTGTCGCACGTGTACGGCATCGTGTTCACGCTATTTGCCATGTTTTACTCCATCGTGGGCGGCATGCACAGCATTGTGCTCGGTGATATTATTAAGTATTGCATTATGACGGTGGCCTGCGTGGCCATTGCCATCATTGCCTACGTCAACTTGCAGGGTCACGAGCTGGCGGTGCCCAACGGCTGGTTTAACCCCTTCTTTGGCTGGCGGCTGGGGCTCGATTGGAGCAAGCTCATCCCGGAGGTCAACAGCAAAATCTCCAGCGACGGGTACTCGCTATTTGGCATTTTCTTTATGATGATGGCCTTCAAGGGCGTGTTTGCCTCGCTGGCCGGCCCCGCGCCGAACTACGACATGCAGAAAATCCTGAGCACGCGCTCGCCCGAAGACGCCAGCAAAATGAGCGGTTTCGTTTCGATTATCCTGCTGCCCATCCGCTACGCGCTTATCATCGGCCTCACTATCCTGGGTTTGCTCTACTACCACCAGATGAACCTGAAGGCACCCGATGGTAGCATCGACTTTGAGCGCATCTTGCCCCTGACTATCAACAACTTCCTGCCCGCTGGCCTGGTTGGCCTCGTGCTCACGGGCTTGCTGGGCGCATTCATGGGCACGTTTAGCGGTACCGTGAATGCGGCGCAGGCCTACGTGGTCAACGACATCTACCTAAAGTACGTGAACCCGCAGGCCAGCACCAGCCGCATCATTTCCATGAACTACCTGGTGGGCGTGGTGGTGGTGGCCGTGGGCGTGGTGCTGGGCTTCCTGGCCAAGGACGTGAATACGGTGCTACAATTCATTGTATCAGCGCTTTATGGGGGCTACATTGCCTCCAACGTGCTCAAGTGGCATTGGTGGCGCTTCAACGCCACGGGCTTTTTTGTGGGCATGACCACGGGCATTGTGGCGGCCATGATTTTTGGCGTCCTCATCCCGTCGGGCAACCTGCTGTACTGGTTTCCGGTGCTGTTTGGCATCTCGCTGGCGGGCTCCATCATCGGCACCTACCTGGCCCCGCCCACCGAGGCGGCGGTGCTCCACAATTTTTATCGCACGGTGCGGCCCTGGGGCTTCTGGGGCCCGGTGCTGGCCGAGGTGCAGGCGCAAGACCCTGCCTTCCAGCCCAATAAAAACTTCAAGCGCAATATGCTCAACATCGTGCTGGGCATCATTGCGCAGCTCTGCCTCACCATCCTGCCCATGTACCTGCTGCTGAGCCAGCACGTGCCACTGGCCGTGGTGGTCGCCATTCTGGTGGTAGTGGGTTTCATCCTGAAAAAAACCTGGTGGAACCGCCTGAGCGACGACTAGCTTTTTAAGCTGCTGGCTGAGAGCTATTAGCTGTTAGCTGCTTGTTCAATAATCACTTATCCCTTTTATCACACCAAAAAAGCTAATAGCTAGCAGCTAATAATATGGCTTCTATATTTCAACACCGCCTGCACCTGCTGCAAACCAAGCACGACCAGCTGCTGCACCTCACCAATGAGAAAGAGGAGGTCAGCAACGGCGTTTTCGACCGCTACAGACGCCCCGTGCTCACGGCCGCCCACGCCCCACTAACCTGGAAATACGACCTCAATGCCGCCACCAACCCCTTCCTGATGGAGCGCATTGGCATCAACGCCACGCTCAACGCCGGGGCCATTAAGTGGCAGGGCAAGTACGCGCTGGTGGTACGGGTGGAGGGCAACGACCGCAAGTCGTTTTTTGCGGTGGCCGAAAGCGCCAACGGTATCGATGGCTTCCGCTTTCACGAGCGTCCCATCACGATGCCCGAAACGGCCGACCCCGATACCAACGTGTACGACATGCGCTTGGTAGCGCACGAAGACGGCTGGGTTTACGGCCTGTTCTGCACCGAGCGCCGCGACCCCGCCGCCTCCGACGCTGACCAGTCGGCCGCGCTGGCTAAGTGCGGCATCGCCCGCACCAAGGACCTCGTAGCCTGGGAGCGCCTCGCCGACCTCACCACCAACTCGGCCCAGCAGCGCAACGTGGTGCTGCACCCCGAGTTTGTGAACGGCCAGTACGCCTTCTACACCCGCCCGCAAGACGGCTTCATCGACGCCGGCACGGGCGGCGGCATCGGCTTCGGCCTGTCGCAGTCCATCGAAAACGCCACGGTGCTGGAGGAGGTTATTGTCGATAAAAAGCAGTACCACACCATTTCAGAGCTGAAAAACGGCCTCGGCCCGGCGCCCATCAAAACCGCGCAGGGCTGGCTGCACCTGGCCCACGGCGTGCGCAACACCGCCGCCGGCCTGCGCTACGTGCTCTACATGTTCATGACCGACCTGCACGACCTCACCAAAATCACGCACAAGCCGGCCGGCTACTTCCTGGCCCCGGAAGGGGAGGAGCGCGTGGGCGACGTGTCGAACGTGGCCTTCGGCAACGGCTGGATTGCCGACCCCGATGGTCGGGTGTTCATCTACTACGCCTCGTCGGACACGCGCATGCACGTGGCTACTTCTACTATCGAGCAACTACTTGATTACGTGGTGAATACTCCCGAAGATAATTTGCGTTCGGCCGCCTCGGTGCAAGCCATTAATGCACTTATTGATGGTAACCAGGCCCTTACGCCTGCCTCTGTAGGCGAGCGGGTGGCCAACGCGGTGAGTTCAAAAGGATAGGGAGAGAAATAAAAAATGGCTGTCATTGCGAGCACCGCGAAGCAATCCCACCTGAACGAGTCGTTCAGTGGTTATTTGGGTGCGATTGCTTCGCGGTGCTCGCAATGACAGCCGATTATAAGTGAAGCTATGCTGCAAGTCACTGAATTTCAAGAAGAACTGGATAGTATTCTGGCTTATTGGCGCACCCATACCCCCGACGAGGCGCAGGGTGGCTTTTTGGGTAAAATCGACAACGACAACCACCCCACTGCCACCGCGCCCAAAGGCGCGGTATTGCACGCCCGCATTATGTGGACGTTTGCGGCGGCTCACAACCACCAGCCCAACGCCGAAAACTTGGCCGTGGCCCGCCGGGCCTACGACTACATTACGGCGCATTTCCTGGACGCCGAGCACGGCGGCGTGTACTGGTCGGTGGATTACCAAGGCCAGCCGCTCGATACCAAAAAGCAGATTTATGCCTTGGCTTTCACCATCTACGGGCTGGCCGAATACCACCGCGCCAGTGGCGATAAAATGGCCCTGGAACACGCGCAGGTGCTGTTTCGCACTATCGAAGCCCATAGCTTTGACCCCGCCGCGGGCGGCTACCTCGAAGCCTTCGCCCGCGACTGGCAGCCCCTCGGCGACCTGCGCCTGAGCGCCAAGGATGCCAACGAGAAGAAGACGATGAATACGCACCTCCACATTCTGGAGGCGTATGCCAACCTCTACCGCGAGTGGCCCGACGCGGACCTAGCCCGGCAAATCAAGGCCCTGCTGCTCGACTTCGCCGACCACATCATCGACTCCAAAACCGGCCACCTCATCCTGTTTCTGGATGAGCACTGGCGGCCCCGGCCCGATGCCATTTCCTTTGGCCACGATGTGGAGGCGGCCTGGCTGCTGCTCGAAGCTGCCGAGGTGCTGCACGAGCCCGGCCTCATCACGCACTTCCGGCAAACGGCCGTGCAGCTGGCCCGCGCCGCCGCCGAAGGCCTGGCCCCCGATGGTGGCCTGGGCTACGAGCTGCACCCCGGCGGCCACTGGGATGCCGACCGCCACTGGTGGGTGCAGGCCGAAGCAGTGGTAGGTTTTTACAATGCCTACCAGGTGAGCGGCGACGCGCAATTTGGGGCAATGGCTGAAGGCGCGTGGCGCTTCACGCAGCACCACATTCTGGACCGGCAAAATGGCGAGTGGCTCTGGGGCGTGCACGCCGATAATTCGCTGATGGCTGGCGAAGACAAGGCGGGCTTTTGGAAGTGCCCCTACCACAACGGCCGCGCCTGCCTCGAAATGATAAGGCGTCTGAGCAGTTGCTAACGCTACTTTACCCTTTCCACCCATGCACAGGCGGCGCTTTCTTACCCTTTCGGGTGCATCGCTGGCCAGCTTGCTGGTGCTGGATGCGGCCGCCACGGCGGCCCGCCCGGCCTTGGTACGCCCACCGGCCAAGGTGCGCGTGCGGCTAGCCGACGGTACCCACGAGTTGACTTCGGCCGACAAGCTTACCTGGTACTACCGCGACTGCATGGTGCGGCTGTTGCCGCAGGGCGCGGGGCTGGCCGTGCGGGTGCAATGCCCGGGCGTCCCGCTGCGGGCCCTGGAGCTGGAGTGGCGCTACGATGTGCCACCCGCTGCCCGCGTGCTGGGCGACGCCTGGGAGCGCACCTACGGCGACGTGCAGTTTGAGCCCGCCCGCTTCGGCCGCCCGCTGCCCTGGTACTTTGTGCAGCACGGCGCGCGCCCGGCCGATACGGTGTGCTTTGGGGTGCAGACAGGGAGTAACACGCTTTGCTGCTGGCAGATAGGCGAAGGGCGCATGCAGCTGACGCTGGATGCCAGCAGCGCGGGCGTGGGCGTGGAGCTGGGCCCGCGCGAGCTGGCGGCGGCCACCCTCGTGGCTACCGCCGGCCAGCCGGGCGAGGACACCTTTGCCACTGCCCGGCGCTTCTGTGGTATTATGTGCCCGGCCCCGCGGCTGCCGCGCCAGCCGGTGTACGGCATCAACGACTGGTATTTTGCCTACGGCAACAACTCGGCCGACCTCATTTTGCAGCACACCCGGCTGCTGGCCGACCTCATGCCGGCCGGCGGCAACCGGCCCTTCTCGGTCATCGATGCGGGCTGGGCGGCCTACTCACCCGCGCTGCCCGGCGACTGCTGCTGGCAGGATGACTTCTCACGGCCCAACGCCAAGTTTGCCGACATGACCAGGCTGGGCGGCGAAATTCGCCAGCTGGGTATGCGGCCGGGGCTGTGGACGCGCCCGCTCTGCGCCGCGCACGACACGCCGGCCAACCGCCTGCTACCCGCCATCGCGGGCCGCAACGACCCCAAAAAGCCGGTGCTCGACCCCACCATTGCGGAGAACGTGGCGCTGATTCAGCGCAACTTCGCTACCTATCAAAAGTGGGGCTATGAGCTGGTGAAGCATGATTTCACGACCTACGACCTCCTGGGGCGCTGGGGCTTTGAGATGGGCGACGGCTTCACCGCCCCCGGCTGGCGCTTTGCCGACAACACCCGCACCACGGCCGAGGTACTACTGGACTTGTACCGCGCCATCCGGCAGGCGGCCGGGCCGGCCTACCTCATCGGCTGCAACACGGTGGGCCACCTCGCGGCCGGGCTGTTTGAGCTGAACCGCATTGGCGACGACACCAGCGGCCTAGAGTGGGACCGCACCCGCAAAATGGGGGTCAATACCTTGGGATACAGGTTGGTGCAGCATAATAAACTCTTCGCCGCCGATGGTGATTGCGTGGGACTGACCCCCAAGGTGCCGTGGGCCCAAAACGAGCAGTGGCTGCGCCTACTGGCTGGTAGCGGCGCGCCGCTGCTGGTTTCGGCGCAGCCCGAGGCGGTGGGCGCGGCCCAAAAAGTCGCGCTGAAAGCGGCCTTCGCCCAAGCCGCCAAGGTGCAGCCCGTGGGCGAGCCGCTCGACTGGCTTACCGTCCTGCAGCCCAGCAAGTGGCGGCTTGATGGCCAGCTAGTTGATTTCAAATGGAGCTAGGTCGCTCCATTTTTTAGTGCCTTGCTTTTATGCGTAAGTTTCTACTGCTGGCCGGTGCGCTGGCCTTTTCCACGGGTGCCGCGCTGGCCCAAACTTATTCGGTACGCGCCTACGGCGCGGTGGCCGATGGCCGCACCGTGGCCACCGCCGCCATTTAAAAGGCCGTGGACGCCTGCACCAAGGCCGGTGGCGGCACGGTGGAGGTGCCGGCCGGCACCTACGTCATCGGCACGGTGTTTCTAAAAGCAACGTGACCCTGCACCTCGACAACGGCGCGGTGCTCAAGGGTAGCCCCAATCTCGCTGATTATCATGCCTATACGCTGCCGCAGTACGGCCAGAACTACTACGGCATGCTGTTCACCGAAAACGCGGAGAACGTGGCCATCACCGGCGAGGGTACCGTGGACGGCAACAACCCGGCGTTCTACGACTTCACCCAGGTTAAGGCCCTAGACAGCGTGACCACGCGCTACACGCGCCAAAAAAACAACTACCGCCACGTGGCCAGCGGCATCGGCGACGGCCCGGTAGTGCCCAAGGACCGGCCCCGGCAGATGGTCGTTTTCTCGGTCTGTAAAAACGTGACGGTCAGCAATGTATCATTGATTAATTCGCCGTTCTGGACGATGCACTTTGCTGACTGCAACGACGTGCGCGTGACGGGCATCCGGCTGTATTCGGGCCTGCTGGTGCCCAATGCCGACGGCGTGGACTTCACCAGCTGTAGCAACGTGACGGTGAGCGACTGCGATATTCAGGCTGGCGACGACGCGTTGGTAGTATGCGGCTACAACCATCACTTCGAGATTCCGGGCTACCATAACCTGCGCCACGTTTCGGAGAACATCGTGATTACAAACTGCAACTTGCAGTCGGCCAGCAGCGGCATTCGCATCGGTTTCCTGGACCAGAACACCGTACGCAACGTGACGGTGAGCAACTGCAACATCACCAACTCAACGCGCGGCATCAATATCTCGCTGCGCGACGAAGGCTCGCTGGAGAACCTGACTTTCAGCAATATCCGCATCGAAACCAAGCTGCGCACCGGCGACTGGTGGGGTAACGGCGAGCCGATTCACATTTCGGCCATTCGCGGCAACGCCGACAAAAGCGTGAAAATGGGCCGCATCAAAAACGTGCGCTTCCACAACATCACCTGCCGGGGCGAGAATGGCATCCTGCTCTACGGCACTGCCGAAAGCCCGCTCGAAGACGTGGAGTTTCACAACCTCACCTTCGACTTCGTAGACAGCCCCCTCAACGGCGTGGCCGGCGGCAACGTGGACCTACGCGGCAACCTAGACCCCAAATTCGGCCTATTTGCCCGCGATATTCCCGGCCTGCTGGCCGAGCACATCAACGGCCTAACGGTAGACAACTTCAAGCTGAACTGGGTGGGCACAAAAGCACCGTACCTAACGAACGGCCTCGAAATCAACCACTTCACTAACCTGCGCATCCGCGATTTTCAAGGCGCTGGCGCGCCAGGTAATACCAAGGCTCGGCCACTGCTGTTGCAGGACGGCACTGAGGCAGTAGTAGATGGCAAGGTGAGAAAGGTGAAGTAAACAACGATTGACCCCACCCCCCGGCCCCTCTGGGAAAGGGGGAGCCAGTCATACGCGGCACCGAGTAGTCAGGCTCCCCCTTTCCCAGAGGGGCCGGGGGGTGGGGTCAATCGTTGTTTACGCCACCTCCGTCACGCGCACTTTCACGCCTTTTACTTTCGCGCCGTTCAGCTTTTCGAGGAGCTCGGCGGCCTGTTTGCGGGGCACGGCCACGTAGGAATAGAAGTCGAAGACCTCGATGCGGCCCACCGTGTGGTGTTCGAGGCCGCCTACTTTGACGAAGGCCCCAACCAGGTCGTGGGCGCTCACTTTGTGCTTCTTGCCGGCCGTAACGTGCAGCGTGATGGTTTCGGGGCGGGCCAGCTTGTTGGCGGCGTTGGCGGGGGGCATGGCCGGGGGCACCAGGCGCTTCCACTGGGCGCTTTGGGCCGAGGGCCAGGCCTGCACGCGGGCCTGCTCGGGCGGGGTAGCCAGCAGGTGAGCGGTGCCAGCTACGCCGGCCCGCGCCGTGCGGCCGGCGCGGTGCTGAAAGGTTTCGGCATCGTGCGGCAGGTCGTACTGGATAACCGTGTCGAGGGCCGGTACATCGAGGCCACGGGCGGCTACGTCAGTGGCTACCAGGGCCTGGGCCGAGTTATTGCGCAGCTTCATCAGCGCTTTGTCGCGCTCAGGCTGGGGCAGTTTACCGTGCAGTACCTCGGCGGCTACGCCGCGGCCGCGCAGGAACTGGGCCAGCTCCTCCACCTTGTCGCGGGTGTTGGCGAAGATGAGCGTCTGGCCGGTTTCGGGCTGTTGTAGCAGGTGATACAGGGCGGCGGGCTTGTCCTCCACGGCGTTGAGCACGTGGCCGCGCAGGGTGAGCGAGGCGGGCAGGGCCGCGCCGGTTATCTCGCCATTGATGCCGCCGGCGGCCGTCAGCATGCGGGGGCGGGTGAGGTAGTCGCGCACCAACACCATCACCTTATCGGGCATGGTGGCCGAGAACAGCAGCGTCTGGCGGCGGCGCGGCAGGCGGCTGATGATAGTCGCCATCTCCTCCTGAAACTTCAAGTCGAGCAGCTTGTCGGCCTCATCTAACACCAATACTTTCAATTGGTTGGGGATGATGTTGCGCTTCTCCAAGTGGTCGAGCAGGCGGCCGGGCGTGGCCACTACCACGTGGGGCGTTTGCTGCAAGGTCTGCACTTCATCGCGCATGGCGTGACCGCCGTAGAGGGCCGCCACGCGCAGGCCGGGGGCCGCCATGTGCTTGCCCAGGCTTTTGAGGGCGTCGCGCACTTGCAGGGCCAGCTCGCGGGCCGGCACCAGCACAATGGCTTGCACGGCCTTGGCGCTGGGGTCCACCTGGGCCAGAATAGCCAGGCCGTAGGCGGCCGTTTTGCCCGAGCCGGTGGGGGCTTGCCCGGCCACATCCTGCCCATCGAGAGCGGGCTGAAGCACTAGGGCCTGCACGGGCGTAGGCTTGACGAAGTTTAGCTCGGCCAGGCCTTGCAGCAGTTCGGGCGAAAGGTTGAAATCAGAAAAAGAGGCCGGGGCGGCGGGGTCAGCTTGCATCCGGCAAAGGTCGGAAGTAATGAGTAATGATTAATGGTTAATGATTAAGTGCAGTTATGATTGGTTTCGAGTTAGTTATGCCTAGCTAGTTCGCAACCAGGAGGCATTAATCATTAACCGCTAACCGCTAACCATTAATTTACTCCTCCACATTCACCAGCCGGTAGCGCACGGCCGTCTTCTTGGGTTTGATATCGAGCCCTACGTGGTGGGCGTAGGCCTGGGTGAAGGCCGCGCCAAAGTAGAAAATCATGGCTGAGTAGAACACGAACAGCAGTACCAGTACCGAGCTGGCCGCCGGCCCGTAGATGGGGCCCAGGTCGCGGCTTACCAGCAGCTGGCCCAGCACGCGCTCGCCCAGTTCGATGAGCACCGCCGTGAGCAGGGCCCCGCGCCGCACGGCTCGCCAAGGCACTTTTGCCGAGCTCAGCGTGCGAAATACGAAGCCGCACCACACCGCCAGAATGAGCAGGCTCACCACCAGGTTGAGCACCCACACGACGTAAAAGGCAAAAATGACGTCGAAGCCGGATACAAAATTGGCGAACAGCGACAGCGCCGCATCGGCCGAAAAGGCCAGCACCGAGAGCGCCGCCGTAGCCAGTAGCACGCCCGCCGAGCGCACCCGCTCGCGCGCAGCCACCGACACCTGGCTGAGCTGCCGCCGGGGCCGCACGTGCCACAACTGATTGAGTGAGTGCTGAATGACGGTGAATAGTGTGGTAGCGATAAACACCAGAAACGCGAAGCCCAGCCACGTAATGAGGCGGTTGCGGGTCTGGTGGCCCACGTTGTGCACCGTTTGGGCTACCAGGCCGGTGGCGGTGCTGCCAATGACCTCGCCCAGCTTGGTGAGCAGCATCATGCGGGCGCCCCGCGCCGAGTACACCGACCCCAGCAGCTGCACCAGAATAATGAGGATGGGCGGCAGCGCAAACGAGGTAAAAAACGCCGTGGCCGCGCCCAGCCGCAGCGGGTCGTTGGCGGCCAGTTCGCGGGCGGCGCGGCGCAGCAGCAGCCACAGCTCCAGCCACCAGGGCAGGCGGTGGGGGGGCTGGGAAGCAGGGGAGGAGGAAGCCTTGGCCATAAGAAACTTAACGCCCCGCCGACAACATTTTGCGCCGGAGTGGGTAAAAAGGGGCGGCCGCGTGGCGTGCGTCGCCACCAGCCAGGTGGCCGGGCGCGCTAGTAAACAGCTTATTTGGCCGACTAGTTACGCATGACTACAACTTCCATCTCCGCCGCCGGGGTGCGGGCTGCGCCCGAAGCCCCGCCCCGCACCTGGATTCAGCGCCGACTGGTAGACCCATTTCTGAGTCTGCTCAAGGCTGGCTTGTCCCCTGGTAGCCTGGCCCTTACGGCGGGCTTGGGCGTGGCGTTTGGGTTGGCCCCCATTTTTGGCCTTACTACCATCGTGAGCACGGCGGTGGCACTGCGCCTCAAGCTCAACGTGGCGGCTATGCAGCTGGTGTGCCACGTGCTAAGCCCGCTGCAAGTACTGCTGTTGCTGCCGTTTTTGCGCTGGGGCGCTACCGTGTTGGGCCAGGGCCGCGAAGTAGCCCACCTGAGCCTCGACCAAATCAAGGCTATGGTAAAAACCGACGGTTGGGGCCACGTGCTGCACCTGCTGTGGCGCGCCGAGCTAGGGGCGCTTGTGATTTGGGCCGTAGCCGCCGTGCCGGTGGTGCTGTTACTTTACGTGAGCCTGCGGCCGCTGTTTAAAAAGTTTATTACCCGTCACGAAGAAGCCGAAGCAACGGCAGTTATCGTTTAATTGATTGATAATCATATAGATAATAGAAGAGGGTGGCTAGCGCATTGCGCTAGCCACCCTCTTCTATTTGGGACTACGGAGTGAAGTGCCAGCCTATGACTTGTAGACAGGCTGCACCTCGGGCTGCTGGAAGTAAGGGTTCACGCCTTCTTCCGACGTCAGGTCGAGGAGCATGAGGTCCACGTGCTGAAAGTCACCGGTGCGGCCTTCCAGCGCGGGGCCGAGTTGCTGCATAAACTCGGGGTCGTGGCTGATGGTGTCGAAGCCCAGCAACAGGCGCGGGGGCTGGCTATCGTCGCCGGCTAGTTGCATCTGGGCCACGTAAATGGACAGGATGTCGGCATTGGCCGCGCCAAATTCGGCCAGCGACTCGGCCAGGCCCTCGGGTAGCTCGGGAGCGTTGAGTACCACCTGAGCGTCGGAGGGCAGGCCGTTGCCCTGCGAGAGCTGGCCCGCGAGCAGCGCCTGAATTTCGGCGGCCGGCAGCAGCTTGCCCGCTACCGAGAAGGGGTTCAGCACGCAGTCCTGGCCCTGGGTCATGGCAAAAAACGCCTGGCCCGGAATGGGCACCCAGCTCACGGTGCTGGCATCCATGCCGCCATCGCTGAGGCGCGCCTCGGAGGAGAAAATGGGCAGGCGACCGTCCTGCAACACTTGCAGCTGAATTTGGGCGCCTTCGCTCAGCTGCACTTCGCCGGTGGCCTGGTCCTCGGCGGGGGCCAGCACCATCAGGATATTCTCCTGCAACAGCGCCTGGTAGAAGGCCGGGCGGGCATTCTCATCTACCGGGGCCAATAGCAGCAGGTGTTCCAGGATGTTTTGGGGCTCGTAGGGAAACTCCGGCTCGTTGGGCATACCCAGCGGCTCGGGCATGGGCGGAATGCCAGCCATGGATGGCATAGGCGCAGCCGGGGCCACGTGGGTCGAGCCCTGGTAGCGGGGGCCTTTGGGCGCGGCGGCCGCCGGCTGGGTGGCGCCGGCGGCCGGGGTGGTGCCGGCCGGGGCGGGTGCCGAAGGAATGGCCGGGGCCGACTCAGGTTTGTTTTTTAGAAAGTCGAAGAGACCCATGTCAACAGGTAAGATTAGCGGTGGAAACAGTTGAAAGCAAAGGTAGCCTACCGCTCGCCACAGGCGCGCAATTCGGCTTCGGTACCGGCAATAGTACGGGCCCCGGCCGGGCCGGGGTGGTTGCCCCAGTGGCTTTCAATAAAGTTGAGCAAGTTAGTAATCTGAGCCGGCGAAAGCTGCCGATGCGTGGCGGTGTCCTGCACGCCCAGCATCAACTGGTTGTAGCTCACGCCGTTTACCACAATCGGCCCTTTCAGGCCTACGCGCACAATGCAGGCCAGCTGGCCCGCGTGTTGGGCCAGGTAATCGGAGCCCGCCAGCGGCGGCACCAGCTGGCCAATGCCCTCGCCTTGCTCGCCGTGGCAACTGGCGCAGTGCTGCCCGTAGAGGCGCTCGCCCTGGTGCCCCTTGTTGGTAAAGCAGCTAGGCAGCGCCAGTAACGCCAACAGCAGCAAGGAGTTACTTAATAGGCCGAAAGGGTTGAGTTGGAGGGCCGCCATGGGTTAGCGCTGCGCCGTGGCCTGGCGGGTTTTCACTTCGGCCAGCAGCTTGGGCAGCTGGCGCAATAGCTTGGCGGTTTCCTGGGGGTTGAGGCCATCGTAGAGGCCGCGCACGTGGCCCTGGTCGTCCACGAGGGCAAAGGTGCCGCTGTGGGCAATGCCGCCGGGGGCCTTAGCATCGGGCATGGCCCCGGTGAAGTAGGCCTTGGCCAGGGCGTAAGCCGAGTCGCGGCTGGCCCGCACGAAGCGCCAGTTGCTACCCGGCGTGTTTACGCCCAGGCGGCGGGCGTAGTCGCGCAGCACAGGTAGGCTATCGTGCTCGGGGTCAATGGTATGCGAAACAAATACCACGTCGGGGTTAGCCGAGTACTTCTTATATACCTTCAGCAGCTCGCTCTGCATTTTGGGGCAGATGCCGGGGCAGGTGGCAAAGAAAAAATCGGTGATGTAGACCTTGTGGGCCAGGCTCTGGTTGGTTACCAGGTGGCCATCCTGGTCGTGCAGGCGGAAGGCGGGCACCGTGGGGTACACCGTAGTAGTATCGCCAGCGGGCCCCACCTGCCGCTCCGAATCGCCGAGGTAGGGTAGGGTGGCGGAAGCGGTATCGGGCGCGGCATCGGTATGAATGGCCAGCGCGCCCGTGTCGGACGTGGGGGTGGCTTGGTTGCAGCCGGCCAGGGCAAGCAGCGCCACGGCGGGCAAATATTTCAACAACATAACAACATAACACTAACAGACTAGGGGGCAATAACGCAGCCCGGCCCGCGGCCCGGCTCGGTAACTAAACAGCCAGGGGCCGCCAGTCGTTCGCGGGCGGCCCCCGGTGGTGGGCTATGGGGGTAAGCTACTTGGGTTGCGGGGCGGCCACTGCGGGCGCGGCGGCCGGTGGGGTGGCGCGGCGTAGGGTGGCTTTGCCCGAGTCGAGAGCCGCCGTAATCTGCTGGGCCACGGTCAGGAGCTGGGTTTGCTGGTCTTTGAGGTAGGTGAGGCGCTGGGGCGCGGGCGCGGTGCTATCGGGCGGCTGGTAGGCGTGCATCCAGGTCATCATGGCCTGGGAGGCGGTTTGCATCTTGGCCAGCACCGGGGCGTTGGCGGGTACCTTGGCGGCGGTGAGCTGAGCTTTAAGCTCGAAGAGCTGTTCGGTTTGACCCATCAGGCTATCGTGGCGGGCCATGAGCGTGTTTTCGAGCGCGCGGGCCTGCACGGCGGGCGTGGCAGTCTCGGTGGTAGCCTTGGTGCCGCAGCCCGGCAAGCCCAGGCTCAGCAACCCAAAAGCCGCACCCAGCGGCAAAAGCAGCAGTTTTTTCATGCCCCAAAGGTACGGCCGCCCCCGAAGCTGCCGCCGATTTTTCGTGCGCGCTGCGAACCTCTGCGTAAAACCTCAGCGCCTGCTGCGGGAACTGCTTGTCGGCGTCGGTCGCGCCGCGAAGGCCCGCTCCAAATGCGCCGCCTACAAATCAAAACCTCGCCCCTGGGAGTTTACAGCCTATCCTTTTCCCCAATCAACCTATGCAAACCCGCCAACTCGGCCGCTCCGGCCTCACTGTTTCTGCCCTCGGCCTCGGCTGCATGGGCATGTCCGACTTCTACGGCCAGCCCGACGATGCCGAAAGCCTGCGCACCCTGGCCCGCGCCCTGGAGCTGGAAATCAGCTTCTTCGACACCGCCGACATGTACGGCCCCTACACCAACGAGGAACTGCTGGGCCGCTTCTTTCAGGCCGACAAAACGCGGCGCAACAAGGTGGTGCTGGCCACCAAGTTTGGCATTGTGCGCGACCTAAACGACCCCACCAAGCGTGGCATCAGCGGCCGGCCCGAGTACGTGCGGCAGTCGGCCGAGGGCAGCCTCAAGCGCCTGGGTACCGACCACATCGACCTCTATTACCAGCACCGCGTGGACCCCACCGTGCCCATCGAGGAAACTGTGGGGGCCATGAGCCGCCTCGTGGAAGAGGGCAAAGTGCGCTTCCTGGGCCTCAGCGAAGCCGGCCCCGAAACCATTGCCCGCGCCCACGCCACGCACCCCATTGCCGCCCTGCAAACGGAGTACAGCCTCTGGAGCCGCGACGTGGAAGTCGAAATTCTGCCCCTGCTGCGCGAAAAAGGCATCGGCCTCGTGCCCTACTCGCCCCTGGGCCGGGGCTTCCTCACTGGCGAAATTCAGAAGTTTGAGGACTTCGCGCCCGATGACTACCGCCGCCACTCGCCCCGCTTTCAGGGCGAGAACTTCCACAAAAACCTCAAACTGGTAAACCACCTGCGCGACCTGGCTCAGAGTAAAGGCGTCACGGCCAGTCAATTAGCTTTGGCGTGGGTGCTAGCCCAGGGCGACGACCTCGCGCCCATTCCCGGCACCAAGCGCGTGAAATACCTAGAAGAAAACGTAGGTGCCCTCGATGTGCAATTGACTGAGGATGAGCTGCGCCACCTGGATGAGCTGTTGCCGTTGGGCGCGGCCGCCGGTACCCGCTACCCCGAAGCCATGATGGGCATGGTAGGTAAGTAAATCTGAACTGCGGATTAGTCAGATTAAGCGGATTTTGGTAACGATTTTTATGTCTGTAAAAAGGCCGCCCTACGGCGGTCTTTTTTGTTTTTGTTCGTTAGGTCAGCGCTCATTATCAAGTAGAAAGAAAAGATAATAACTACTAAAATCCGAATAATCCGACAAATCCGCGGTTCAGATAATATACTCGTCTGTATAGTTCGAGGAGGATAGTATCTTTGGCTTCGGATGAAGCATGCAGAAGTAACCAATCTGTTTCGTAAGCTGCTACCTGCCAGCTATTATGAATGCTATCGAAACGAGAATTACTGAAGTGGCCACTTGGATTCTAAAAGTCAATCCTCATTTCGAGCATAATTATTTTCGTAGTCCTGAAATTCAGCCTTTTCATAAAAAGCCTTCAGTGCAACGGGTACCCATCAGTAGCTTAGCTAATTTCAGCCTGGAAGTTGAAAAACGACGCATGCTATTGAAAGAGAAGGAAATTTCACTGATTTCTCTTGATGAAGCATTAACGTTGGGTAGCCTAGTTTATACCAGACCAATAGATTCAACACTCGACGGTGGCGCAGAATTTTATTCGCAGTGTTTACTAGATATATGGGAAGTGCCAGCCTGGGATACTTGGGTAACTTGCGATGCCGAAGAATTCCCCGATTTTATTGCGTATCATAACTGTCTGATAGCATGGATTCCAGCCTCAGTGCATGATTTGTTTTATAGTGGATTTGCAGTGTGCTTAGAAAATAACATGGGTTGGGTTAAACTGGTCCCAAAGAATTCAGCCCTTACAGGCCGAATAGGTGAACCTGCTAACCTGAAATTTATCGAGGGTTTTGACCAGAAAGAATTAGAGGGTGTTAGGAATTGGGGCTAACCCAAAAGAAAACGAGCCAGTAAGCAGCGAGCGGAGTTCCTAGGCTCCGGCT